>DASREE010000017.1:0-191342 GCA_035652235.1 Gaiellaceae bacterium | reverse complement strand
CGGGCCGAGATAGCCTGGTGGTGCATGGCCCGCGACGACTGGCGGATCAGGGTCGAGCTCGACGAGGAGCCGGGCGGCTTCCTCGAGCGGCTCGGCCTCGACCTCGGCTCCCGCGCGCGCGAGCTCGCGCACGAGCTCGCCGCCGAGCGGCTCGCCGTCTCGCGGCAGGGCGACACGCTCTTCGTCTACGCCTCGTCCGGGCACCAGGCAGCGCACGCCCGCGACATCGTCGAGGCGGAGCTGCGGGAGGCGGGCATCGAGGCGAGGCTCGTGCGCGTCGAGCACTGGCTCGCGGACGAGGAGCGCTGGGACGACGAGCCGCCCCAGCCGAGGTGGGAGGAGGAGGTCGTCGCGCACGGCTACGCGCCCTGGGAGGTCCGCATCGCCTGCGCCTCGCACGAGGAGGCGGACGCCCTCGCCGACCGACTCGAGCGGGAGGGCCGGCAGGTGGTGCGCCGCTGGCGCTTCGTCCTCGTCGGCGCCGCGTCGCGGGAGGAGGCGGAGGAGCTCGCGCAGGCATTGCACGGAGAGGTCGAGCCGGGCGGCGAGCTCGTGTACGAGGTGATGCCGCACAACCCCTTCGCCATCTTCGGCGGTATCGGCGGCTGAGCCGCCCGGCCGGTCGCCGCTGGAAGCGGCGCGCCCGCGGCTTCGTGGCAGCTGCGTGCCGCCGCGAGGCGCGTGGCGCCGTCTCCTTCCCGGCCGATTTCCCGTCGTCGGCCGCTCCATCCGTTATGCTGCCTGTGCGCCGCCCGCATCGATCGGCGGGCGCACCTTCTCGAACGATGCAGCACGGGCGCGTGCTGCGCGCATGCAGAAGACCATCGACCAGCCGACGAGAGCCTCGGACGAGGCGAACGGCCTGGAGGCCGCGGCCCTTCGCGCCGGAGCCTGGGCCGGAGAGCCGTTCCTGCACGAGGACGAGGACCCGCGCGAGGTGCTCGCGCCCGGGACGGCACGCCGGCGGGCGCTCGACGAGGCGCTCGAGGAGATGGCCGCCGGGGCGGAGCGCCCGTCGCCCGAGTGGAAGGTGCGCTTCGCGCTCATGCTCGGGCTCGAGCGCGTCCTCTCCGAGAAGCCTCCGCATCTTGCCTCCGGCACCGAGCTCCGCCGCCACCAGATCGACGCGCTGGCCGGGATGCTCACCGAGCTGATCGCGGCCAACCAGCGCCAGCAGGAGAACGGCAACGGCCCGAACGGCTATGCCGACCAGGTCGCCGCGGTCGCCGACGAGGAGGAGGACGACGACGAGCTGGACGGCGAGCTGGACGAGATCGAGGAGGCGACGGCGTCCGATCCGGGCGCCGCCCGCCGCTATCGCTTCCGCCATCCGACCGCGTCGGGCAAGACGATCGCGGCCGCCGGGTTCGTCGAGGCGGCGCGCTCGATCGGCGTGCTCATCCTCACGCACCGGCGCCTGCTCGTGAACCAGTTCCGCCGCGAGCTGACGGCAGAGGGCTACGGCGCCCGGCTCGTCCCCGAGATCGTCGACAGCCGCCCCGCGATCGACAACCCGATCACGATCCAGACGTACGCCTGGTTCGCCCGCCATGTCGGCGACCTGCGCCGCGACGCCTACCAGCTCGTCATCTGCGACGAGGCGCACACGGCGCTCGGCGAGAAGACGAGCGCGGCCATCCGCAGCTTTCCGGAGCCGATCTACGTCGGCATGACCGCCACCGAGCAGCTGATCGCCAAGCAGGTGGCGGACGTCTTCCCGGCCTCGGTCGACGACCTGCCGCTCCAGGACGCGGCCAGGCGCGGCCTGATCGCGTCGCTCCGCTGCCTCCGCGTGCCGCCCGTCGCCGCCATCAACTCGGTGCCGATCGTCGGCGGGGACTTCGACCAGCACGCCCTGGCCAGGGTCCTCGACCACCAGGCCCTGAACCAGGCCGCTGCGAGCCTCTACCGCGACCGCTTCGACGACACGCCGGGAATCGTGTACGCCGCCGGCGTCGACCACGCCTACCACCTGGCGCAGGAGTTCCGCGCCGTCGGGCTGAAGGCCGAAGCCGTCTCCGGGCGCACGCCGCCGGTCAAGCTGGCAGAGACGCTGGCCGCATACGAGCGCGGCGAGATCAACGTGCTCATCAACGCCATGCTGCTGGCCGAGGGCTGGAACTCTCCGCGCGCCACCGTCGTCATGCATCTGGCGCCGACGGCGAGCCGCCGCGTCTACCAGCAGCGCATCGGGCGGATCATGCGCATCCACCCGCGCAAGGAGGCGGGCATCGTCGTCGACTTCGTGAACAAAGGCGCGACGCACTCGGACCGCGTCGTCACGCTGCACTCGCTGCTCGACGCCGACTTCTACCGGGAGGGCGCGCGCGTCATCCCGACGCCGCGCCGGCGGATGCAGCGGCGCGCGAGGCGGAAGCTGACGCCGGCGCCGTGGCTCGTCCCCGTCACGCCGGACGTGAAGCGGCGTCTCGGCGTCATCGCCCGCGAGTGGCAGCGGATCGACCCGCGCTACCTGGACGAGGACGAGCAGCGCTACTGGGCGACATTCGCGGGCCGCAACCTCCGGTTCGAGGAGCGCGAGGCGTTCGTGCAGAAGTTCACCGATGGGCGCGCGAGCAAGGCCGCCCTGGAGACGTTCCTGTTCACGTGCGCGGCGGAGAACCCCAACCGCCGCCTGCGGATGATGGCGCTCGCCGACCGCGTGTCCATGCGCGTCGACCGCGCCAGCTTCGACGACCTCGTCACGCTCGTCACGCAGGCGCCGACGTGGGAGAAGGACCGGCAACCGGGCGTCCGCGTGCTCCTGCAGGCGATCGGCGACGGCAAGCCGGACGCGCCCGAGCAGATCCTCGTCCGCTGGACGTGGCGGCTCGCGCGGGCGACCCGCAAGGCGCTCGACCGCAAGGCGAGCGCCGAGTACCCGGAGGCGAAGCGCCTGCTCGGCGCGCTCGCCAACTCGCGCGGCCACCGCCACGAAGAGAACGCGGCGAAGCTCGTCGTCGCCGTGCGCGAGCTGCCGCTCCCGGTAGCGGCGGCGCTCCTCGCCTCGGCCGACGGCTACACGCCGCGGGCGACGAAGCTCCTCGAGTCGGCCCGCGAGGAGCTCGGCACGCCCGCGGAGATCGCCGCCGCGCTCGCGGGCGACCTGCCCGAGCCGAAACCGCCGCGGCGCTCTCGCCGCCGGCGGCGGCGCAAGAAGCGAGGCGACGCGGAGGCGGCGGGCCAGGCGGCGCCCGAGGAGACCGCCGCCGACGCCGGCGACGAGCCGTCCGCGCAGGGTCCGGCCGAGGTCGACACGAGCGCGACCGACGGCGGCGAGCCCCCCACCGAGAACGAGCCGGACGCGGAGAGATCCGAGCAGGGAGGCTCGACCGAATAACGGTCGCATGCTCGCCGTAGCGGTCGCGCTGGCGTTCGTCGCGGGCCTGATCACGGCGATCTCTCCCTGCGTCCTGCCGGTGCTGCCGATCGTGCTCGCGGGCGGCGCGAGCGGCGGCCGGCGACGGCCGTTCGCGATCGTCGCCGGCCTCGCAACCTGCTTCCTCGTCTCCGTCCTGTTCGCCGTCTGGGTGCTCGACCGGCTGGGCCTGCCGCAGGACCTGCTCCGGAACATCTCCATCGGTCTCCTCTTCCTCGTCGCGGCCACGCTCCTCGTCCCGGGCCTCGGCGCGCTCCTCGAGCGGCCGCTCGCCCGGCTCGGACGCGGGCCGTCGAGCGACCTCGGCGGCGGCTTTGTGCTCGGCTGCGCGCTCGGCTTCGTCTTCGTCCCGTGCGGCGGTCCCGCCATCGCCTTCGTCACGAGCTCGGCGGCGTCCGTCGACTTCGGCGTGAAGACGATCGCCGTCGCGGTCGCGTACACGCTGGGCGCGGCGGTCGTGCTGCTCGCGATCGCCATCGGCGGCCGGAGCGCCTCGGGCCGCATCCGGGCGGGCGTCGGGCGCTTCCGCGCCGTGCTCGGGCTCGTGGTCGCCGCGGGCGCGTTCGGGCTCGTCTTCGACCTCGACACGCGGCTGCAGCGCTGGCTCCCCGGCTGGACGAGCTTCCTGCAGGAGCACAGCGAGGCGAGCGCCTACGGCCGCAGCCAGTTCCGCCGAGGCGCGAGCGTCGTCGAGCGGCGTACGACGCGCAGGCCCGGGCCGGCGAGCGGCCTCCCGGACTACGGGCCGGCGCCCGACTTCACGAACATCGCGCGCTGGCTGAACACCCCCGGCGGCCGGCCGCTCTCCCTCGCGCGCCTGCGCGGACGGGTCGTGCTCGTCGACTTCTGGACCTACTCGTGCATCAACTGCCTGCGCACGTTCCCGTACCTCGAGGCATGGGAGCGGACGTACGCGAAGGACGGGCTCGTGGTCGTCGGCGTGCACACGCCGGAGTTTGCGTTCGAGCACGAGGTGGCGAACGTCCGCCGGGCGACCCGCCAGCTCGGCATCCGCTACCCGGTGGCGATCGACAACGCCTACGGCACCTGGCAGGCGTACGGGAACCAGTACTGGCCGGCGGAGTATCTGATCGACGCACGAGGGCACGTCCGCGCCGCCCACTTCGGCGAGGGGCGCTACGCGGAGACCGAAAACCGCATCCGCAGCCTGCTCGCCGAGCGCAACCGCTCGCTTCCGGCCGCGCTGCGCATGCCCGACGAGACCCCGTACTACCGCCTCACCCCGGAGACGTACCTGGGCTACGACCGCCTCGACCCCTCGCAGTACGCGGGCTCGCCGCTGCGCGAGAACGCCCTCGCCCGCTACCGCCTACCGCGCTCGCTCGGGCAGGGGGAGCTCGCCTACGGCGGCGCCTGGCGCGTCGAGGGGCAGCGCATCGTCGCCGGGCAGGAGGCGCGCCTCGCGCTCCGCTTCCACGCGCGCCGGGTGCACCTCGTCCTCGGCGGACGCGGCGTCGTGACGGTCGTCGTCGACGGCCGGCTGCTGCACCGCCTGCGCGTGACGGAGGACCGCCTGTACACGCTGCTCGACCAGGGCCGCGACACGGACGGCAGCCTCGAGCTGCGCTTCACGCCGGGCCTCTCGGCCTACGCCTTCACGTTCGGCTAGCGAGCGGCACGTGGACCGGGCCCGGGGTGCGCGCCCGGCCGGCTTCGTCCCCCCGGGCGATGGGTATCGTGCGCGAGCGGTGCTACGGGTGCACGCCAGCGTCGGCCGACCGGCGAGAGCGCCGGCGAGCCGGCGCCCGGCCGTGCGGCTGGCCGCCTGCGCGCTGCTCGCCCTCGCCTCGGCGAGCGCCGGCGAGCCGGCGACCGGCTCGCTCGCCGGGAGGCGGACCGCTGGGAGCCTCGCAGCCGGCCGCGCGGCGCCGGCGTGGCCCGCGCGCTCGCTCGTGGTCGAATCCCCGAACGTCTCCAGCCAGGTGCTGAGCGGCGGCTACCTCTTCACCTCGGTCTCGCAGACGCCACGCCTGCGCGGCCCCTTCCTCCTCGAGCGAACGAGCCTGGAGACGGGCGTCGTCCGCCGCGGGCCGCGCTTCTCGCTGGATGCCCTGGCGGTCGCCGCCGGCCGCGTGTGGCTCTTCCCCTCGTGCGTGCGGCAGCCTCGCCTGGTCGAGGTCGACCCACGACGGCTGGCGGTCGTCCGCGCCGTCCGTCTGCCGACAGGCTCGGATCCCTGCGCCGGTGTCGCGCTCGCCACGGGCCCCGACGGCTCCGTATGGATCGGAAGCTCGCGAACGCTGCTCCGGATCGACGCCGCCACCGGCGCGACGTTGGCACACATCACGCTGCCCGCCCGACTCCGGACCGGTCAGGTCGCGGTCGACCCGAGCGGGCGCTCCCTGTACGTCTCGGCCGCGCACGCCGCCGACGGCGGGATCGCGGGCGCCGAGCTGTTCGAGTACGACGCCGTCTCGGGGCGCCTGCTCGCCCACGCGAGCCGCGGCCCGATCGCCTTCTCGACGGCAGGCGCCGCCCTCACCGCCGTCCCGGGCGGCGTGTGGGCGTCGTTCAACACCGGCAACCTCGGCGTCACGATCCACCTCCGCCAGCGCGACCTCGCGCTGGTCGCTCCGCCCGGCCTCGGCGTCTTCACCGACGGGGGCCGCCTCTTCCACTGGGCGATGTGGGGCGAGACGGTCTACGGCGGCGGCGCGCTGTGGCTCGCGAACCAGGGGCGTTTCGTCGCCTGCATCGATGCCCAGACCGGCAAGGTGCGGGCGAGCACGCGACTGCCGCCCTCGCTGGAGCCGGATCTCCTCGGCGTCGACGCAGCCGCGCAGCGGCTGTACATCCTCGACGGGAGCGGACAGCCCCGGCACGTCGTCGAGCTCACGCCGCCCCGGCGCTGCCGGCGCTGACGGCGTCGACGAGCCCTCGCCGCCGCCTCGGACGCGACGAGCTCAGGCGCGGACCACGTCGCGGCGGAAGCAGCCGAGGAGGTGGCCGTTCACGAGCCCGGCCGCCTGCATGAACGCGTAGCAGACGGTCGGGCCGACGAAGCGGAAGCCGCGCCGCTTCACGTCCCTGCTGAGCGCGCCTCGGCCGTCTCGGCCGGCACCTCGGCGAGCGTCCGCCAGCAGCCGACGATCAGCTCGCCGCCGACCGGCTCCCACAGGTAGCCGGCGAGGCTGCCGCGCTCCTACTGCGCAGCGCGAGCGATCGCCGAGGCGACCTTGAGCCGGTTGCGGACGAAACTGCCGCCCGGCCGCTACTGCTCGCCGCGGGCCGTGTCCGGTGGCTCCTCCTGCTCGTCGCGCTCGCGGAGGAAGCGCGTCAGCTGCTCTGCGAGCGTGTCGCCGCTCGGCAGGTCGCTCTCGTCGATCATCTCCGCGCGGCGCTCAAGCTCCTGCACGTACTCGGCCGTCTCCTCGTCCGAGGCGACCGCCTCCGTGACCCGGCGCGTGTAGGCGTCGACCGCCTGCTCCAGCTCTCCGACGTCGATCGGCGCGCCGAGCAGCGAGCCGAGGCGCTCGCACAGGGCGAGCGCGGCGCGCGGGCTCGGCGACAGCGACACGTAGTGCGGCACGGCCGCCCACAGGCTGACGGACGGCAGCCCCGCCCGACGGCAGGCGTCGTGGAGGACGCCCACGATCCCCGTCGGCCCCTCGTAGCGGGACGCCTGCAGTCCGAGGCGCTGGACGAGCTCGGGGTCGCTCGCCGTGCCGGTCACGGGCGCCGAGCGCGTGTGCGGGACGTCGGCGAGGAGCGCGCCGAGCGTGACGACGAGCTCCACCCTGTGCTCGCGGGCGACGCCGACGATCAGCTCCGTGAAGCGGCGCCAGCGCAGGTTCGGCTCGACGCCGAGGACGAGGACGGCGTCGCGGTCGAGGCCGTGCGGGCGGGCGTGGTAGAAGGCGTTCTCCGGCCAGTCGAGCTGCCTCGTCAGCCCGTCGACGAGCGACACGACCGGACGGGTCGCCTGGAAGTCGAAGAACTCCTCCGGGTCGACGTCGGCGAACTTCCGCGCCGACCACACGCGAGCCAGGTAGCCGCCGGCGAGCGAGGCACCCTGAGCGCCGTCGTTCCAGCCACGGAAGGCGGCGACCATCACCGGCCGTTCGAGCGTCGGGTGATACTCGATCCGGAGCTCGCCGGACACGGGACCAGTCTACGTGCCGCACTCGGCGAAGGAGGCGGGCGGCCTGTGCAGGAGCCAGACGAAGCCCACGGTCCACGCCCACACGGCGGCAGCGACGGACACGTGCACGAGCACGAGCCACCAGGGGAGGCCGGTGTGGTACTGCACCTCTCCGACCGCGACCTGCGCCCCCAGCAGGGCGAGCAGCCCGAGCGCCGCGTTCGCGACCCGCGGGAGCTCGTGCCGCCGCTGCTGGAGCCACGTGAGCAGGGCGAGGAACGAAACGGCGAAGACGAGGGTGGTAACGGCGTGGACGCGCGTCGAGCGAAGCGCCTCTCCCAGCCGGTGCACGTCCGATCCGCCGGGGTGGGGGCCGGCGGCGGTGGCGAAGGCGCCCGTGACGACGAGCACGAAGCAGGCGACGCCGAGGGCGACGCCGGCCCGCCGCAGCCACGCCCGACCGACCGGCGCCGCGCCCCCCGCCACCAGCCGGTGCGCCTCGAGCCCGAGCACGACCGCGCCTCCCAGCACGAGCACGGCAAGCAGGAAGTGCGCCATCACGAGCAGCGGGTTCAGGTGGAAGATGACCGTCAGGCCCCCGAGCGGGATCTGTGCGACGCTGCCGAGGAAGACGGCGAGCGCAAGCGCCCGCACCCACGGCGCGAGCCGGGGGGTGCGCCGGGCGGCGAGCCAGCAGACGAGGGTGGCCACGATCGCGCACAGGGCGATCACCCGGTTGCCGAACTCGATGAAGGCGTGCCCGCCCTTCTCCGGGAAGGGCGTGTTGCCGCACCGCGGCCAGTTGTCGCAGCCGAGCCCGGAGGCGGTGAGCCGCACGACCGCTCCCGTCGAGACGACGAGGTAGAGGCCGACGACGGTCGCGAGCGCCGAGGCCCGGAAGAGCTCCGGCGTCGCGGGCGCGGTGCGGAACCGCTCGATGCGGCTGGCCGCGACGTGCACGCTACTCGAGCACGACTCCTTCGCCCTCCTCGACGCGGCCGATGCGGCGCAGGTGCAGGCCGCGTGCGTCGAACGAGGCCTGCAGCGTCGCAGCGCGCTCGGCCGGCAGGCAGACGAGCAGACCGCCCGAGGTCTGCGGGTCGAAGGCGAGCGCGACCAGCTCGGCATCGACGCCGTCGGCGCTGACGGCGGCGCCGGCGAAGTCGCGGTTGCGGGCATCGCCGCCCGTCCGCTCGCCCGCCCGGGCGACGTCCAGCGCCCCCTCGAGCACCGCGACGCGGTCGAGCTCCAGACGGATGCGGACGCCGCTGCGCGAGGCGGTCTCGTGGGCGTGCCCCGCCAGGCCGAAGCCGGTCACGTCCGTGACGGCGCTCGGGGCGAACGGGCGGAGCGCGTCGGCTGCGTCCCGGTTCAGGGCGCGCATCCAGCCGACCGCCCCGTCGCGCGCCGCGGCGGAGACGAGCCCGCGCTTGTGGCCGTGCAGCACAAGCCCGGTGCCGAGCGGCTTCGTCAGGAAGACGGCGTCACCGGGACGGGCGGTCGACTTCTGCCAGATCCCGTCGGGATGCACCGTGCCGACGACCGCCAGCCCGTACTTCGGCTCGTCGTCGCGGATCGTGTGCCCGCCCGCGAGCACCGCTCCGGCCTTCCGCACCGTCTCGTCCGCGCCGCCGACGATGGCGGCGAGCGCCGCCGTCGGCAGCTGCTCGGGGAAGGCGGCGATCGAGAGCGCGACGAGCGGCGTCCCGCCCATGGCGTAGACGTCGTTGAGCGCGTTCGCGGCGGCGATGGCGCCGAAGTCGCGCGGGTCGTCGACGACGGGCGGGAAGAAGTCGACCGTGCAGACGAGGGCGCGCTCGCCGTCGAGCCGGTAGACGGCGGCGTCGTCGGCGGGGTCGAGGCCGACGAGCAGGTTCTCGGCTGCGGCCGGCACGAGCCCGGAGAGGAGCTGCTCGAGCCGTCCGGCCGCGTACTTCGCAGCGCAACCGCCGGCGACCGCGAGGCTCGTCAGCTGCACCGACTCTGCGCCCGTCCCGGCGGCGCTGTCCAGCCCGGCGTGCACGCCGTCACTGTACGCGCCCCGGGCAGCGCGAGGCTTCCCCACCGTCGCTCGAAGCCGCCCTCCGGGCCGCGGCCGTCAGCGCTCGATCGGCACGTCGACCAGGTTCCCCCACTCGGTCCACGAGCCGTCGTAGTTCTTCACCACCGGGTACCCGAGCAGCTCGCGCAGGACGAACCACGTGTGCGCGCTGCGCTCGCCGATGCGGCAGTAGACACGGACCTCGCGGCCCGGCGTCACCCCCTTGCCGCCGTACAGCTCCCGCAGCTCGGCGGCCGGCCGGAAGGTGCCGTCGTCGCGCACCGCCGTCGCCCAGGGGATCGACCGCGCCCCCGGGATGTGCCCTGCGCGCGAGGCGCCCTCCTGCTCGTAGCCGGGCGGCGCGATCAGCTCGCCCGCGTACTCCTGGGGGCTGCGCACGTCGACGAGGACGACGTCCTCCGAGCCGAGCCCGGCGAGCACCTCGTCGCGGAAGACCCGGATCGACTCGTCCCGCTCGGGCGCGGTGTACGACGCCGGCTCCGGCTGCGGAACCTCCGTCGTCAGCTCGCGACCCTCGTCGATCCACTTCTGGCGTCCGCCGTCGAGGATGCGCACGTCCTCGTGCCCGTAGATCTTCAGGTACCAGTACGCGTAGGCCGCGAACCAGTTGTTCTTGTCGCCGTAGAGGACGACCGTCGTGTCGTTGCCGATGCCGCGGGACGCCATCAGCGCCTCGAACGTGCTCCGGTCGACCAGGTCTCGCTCGAGCGCGTCCTGGAGGTCCTCCTGCCAGTGCAGCTTGACCGCGCCCGGGATGTGCCCCTCGTCGTACAGGTCCGGGCGCTCGTCCACCTCGGCGACGACGATCGCGGGATCGCCGAGGCGCTCGGCGAGCCAGTCCGTCGAGACCAGCACGTCCTTCGCGTAGCCGTTCGTGCTCATGCCGACCTCCTCGTCGCGGGCAGGGACGACGTCGAGGCCATTGTCGCAGGCGCGGCCGGGGCGCCGTCGCAGCGACCGCGGCTCAGCCGGCCAGGCTGCGGCGAACGGCCTCGGCGAGCTCGCCCACGGACACCGACCCCTCGAAGCGCGCCTTGATCCGGCCGTCGCGGCCGACGAGGAAGATCCACGGCTCCGTCGGCAGGTGCCACTGCTTCACCCACCGGTTCTCGCCGAGCGCCGGGTTGTTCCGCTTGTAGATCTCGACGTGGATGAAGCGGATCGCCGTCCCGGCGAAGCGCCGCCGGACGGCGTCGACGACGTCGACCACCGGCCCGCACGTGCGGCTCGTGCAGAACTTGGGCGTGGCGAAGACGAGCACGAACGGCGCGTGGGCGGCGAGCGACTCGGCCACCGAGTAGCGGAGGAGGGCGCGGTCCGGCGGCACGCGCGTCGTCAGACGGGCGAGGTCGCCGTGGGCGCTGCGGATGGTGGGGGTGTCGGAGGCGATCGCCTTCGAGCCGACCGCGGGCGCCTGCGGCCGCGCGCGCACCTGGATGTGCAGCTCGGCCTGCACCCGGCGGCCGCCGACAGGCTCGACGACGAGGGTGTAGATCCCCGGCCGCGGCACGGAGAAGCGCGCAACGTAGATGTGCGCGAGCTCGCCCGAAGCAGGCTCCGACGAGCCCGCTGCGCCGATCTGCTCGAGCACCGCGGTCGTGTGCAGGAACGGCGGCGCGTCGTCCGACCGCGCCACCCACACCCTCGCCCGCGGCCGGTCGACCGTGCGGCCCTGGCCGTCGATGAGCAGGAACGAGACGCGGGTCGGCCCGGAAGCATAGTCCTCGGTGCCGGGGATCGCGGACACGGTCGGGCCGGGCCGTTCGAGCAGCGCCGCGATCGATCCCGGCGCGGGCGTCGTCGCCCGCGTCCGACCGGCCGCTTCACGGCCGCGGCCGGCACCCGAGCCGCCGCACGCGGCGAGCAGGAGCACCGAGGCGAGCGCGGCGGCGGAGGCGAGCGCACGGGCGCGCACGGCCCGAGTCTAGCCCCGGAGGGCCGCACGCCCGCCGCGCGAAGGTGCCGGGGCGAGAGCCGAAGCCGCCTGACCCTGGCCCTCGCCCCAGCTCGGTCGTTGCCGCTCGACTCCGGCTAGTGGCCGTCGAACATGCCGGCGAGCGGCACGGCGAGCGCGACGACGGTGGAGACGAGGAAGAGGATCCGCGCCTTGTGCATGTTTCCTCCTTTACCCCCCGTCGGGGGCTTAGAAGTGGACGTCCTGCAGCGCCTCGGCTGCCCGCCGGTAGAGCCGGGCTGCGCTGCGATCGTCCCCTCGCCGGGCGGCGAGGTCGCCCATCGCAACCCAGGCGGCCGCGCGGTGGCTCACCGAGGCAAACTGCTCGAAGCTCCTATCGGCCGCGCGCAGGATCTCTTGAGCCTCGTCGAGGCGATCCTGCTCCAGGAGCGAGCGGCCGAGCGCGAGCTGGGCGGTGCCGATTTCGTACACGTAGTCGACGCGATCGCCCAGCAACTCGAGCGCCTTGCGCGCCTCGGCCTCGGCTTCCTCCACCCGGCCCGTGTGCAGGTGCACCTCGGCCAGCGAGCAGACGACGTGCGCCGCCTCGACGTCGCTTCCCTCCTCGAGCAGGGTGCGCAGGGCGCTCTTCAGGTGCTCGACCGCCTCCTCCGGCTTGCCGAGCTGGAAGGTGAGCCCGCCCAGGTTGTTGAGCAGGCGGCCGACGTTGCCCCGGTCGGCGAGCTCCTCGTAGCAGGCGCGGGCCCGCTCGGCGTAGCTGCGGGCCAGCCCCAGGTGCCCCTGGCGCTCGGCCACGAGCGAGGCCTGGAAGTAGACGTTGGCTGCGGTGCGCGGGTTGCCGAGCGCCTCGGCGAGCTCGAGCGCCCGCTCGACGTCCTCGCGCGCGGCGAGGTAGTCGCGCTGGCGGCGGTAGCAGCGCGAGCGCCAGCCGAGGATGTCGGCCCGGAGGCGGTCGCAGGGCAAGCCGGAGCGCTCGGCGAGCGCGAGCGCCTCGTCGAACAGCGCCGTGGCCGTCGAGATGCTGGACAGCTTGTAGCGGCAGACGCCGAGCCGGAAGAGCACGTCCGCGCGCTCGAGGTCGGTGAAGCGGGGGCCCTCGGCGATCGTCCGCGCCTCGAGGAGGAGGTCGATCGCCGCCTTGATCTCGCCGAGCTCCATCCGCGCCCAGGCCTCGCCGGCGAGCGAGCGCAGCCGGAGCTCGGGCGTTCCGAGAGCATCGGCCTCGGCGGCGGCGCGCGAGAACTCGTCGCGCGCCTGCTCGTGGCGGTGCTGCTCGCCGAGCGCCTCGGCGCGGGCGACGACCGCCTCGAGCCGGCTGCGCGCCGCCGCGGGTACCCCGCTCGCGAGGAACGACGGGTCGGCGCCGAGCCGCTCGGCGAGCCAGGCCAGCGTCTCGGCGGTCGGACGGGTCTTCCCGCGCTCGATCTGGCTCACGTACTCCTTGGAGCAGCGGCCGGCGGCGAGCTGGCTCTGCGACAGCCCCGCCGCGACGCGGAGCGCCCGCACGCGCTCGCCGAGAGCGGCGGCGCCCACGCTCGTCCCGGCCGCCGCCGGCTCCTGCGAACCGCCGAGCTCCGTGAACCCCACGTGCCCCCTCCCGGCCGACTCCCGAAGTGAAGTGACTGTAGCGGACTTTACTTCACGGCGCTACTTGACAAAGAGGGACATGGCCAGTACAGTCGCTGGCATCCTGCAGGGTCGCTCGCCCAGCAGGGGGCGTCACGGGTCGCGCGAAGGCTGCCGAGGGGTCGGCCGGGCCGCAGGGCCGAGGTTCCCGAGCCTCGCAGCGTCGTGACGGGCAGTTCGAGCGACACCCCGGGTAGCCGCAGCCCGGGGTTTCGCTCTTCTCGGACACGCATGCGCCCCGCCCGCCGGCCCAGCGCCCGCGGCCGTTCAGCCCACGCCGAGCGAACGCCTGCGGGCGGCGAGGATCGCCGCCACGTCGTCGGCGTCGAGCAGGCCGCCCATCCGCTCCTCGACCGAGCGGAGGAGTCCGATCCCCATGCCGATCCAGGCCTCGGCGCCGGGATCGCAGGCGGCGGCTGCACCGCCCGCTGCCTGCGCGCGGCGGATGAGGTCGGCGAGGAAGTCGTGCACCTCGCGCAGGTGCCTGCGCAGGTAGCGGCGCACCTCCGGGTCATCCCCGGCCTCGCTCAGCGCCTGGATCCACAGGTGCGCGCAGGAGACGCCGCGCGAGCGGAGCTCGGCGAACGCCTTCGGCGCCGCGAACGGCCACTCGGCGGGATCCGGCTCGGCCGCGATGATCGCCTCCGTCCGCTCGCGCAGGCGCCGCCACATCTCGTCCAGGCAGGCGAAGTAGAGCGCCCGCTTGGACGGGAAGTGCCGGTACAGGATCGGCTCGCTCACCCCAGCGGCGCGGGCGATGTCGGCGGTCGTGGCGCCGCTGTAGCTCGCCTCGCCGAACACCCGCAACCCGGCCTCGACGAGCCCGGCGCGGCGCTCGGCGGCCGGCAGCCGGCAGCGGGTGCGCACGACGCTCATCGATCCCTCAGGCGGCGGCCGTCGCCTCGGCCTCGGTCGGGTCGAGGTGGCGGACCTTCCGCACCGTGCCGACCGCGACGAGCGCGCCGGCGGCCGCGATGCCGCAGGCGACGTACAGGGCGTGGTGGTAGCCGCTCACGAACTGGCCGGCGAAGGCAGGGCTGCGCGCGCCGACGTGCACCTCGCTGCCGACGACCGCGCCCATGACGGCGATGCCGAGCGAGCCGCCGACCTGCCGCATCGAGTTGAGCACGGCGGAGCCGATCCCCGCCTTGTCGACGGGCACCGACCCCATGGCGGCGGCCGTGGTCGGCGTCATCGTGAACGCCATGCCCACGCCCCCGACGAGCAGCCCGGGGAGGATGTTCCAGAAGTCGGAGCCGCGGTCGAGCTGGGCGAAGAGGACGAGGGAGGCGGCGACGAGCGCCAGCCCGCCTCCGATCAGCCAGCGCGGCCCGACCGTGTCGGAGAGCTTCCCGGCGCGTGGCGCGATGAGGATGATCAGCACCGTCATCGGCAGGAAGGTGGCGCCCGTCTGGATCGGGTCGAACCGGAGGATGTTCTGGATGAAGAGCGAGTTGTAGAAGAAGATCCCGAACATCGCGAGCGCGACGAGCAGCATCGACAGGTTCGCGCCCGAGAAGCTGACGTTCCGGAACAGGTGCAGGTCGAGCATCGGCAGGCGCTGCCGCAGCTCGAGCACGGCGAAGGCCGAGAGCGCGACGACCGCCACGCCGAACAGGGTGAGGATGCGCCCCGACGTCCAGCCGTAGGTGTTCGCCTCGATCAGCGCGTAGGTGAGAGCGAACAGGCCGACGGCCGAGGAGACGAGTCCTGGGAGGTCGAGCCGCTGCTCCCTGGACATGTCGCGGCTCTCGTCGATCGCCCAGAACGCGAGCGCGACGCCGACCACGCCCACCGGCACGTTGATGAAGAAGATCCAGCTCCAGTCGACCTTCTCGGTCAGCAGGCCGCCGACGAGCGGCCCGATCGCAAGCGCCATCGCGGACACTCCCGCCCAAATGCCGATGGCCGTGCCGCGCTGCCTGGGCGGGAAGGTGGCGGTGATGATGCCGAGCGTCGAGGGATTCATGATCGCCGAGCCGACGCCCTGCACGACGCGCGCGCCGATCAGGAAGCCCGCCGTCGGCGCGAGCCCGCACGCGAGCGAGGCGCCGGTGAAGATCGTCAGGCCGACGACGAACAGCCGGCGACGGCCGAACAGGTCGGCGAGCTTGCCACCGGTGAGCATGAACGTCGCGAAGGAGAGCGCGTAGCCGACCACCACCCACTCGAGCTCGCTCGTCGAGATGTGCAGCGCTCGCTGCATCGACGGGAGGGCGACGTTCACGACCGTGTTGTCGAGCATGATCATGAACAGCCCGAAGGAGACCGAGAGCAGCGTCCACCACTTCCGGTTGTGGGGGGCGAGGACGACTTCGAGCACGCGTGCCTTCACGGGCGACCTCCCTCTCCTTCCTTCGCTCCTCTCGAACCGAAGCGGGGCCGCCGTGCCGTGACGGCCCTCGAGCGTTCCGGGGAAGTTAGCAGCGACTAGGTTCGTGCCGTCGTCACGGCTGCCGAGCCCGCGAGGCTCCGTGGTTCGTCTAGGCTGCGCGCCGATGGCGGAGGTGGTGTGGACGCCGGACAGGGAGACGATCGAGAGGTCGAACGTCGGCCGGCTGATGCGCCGGCACGGCATCGACGACTACCGCACGCTGGTGGCACGCTCGATCGACGACCCCGACTGGTTCTGGCAGGCGGCGGTCGAGGACCTCGGGCTCGAATTCGCCCAGCCGTGGCAGCGTCTGGTCGACGCCTCCCGCGGCCCCGAGTGGGCGACGTGGTTCGTCGGCGGCAGGCTGAACATCGCGTGGAACTGCGTGCACCGCCACGCCTGCGGCTCCCGCGCGCAGGCGCCGGCCGCGGTCTTCGCCGGCGAGGACGGCAGCCGGCGCAGCCTCTCGTACGGGGAGCTCTCCGCCGAGGTGACGCGGCTCGCGGAAGCGCTCGTGCGACTCGGCGTCGAGCCCGGCGACCGCGTCGCGCTCTACCTGCCGATGTCGCCGGAGGCCGCGATCGCCTCGCACGCGTGCGCCCACGTCGGCGCGGTGCAGGTGCCGGTCTTCTCCGGCTTCGCAGCCCCGTCGGTGGCGAGCCGGCTGCGCGAGTCGGAGGCGCGGGTGGTCGTGACCGCCGACGGCTCGCTCCGCCGCGGACGCGAGCTGCCGATGAAGGCCGTCGTGGACGAGGCGCTCGCGGAGGCGCCGGCGGTCGAGCACGTCGTCGTCTGGCGGCGCCTCGGCCTCGACGCCGTGCCGATGACCGCCGGCCGCGACCTGTTCTGGGAGGACGCCGTCTCCGCCTCGCCGGGGACGCTCGAGCCGCTCGCCTGCGACTCCGAGCACCCCTATCTCCTCATCTACACCTCGGGCACGACGGGCCGGCCGAAGGGCGTCGTCCACGTGCACGGCGGCTTCCTCGCCTCGATCGTCCGCGAGGCCGCCTACCAGGCGGACGTGCAGCCGGAGGACGTGATCCACTTCGCCACCGACATGGGCTGGATCATGGGCCCGTGGACGGTGGTCGGTTGCGGCGCGCTCGCTGCCACGATCGTCTTCGCCGAGGGCGCACCGGACTGGCCGCACGACCGGCTCTGGCGCCTGATCGAGGCCGAGCGCGTGACCATCCTCGGCTGCTCCCCGACGCTCGTGCGCTCGCTCGCGACGCACGGCGACCCGGCGGCCGACCTCAGCTCGCTGCGCTTGATGGTGACGACGGGCGAGCCGTGGAACCCCGATCCCTACCGCTGGCTGCACGAGCGGGTCGGCGGCGGGCGCTGCCCGATCATCAACATCTCGGGCGGCACGGAGGTCGCGGCCTGCTTCCTGTCGCCGTCGGTGGCGATGCCGATCAAGGCCTGCTCGCTCGGCTTCCCGGCCCTCGGCATGGCGGTCGACGTCGTCGACGAGCAGGGCCGCTCGATCGCTGGTTCCGGCCAGGTGGGCGAGCTCGTCTGCCGCAAGCCGTTCCCGGGGATGACGCGCGGCTTCTGGCGAGATCCCGAGCGCTACCTCGACACGTACTGGCGGCGCTTCCCCGGCGTCTGGACGCACGGCGACTGGGCCTCTGTGGACGAGGACGGCTACTGGTTTCTGCACGGGCGCTCGGACGACACGCTCAACATCGCCGGCAAGCGGATCGGCCCGTCCGAGATCGAGTCGGCCGTCGTCTCCCATCCGGCAGTCGCCGAGGCGGCTGCGGTCGGCATCCCACACCAGGTGAAGGGCGAGACGGCCTGGGTGTTCTGCGTGCTCGCGCCCGGACACGAGGGAGACGACGCGCTCGCCGCCGAGCTGCGCGAGCTCGTCGCCGGCGAGCTCGGCAAGGCGTTCACACCGGAGCGCATCGTGTTCGTCTCCGGGCTGCCGAAGACCCGCTCGGCGAAGATCGTCCGCCGCGCGGTGCGGGCGACGGCGCTCGGCATGGACCCGGGCGACCTCTCCTCCGTGGAGAACCCGGAGGCGCTCGAGGACATCGCCGGCGCGCTTGCGCCGGCCGCGTGAGCTCGAAGCCTGCGACGGCGGGCGGCGGCGGGTCGCGGCTGCCACGAGTTTTCGACTGATAGGCTAAAACTCTGATGCGGCTGGCTCTCGCGCAGATCGATACGACCGTCGGCGACCTCGACGGCAACCGTGAGCGCATCCTCGCCCGCCTGGCCGAGGCTCGCGCGGCGGGCGCCGAGCTCGTCCTCTTCCCGGAGCTCGCCGTCACCGGCTACCCGCCCGAGGATCTCCTGCTCCGCCCCGGCTTCCTGCGGGCGGCGGCGCGCTCGCTCGGGGAGATCGCGCGGGCGACGGAGGGGCTCGCGGCGCTCGTCGGCGTCCCGCACTTCGACGGCGACCTGTTCAACGCCTGCGCAGTGTGCGCGGGCGGCGAGGTGAAGGCGATGTACCGCAAGCGCTTCCTGCCGAACTACGGCGTCTTCGACGAGGACCGCTACTTCGCTCCCAGCCGCGAGCTCGTCTTGCTCCGGCTGGGCGACGTCCTCGTCGGGCCGACCGTGTGCGAGGACATGTGGCAGCCGGGCCCGCCGGCGACCGACCTCGCGCTCGCGGGCGCGCAGCTCCTCGTCAACATCTCGGCGTCGCCGTTCCACGTCGGCAAGGACCGCGAGCGGGAGGAGATGTTCGCGGCGCGCGCGCGCGACAGCGCCGCCTTCGTCGCCTTCTGCAACGCCGTCGGCGGCCAGGACGAGCTGGTGTTCGACGGCCACTCGCTCGTCCTGGACGATGCGGGGATGCTGGTGGCGCGCGCGCCGGGCTTCGAGGAGGCGCTCGTCGTCGTCGACGTCGACCCGGCGGTCGCCATCGGCCGCCGCCTGCGCGACGTCCGGCGCCGGGCGCTCGCACGCGAGCTGGAGGAGCCGCCGGAGCCGGTGGTCGTGTCGCTGGAGACGTCGCCCGTTGCCGCCCCTGCGCCCGCGGCGACGGTGGCGCCGCTCGCCGACGACCTCGAGCAGATGCGGCTCGCGCTCGAGCTGGGGCTGCGCGACTACGTCGACAAGAACGGCTTCCGCGACGTGGTCATCGGCCTCTCCGGCGGCATCGACTCGGCCTTGACCGCGGCACTCGCCGCCGAGGCGCTCGGCCACGGCCGTGTCCACTGCGTGTCGATGCCGTCGCGCTTCACGTCCGAGGAGACGCGGCGTGACGCGCGCCGGCTGGCTGCGTCGATCGGCACCGACCTGCTCGAGCTGGCGATCGACGAGATCGTCGCGGCGTTCGAGGCGACGCTCGCGCCCGTGTTCGCGGGACGGGAGCGCGACTTGACCGAGGAGAACATCCAAGCACGCGCTCGCGGGACGCTGCTGATGGCGCTGTCGAACAAGTTCGGCTGGCTCGTCGTGGCGACCGGCAACAAGTCCGAGCTGTCGGTCGGCTACGCGACGCTGTACGGAGACATGGCCGGAGGGTTCGCGCTGCTCAAGGACGTGTACAAGACCGACGTGTGGCGCCTGTCGCGGCGGCTGAACGAGCGCGCCGGCCGTGAGCTGATCCCCGTCTCGATCATCGAGCGCGCGCCGAGCGCGGAGCTGCGGCCGGGCCAGCTCGACGAGGACTCCCTGCCCGCGTATGCCCGCCTCGACCCCGTGCTCGAGGCGTACGTCGAACTCGACCGCTCGCGCGAGGAGCTCCTGTCCGGCGGGTTCGACCGCGACGCGGTCGAGCGCGCGCTGGATCTCATCGACCGGGCCGAGTACAAGCGGCGCCAGGCGCCACCCGGGGTGAAGCTCCGCCCGCGTGCGTTCGGACGCGACCGGCGCACGCCGATCACCAACCGCTGGCGCGGCTGAGCGCAGGCCGAGCTCGCACCGGGACCCGGCCGCGCAGGGCGGGCTTGCGGCCCATCGTCGCGCTTTCGGCACGCTCTCGACACCCACCGGCGCGCACCTCCTCGCTATGCTCGCAGCGGGTGGTGGGCTGGGGTGCCCCGGCGGGGTGGTTCAGGAGGAGCCGGCGTCGCCCGAGCGGCCGGGCAGTGGGGTACGCCGGCCAGCGCCGCCGGGCGGCAGACGCCACGCGCTACCGCCGGCGATCGACACCCAGCCGCCACGCAGGCGGGGCAGACACGTGCTGCCCCGGGCGCAGCCAGCCACGGCTATGCGGCTTCTGCGTCGAGCGGAGCGGGCGGGTCCCTGCGATCCAGCCGCTCGGACAGCGCCTGCCGAAGCTCCTCGCCGGACGGCATGGGCCGCTCGCGGCGCCGCGGCTGCCTCGAGACGATCGTGACCGTCGGGTCGCGCTGGCCGTAGAGGCGGGTGTAGCAGTCGGTCTCGCTCAGCGGCCGCAGCCTGTTCATGTGCGGCACCGTACCCCGCGGCCCGGATGACATCGGTACGGTTGGACGATGCCAGTCGCCTCCCCGGTCACGCCGCCGTTCGACCTCGACGGCGCGCGTCGCCGCTTCTCGGCGCTCGCGCGCGACCTCGCCTTCTTCGACGGCCCGGGCGGCACGCAGGTGCCGGACTCGGTCGTCGACGCGATCGCCGCCTACCTGCGCGACTCGAACGCGAACGTGAGCGGGCCGTACGAGACGAGCCGGCGGACCGAGGCCCTGCTCGAGCGGGCGCGCGCCACCGCCGGCCGCTTCCTCGGCAGCTCGGCGGAGGAGATCGTGTTCGGGCCGAACATGACGACGCTCAACTTCGCGCTCTCACGGACGGCCGGCCGCGCCTTCCGGCCGGGAGACGAGATCGTGGTCACGCGGCTCGACCACGACGCCAACGTGTCGCCGTGGCTCGAGCTCGCGCACGACCGTGGCCTCGTCGTTCGCCACGCGGACATCCGGGACGACTGCACGCTCGACCTGGACGACCTCGCAAGCCTCCTGTCGGAGCGGACGCGCGTCGTTGCCTTCCCGCTCGCCTCGAACGCCGTCGGCACGCTGACGGACGCGAGGCGGATCGCCGAGCTCGCGCACGCCGCCGGGGCGCTCGCCTGGGCGGACGCCGTCCACTACGCCCCGCACCGGCCGACCGACGTCCGCGCGTTCGACGTCGACGTGCTCGTCTGCTCGCCGTACAAGTTCTTCGGGCCGCACCTGGGGCTCGCGTACGTGAGGAGGGAGGTCGCGGAGCGGTGGCGACCGTACAAGGTGAGGCCGCAATCCGACGAGCCGTTGGGTCATCGGTTCGAGACGGGAACACAGCCTTTCGAGTTGTTGGCTGGCTTCATTGCGGCGGTGGTGTACATCGAATCCATCGGCTGGGACGCGATCGTCGCCTGGGAGACGGCGCTCGGGCAGCGTTTCCTGGACGGGCTGCCGGCGACCTGCCGGCTGTACGGGCTCCCGACGATGGAGGGGCGTGTGCCCACGTTCGCCTTCCGCGTGCACGGCGTCCGTCCCGCCGAGGCCGCCGCTCGCCTCGGCGAGCGCGGGTTCGCCGTCTGGCACGGCAACTACTACGCGCTCGAGGTGATGAGGCGGCTCGGGCTCGACGACGGCGCCGTCCGCGTCGGCATCGTCCACTACAACACGGCGGACGAGGTCGACCGCCTGCTCGACGAGCTCGCCCGGCTCGAGTAGCGCCGCGCCGCCGCGCGGTGCCCTGCCGAGCGCCGGGAGCGGCGCGGCTAGCATCAGGCGCATGCCCACCTTCGAACGCCAGACGCTCGCCAACGGGCTGCGGGTGCTCACCGCCCCGATGCCGCAGGCTCAGTCCGTCTCCTGCTTCGTCATGCTCGCCGCCGGCTCCCGCTACGAGAGGCCGGAAGCGAGCGGGATCGCGCACTTCGCCGAGCACATGTTCTTCAAGGGTACGGAGCGGCGCCCGTCGGCGCGCGACATCTCGGCCGAGATCGACTCGATCGGCGGAGAGTTCAACGCCTTCACCGGCAAGGAGTACACGGGCTACTACGTGCGCTGCGCGACGGAGTACCGGGACGTGGCGCTCGACGTCCTCACGGACATGCTCCGTCACTCGAAGTTCGACGCCGAGGAGATCGAGCGCGAGAAGGGCGTCATCGTCGAGGAGCTGAACATGTACGTCGACACGCCCCGCGACTACATCGGCTCGGTCTACGACCACCTCGTGTACGGGGACCAGCCGCTCGGCCGCGAGATCATCGGCAGGAAGGAGACGATCCAGGCGGCGACGCGCGACACGTTCATGGAGTACCTGGGCCGCTGGTACACGCCCGCCCGCATGGTCGTCGGGGTGGCCGGCAACCTCGGCGAGGGGCTCATGGAGCGGATCGAGGCGCTGCTCGGCGACCTCCCCCCGGCCGAGTCGGGCGAGCCGGAGCGGGCGGCGGTGGTGAACGACAGCCGCGTCAAGGTGCACACGAAGGCTTCCGACCAGGCGCACCTGTGCATGGGCGTCGCCAGCTACCCGCTCGTGCATCCCGACCGCTACGCCCTCGAGCTGCTCCGCGTCGTGCTCGGCGGCGGCATGTCGTCGCGCCTGTTCACCGAGGTGCGCGAGCGGCGCGGGCTCGCCTACTACGTCTTCGCCGCCAACCAGAGCTACACCGACACGGGCACGCTGTTCGCGCAGGCCGGGGTGGACATCAAGCGCATCGACGAGGCCGTGACGACGATCGCCGGCGAGCTGCGCAAGGTTGCGGCGGAGCCGGTGCCGGCCGACGAGCTCGAGAAGGCGCGCGCCTACGCCAAAGGGCGCTTCGTCCTCTCCCTCGAGAGCCCGCAGGGGACGAACACGTTCGGCCTGCGCCGCGAGGTGCTCGAGGGCCGCGCCGCCGAGCCGGCGGAGGTGCTGGCCGGCCTGGACGCGGTCAGCGCGGAGGACGTCCTGCGGGTGGCGTCCGACCTCGTCCGTGACGAGTCGCTGCGGCTGGCGGTGATCGGACCGTTCGACGACGCCGACCGCTTCGAGCGGCTGCTCTCGTAGCGGCGCCCGGCCCCGCGGCCGGCGGCGAAGGGCAGGCCGAACCCTGAGGGCTTCGGCCTGACGGTTTGCATCGGTGCCCCTGGTCGGCGGGCCGTCAGCTAGCACCTTCCGGCTCCGCCCGTCAGAGTGCTTTCGACCCGGGCGCCGACGTCGATCCTCCCACCCTCGCCGGACGGACGCAACCGCGACCGCGAGCCCTACGGCCGAAACCGGGGCCGAGCGAACACGGCTCGCCGGGGCGCCCGGCTCGACCCGGACGTTCACGGCGGTGACGCGCTGAGGCGGCCTGTGGCGCCGGGCCGCCTGCGAGCCGGCAGCCGTGAGCGCAGGAGGGCTACTCCTCCGACGCGCCCGCAGCGGAGCGTTGCCGGATCTCCTCGACGACGGCTGGGTCGGCGAGCGTCGTCGTGTCGCCGAGCGGCCGGTTCTCGGCCACGTCGCGCAGCAGCCGCCGCATGATCTTGCCGCTGCGCGTCTTCGGCAGCTCCGGCGTGAAGAGGATGTTCGCCGGCTTCGCGATCGGCCCGATCACCCGCGCGACGTGGTTGCGGAGCTCCTCGAGCATCGCCACCGAGCCCTCCTGCCCGCCCTTGAGCGTGACGAACGCTACGATCGCCTGCCCGGTGAGCGAGTCGTTGCGACCGCACACGGCGGCCTCCGCCACGGAGGGATGATCGACGAGCGCGCTCTCGACCTCGATCGTCGAGATGCGGTGGCCGGACACGTTCATGACGTCGTCCACCCGGCCGAGCAGCCAGAAGTCGCCGTCGTGGTCGACCCGCGCCCCATCGCCCGCGAAGTAGACGCCCGGGTAGCGCGACCAGTACGTGGCCAGGTAGCGTTCGGCGTCGCCGAAGATCCCACGCGTCATCGCCGGCCACGGCCGGCGCAGCACGAGGTAGCCGCCGCCGCCCGGCCCGACCTCGTTTCCGGACTCGTCGAGGACGGCCGCGTCCACGCCCGGGAAGGGCCTCGTCGCCGAGCCGGGCTTCAGCGTCGTCACGCCCGGAAGCGGCGTGATCATGATCATGCCCGTCTCCGTCTGCCACCAGGTGTCGACGATCGGGCAGCGCCCGCCGCCGACGTGCTCGTGGTACCAGACCCATGCCTCCGGGTTGATCGGCTCGCCCACCGAGCCGAGCAGGCGCAGGCGGCCGAGGTCGTGCTTCGCCGCGTGCTCGGGGCCCCACTTCATGTGCGCCCGGATGGCGGTCGGAGCCGTGTACAGGACGGTGACGCCGTAGCGCTCGGCAATCGCCCACCAGCGGTCGCGATCCGGGAAGTCGGGCGTCCCCTCGTAGATAACGCTCGTGGCGGCGTTCGCGAGCGGGCCGTAGACGATGTACGAGTGGCCGGTGATCCAGCCGATGTCCGCCGCGCACCAGTACACGTCGCGCTCAGGCTTCAGGTCGAAGACGAAGTGGTGGGTGCTGGCCACGCCGACGAGGTAGCCGGCGGTCGTGTGCACGATCCCCTTCGGCCGCGCGGTCGTGCCGCTCGTGTACATGAGGAAGAGCAGGTCCTCCGCGTCCATCGGCTCGCACGGGCACGAGGTGGGGTCGTCCGGCAGGCCCTCGGCGAGCTCGTGGTACCAGACGTCCCGACCGCCCGTCATCGGCACGTCGCCGCCCGTCCGCCGCACGACCAGGCAGCGGCGGACGCGCGGCGCGTCGGCCAGCGCCCGGTCGGCCGTCTGCTTCAGCGGCACGGTCTGCCCGCGCCGCCAGGCCTCGTCCTGCGTGACGAGCACCTCGCAGCCCATGTCGTTCATCCGGCTCGCGAGCGAGTCGGCCGAGAAGCCACCGAAGACGACGGTGTGCGGCGCGCCGAGCCGCGTGCAGGCGAGCATCGCCACCGGCAGCTCGGGAACCATGCCCAGGTAGATCGCGACCGGTGTCCCCTTCCCGACTCCCAGCTCGCGCAGAGCGTTTGCGAACCGCGTCACGCGACGCTGCAGGCCGGCGTAGGTGATCGTCTCGGCGTCGCCCGGCTCGCCTTCCCAGTGGTAGGCGACCCGCTCGCCGAGCCCGGCGTCGACGTGGCGGTCGACGCAGTTGAAGCAGACGTTGAGCCTGCCGCCCACGTACCACTTCGCGTACGGCGGCTCCCACTCGTACAGCGTCCGCCACGGCTCGAACCAGGAGATGCGGTCGGCCTCGCGCGCCCAGAACGCCTCGAACGGCACGTCGTAGATGTCCGGACGGGCATTCGCCTGCGCCGCGAAGTCGGCCGGCGGCGGGTAGCGCCGCTCCTCGGCGAGCAGCGTGTCGATGCTGCCGGACGGCCCGCTCACGGCGTCAGATCGTACGGGTATGCGGTCAGGTTCTCGGCGCCGTCCTCGGTCACGAGCACGAGGTCCTCGAGCCGGCAGCCGCCGAACCCCGGCCGGTACAGGCCGGGCTCGATGGTGACCACGTCTCCGGCCACGAGCGGGTCGCGGCTCGCGATGCCGAGACCCGGCTCCTCGTGCACCTCCAGCCCGACGCCGTGGCCGAGACCGTGGAAGAAGCCCTCGTCGAGCACCTCGCCCGGCTGCTTGGAGAGCTGCGTGCGGTAGCCGTACGACTCGAACAGCTCGCACGTGTCGACGTACACGTCGCGACCGGGGACGCCCGGGCGGATGGCCCGCACCGCCCGCTCGAGCGCCTCCAGGCAGAGGCGCTGGTAGTCGACGAGCTCGGCCGGAGGCTCGCCGACGACGTAGGTGCGGGTCATGTCCGCATGACACGCGGTCGCCCGGTCGCGCGGCCACAGGTCGATGACGATCGGCTCCCCGGCGGCGATCGGGCCGGATCCCATCTCGTGGCCGACGGCGCTCTGGGCGCCGTGCGAGACGATGAACTCGTCCGCGAGCACGTCGTGCTCCGTGAACACCTCGGAGATCCGCCGCCGCAGCGTCTCCGAGGTGAGCGGCCTGCCGTCGACCGTGAGACCGGCGCCGTTCGGCCGGGCCTCGCGCAGGAGCTCGCGCGCGGCGTCCATCGCCCGCTCGCACGCGCGCTGCGCGCGCCGGATCCCCTCGAGCTCGACCGGCGTCTTCACGCGCCGGCGCCGCGCGAAGAGCTCCCGGTCGGGCGTCAACTCGACGCCCTCGCCGCGCAGGTGGTCGGCGAGCGCGAGCGGGAAGCTGCGCGGCACGACCGCGCTCCTGATGCCGAGCCGGCGGCAGGCGTTGGCGACGAGCGGCAGGAAGAGATCCTCACGGTGGACGCCCTGTGCGATCAGGCCGTCCCAGCCGATGTCCTCGTACGGCGTCACCTCGACGCTGCCGAGCTCCCGGATCCGCGACACCTCGAGCGCTCCCACGAACACGTGGCGGGCGCCGTCGAGCTCCGCGTACAGGAAGGGGTCGGGGACCGGCACCGGAACCTCGTGGCGAAGCTCGGGCGAGCGCATCGTGTCGCCGTAGACGAGGACGTTCGTCACGGCCGGGAATCGTAGTCGGTGGGCTGCGCGGGGCGTCGCGTGTCCGCGACGGCCCCGCCGCCGGTCGGGGCCACCCCGCGCCTCCTCCCGCTGTCGAGCGTAGCGGCGAACCTCGCACGCGTGGGTGACGGGTCGGTGCGAAAAGGCGAACGGCGCGGCCGCGGCGACGCGCTCGCCCGCGCGCAGCAGACGGAGGACGCGCACGTCCGCAGAGGGCGGGAGACGCGGCGGCTACAGTGAGCCCCGATGCGGGCGGCGTTCGAGCGGGCGCTCGAGGTGAGCGCGTTCTGGGAGGAGGAGCTCCGGCGGGAGCTCCCGGCGGACGCCGACGTCGTCGACGCGCACGTCCATCTCGGCGACGACATCGACGGGATGAAGGGGCGCTTCGACGAGCTGCTCGACGTCATGGACACCTACGGCATCTCGCGCGCGTTCATGTTCTGCCTGGACGAGCCCGACCGCCACCCGGCCTTCCGCGCGGCGAACGACCGGACGCTCGCCGCCGCGGAGCGCTCCGGCGGCCGGCTCGTTCCCTTCGCCCGCCTCGACCTCGCCGAGCAGCCGGTCGAGGAGGCCGAGCGCTGCCTCGACCGCGGCGCGCGGGGAATCAAGCTGCATCCGCGCGCGCAGGGCTTCCTGCTGAACGACGAGCGGCTGGCGCCCATCTTCGCCGTCGCCGCGGAGCGGCGGGTGCCGATCCTCATCCACGGCGGTCGGGGGCTGCCCCCGATCGCCCCCGACCTGCGCCGCCTCGTCGAGGCCTACCCCGACGCCCAGCTGATCATCGCGCACGCCGGGATCGCCGACCTGGCCGGGCTCGCGCACGCCTTCGCGGGCACGGCCGGCGTCTTCTTCGACACCTCCGTGTGGAGCGCCGTCGACCTCCTCGACTGCTACCGCCGGGTTCCGCCCGAGCAGATCGTCTACGCCTCGGACTATCCCTACGGGCAGCAGCCGAACTCGCTCCTCCTCGCCACCCGCACGGCGCGCGCCGCCGGGCTCAGCGAGCAGCAGCTCCGCGCCATCCTCTCGGGTACCGCACGCCGCATCGCGGACGGCCTGCCGCCCGTCCAGCCGACACGGCCCGCGGGGGCGGCGACGATCACGCAGCCGCTCGTCTTCGCCCGCCTCCACGGCTACCTGTCGATGGCGACGGGGCTGCTCTGGCTGCGCCAGGCCGACACGTTCGGGATCCTCGGCCTCGCGCTCAACACCTGCGCGGAGAGCGACGGCTGGGGCGCAGAGCTCGAGCGTATCGCCGAGGTGCTCCAGGCGGCGCAGGGGCTGTGGCGCGAGCTCGGCAAGCTCGAGGACGCCGACGAGCGTCTACGGGCTGCCCGGCTCACGCTCAGGCTGCTCCACCTGGCCGACGTCGTCGCGGTGACGGCCCCGCTCGTGCTCGCCGAGCCACCGCCCGCGGCAAACGGCCGGGTGACGTCCACGGTGCGAGCCGGGACGCCCTGACGATGGCCCCCAGGGCGACGAGGCTCGCCGTGCTGCTCGCGCTCGCGACCGCCGCCGCGCTCGCTGCGGCCGGCGCCGGCGCCGGCGCGGGCCGGCCCTCGTGCGCGAGAACGACGCCGCCGACGAGACGCGCGACGCCGCGGCTGATGCCTCCCGCAACCCGTCTCGACGCACGCAGGCGCTGGACGGCGACCTTCGTCACCACCTGCGGCTCCTTCGCCGTCCGGCTCGACGTGCGCGACTCGCCGCGCACCACCGCCTCGTTCGTGTTCCTGGCACGGCGAGGCTTCTACGACGACACCATCTTCCATCGCATCGTCCCGGGCTTCGTCATCCAGGGCGGCGACCCGACCGGCTCCGGCTTGGGAGGCCCCGGCTACTCCGTCCGCGACCGCCCGCCCGCCCACGTCGTCTACGGGCACGGCGTCGTCGCGATGGCGAAGACGGCGATCGAGCCCGCCGGCACCTCCGGTAGCCAGTTCTTCGTCGTCACGGCTCGGGACGCGCAGCTGCCGCCGGACTACGCCGTACTCGGCAGGGTGGTCGAGGGGATCGCCGTCGTCGACCTGATCGGCCGCTTCGGCAACCGGAGCGATCCGACCGGTCGGCCGACGCGGCTCGTCGTGCTCCGGCGCGTCCTCGTCTCGAGCTCGTGATCGCGGCCGTCGTGCTCGCCGCCGGGGCGGCGACCCGCTTCGGCAGCCCCAAGCAGCGGCTGCTGGTCGACGAGGTGGTCGCCCGGGCGCGCGCGAGCCGCGAGCTCGGCGCGGTGGTCGTCGTCGCGGGCGCGTACGAGCTCGAGGCCGAGGCGCCGGTCGTCTCCTGCCCGGAGTGGGAGCTCGGCCCGGGGGCGTCGCTGCGCTGCGGCCTCGCCGCCCTGCCGCCCGAGACCGAGGCGGCCGTCGTCCTGCTCGCCGACGGCCCCGAGGTGGCGCCGGCGGCGATCGACCGGGTGGTCGAGGCCTGGCGCGCGCGCGGCGACGACGTTTTCGCCGCGAGCTACGGCGGCGTCCGCGGGCACCCGGTGCTGCTCGCCCGCGCCGCGTGGGCGTCGGTACCGGACGAGGGCGCACGTGCGCTCACGCCGGTGCTCGTACCCTGCGACGACCTCGGCGCGCCCGGCGACGTCGACTACCCCGAGGACCTGCCCGAGCGCCTCAGAGCGGAGTCCTGAGGGCCGCCAGCTTCGCCTTCAGCTCGGGCGGCATCTGCTCGGAGCAGGCCCTGCGCACGAACTGTCGCAGGCTCTCCTCGAACCGGTAGCGCTTCGCGCAGTACGGGCATGCTTCCAGGTGCCGCTCTGCTTCCGCGCGCTCCGCCTCGCTGAGCACGCGATCGAGGAACGGCTGCATCATCTCTTCGCATTTCTCGCACGGGCCGATCTCGACGCTCATCACGTGCCTCCCGTCGCCCGCTCGGCGAGCTCCCGTTTCAGGATACGCCTGCCACGATGGAGGCGCGACATGACGGTGCCGATCGGGATGTCGAGGATGCTGGCGGCGTCCTGGTAGGAGAAGTCGCCGATGTCGACGAGCACCACCACGTCGCGGAAGTCGTGCGGCACCGCGGACAGCGCGCCGACGATGTCGTCCTGCGACAGCCGCTCCACGACCCGTTCCTCGTCCGCGCCTCCTCCCCCGTCCCGCACGGCCGACTCGAGCCGGTTGTAGAGGAAGTAGTCACCTTCCTCGAGCGGCTGCTCGTCCGGCGCGCGCTGCCTGCGGCGACCCCGGTCGATGTTGAGGTTCGTGAGGATGCGCAAGAGCCAGGCGCGCAGGTTCGTGCCGGGCGTGAACGAGCGCCAGCTGCGGAAGGCCCGTGCGTAGGTCTCCTGGACGAGATCCTCCGCCTCCTCGCGCGTGGAGACGAGCCGCCGGGCGACCCGGTACACCTGGTCGGAAAGCTCGAGCGCCTCCTCCTCGAAGCGGACGCGGTTGCGCGCCTCCGCAGCCAGGCGACGCGCGTCGTCTCTCTCCGTCTCGCCCATCGCGGCGCCACCCTAGCAACCTGCCGGCCATGCAGGCAGGAACGGCCCGGGAGCGGGCGCTATTCCGCCCGCCGAGCGCTCGGGCGCTCGCGGCGAGGCGTCAGAGCACCTGTGCAGGGAGCTCGCGGAAGCCCGCCTTGCCCATCGCCTCGAGGAGCGCCTCGCGCGTCGTCCGCTCGTCGTCCCAGGCGAGCGTCACCTCGCCCATCAGGTTCGCGCTCGCCGACTCGAGGCCGTCGTGGCCCTGGAGCGCGGACGAGAGGCGGTTGACGCACCGCTCACAGCGGATGCCGCTCACCCGGATGGTCTCGGTGCGGACGCCCACGACGGCTCCAATACTAGGGTTCGCTCGGCCGCGTGCCGCAGGGCACCCACAGGGCCTGCCTCGAGCTGGCCTTCCGCTTCGGGCCGCCCGGCGAGGAGCTTCTCGACGAGCGGCCAGCCGCCGAGCGCGCGGGCGGCCGGCTCGACGAGGCCGCGCAGCGCGGCGACCGCCGCCGGGTGTGGAGGCTGCACGGCCGCCCGCCGCCGCTCCGCCAGGTAGCACGCACGGTCGACCGGCTCGGGGTCCTCCTCGGCCGCCGTGGCGACGAGCGCCTGGGCGAGGGCGGCGAAGCCAGCCGAGCGCTGCACGCTCGTCTGCTGGTCGGCGACACGGACCTCGAGCGTCCCGTAGCGCGGATGCGGCCGGACGTCCCACCACAGCCGCGTGTAGTCGCGCCCGGCGACCGCCGCCTCCCAGTCGGACCAGCGCCGGAGGACCGGCGGTCGGCCGCCACCTGGGAGCTCGCCGAGCCGCCCGATCCTCGCCGAGCGGCAGCCGGTGTCAGCCCCCTCCGCGAAGGGGGAGTTGGCCGCGAGCGCGATCAGCGTCGGCAGCCACGGCAGCACGCCCTCGAGCGCCCGCAGGCATGCCTCCTCGCTCGCCACCCCCACATGTACGTGGAGCCCGCAGACGAGCTGGCGGTAGACCGCGTCGCCGAGCTTGGCGACCATCTCCTCGTAGCGCGGCTCGCACACGATCGGCTGCCCGTGCGAGCGGGCGAGCGGATGGATGCCGATTGCGACAAGGCGCGCTCCGGCCCGCGCCGCCCTGTTCGCCGCCTCGCGCCGCAGGCACACGAGGCTGTCGAGCGCCTGCGCGGCGTCGCGGCAGACCGGAGTCGCCGCCTCGACCAAGCAGGCGAAGAGCTCGGCCTTCAGCCGCTCCGGCACAGCCAGGCCCCGCTCGAACACCGGCGCCGGCTGTAGCGTCTCCGGGTCGACGAGGACGAGCTCCTCCTCGACACCGACCGTCCAGGGCGCCGTCGAGCCGAAGCTCAACGCTTCCCGCGCACGCCGTGCACGGGTCTGCCGGCTGCCTCCCAGGCGTAGTACGACGCGCTCGGGCCGAACGCCGGCCGGTACTCGACGACGCGCGGGTTGCGCCCCACCTGCTTCGCCCGCTCGGCGTGGCGGAGCAGGTTCGGGTCGTCGCGCTCCTCCCAGACGAGGATCAGGTGGGCGGCGGTCATGAACTCGGCAACGAACGCGCAGCCCGGCGCGGGGCAGGGGAAAGGATCCGTGCGCACGCAGTGCCAGCCGTCGTGTGCCTGCGCCGAGTCGTCGCTCCACAGCTGCTCGTCCTCGAGCAGGCCGAGCTCCTCGAGCAACAGTCGGCCCGGCTCGACGTCGCGCTCGCCCATGCTCCGCGAAGGCTAGCGGCACTCCCACCGCCGAGGTCCGGCAGGTAGGCGATGGCGCTAGGGGCCCCGGGCAGGCGGTCGGGGCCCCTAGCGAATCCGCCGAACCGTGCTGGCGACCGGGACGGCGGCGGACGGCCCCAGACGGGGCCTGCATGGACGGCTACCCGGAGGGAGAAGAGGGCTGCCGTCCAAGCTTGACGTCGAGTGTCTCCTGCTTCCAGCCATGCGCGAGGGAGCGGTAGATCGTCACGTGGATGGTGTCGCCCGGCTGCCGCTCGGCGATCAGGTCGCGCAGGCGCGCGACGGAGTCGACCGCGGCGCCGTCGACGGCGACGATGATGTCGCCTCCGAGGCGGTACGACTGGCCGGCGACCGTCACCTGCGTGGTTCCCCCTCGGAGCCCCGCCTTGGCCGCGCCGCTGCCGGGCTCCACCTGCTCGACGAGCACGCCGCCGGCGCTCGGCAGCTGGAAGATGCGCGCCAGCTCGGGCGTCACCACCTGTGCGTCCACGCCGAGGAAGGCGTGCTCGACGCGGCCGCGCTCGATCAGCTGCGCGACCACGTTCTTGACCGTGTTGGACGGGATCGCGAAGCCGATGCCGACGTTCCCCTGCTCGCCCGTGTTGCCGGTGTCGATCTGGGCGTTGACGCCGATCACCTCGCCCTGCGCGTCGATCAGCGGACCGCCGGAGTTGCCGTGGTTGATCGCCGCGTCCGTCTGGATCACGTGGTCGATCGTGAACTGGTTCGGGGCGGTGATCTGACGCTGCAGGGCGCTGACGATCCCGGCCGTGACCGTGCGCGCGAGGCCGAACGGATTCCCGATCGCGACCACCTCGTCCCCCACCTGCACGCGGTCGGAGTCGCCGAGCGTGAGCGGGGTGAGCGCCCGCGAACTGGCCGCGACGCGCAGGACGGCGATGTCCGTCGACGGGTCGGAGCCGACGATGACCGCCTTGAAGCTCTCGTTGTCGGAGAAGCTGACCTGGACCGACCGGGCCCCCTCGATGACGTGGTAGTTGGTGACGATGTGACCGGCCTTGTCGATCACGAAGCCGGAGCCGAGCGCCTTCTGCTGCTGGACGAGCGGCGCGCCGAACGGGTTCAGGAACGGGTCGGCGGGGACGCTCACCTCGCTCGTCGCGGTGATCTGGACGACCCCCGGCGCGAGCCGCCGGTAGATCTCGCTGATCGACAGCGCCCTGCCGCGGGAGGGAGCGAACGTCTCCGTGACGCTCCCCGTGGACGGAGGAGCGACCTCGCGAATGGTCGTCGTCGTCGTGCTCGTGCCGAGACCGGTGCCGACGGCCACGCCGAGGGCGATCCCCGCGCCGAGCGCGCCTACGCCGGCGAACGCCGCGCCGCGCACGAGGCTCCTCACGTCCACGCAGCCGTTATAGCGGCGGTCCGTTTGCGTGCGGTTGGCACCGATTTAAGCCGCGTTGTCGGCATGTTAAGCCCGGGTTCGCTCGCGGCCGGGCGCCGTGGACGGGGCGCGCGAAGGCTGTCAGACTCGGAGCGTGCACGGATCGGCGGGCGCCATGGCACGTGCGGCGCTCGCAGAGGCGCGGCGCGTGCGCGACGGGGTCGAGCGCGACCTAGACCTGCTGCTCGCCGACCTGGCGACGTGGGTGGACGTCGACACCCCCGGCGGCGACCTGGCGGCGCTCGACGGGTTCGCGCGGGTGCTGGCGGTCACGCTCGAGCGCTACGGGCTCGAAGCCGAGCTGATCCCCACGCCCGCCGGGCTCTACCTCCACGCCGGGCTGCGCGGCGCCGGGCGCGCCCGCGTGGGGCTCCTCTGCCACCACGACACGGTCTTCCCGCTCGGCACCGCCTGCGCACGACCCTTCCGGCGCGAGGGCGAACGGTGTCTGGGCCCGGGTGTCGCGGACATGAAGGGCGGGCTCGCCGTCGCCGTCCACGCGGCCCGGCTGCTCGCGCTCGGGCCGCGGCCGTTCGCGCTCATCGAGGTCGTGTCCGTGCCGGACGAGGAGTCGCGGCCGCGGCCGCCGGCGACGTTCGACCGCTTGGCGACGATGGACGCCGTCCTCTGCTTGGAGTGCGGGCGGCCGGGCGGCGAGGTCGTCTCGGCGCGCAAGGGCGCCGCCTGGCTGCGGGTGCACGCACAGGGGAGGGCGTCGCACGCAGGCGAGGCGCCGGCGACCGGGCGCAACGCGGCGCTCGCGCTGGCGCGCGAGGCGCTCCGGCTGGCCGCCCTCGACGGGGCGCGGGACGGGCTCACGCTGCAGGTGACCGAGCTCGAGGCCGGCGACGGCCCGAACACGGTGCCGAGCAGCGGCTTCCTCACCGCCGACATCCGCGCCCGCAGCGCCGACGACCTGCGCTTCGCGCTCGAGACGGTGCGGGCGTTTCCGCGCTACGAGGGGATCACGCTCCGCTACCAGGATCTCGGCGGGCCGCCGCCGTTCGAGCGAACGCCGCCCGTCGCCCGGCTGGCGGAGGCGGCGATCGCGCTCGGCGCGTCGCTCGGGCACGAGTTCGGCGAGGCCGGCGCCGGCGGCGTCTCCGACGGCTCGTGGACGGCGAGCCGCGGCATCCCGACGCTGGACGGTCTCGGGCCGGTCGGGGGCGGCGACCACTCGCCGGACGAGTACGTGCAGACGGCGAGCTTCGCCCCGCGCGCGGGCGTCGTCGCCGGGCTCGTGGCCGCGATCGACGGCGGCCTCCTCGAGCGCGGCTCCGGCCGGCGCCGGCGCTAGCGCTGGCAGTTGGGACAGATGCCCTCGAGCTCGATCGAGTGGTGCTTGACGAGGAAGCCGGTCGCCGCCCGGATCCTCGCCTCGCTGAAACCGAGGTCGGCGTCCTCGAGGTCGACGCTCCGCCCGCACATCCCGCACACGACGTGGTGGTGGTGCGGGAGCTCCGCCCACTCGTAGCGGCTGCCGCGCTCGCGCCAGTCGACCCGCGTGACCTTCCCCTCGGCCTCGAGGCGCGACACGATCCGGTAGACGGTCGAGTACGCGGTCAGCGGCAGCCGCTCCCGCACATGCAGGTGGAGCTCCTGCAGGGAGAGTGGTCTCGCGTACGTCTGGAGCAGGTCGACGACGAGACGGGCGGTACGCGTCTTCCGCACTTTCTGCAAGTTACTTGCAGAAGCGGTCGAGGCGCCGCATCCTTCGTCCGAAGGGACAAGCGTGGCGCTCATCCTGGGATCGGCGGCTGTCGTGGCGACGCTGCTCGGCGGCGGCTTCGCCCTCCGCTACCAGGACAAGCTGCACCTGATCCTCGGCTTCAGCGCCGGGGCGGTGCTCGGCGTCGCGCTCTTCGACCTCCTGCCGGAGTCGCTCGAGCTCGCCAGGAAGGACTATGCGCCGGCGACGGTGACGCTGTTCGTCGCCAGCGGCTTCTTCGCCTTCATGTTCCTGAACCGCGTGCTCCTGCTCCACCCCGAGGACGAGGAGCACGCGCGGCGCGGGCAGCGGCGGCAGGGGGCGCTCGGCGCGGCGAGCCTCTCGCTGCACAGCTTCCTCGACGGCGTCGGGATCGGGCTCGCCTTCAAGGTGTCGACGACGGTCGGGTCGGTGGTCGCCGCGGCGGTGCTCGCCCACGACTTCTCCGACGGGATCAACACCGTCAGCATCGTCCTCAAGCACCGTGGCAGGGGCGTGCGGGCGCTCCGCTGGCTGCTGCTGGACGCGGTCGCGCCCCTCCTCGGCGTCGCCTCCACCTCGCTGTACAGCCTGTCGGACGTGGAGCTCGGCGTCGTCCTGTCGGTGTTCTGCGGGCTCTTCCTCTACATCGGGGCGAGCGACCTGCTCCCGGAGAGCCACCACCGCCACCCGAAGGTGCTGACCGGCCTGACGAACATCGTCGGCGCCGCCGTCGTCTGGCTCGCGATCCACTTCGCCTCGACGTGACCGCGGGTCACGCTCCCGCCGCCTCGGCGCGGCGCAGGCCGCGGAGCGCCCAGACCGCGAACAGGCAGGCGAGCGCCGCGGCCGCTCCGAAGGCGACGCCTGCGTGCACCGTGCCGCCGGAGACGAAGCTGCGCCCGGCCTCGAGCAGGTACGTCACCGGGTTCACGCGGGCGACGGCGTGGATCCAGCCGGAGAGCAGCGGGAGCGGCACGTACACGGGCGCGAAGAAGAGCGCGAGGAAGACGGGCATCTGCATCGCCGGGCCGGCCTGGATCGTGCGCAGGCGCATGGCGACCCCGGTCGACCACAGCAGCGCGGCGCAGTTGAGGAGGATCGCCAACCCGTACAGGCCGGGCAGCTCGACGCCGCCGCCGCCGACCTGCATCCCGACGGCGAAGGCGACCGCCGTCAACAGCGCCGCCACGAGCGCCCACCGTGCGACGGCGGCAAGCGCGTAACCGACGACAACCGCGCTCCGGTTCGGCGCCGCGAGCAGAAGCCGCCGCGCGAAGCCGTGCTCGAAGTCGCGTGCGATCCCGAAGCCGGTGAACACACCCCCGAACGCGGCCGCCTGCAGCGTGACGAACACGAACTGGAAGGCGGTGTAGCCCTGGGCGAAGTGGAAGCCGGGCAGGCGCTCGAGCTGGGAGAGGCCGCCGGCGAAGGCCGTGAAGAAGAAGAACGGGAAGGCGAGCGTCGGGATGACGATGTTCGGCGTCGTCAGCGCGTTGTGCGCCGTCCGCCAGGCGACGCCGAGCGCCACCGAGCGGTAGGAGCGAAGGCCGGCGCCCCTCACGTGCGCGCCAGCCTCCCGGCGAGCGCCCACGCCGCCAGCCCGACGGAGGCCGCGCCGATGGCGGCGGCGACCGCGAACGCGAGCCCGAGCGCCTGCCCGTCCCAGCCGCTGATGATCAGGCTGCGCACGCCCTCGATCAGGTACGAGACCGGGTTGACGGTCGCCGCCAGCCGGAACCAGTGCACCGCGATCAGGTTCCGCGGCGTGTTCATCGACGAGATGAACAGGAAGACGAACAGGAACGGGAAGGTCGCCTGGATCGACTCGCCGGAGCCGGTGCGAAGCGCGAGAAACGCGCCGAGCATGCCGAACGCGGCCGCGATCAGGCTGGCAAGCACGAGGATCACGAACGCCCCCGCCGCGCCGGTCTGGAAGCGAACGCCGACGACGAGCGCGTAGCAGACGTAGAAGACCGACTGCACGAAGCCCAGCACCATCACTCCGGCCACATGCCCGAGCAGGAGCGCGCTGCCGCGCATCGGCGTCAGCGCCAGCCGGTTGAGAAAGCCGCTCTGGATGTCCCTGGCGAGCTCCGTGCCGGCGTTCATGGTCGAGAAGAGCGCCCCCTGGACGAAAGGGACGGCGAGGGCGAAGGCGAGGAACGAGTGCGTCGGGAAGCCGTGCAGCAGCGTCGAGGGCCTGAGCCCGGCCGCGTTGACGGTGACGAGGAGCGTCGGGAAGACGAGCGGCGGGATCACGTACGAGGGCTGGCGCAGCGTGCGCAGGACGCTGCGACGCGCGAGGTTGCCGATCTGCGTGCGCGTCCGGCTCACCCTGCCTCCCCGACCAGCTCGGGGCGTTCCTGCTCCTGCTCGGCGCCCTCGAGCGTGCGTCCGGTCTTGGCCAGGAAGACGTCGTCCAGGCTCGGCGCGTGCAGCTGCAGCTGCTCGACGTGCAGCTCCTCGGCGTCCAGGGCGCGCACGACGTCGGCGAGGCCGAACTCGTCGCCCGCGAGCCTGACGGCCACGCCGTGCGGCGAGGCGCGCGTCAGCTCGCCGAAGCGGGAGAGGACCTCGGCGACGCGGTGGCGCTGCTCGTGATCCGCCGGCACCACGTCGACCGTCGGCCGGCCGATCGTCGCCTTCAGCTCGGCGGGCGTCCCCTCGGCCACGATCCGCCCCTGGTCGATGATCCCGACGCGGTCGCAGAGCACGTCCGCCTCCTCCAGGTACTGCGTGGTCAGGAAGACGGTGACACCGTCCTCCTTGGCAAGTCGCCCTACCTCCTGCCAGAGCGCGCTCCGCGACTGGGGGTCGAGGCCGGTCGTCGGCTCGTCGAGGAAGAGGATGCGCGGGCGGTGGACGAGCGCGAGCGCCAGGTCGAGCCGGCGCTTCATGCCGCCCGAGTAGGTGCGCACCTTGCGGTCGGCCGCGGCCGCCAGCCCAACCCGCTCGAGCAACTCGTCGCCGCGCCGGCGGCGGAGCTCCCGCGGCAGGGCGTGCAGGGCGGTCTGCAGGCGCATGTGCTCGCGCGCCGTCAGCATCGGGTCGAGCGCGGCCTCCTGCAGCGCGGCGCCGATCGCCTTGCGCACCTTCGGCCCCTCGTGCACGACGTCGAAGCCGGCGACCGTCGCCCGGCCGGCTGTCGGCGGTAGCAGCGTCGTCAGTATCAGCACCGTCGTCGACTTGCCCGCGCCGTTCGGGCCGAGGAAGCCGTAGATCTCCCCCTCGGCGACGGCCAGGTCGATCCCGTCGACGGCGCGCACGCCGCCCTTGAAGTCGCGGACGAGCCCTTCCGCCACGATGCCCTTCGACGCCGGCGCCATGCGCCGACTCTAGCGGCGGGGCCTCCGCCCGCCGGCGCGACAGCCCGCGGGCCGCGCACTCGTGCCTCGGCGTAGGCTGTGATGCCGATGACCGGGCGCGTCGCGCGCTGGCTGGGACGGTCGCCGATCGCGATCGCCCTCGCCATCGGCCTCTCCGCCTGCGGCGGAGGCGGAGGAACGACGACGGTCACGGTCACCGTCACCGTCCCGCGCCCGACGACGCAGGCGCGCGTGTACCTGCTCCGCGACGGCAAGGTCGCCCCCGTCTCGCGGTTCGTCTCGGCACCGAGCCGGGCCGCGCTCCTGCAGGCGCTCGCGGCCGGGCCGACCGCGCAGGAGCGCCGCGCCGGCCTCACGAGCGCGTTCCCCTCCGGCCCCGACTCGAGGGCGCGCCTCGCGCAGCTCGTCTACACGCTCACACAGCAGGATCCGGCCGGCGCCGTCAGCTACGGGGGGAGACGGTACACGCGGGCCGACTTCGAGGACGAGACGCCGGCGATCCTCGTCGAGTCGCCGCTCCCCTTCCAGGCGGTGCGCAGCCCCCTGCACGCGAGCGGGACGGCGAACACGTTCGAGGCCACGTTCGAGTACGAGCTGCGTGACGCCGCCGGCGAGGTGCTCGCCACACACGTCGTCACGGCGACCTCGGGCAGCGGCATCCGCGGCACCTTCGCGTTCACGGCGCGCTTCGCCGTCGCGAAGGCCGAGCCGGGGACGCTCGTCGTCTACGAGCGCTCGGCGAAGGACGGCTCCCGCATCCACGTCGTCGACATCCCGCTCCGGCTGCTCGCGTAGACGAGCCCGTGTGCGACGCCGGCCGGCGGTCGTCGGGCAGACTGGCCCGATGAACCTCGCCGCCCGAGCGGGCCGCTGGAGCGCGGGCCGCTGGAAGACCGCGCTCGCCGCCTGGCTCGTCTTCGTCGCCGCCTTCTCCCTGCTCGGCCGCGTGGCCGGCACGCGCAAGCTGACGGACGCCCAGACGGGCTCCGGCGAGACGGCGCGCGCGCAGTCGATCCTCGCCCGGGCGGACTTCACTCAGCAGGCGATGGAGAACGTGCTCGTGCAGAGCGCGTCGCTCACCGTCTCCGCCCCGGCCTTCCGGGCCACCATCGGCGACGTCGAGCGGCGGCTCCTCGCGTTCCCGATCGTGACGAAGCTCCGCTCCCCGCTCGACCCGAGCCTGCAGGGGCTCGTGTCGAAGGACCGCCGCTCGGCCCTCGTCCAGTTCCAGATGCGCGGCTCGGCGCAGGACGCGCGCCGCCACATCCAGCCGATCCTCGATGCGGTTGCCGCCGAGCAGTCGGCGCACCCCGCCTTCAGGATCGAGGAGTTCGGAACCGCCAGCGCGGCGCACGTGCTGAACCAGACGGTCGGCCAGGACTTCCGCAAGGCGGAGCAGCTGACGGTGCCGATCACGCTCGTCATCCTCCTCTTCGCCTTCGGGGCGGTCGTCGCGGCGCTGCTCCCGGTCGGCCTCGCCTTCACCGGCTTCCTCGGGGCGCTCGGCGCGAGCGCGCTCGTCAGCCACCTGCAGGCATCCTCGGACGCGACCAACTCCGTCATCCTGCTCATGGGCATGGCGGTCGGCGTCGACTACTCGCTCTTCTACCTGCGCCGCGAGCGGGAGGAGCGGCGGCGCGGCCTGGCGCCGCGGGAGGCGCTCCTGCGCACGGCCGCGACATCGGGCCAGGCGGTGCTCGTCTCCGGGCTGACCGTGCTCATCGCGATGGCCGGCCTGCTCCTCCCCGGGAACCCGGTGTTCACGTCGATCGGGATCGGGACGATGATCATGATCGCCGTCGCCATCGTCGGCTCGCTGACGATCCTGCCCGCGCTCCTCTCGAAGCTCGAGGACCGCGTCGACCGCGGCCGGATCCCGTTCGTGTCGCGCTTCGCCCGCGCGGACGGCGACTCGCGCTTCTGGGGGGCGATCGTGTCGGCCGTCCTCCGCCGGCCGCTGCTCTCGCTCGTCCTCGCCGGCGCCGCCCTCGTCGCCCTGGCCGTGCCCGTCGGCGGCATGCACACCCGGCTCCTCGGCTACACCGACCTGCCGCAGAGCCTGCCCGTGATCAAGACCTACAAGGACATCCAGGCCGCCTTCCCCGGCGCGCAGACGCCGGCCGAGGTCGTCGTCAGGGCGCCGAACGTGCGTGCTCCGGCCGTCGTTCGGGCCGGCACCGAGCTCGTCCGCCGCGCGCTCTCCACGCCGTACATGAAGAGGCCGGTCGAGGCGTTCGTGAGCGCGGACGGCACCGTCGCGAGGATCGACATCCCGCTCGTCGGCAACGGCACCGACGCGAGCTCGAGCCGCGCGCTCGAAGCCCTGCGCCGCGACCTGATCCCGGCCACGCTCGGACGGCTGCCGAACGTCGACGTGGCCGTGACGGGCATCACCGCCGGCACGAAGGACTTCAACGACGAGATGAAGTCGCGTGCGCCGATCGTGTTCGCGTTCGTGCTCGGGCTCGCCTTCTGCCTGCTCCTCCTCACCTTCCGCTCGATCGTGATCCCGATCAAGGCGATCCTGCTCAACCTGCTGTCCGTGTTCGCGGCCTACGGCGCGCTCGTGCTCGTCTTCCAGCACCGCTGGGCCGAGGGCGTGCTCGGCTTCCGCTCGAACGGCGCGATCGTCTCCTGGCTCCCGATCTTCCTGTTCGTCGTCCTGTTCGGGCTGTCGATGGACTACCACGTGTTCATCCTCACGCGGGTCAAGGAGCTCGTCGACGGGGGCGAGACGACCGAGCGTGCCGTCGAGCGCGCGGTGCGCGGCACCGCCGGCACGGTGACGAGCGCGGCCGTCGTCATGGTGGCCGTGTTCGCCGTGTTCGCGACGCTGCGGACGCTCGACATCAAGCAGATGGGGGTGGGGCTCGCCATCGCCGTCTTCCTCGACGCGACGGTCGTGCGCGCGGTGCTCCTGCCCGCGGCGATGAAGCTGCTCGGCGATTGGAACTGGTACCTGCCGCGCTGGCTCGCCTGGCTGCCGGCGCTCACGCCGGAGCGGCCGGTGCGGAGCGAGGTGGTCGCCGCGAAGCCCGTCTTCGGCCGCGAGTCGCAGCCAGGCGGCCGGCCGCCGCCGTCAGCGGACGAGCTGCACCTCCCCCGACTCGACGGGGTGGCCGCCCACGAGCAGCCGGCCGCGGCGGTCGAGCCCGCCCGCGACGCCCTCCACCCCGTCCACGCGCACGCGGCGGCCGCGCAGGAAGTCGCGCGAGCCGATCCCGTCGAAGACGGCGTCGAGCCCGCCGGCGAGCCAGGCGCCGTAGGCGCGCTCGAGCCGCACGATGAGATCGGCAAGAAGCGGCGCCCGCTCGCGCACGACGCCGTCGACGGTGCGCAGCGACGCGACCGGTAGGCGCGCGTCCGCCGGCAGCTCCCCGGCCGTCTGGTTGACGTTGATCCCGATGCCGAGAACGACCACGTCGTCGCGCGCCTCCGCCAGCACACCCGCGACCTTGCGGCGGTCGACCATGACGTCGTTCGGCCACTTGATCTGGACGGAGAGGTCGAGCGCCTGCTCGACCGTCTCGGCGGTGGCAAGGCCGGCGACGAGCGAGAGCTGCGCGATCGGGGAGCTGGGCGGGGGGCGTAGGAGGATCGAGGTCATGAGCGAGCTGCCCGCCGGCGCCGTCCAGCGACGGCCGAGCCGGCCCCGCCCCGCCGTCTGGAAGTCGGCGACGGCCGTCGCCCCCTCCGGGTCGTCCGGCTGGAGCATGGCCTGCGTCGTCTCGGCCTCGTCCGCGTACCGGTAGGGATGCCCGAAACGGCCGCGCAGGAGCGGCTCGACCACCTCGGGCGCGAGCGAGTCGGGCTCGGACGCGGCTGCCATCGCGCAAGACGATACGGCAGCGGCCGCGCCCGCTGGCGACGTCGGGCCCGGCCTCGGACGCTGCCGCCCAGGAGGGGATGCCAGCGCTTCGTCCAGCGGTCGCCGGCGAGCGTCTCCTCCCTCTACTGGGCGAGCGCCTCGGCCGGCTCCGGCGCCGTCAGCTGGTGGACGATGCTGCCGCTGTCCAGCCAGACGTTCTCGCGGCTGATGCGGCCGTCGCGGAACTCCCAGACGTGGAGCAGCCGGAACGAGATCCGTCGCCCGTTGCCGGGGAGGCCGAGGAACGAGCCGGGCACCGTCCCCGTCCAGAGGTGCTCCAGGACGCAGAAGTCGTCGCCGTAGTAGCGGCGCGTGGGCGTCATCGCCTCGGTCGTGATGTCTCGGACGAGCTGCTCGTAGAAGCCCTTCGCCGCGTCCCGCCCCCGGAGCGGCCCATGCGGCGCGCCGACGACGTCGTGCTCGACGTCATCCGTGTACATCGCCACGCAGCCGGCGGTGTCACCCGCCATCTCGGCCGCGATGTGCGCCTCGATCAGCCGATCCATCTGCTCCCGCTCCATCGTGCCCTCCTTCCTGGACGAGCGTCTTCCTGGGACGAACATCTTATGATGAGACTAGAGTCGTATAGAGAGCCTGACGTATTATTAAGAGACGATGGACGCACGTCAAGAGAGCCGTCCCCGCGGCCGGGAGCGGCAGCGGCATCGGACGCGCCGCGACCTCGTCGCCGCGGCCGCCGCGCTCCTGCGCGAAGGACGGACGCCGACCGTCGCCGAGGTGGCCGAGGCGGCCCAGGTCTCCCGCGCGACCGCCTACCGCTACTTCCCGAGCCAGGAGATGCTGCTCGCCGAGGTGGCGCTGTTCGCGGTCGGCGGCCCGCTCTCGCCTCTCGACGAGGCCCCGGACGGCTTGCCCCCATCCGAGGCCGTCGGCCGGCTCGTCCGCCGCGTCGCCGAGTGGGCCTACGATCACGAGCAACCGCTGCGCATGATCCTCCGCCTCTCGCTCGACCCGGGTACGGGCGTCCGTCGCCCCGGGCACCGTCTCGGCTGGATCGAGCAGGCGCTGGCGCCCCTCCGTGACGACCTCGACCCCGTCGCCTACGAACGCCTGACGACGGCGCTCGCGCTCTTCCTCGGCATCGACCCGGTCGTCGTGATGCAGGACATCGCGCGCCTGCCTCGGGAGCGCGCGCTCGACGCGCTCGAGTGGGCGGCCCGGACGCTCGTCGAGAGCGCGCTCGCCGGGCCGGGAAGGGGCCGCCCGCGCGCGCTGCGAGCCTCGCCGCCCACCGGCTCTCAGGGCGGCGCCTGAGCGGCGGGCTCGTCCGAGGTCGCTAGCGCGCCGCCGCCCGCGCCGCGGGGCGCAGGGGCTCCACCCTGACCGCGCAGACCTTGTACTCCGGTGTCCCGATCAACGGGTCGCCGACGTCGTGCGTGAGCCAGTTCACCTTCGCCTGGGCGAAGTGGAGCGCCATCCAGACGAGCCCCGGGTAGACGCGGTCGGTGATCCGCGCGCGGGCCTCGAGGTCGCCGCGGCGCGACACGAGGCGCGCCCAGTCGCCGTCGGCGAGGCCGAGCGCCGAGGCATCCTCCGCCGAGATCTCGAAGAACGGGTCCTCCTGCTTGTCCACAATCCCGGCTTCGCGCATGGTCATCGTCGCCGAGTTGTAGTGGTAGAGCGTCCGGCCGGTGGAGAGCGTCAGCGGGTAGTCCGCGTCCGGAAGCTCGATCGGCGGCTGGTACTCGACCGGCCACAGCTTGCCCTTGCCGTTGGCGCGCGCGGGCCCCTGGGCGTGCAGGAACTGCGAGCCGGGGTCGTCGCGGTCGAGGCAGGGCCACTGCAGCCCGACGTCCTCGATCCGGTCGTAGCGAATCCCGTACCAGTTGGGCGAGAGATCGGCGAGCTCGTTCCACACCGCCTCCGCGTCCGGGTAGTCGGGCCAGTCAGCCCCGAGCGCGCGGGCGAGGTCGATCACGATCTCGCGGTCGACGCGGGCGTTGCCCGGGCACGGCACGGCGGCGCGCACCCGGTTCACCCGCCGCTCGGTGTTCGTGAACGTGCCGTCCTTCTCGGCGAAGCTCGAGGCCGGGAAGACGACGTCCGCGTACTTGCGGGTCGTGTCGTTCAGGAACAGGTCCTGGGCGACGACGAACTCGAGGTGCTCGAAACCCTCCTCGACGTGGCGCGCGTTCGGCTCGGTCTGCGCGGGATTCTCGCCGACCAGGTAGAGCGCCTTGATCCGCCCGTCGTGCATGCCGGACATCATCTGGTCGAGCCGGTAGCCGGGCGTCTCCGGCACCGGCACCCCCCAGGCCTGCGCGAACTTCCGCCGCACCTCCGGATCGTCGACGGGCTGGTAGCCGGGGAAGTAGGCGGGGTTCGCACCGGAGTCGTTCAGCCCCTGCACGTTGTTCTGGCCGCGCAGCGCGTTCAGCCCGGTCGACTCGTAGCCGAGGTGGCCGGTGGCGAGCACGAGGTTGGAGAGCGCCCAGATGTTGTCGACCGCGCACGCGTGCTCGGTGATGCCGAGCGTGTAGAAGACGGCCGCGTGTCGCTCCGTCGCGTACTCGCGGGCGGTCGTCCGGATGTCCTCGGCCGGCACGCCCGTCACCTGCTCGGCCACCTCCGGCGGGTAGCGGGCGACGATCTCCCGCACCGCGTCGGCACCCTCGGCGTGCTCGGCCAGGTAGGCGGCGTCCTCGAGCCCCTCGGCGAAGATCACGTGCAGCATCGCGTTCACCAGCCACACGTCGGTTCCGGGGCGAAGCTGCAGATGGCGCGTGGCGATCTTCGTCAGCCAGATCCGGCGCGGGTCGCAGACGACGAGCCGCGCGCCCTTGCGCACCGCCTTCTTCATGCGCAGCGCGAGCACGGGGTGGGCCTCCGTCGTGTTCGAGCCGATCACGAGCAGGAAGCGGGCGTTCTCGATCTCCGGGATCGAGTTGGTGCTTGCTCCTCTGCCCAACGACCTGACCAGGCCGTACAAGGTCGGCGCGTGTCAGGTCGCCTCGCACGAGTGGATCGAGTTCGTCCCGATCACGCCCCGCGCGAGCTTCTGCAGCAGGTAGTTCTCCTCGTTCGTCAGCCGCGCCGAGGCGAGCACGCCGATCGACTGCGGCCCATGCCGTTCGCGCACGCGGGCGAGGCCGTCCGCGGCCGCCGCGAGCGCCGTATCCCAGTCGGCCTCGTGCAGCTCGCCGTCCGCGCCGCGCACGAGCGGTGTCGTCAGCCGGTCCGGGTGGTGGACGAAGGTGAAGGCGAAACGGCCCTTGACGCACAGGTTGCCCTCGTTCGGGACGTAGGACGGGTCGGAGGTGACCTTGACGATCCGCTCCGTCTCGGGGTCGACGTTGAGGTCGACCTGGCAGCCGACGCCGCAGAACGTGCACGTCGTCTTCACCCTGGCGAGCTCCCGCTCGTGCCCGGCGGGAGCGCCGGCCAGGAACTTCTCGTGGATGGCGCCCGTCGGGCACACGGACAGGCAGCCCCCGCACAGCTCGCACTCGGTGTCGAGCCAGGAGGCGCCGTGCGTGGGGACGACGCGCGCCTTCGCCCCGCGCCCCTCGAAGACGAGCGCCGAGCACTGCATCACCTCCTGCGTGTAGCGGACGCAGCGGTTGCAGAGGATGCAGGCGTCCGGGTCGTAGCCCATGAGGCGGTTCCGGTCCGAGTAGGGCTCGCGGCCGGCGTCCGGGAGCAGGAACGGCGCCTGCGCGCCGAGCTCCTCGGCCAGGTCGACGAGCTCGTTCGGCCGGCCGCCCGGATTCGGGCTCAGGTGCTCGGCGAGCAGCATCTCGGTCAGCGTCCGCCGCAGCGTCGCGGCGGACCCGTTCGTGGACACGACCATGCCCTCCCGCACCCGCTGCGCGCAGGCCGGCACGGGCCGCGGCGCGCCCTCCAGCTCGACGAGGCACATGCGGCAGCCGCCGTAGGGGTCGAGCCTGCCGTCGTGGCAGAGCGTGGGGATGAAGACGCCGTGCCGCGCGGCCGCGTGCACGAGCAGCTCGCCCTCCGGCGCGGACAGGCGACGGCCGTCGAGCGTGAACTCGGCCACCCGGGGCATCGGCGGGATCGTAGCCGCCCCAGGCCGCCGGCTGCCTCCGGCGACGAGACGGCGGGCGCCGCAGTCGCCCGGGAGCGTTGTGATTGAATCGAGACATGGTCGGGGACGCCGCAACGCTCACCGTTTGCGGCGTCGACTACTCGATCCGGCCGCTCGGCGACGTCTCCCGGCTTCCCTTCTCGCTGCGCGTCCTGCTCGAGAACGTCCTGCGCACGAGCTCGGAGGAGGACGCCGCCGCCGTGCGCGAGTGGGACCCGGCCGCGGAGCCCGCGCGCGAGATCGAGTTCAGGCCGGCCCGGGTGCTCCTGCAGGACTTCACCGGCGTGCCCGCGGTCGTCGACCTGGCGGCGATGCGCGACGCCATGGGCGAGCTCGGCGGCGACCCCGCGCGGATCAACCCGCAGCTTCCCGCCGAGCTCGTCATCGACCACTCGGTGCAGGTCGACGTGTACGCCAGCCCGTTCGCCCTCTACCGCAACACCGAGCTCGAGTTCGAGCGCAACCGTGAGCGTTACGCCTTCCTCCGCTGGGGCCAGCAGGCGTTCGAGAGCCTCCAGGTCGTCCCCCCGTCGACCGGCATCGTCCACCAGGTCAACCTCGAGTTCCTCGCGCGCGTGGTCGAGGTGCGCGAGGTGGACGGGAAGCTGCAGGCGTTCCCGGACACGCTCGTCGGCACGGACTCGCATACGACGATGGTCAACGGGCTCGGCGTGCTCGGCTGGGGCGTGGGCGGGATCGAGGCGGAGGCGGCGATGCTCGGCGAGGCGATCTCGATGCTCGTCCCGCAGGTGGTCGGCTTCAAGCTGACGGGCGAGCTGCCGGAGCGAGCGACGGCGACCGACCTCGTCCTGACCGTCACGGAGATCCTGCGCTCGGTCGGCGTCGTCGGCAAGTTCGTCGAGTACTTCGGCTCCGGCCTCGCCGCCCTGCCGCTCGCCGACCGGGCGACGATCGGCAACATGTCGCCCGAGTACGGTGCCACCTGCGGCTTCTTCCCGGTCGACGGGCGCACGCTCGAGTACCTGCGCCTGACCGGCCGCGACGAGGACCGCATCCGGCTCGTCGAGGCCTACTGCAAGGAGAACGCGCTCTGGCACGACCCGGCCGACGGCGAGCCGGCCTACTCGCAGGTGGTCGAGCTCGACCTGTCGTCGGTCGAGCCGAGCCTGGCCGGGCCGCGGCGGCCACAGGACCGCGTGCCGCTCGCACGGGCGAAGCAGTCCTTCCTCCGGGAGCTCGGCTCCTTCGGCGTCGACTACCCGGCCGGGAGCTACGACCGCGAGCTGGCGAACTCCTTCCCGGCAAGCGACCCACCGACCGGCGACGCGGCGGTCGAGCACGAGCCGGAGCCGGCGAGCGTGGCCGTCGCCGAGGCGGAGCCGCACGGCGTCGAGGTGACGATGGACGGCGAGACCTTCTCGCTCCGGCACGGCTCCGTGGTGATCGCCGCGATCACGAGCTGCACCAACACCTCCAACCCGAGCGTGATGATCGGTGCCGGCCTGCTCGCGAAGAAGGCGGTCGAGCGCGGCCTCAGACGCAAGCCGTGGGTGAAGTCGAGCCTGGCGCCGGGGTCGAAGGTCGTCACCGACTACTACGACGCAGCCGGTCTCACGCCCGCCCTCGAGCAGCTCGGCTTCAACCTCGTCGGCTACGGGTGCACGACCTGCATCGGCAACTCCGGGCCGCTCCCGGAGCCGATCTCGCGGGGGATCGCCGACGGCGACCTCGTCGTCTGCGCCGTCCTCTCCGGCAACCGCAACTTCGAGGCGCGCATCCACCCGGAGGTGAAGGCGAACTACCTCGCCTCACCGCCGCTCGTCGTCGCCTACGCCCTCGCCGGGAGGATGGACATCGACCTGTCCGCCGAGCCGCTCGGGCAGGACGCGGCCGGAAACGACGTCTACCTCGACGACATCTGGCCGAGCGTCGACGAGGTGGAGCAGGTGATCGCGTCCACGATCCGCAGCGAGATGTTCACGCGCACCTACGTCGACGTGTACGCGGGCGACGAGCACTGGCGCTCGCTGCCCGTGCCGGCAGGCGACCTGTTCGCCTGGGATCCCGCCTCGACCTACGTCCGCCGGCCCCCGTACTTCGACGGCATGACCCGCGAGCCGGGCACGGTCGAGGACGTCCACGGCGCCCGCTGTCTCGTCATGGTCGGCGACTCCGTCACCACCGACCATATCTCGCCGGCGGGCTCGATCAAGCCCGACAGCCCGGCCGGCAGGTACCTGCTCGAGCACGGCGTCGAGCGCTCGGAGTTCAACTCGTACGGCTCGCGCCGCGGCAACCACGAGGTGATGGTGCGGGGCACGTTCGCGAACGTGCGCCTCAGGAACCGGCTCGTGCCGGGGAGCGAGGGCACGTGGACGGTGCACCTGCCCTCGGGGGAGGAGACGACGATCTTCGAGGCCTCGCAGCGCTACCTGGCCGAGCGCGTGCCGCTGATCGTCATCGCCGGCAAGGAGTACGGCTCCGGCTCCTCTCGCGACTGGGCCGCGAAAGGCCCGCTCCTGCTCGGCGTGCGCGCCGTCATCGCCGAGAGCTACGAGCGCATCCACCGCTCCAACCTGCTGATGATGGGCATCCTCCCGCTCCAGTTCGCGCCCGGCGAGAGCGCGGAGACGCTCGGGCTGACCGGCCGCGAGGAGTTCGCGATCGAGGGCGTCGACAACGCGGAGGCGAGCGAGGTCACGGTCCGTGCCGACGAGAAGGTGTTCCGTGCACGCCTGCGGCTCGACACGCCTCGCGAGCGCGAGTACGTCCGGCACGGTGGCATCCTCCCGTACGTGCTGCGGCGCCTCGCCGCCTCGTGAGCGGCGCCTGCCGCACGTCGGCGGGGGCGGCCGGCCGACCCGGTTCGGGGCGATCGGGCGCACAGCGTCAGGCACGCTCGGCTGACCCCGCGGCGGGCAGCGCCGGTCGCCACGAGGCCGCCCGTACGCCAGAATGTCGGCGATGCCAGAAGTCGATGCGAGCGAGACCGGGCTCCGTCAGCGCGCGCTCGTCGAAGCCGGCATCGCCATCACCTCCCAGCTCTCGCTGGACGCGGTCCTCCACAAGCTGATCGAGACCGCCGTCGCCCTCACCGGCGCTCGCTACGGCGCGCTCGGCGTCATCGACCGCACCGGCCGCGAGCTCGAGCGCTTCCTCACGGTCGGCGTCGACGACGAGACGCACCGGGCGATCGGCGACCCGCCGCGCGGACGGGGCATCCTCGGCGTGCTCATCCACGAGGCGCGCCCTCTGCGCCTGCACGACCTGACCCAGGACCCGCGCTCGGTCGGCTTCCCGCCCTACCACCCGGAGATGCGCACCTTCCTGGGCGTGCCCGTACGGCTGCGCGGGGTCGTGTTCGGCAACCTGTACCTGACCGACAAGGCGGGCGGCGAGGACTTCACCGAGGAGGACGAGGAGCTCGTCACGCTGCTCGCCGCGCAGGCTGCGGTCGCGATCGAGAACGCCCGCCTGTACGAGTCGGCGACGCGCTGGCTTCGGCAGCTCGAGTCGCTGGACGAGGTCGGGCAGCAGCTCGTCGGCGAGTTCGAGCTGCCGCGCCTGCTCGCGCTGGTCGCGTCGAGGCTGCGCGAGCTCGTCGAGGCGCGGCTCGTCATCATCCTGCTCCCGGCCGAGACAGACCTGCTGCGAGTGGCCGCGGCGGACGGGGAGGGGGCCGAGAGCCTGCTCGACCTCCGCCTGCCCGCGCCCAACTCGAAGAGCGGGCGCGTGCTCACACGGCGTCGCAGCGAGCGCGTCGACGCGCTGCTCGACGACCCCGAGGTCGACCAGGACGTCGCGCGCAAGATCGGCGCGATCACCGCGCTGTACGTGCCGCTCATCGCCCGCGGCCGCCCGATCGGCGTCATGGTCGCGCACGACAAGACCGGCGCCGACGTGTCCTTCACCGACGAGGACGTGCGCCTCGCGGAGTCGTTCGCGCAGCGCGCCGCGGTCGCCGTCGACATCTCCGAGCGGGTGGTACGCGACTCGCTGCGGCGCGTCGTCACCGCGCAGGAGCTCGAGCGCCGCCGGCTCGCGCGCGAGCTGCACGACGAGACCGGACAGGCGCTGACCTCGGTCCTGCTCGGGCTCAGGTCGCTCGAGGAGGCGAAGACGCTGGAGGAGGCGAAGGCCGGCGCCGCCTCGCTCCGGGAGCTCGTCGTCGACACCCTGCAGGGCGTGCGGCGGCTCGCCGTCGAGCTGCGGCCGAAGGCGCTCGACGACTTCGGCCTCGTGCCCGCGATCGAGCGGCTTGCGGAGACGTTCTCGGAGCAGACGGGGATCGCCGTCGACTTCGAGCAGACGCTGACGGGCGAGCGGCTGACGGGCGAGATCGAGACGGCCCTGTACCGGATCGTGCAGGAGGGGCTGACGAACGTCGTCAAGCACGCGGGTGCGTCGCGGGTGAGCGTCGTCCTCGCGCGCAAGCCGGACGCGGTGACGGCGATCATCGAGGACGACGGCCGCGGCTTCGAGTCGAAGGGCACCGACGGGCGCGGGCTGGGGCTCGTGGGGATGCGCGAGCGGCTCCGCCTGCTCGACGGGAAGCTGTCGATCGAGTCGACGCAGGGCGCCGGGACGACTATCGTGGCCGAGGTTCCGCTTCCCCCGGCATGAGCAAGAAGCACACGACCCGCATCCTCATCGTCGACGACCACGCCGTCGTCCGCTCCGGACTGCGCATGCTCCTCGACGCGGAGACCGACCTGGAGGTGGTCGGCGAGGCGGGCACGGTCGGGGAGGCCGTGCTGGAGGCGCGGGTGTGCAAGCCGGACGTGATCCTGATGGACGTGGCCCTGCCGGGACCGAGCGGGATCGAGGGCACGCCGGCGGTGCTCAAGGAGGCGCCGTCGGCGAAGCTCCTCGTCCTGTCCATGCAGGACGACCCGCACTACGTCCGCGAGGCGTTCTCCGCCGGCGCCTCCGGCTACGTGCTCAAGGAGGCCGCCGACACCGAGCTGGTGGCGGCGGTACGAGAGGTGGCGGACGGCCGCCGCTACGTGCACCCCGCGCTCGGCGCGAGGCTCGCCGCCGCCGAGGCCGAGGAGCGGCGGCGAGCAGACGAGGATCCGCTCTCCGAGCGCGAGCGCGAGGTGATGCGCCTCCTCGCCCTCGGCCACACGAACCAGGAGATCGCGAAGATGCTGTACATCTCCGTGCGGACGGCGGAGACGCACCGGGCGCACATCATGCAGAAGCTTCGCCTCGCGACCCGCGCCGAGCTCGTGCGCTACGCGATCGAGCACGGCCTGCTCGACGGCGAGCAGGTGGTCGAGCGCTGACGCGGCCCGCGGGCGGGCCTCATCTCTCCCGGCGCTCGTGCGCGAGGGCGTCCTCGCTCCGCTCCACCCAGGGGAGCGCCCAGCCGGGGACGAAGCGGTCGTCGGTCAGCACGAGCGCCCCGACCGCGAGCGCCGCTCCCGCGCCGGCCGCGACCCACGCGAGCGGGTGCGGGATCGCGAGCGCGTAGAAGTCGCGCGCGAACGGAACGAGCAGCACGAGCGCGTACATCCCGGCGAGGACGCCGCACAGCACGGAGACCCAGGCGCTGCGGCGGGCGGTGGTCGACTCGAGCGCGAGGATCAGGTACAGGCCGACGACGATCAGCACCGTCGTCGCGACCGTGCGTGACTCTTCGAGCGAGCGGTCGAGCACCTGGTAGACGAAGGTGTAGCTCGAGAGGACGCCGAGCCCGGCGGCCGTCCCGGCGGGAAGCGCGAAGCGGAAGACGTCGCGCACGAAGCCGCGGACGCGGAACCCGCCTTGGCTCGGCGCGAGCGCGAGGAAGAAGCCGGGGATGCCGATCGTCAGCGAGGCGGCGAGCGTGAGGTGGCGGGGCAGGAGCGGGTAGGCCGTCGGCGTCAGCCCGATCGAGACGATGAGGAAGGCGGCGAAGACGGACTTGGTCACGAACAGCTTGGCGACCCTCGTCAGGTTGCGCAGCACCCTCCTGCCCTCGGCGACCATGTCCGGCACGGAGCCGAAGTCGCCCTGCACGAGGACGAGGTCGGCGACGCTCCGCGCCATCTGCGAGCCCGACCCCTGCGCGATGCCGAGGCGCGAAGCCTTAAGCGCCGGGACGTCGTTGACGCCGTCCCCGATCATGGCCACGTAGCGGCCCTGCGCGCGCAGTGCCTCGACCACGCGCTTCTTCCCCTCCGGGGAGATACGCCCGACGACCGAGGCGGCGAGGACGCTCGCGGCGAGGTCCGCGTCTCGCTCGGGAAGCTCGCGCCCGTCGACGGCCGCTCCCCGCTCCGGGATGCCGGCCTCGCGGGCGATGGCGGCAACCGTCTCCGGCCGGTCGCCGGACAGCACCCGCAGCTCCACCCCCTGCGAGAGGAGGAAGGCGACCGTCTCGCGCGCGTTCGGACGCAGCCGCTCGCCGATCACGACGAGGCCGAGCAGGCGCGCGTCCGCCGGGACGCCGTCCTCGGGCCGGACGCTCGCGAGATCGGTCGAGGTCGTGGCGACCGCGACGACGCGACGGCCGGCGGCCGCCTCCTCCTCCGCCTGCCGCCTCAGCTCGCCGAGCGGGAAGAGCTCCGGCGCGCCGAGCACGTACGCGTCGCCGCCGACCGCGAGCGCGCTCCAGCGCCGGTCGGACGAGAACGGGACTTCCGCCGACGGCGCCTCCGCGCGCGCCCGGAAGGCCGCGCCGATCGCGTCGAGCGTGGAGGTGCGGCTGGTCGCGCTCGCAGCGTACCGGCCGAGCGATCGCTCCAGCTCGGCGGCGGTCACGCCCGGCGCGGCGATCGTGCCGAGCACCCGCGGCTCGGGCTCGGTCAGCGTCCCGGTCTTGTCCAGGCAGACGAGATCGACCGAGGCGAGCGACTCGAGCGCGTTCAGCTGCTGCACGAGCGCCCCGCGCCGGGCCATGCGCAGCGCCGCCACGGCGAAGGCGAGGCTCGTGAGCAGGATCAGCCCCTCCGGGACGAGGGTGACGACCGCGGCCACGGCCGTCGGCACCGCGGTGTGCAGCGGTGTCTGCCGGTGCCAGAGGGCGTAGCCGAGCACCAGCCCGAGCGGGATCATCATGGCGACCAGCGCGAGCAGGAGGAAGTTGAGCGCGCGCTCGAGCGGCGAGCGTGGATGGCGGAAGGAGCGTGCCTCGCCGACGATCCGTGCCGCGTAGCTCTGCTCGCCGACGGCGGACACCTCCATCTCGCCCACGCCCTCGGCGACGAACGAGCCCGAGCGCACCTGCTCGCCCGGCTGCTTGCGCACCGGTCGTGACTCCCCCGTGAGGATCGACTCGTCGAGCGCGAGCCCGTTCGCGGCGACGACCTCGCCGTCTGCCACCACCTGGTCGCCCGCCTGCACGCGTACGAGGTCGCCGACGACGACCCCCTCCACGGGGACCTCGCGCACCGTGCCGTTGCGGACGACGCGCGCCGTCGGCGCGACCAGCGCGGCCAGGCGGTCGAGCGCCCGCTTCGCCCGCACCTCCTGGACGATCCCGATCGCCGAGTTGAAGACGAGGATGCCGAGGAACAGCGCGTCCTGCCACTCGCCGTAGGCGAGCGTCAGCCCGCCGAAGACGGCGAGGATGAGGTTGAAGACGGTGAGGACGTTGGCCCGGACGATGCTCGCGTAGGAGCGGCTCGAGGCGGGCTTCGCCAGCGGCCCGCGCTGCGCGAGACGGCGTGCCGCCTCCGCCTCGGTCAGGCCGTTCACCGGCGCGATCGCGCCGGCGGTGGCGATCGTGCTCACGCGGAGAGGCTAGCTCCCTCCCCTCCGCCCGGACGCGGTGGAGTTCCGCAGGCGGGATACGGCCTTTCCCGGTTGCGGTTCTCGGGCGGGCGCGTCACGCTTGGGAGCGTGAAGGTGCTGATCGTCGAGGACGAGGACGCGATCGCCGAGCCGCTCGCGGAGGGACTGCGCCGCGAGGGCTTCGACGTCGAGCGGGTGGCGACGGGCGGGGACGCCCTCGCCGCAGCCGAGCCGGATCTCGTCCTGCTCGACCTGGCCCTGCCCGACATGGACGGGTTCAGCGTCTGCCGGGAGTTGCGCAGCCGCTCGGGGGTGCCCGTGATCATGGTCACGGCGAAGGGGGAGGAGGTCGACCGGGTCGTCGGCCTGGAGCTCGGCGCGGACGACTACATCGTCAAGCCGTTCGGCTTCCGCGAGCTGCTCGCCCGCATCCGCGCCGTCATGCGGCGGACGAGCGAGCGTCCGGCCGTGCGCACGGCCCGGGTCGGGCCGCTCGAGCTGGACGTCCGCGGTCGCCGCGCCTCCGTCGAGGGACGCGAGCTCGACCTCACCCCGAAGGAGTTCGACCTGCTCGCGCTCCTCGCTCGCGACCCCGGCGTCGTCGTCTCGCGCGCCCAGATCCTCGAGGAGGTGTGGCAGACGACCTGGTTCGGGAGCGCGAAGACGATCGACGTCCACGTCGCCGCGCTGCGCAAGAAGCTGGGCGACCCGGCCTGGATCGAAACGGTGCGCGGCGTCGGCCTGCGGCTGCACGTGCCGACGGCGGACACGGCCGCGTAGGCAGTGTCGGACGGGCCGTCCGCCGGGCGCCGGAGCCGGGGCGGCCAGGTCCTGGAAAGCCACGGCCGGGGGTCTGACCCCGGGACACGACTCTCCGGGGCAGGTCTGGACGGGTTGCGGTTGCCGAAGCCGCGGCGAACAGGGCGCGAGCGGCGGCCGGGCGGCCCCGGGATGAGCAGGCGCCTGCTGACGACGTACGTGACGCTGACCGTGCTCGTCCTCGCCGCGCTCGAGATTCCTCTGGGCATCCAGTACGGCCGCAGCGAGAAGCGCGACCTGACGAACTCGATCGTCCGCGACGCGTTCGTGCTCGCAGCGGACGCCGAGGACCCGCTCGAGCGCGGAATGACGGCGCCGAGCCCTCTCCTGCAGGCGCAGGCGCTGAAGTACCGGCGGGACACCGGCGGCCGGGTCGTCGTCGTCGACGCCCAGGGCATGTCGATCTTCGATACCCATCCGCCGGCGGGGTACGCGCGGACGGCCCACCGGCCGTTCGCGTCGCGGCCCGAGATCGCCTCGGCGCTCGCCGGCCACACGGTCACGGGCACCCGCTACTCGCACACGCTCGGCGTCGACCTGATCTACGTGGCGGTGCCGATCGCCTCCTCACAGGCGATCTGGGGCGCCGTGCGGATCACCTACCCGACCTCCGCCCTCGACTCGCGCGTCACACGCTACTGGCTGCTCCTCGCAGCGATCGGCGGCGTCGTGCTCGCGGCCGCCACGCTCGTCGGCATCCGCTTCGCGCAGACGCTCACCCGGCCGCTCTCGCGCCTGGAGGAGGCGGCCGCGGCCGTCGGCCGCGGCGACCTGACCGCGCGGGCGGCGGCCGACGCGGGGCCGCCGGAGATCCGGGCGGTGGCCGAGGAGTTCAACGAGACGGTCTCGCGCCTCGACGTCCTCCTCCACTCCCAGCAGGAGTTCGTCGCGGACGCCTCCCACCAGCTGCGCACGCCGCTCGCGGCGCTCCGGCTGCGGCTCGAGAACCTCGAGCGCGACGTGACCGGCCCGGGCCGGCGCGACCTCGAGGCGAGCCTGTCCGAGCTGGAGCGGCTCTCCCGGCTGGTCGACGGCCTGCTCGCGCTCGCCCGCGCCGACGCGGCCGCGCCCGCGCCCGTACCGGTGCGGCTGGACGAGATCGTCGGCGTCCGCATGCGCGTGTGGTCGGTGCAGGCGGAGGCCCGGGGCGTCCGGCTCGAGGCGGACGTGGCGCCGGGGCTGCAGGCCCGGGCGACGCCCGAGTCGCTCGAGCAGGTGCTCGACAACCTGCTCTCGAACGCCATCGGCGTCTCGCCGGCCGGCACGGCGGTCACCGTCGTCGCCCGCCGAGACGCGGCCGCGGTCGAGGTCCGCGTCGTGGACGAGGGACCGGGGATGACGGCCGAGCAGCGCGCGCGGGCGTTCGACCGCTTCTGGCGCGGGGGCGAGAAGCGCGCCGGAACCGGGCTCGGACTGGCGATCGCGAAGCGGCTCGTGACGGCCGACGGCGGCACGCTCGACCTGGAGCAGGCACCGTCCGGCGGGCTCGCGGCGGTCGTCCGCCTGCGCCCCGCCTGACGTCCCTCGCCGTCGGGCTTCCCACCCGTCTTCTATAACCTGTTAGTCTGTCTATAGTGGACCGGCTCTCCGCGATCGCGCAGCCGGAGCTCCGCGAGGTGCTCCTGTTCGTCCGCGCCCAGGCGCGGCCGGTGACGGCGCAGGAGGTGGCCAGGCGCTTGCGCGTGCACCGGAACGTCGCGCGCGGGCGGCTCGAGCGGCTCGTGCAGGCGGAGCTCCTCGTGGCGGCGTTCGAGCGGCGCACGGGGCGCCGCGGGCCCGGCGCCGGCCGTCCGGCCAAGGTCTACGGCGTCGCCCCGGAGACGCAGTCGCTGGAGTTTCCCCGCCGCCGCTACGAGAGCCTCGTCGGCCGCCTGCTCGACGCGCTCCCGGACGACGGCCGCCCGGAGGCGCTGCGGCAGGCGGGCATCGGCTTCGGCCGAGATCTGGCCGACGCCGCCGGCCTCGGCTCGACGCGCGGCGTGCGCTCCGCCGTCGAGCGCGTCTGCGCAGCGCTCGGCCGGCTCGGGTTCCAGGCGACCGTCGCCGAGGTCGCGGGCGAGCAGGCGGCGATCTCGACGCCGACGTGCCCGCTGCGGCCGCTCGTCGTCGCACATGCGCAGGCCGTGCACCTCGACCATGGCATGTGGATCGGCCTCACGGAGTCGTACCTCCCGCGCCGGCGCGCCTGCGCGGTCATGTGCGAGACCGACCGCTGCCTGGCAGCCGACGAGCCCTGCCGCGTGCTCCTGCGCTTCACACCCGCGAACGGCTACCCGCCGCCGCCCACCACCGATGCTCTAAAGTCGAGTCCTCAGTCTAAAGAGCAGAGCCGACAAGCGAGGTGAAATCGGTGCCCGACTACCGCTACCTGATCGTCGGCGGCGGCCTGACCGCAGACGCCGCCTGCAAGGGGATCCGCGAGCACGACGCCGACGGGACGATCGGCCTCGTCACGGACGAGGCGTACCCGCCGTACAGCCGCCCGCCACTCACGAAGGGCCTGTGGAAGGGCGGCGACGAGGCGAAGATCTGGCGCGGGACGGACGCCCTCGGGGTCGACCTGCACCTCGGTCGCACGGTCGTGTCCGTCGACCTGGCGGCGCGGACGGCGACGGACGACGCCGGCGACACCTACCGCTACGAGCGGCTGCTGCTCGCGACCGGCGGGCGCCCGCGGCGGCTCCCTGTCGGCGGCGACGCTGTCGTCTACTTCCGCACGCTGGACGACTACCGCCGGCTGCGCGCCCGCGCGGAGGGAGGCGGCCACTTCGTCGTCGTCGGAGGCGGCTTCATCGGCTCCGAGATCGCGGCGGCGCTGCGCACGAACGGCTGCGAGGTGACCATGGTCTTCGCCGACGCGGGCATCTCCTCCCGGGTCTTTCCCGCCGAGCTGGCGTCGTTCGTGACCGACTACTACCGCTCGCAGGGGGTCGAGGTGATCCCGTCGACGGGGGTGACCGGCATCGAGCGGGCGGGCGCCGGCGTGCGCGTCTCGCTCGAGGGCGGCCGCACGCTCGAGGCGGACGCGATCGTCGCCGGCATCGGCATCGAGCCGCGGGTCGAGCTGGCGGCCGCGGCGGGGCTCGACGTCGACAACGGCATCGTCGTCGACGAGCTCGGCCGCGCCGGCGGACGCGAGGACGTGTTCGCCGCCGGCGACGCGGCGCGCTTCCCCCTGCTCGCGCTCGGCACGGCGGCACGGGTCGAGCACGAGGACCACGCGAACAGCCACGGCAGGGCGGTGGGGGCGAACATGGCCGGTGCGAACGCGCCCTACGATCACCTCCCGTTCTTCTACTCCGACCTGTTCGACCTCGGCTACGAGGCGGTGGGAGAGGTGGACGCCCGCCGCGAGACGGTCGCCGACTGGCAGGAGCCGAACCGCAAGGGCGTCGTCTACTACCTCGGCGAGGGGCGGCGGATCCGCGGCGTGCTGCTCTGGAACGTCTGGGACCGCCTCGACGCCGCCACCGAGCTCGTCCGCTCCGGACCGGCGTTCGACGAGGCCGAGCGCATCGCCTCCTAGCGGACGACGCAGCTTCTGCGCCGGTGAGCCTCGACGCCGCCCCCACGCCTGCCGCCGCCGCCGGCCTCCTCGCGCGCTCGCGCAAGCAGCGGCCCGTTCGCGAGCTCCTGTGCGAGCACGTGTTCCGGCCGCTTGCGCACCCGCTCGTGCTCGCGCTCCTGCCGCTGCGCGTCCCGCCCCCCGCCGTCGTCGCGGCGAGCGCCGCAGCCGGCGTCGCCACAGCCGTGGAGATCGGGCGCGGGCAGCTCGTCCTCGCGGCGCTCCTCCTGCAGCTAAAGACGGTGCTCGACAACGCCGACGGGCAGCTCGCACGGCTCTCCGGGCGCGTCAGCGTCCTCGGCCGCTACCTCGACTCCGAGTCCGACCTGATCGTCGACGCGGCGCTGCTCGCAGCGATCGGCTACCGCACCGGGCGGCCCGGGCTGGCCGCGGGCGCCTTCGTCGTTCTCACGTTCGTGCTCAGCGTCGACTTCAACCTCGAGCGCCTGTACCGCGCGAGCCGCGGCGACGTGCGCGAAGCGATGCCGCACGGCGAGGGGCGGGCGACGGCGCTCTGCGAGCGCCTGTACGCGCTCGTGTACGCGCCGCAGGACCGGCTCGTCGAGCGCGTGGTCGAGTGGCGCCTCGCGCCCCTCGCGGCCGACGGGGCCGCCCGTCTCGCCTACCACGACCGGGCGACGATCGCCGTCCTCGCGAACACGGGCCTCTCGACTCAGCTCGCCGCGCTCGGCCTCTTCCTCGCGCTCGGCGAGCCGACAGGCTACTGCTGGTTCGTCTTCGCCTGCGCGCTCGCGCTCGTTCCGCTCTTCCTCCGCCGGGAGCTCCTCGCCCGGCGGTCGTCCACGACAAGGAGGTAGCAGGTGCACGGAGAGTCCGACCTGGCGGCGGAGTCACAGCCGCAGTCCGAGAACGTGATCGAGCTCCGCGGCCCCCACCCGTATCCCTTGCACCAGTCTGTTCCAGGGATCGACACGGCCGTTCGGGCGATCGGAGCGGACGACTGGCGGCGCTTCGAGTCGTACGTCGCGGAGATCTTCGCCGCGCTCGGGATGGACCTCGACACGCCTGGGACGCGTGACACGCCGGAGCGGTTCCTGCGTGCCCTCTACGACGCGACCGCCGGCTACGAGGGCGACCCGAAGCTCCTCACCGTCTTCCCCGCCGAGAGCTCCGGCGGTCCGGACACGCTCATCGGCCAGATCGTCGAGGGGCCGATCGCCTTCCACGCGCTGTGCGAGCACCACGCGCTGCCGTTCTTCGGCACGGCACACGTCGGCTACGTCGCGGGGGAGGAGATCATCGGCATCTCCAAGCTGACCCGCCTCGTCCAGGTCTACGCGCGCCGGTTCACGGTGCAGGAGCGGCTGGGCGAGCAGATCGCGGACACGCTCGTCGAGCTGATCGACCCGCACGGAGTCGCCGTCCACCTGGAGGCGGCGCACCTGTGCACGCAGATGCGCGGCGTGCGCGAGGAGAACTCGCGCACGGTGACGACCTTCTGGCGGGGGATCTACACGGAGGCGCCCGACCTGCGCAGCGACTTCCTGCAGGGGCTCGCCGCCCGCCGGCCGGCGTGAGGCCGATCGAGCAGCTGTGGCCGGACCGGAGCGGTCCCGCGCTCGACCTGCCGGGCGAGCTGGAGCTGCTCTACGGCGGTCCGCTCGGGCTCGGGGCGCCGCTCCTGTACGCCAACTTCGTCGCCAGCCTCGACGGCGTCGTCGCCATCCGCTCGCAGCCACGGTCGAACCGGCTGATCAGCGGCTCGAGCGAGGCCGACCGCTTCGTCATGGGCCTCCTGCGGGCGTGCGCGGACGCGGTCGTGGTCGGCTCCGGCACGCTCAACGCCTCGCCGCGCTCGCTGTGGACGGCCGAGCAGGCGTTCCCGGCGGCTGCGGAGGCGTTCGCGGAGCTGCGCCGGCGGCTCGGGCTCCGCCCCCTCCCGGTGGTGGCGGTGCTGACGGGGAGCGGCTCCGTCGACCCTACCCATCCCGCCCTCGGCCCGGACGCGCTCGTGCTCACGACCGCGCACGGTGCGGAGCGGCTCGAGCGGCACGGCCCGTTCCCGGCGGAGGTGGTCGCGCTCGGCGAGGGCGCGAGCGCCGACGCGGCGCGGGCCGTCGAGCTCCTCCGCGGCCGCGGCCATGCGCGCATCCTCTCCGAGGCCGGCCCGCACGTCTTCGGCGCGCTCGTCCACGCCGGCCTCGTCGACGAGCTCTTCCTCACCCTGTCGCCCGTTCTCGCCGGTCGCTCCGGGCAAACGCTCCGCCTCGGGCTCGTCGAGGGAAGGGAGCTGCTGCCCCGCCGCGGGGCGCAGGCGCGCCTCGTCGACGTCCGCCGCCACGGCGCCCACCTGTTTCTGCGCTACGGCTTCCGAGCCCGGCCCTCGGACGACCCGTAGCCCCGTCTGCAGACGCGCGCGGTTCGCGATCGGCGACGGCCGGCTCGGCCACCCGGCTCGACCTGCCGCACGCGGTGGCGGCGAACCCTAACCGTCGCCTCGCCCGGCCTTAACCCGGCCGCCCCTACCGTGACCTCGCCACGTCCCGAGGAGGAGCAGATGCCCCGCACGCACGTCGCCGTCGTCGCCCTCTCGCTCGCGCTCGCCGCGATCGCCGGCACGGTTGCGCTCACGGAGACGATCCGGCTCGGGCAGGCGCGCGCCGGCGCGTCGAGCGCCGCTGTCGCACAGCGAACGGCCGAGCTCGACCGCTTCGAGGCGTCGCTCCGAGCGGAGCTGCGCAAGACGCCGCCGCCGGTGCCGAAGCTGCCGCCGGCGAGCGCCGTCCCGGCCGTGCGCTCACCGGCGACGCCGTCCGCACGGACGCAGCGCGTCGTCTACGTCCGTCCGGCGCCGATCGTCGTCCACGCGCGCCGCTCGAGCGAGCACGAGGACGGTGGCGAGCGCGAGCGCGGAGAGGGCGCCGATGACTAGCCACGCCGGCCGGCTGTGCGCGCTCGCCGCCTCGCTTCTCGCCTTCTTCGTCCTCTGGGCGGTCGTCGCCGCCCAGCCGTGGAGCCCGGCGAAGGCGGCCGACCCGAGGCTCGCGGCGCTCGCCCGGCGCGAGCAGCGCCTGCGGTACGAGGCACGACTCGTCCGCCGCGTCGTCGCCCGCCGCTACGCGGACTACCGCCGGCGCTACGCCGCCTACCGGCGGGCGCTCGCCAGGCAGCGCTCCCGCGCCGCCGCCGCCCGGGCGGCGGCGGCGGCCGCGGCTCTCGCCCCGGCGGCGAGCCCGAGCGTTCGCATCGTCACGCTGCCCCCGCTCACGATCACGAGGTCGTCGTAGATGGAGCGAGTCGCGTTCCGGGCGATGGGAACCGACGTCGAGCTCCTCCTCGACGCCTTCCCGAGCGCCGAGAGCGACCGCGCCCTCGCCCGGGCGCGCGCGGAGCTCGAGCGCCTGGAGGCGGCCCTCTCCCGCTTCCGGCCGGACTCCGAGCTCTCGGCGCTCAACCGCTTCGGCGCGCTCCGCGCCGGGCGCGACCTCGTCCGGGTGACGCAGCTCGCGCTCGCCGCCCGCGCGCGCACCGGCGGTCGCTTCGACCCGACGGTGCACGACGCGCTCGTCGCCGCGGGCTACGATCGCTCCTTCGAGCTCCTCGCGAACGGCGCCTCTACGGCCGCGCGGGCGCCGGCGGCGTGCGGCGGGCGCGTGTGCGTCGACGCGCGCACAGGCGAGATCGAGCTCGGCGAGGGCGTCCGCCTCGACCTCGGCGGGATCGGCAAGGGTTACGCCGTCGACCGGGCCTGCGAGCTGCTCGCCGCCGCGGGCCCCTGCCTGGTCAACGCGGGCGGCGACCTCGCCGTCCGCGGCGGCCCCTGGCCGGTCGGCGTCGAGACCCCGCAAGGCACGCTGACGCTCGAGCTGACGCGCGGCGCGATCGCCACCTCGGGCACCGACCGGCGCCGCTGGACGACCCGGGGCGGCGGCGAGCAGCACCACCTGATCGACCCCCGCACGGGCTGGCCGGCGGAGAGCGACCTCGTGCAGGTGACGGTGGTGGCGGGCTGCGCCGTCGAGGCGGAGGTGCTCGCCAAGGCGCTCTTCCTCGCCGGCGAGGAGCGAGCGCTCACGGAGGCCGACGAGCTCGGGGCTGCCTGCCTGCTCGTCACCGCCGACGGCCGCGTGCTGACCGCCGGGGGGCTGCAGTGAAGGCGGACCCGACCTTCTGGCTCATCGCCCGTGCGTCCGGCCTCACCGCCTATACGCTCCTCACCGCGTCCGTGCTCGCCGGGCTTGTGCTCAAGTCGCGGCCGTTTCGCTCCCTGCGTCCGGCCGCGGTCACCGACACGCACCGCTTCCTCGCCCTGCTCGGCCTCGCCGCAGTCGCGGTGCACGGGGCCGCGCTCCTGCTCGACAGCACCGTGCGCCTGACCCCGCTCGCGCTCGTGCTGCCGGGCGCCGCCGGCTACCGGCCGGCCGCCGTCGCCGCCGGCGTCATCGCCGCGGAGCTCATGCTCGCCGTGTACGCCTCCTTCTCGCTGCGCACACGGATCGGCGTCCGCAGCTGGCGGCGGCTGCACTGGGCGGCGTACGCGATCTTCGCGGCCGCGACGGTGCACGGACTCGCCGCCGGCACCGACACGAGCAGGCCCTGGGCGTTCTCCCTCTACCTGGCGGCCCTCGGATCCGTCGTCGCCGCCGCCGCCTGGCGCGCGCTCGCGCCACCCACCCTCGAACGAAGGAGGCCAGCATGACCCCGCTCTACCGCATCGAGATCGACCGCTCCCTCTGCTCCGGCTTCGGCGCCTGCGTCGACGAGGCCTCAGACGCCTTCCGCCTCGAGAACGGCACCGCCGTGGCTGTTGCGACGAGCTCCGACCCGCGCGTGCTCGCCGCCGCCGACGCGTGCCCGATGGGCGCGATCGTGGTCAGCGCCATCCGGCAGGATGCAGCATGACCGGCACGGTGCTGATCGTCGGCGCAGGCCTCGCCGGAACCCGCTGCGCCGAGACGCTGCGCGCCGAGGGCTACGACGGCCGGGTGCTGCTCGCCGGTGAGGAGCCGCACCCGCCCTACGAGCGACCGGCGCTCTCGAAGGAGCTCCTGGCCGGAGCGAAGCAGCCCGCCGATCTCGCCCTCCGGCCGGACGGGCACTGGCAGGAGCACGGCATCGAGCTCCTCCTCGGCACGCGGGTGACGACGATCGACGCCCGCGCCCGCACGGCTACGACGGCCGGCGGCCGCACGCTCCCCTGGGACAGCCTCGTGCTGGCGACCGGAGCCCGCGCCCGCACCCTGCCCGGGCTTCCGGCCGGCGTGCACCTCCTGCGCACGCTCGCAGACGCGAGCGCGCTGCGGGACGAGCTGGGGGCGACTCGCCGGCTCGCCGTCGTCGGCGCAGGCTTCGTCGGCGGCGAGGTGGCGACGTCGGCCCAGGCGCTCGGCGTGGCGGTGACGGTGGTCGAGGCTGCGGCCGCGCCGCTCGAGCGCGTGCTCGGGCGCGAGGTGGGAGCGCTGCTCGCAGCGCGCTACCGGGCGCGCGGCATCGACCTGCGCCTCGGCGCCGGGCTTGCCGGGTTCCGGCGCGGCCCCGAGGGCCGCCTGCGCGGCGTGCTGCTCGCGGACGGCACCGAGGTCGCCTGCGACGTCGCCGTGCTCGGGATCGGCGCCGAGCCGGTCGCGCCGCAGGGATCCCCGGCTGGCTCGGGCGGGGTGCCCACCGACGCCTGCGGCCGCACGGCGCTCGCCGGCATCTACGCCTGCGGCGATGCGGCGGCGACCTTCCGTCCGAGCCTGGGAAGGCGGGTGCGCGTCGAGCACTGGACGAGCGCCGCCGCACAGGGGGAGGCCGTCGCGCGCGCGATCCTCGGCCGCTCCCAACCCTCCGACGAGCCTCCCTTCTTCTGGTCCGACCAGCTCGGCCTGCGGCTCCAGCACGTCGGGCACGCCGAGGGGTGGACGCAGGTCGAGCTCGACGGCACGCCCGACTCGTTCGGCGCCCGCTACCTCGACGCCGACGGCCGGCTGGTCGCGGCGCTCGTCGCCAACCGGCCGCGGGAGGCCGCGCGGCTGAGACGGGAGCTGGCGGCCGCATGAGACCGAGCCGGCGGGCGCTGCCCCGCGGGGCACTCCGAGCCGCAGCGCTGCTCGCCCTGGCGGCCGCGGCCGCGGCGGCGGTCAACCTCGTCCTCCTCGGCGTCGCCACCGGCCGCGACGAGCCGGTCGGCCGGCTCGAGCCGGTCGGCCGGCTGCACCCGGCTGCGCCGTCCCGAACCGGGGCCTCCCCGCCCGTGCCGGCGGCGAGCGCCGGCGCGGGCGGCACCCGCACCACCCCGTCCCCCGCGCACGCGGGCGACCGGCACTCTCACCGGCGGGAGCCCCGCGAAGCAGACGACTGACGCCTGGCTCGCTCTATGCCTTCCGCCGGCGCGACGGGCGGTTCTCCTCCACCCGCCAGGTCAGCCGCGAGTCGACCGAGATCACGCCCGGGACACGGCGCACGAACTCCGGCAGCAGCTCCGCGTCGGACTTCGTCTCCACCTCGCCGCCGAGTGTGACGGCCCCGTTGTCGACCGTGATCGTCAGCTCGTCGGGGACGATCCAGAGCGTGTGCAGGATGACGTCCTCGCGGATCTCGCGCGCGATGTCGGCATCGGAGCGCACGAAGGCGCGAACGAGGTCGGCGCGCGTAACGATCCCGACCAGCTCGTCGTTGTCGTCCACGACCGGGAGCCGGTTCACCTGCGCGTCGATCATCTTCGCGGCGGCCTCGACCAGCGAGCGGCCGCGCCGGATGGTGATCGCGGGCGACGTCATCGCCTCGCCGGCCGTCTCCGCGTCCAGCTTGGCCCGGGCCTCCAGGCCGTCCTCGAGCAGCAGCCCGAGCAGGCCGCCTCGACGCGGCACCTCCCCGCGCTCCTTCGCGAGGATGTCCGCCTCGGAGACGACGCCGACGACCCGGCCGGCCTCGACGACCGGCAGGCCGGAGATCCGCTGCTCGGCCAGGATCTCGGCGACCTCCTTCAGAGGGGTGTCCGTCGTCACCGTCCGCACGTTCTCCGTCATCACGTCTTCGACCTTCACCGCCTGGGCTCCCTTCTCGATCCCTTCACGTGTCGCGGCGTCGCCGGCCCGCCGCCGCACAGCTTCGCGAGCTGGGCGGCGAGCCAGCGGGCCCGGGAGGGGGCTGCGCCCACCTCGGCCAGACAGATCGCCTCCGCGTCGACGAGCTCGATGACGACGCCACGCTCGCCGGCCACGTGCTCGGCGGGCCCGGTCGGCATGCGCACGCGCTCGATCTCGGCGTAGGGGACCGAGAGGGAGACGGCGATGCCGGTCGCCGGATCCTGGCCGTCGAGCCGGAGCGACGCGTCCCCGGCGCTCAGCGATCCGGAGTAGTGGTGCGGCACCTTGCGGCGACGCCAGAGCATCCGCTCGACGTGGAGGCGGTCCACCGGGAAAAGCTCTGCGGCCGCCGAGGCGCGGCGCATCCGTGTGCGCCCGGATGCTGCCCGCGGAGAAATCCGCATCACCGCGGCGTTCCCCCTGCGAGCACACGCGCCAGGTCGAGCGTCGAGACGACGCCGACGGGCAGCGCCGAGGCCGGGTCGACGACGACCAGGTGGGCCGTAGCGTGCTCGACCATCAGCTGCGCCGCGCGGCGCAGCGACTCGGTCGCCGCCACGGTCACGACCGCGCCCGCCGCCATGCTCCCCGCCGGCTGCTCGTCCGCGTCTCCCTCGGCGAGCGCGCCTGCGAGATCGAGGTCCGAGATCACGCCCCAGAGCGCGTCGGCGTCGTCGGCGTCGCGCTCCTCGTCGAAGACGACGACGCAGTGGACGCGGTAGGCGGCCATCATCCGTGCGACCGTCGCCAGCGTCGCCTGGCGCGGGCAGGTGATGACGCCCGGATGCATGGCGTCGGCGACGGTCGCGGTGTCGAAGGCCGCCCGCTCGGAAGCCTTGGTCGTCATGTGCGCATCGTGGACCGGGCGCACGGGAGAGCCATCGGCACCCCCACCGATTGGGCCTGCGGGCAACTACTGGCCGACGGCGGGAGCTCGCCGCCGGGCGACGCCCGTGGCGTGCGCTGCCTCGGCGACGGCCGCGGCGACCGACGGCGCGACGCTGCGGTCGAACACGCTCGGGATGACGTAGTCGGGCGACAGCTCGTCGCCTCGCACCACCCCCGCGATCGCCTGCGCGGCCGCGAGCTTCATCTCCTCGTTGATGTCGGAGGCGCGGACGTCGAGCGCGCCGCGGAACACCCCCGGGAAGGCGAGCACGTTGTTGATCTGGTTCGGGTAGTCGGAGCGCCCGGTACCGACGACCGCGGCCAGGCCCTCGATCTCCTCCGGCGCGACCTCCGGCGTCGGGTTCGCCATCGCGAACACGATCGCGTCCTTCGCCATCGAGCGGACGCCGTCGACCGTGATCGCCCCCGGGCCGGACAGCCCGACGAAGACGTCCGCGCCGGCGAGCGCCTCGTCCGCCGTGCCGGCGAAGCGCCGCGGGTTCGTGATCGCCGCGTAGTCGGCCTTGAAGCCGTCCAGGTGGTCGCGGCCCGCGAACAGCGCGCCGTGGCGGTCGCAGCCGACGACGTCGGGAACGCCCGCCGCGAGCAGCATCTTCGTGGTCGCGAAGCCGGCGGCGCCGACGCCGGTCACGACGACGCGGACGTCCTGCATCCGCTTGCCGACGACCTCGAGCGCGTTGATGAGGGCGGCGAGGACGACGATGGCCGTGCCGTGCTGGTCGTCGTGGAAGACCGGGATGTCGAGCGACTGGCGCAGCCGGCTCTCCACGCCGAAGCAGCGCGGGGCGGAGATGTCCTCCAGGTTGACACCGCCGAAGACGGGCGCGATCGCGGTCACCGTGCGGACGATCTCGTCCGGGTCCTTGGTGGCGAGGCAGATCGGCCAGGCGTCGACGCCGGCGAACTCCTTGAACAGGATCGCCTTCCCCTCCATCACCGGCAGGGCCGCCTCCGGGCCGATGTCGCCGAGCCCGAGCACCGCCGTCCCGTCCGTGACGACGGCGACGGCGTTGTGCTTGACGGTCAGGTTCCAGACCGCGCTCGGGTCGTCGGCGATGGCCCGGCAGACGCGGGCGACACCCGGCGTGTACGCCATCGACAGGTCGTCGCGCGTCTTCAGCGGCAGCTTTGGCTGCACCTCGAGCTTGCCGCCGAGGTGGAGCAGGAACGTGCGGTCGGAGACGTGCTCGACCTCGACGCCGTCGACCGCCCGGGCGGCCGCCACGATCCGCTCGATGTGGCCCGCGTCGGTGGCGAGGACGGTGACGTCGCGCACCTTCTTCCCCTTCTCCACCCGGACGAGGTCGATGGCGTCGAGCGAGCCGCCGGCCTCGCCGATCGCAGCGGCGAGCCGGGCGAACGAGCCGGGGGTGTCGTCGAGGTGGACGCGCAGCGTCGCGCTGAAGGAGGCCGACGGATGCTCAGCCGTCACGGATCCCATCCAACCGTGGCCGGCTCTGCCGGGCATCCGCACCGTCCCGCACACCGACACCGTACCTGCCCGCAGCGCCGCCGCCGTGACGGCGACTATCCTCGGGCCCGGTGGCCTGCGCGACGCCATCCCGGACGTGAGCTCCGACCCGCTCGGCGAGCTGCTCGAGCGGCTGCCGCGAGAGCGGACGCGCCTGCTCGACAACCTCGGCCGCATCCGCCGGGAGCTGGGAGCGGTGACGCCCGACCGCTCGGACGCGCTCGCCGACCATATGGGTATCCGTCGCGGCGAGGTGGCGGAGGTCGTCTCCTTCTACTCGTACCTGCGGCTCGAGCCGGACGTGCCGCGCGTCTGCACCGGCCCCGTCTGCGACTGCCTCGGCGCCCGCGACCTCGTCGCCCGCACGCCCGGCGCCGTCGAGGTGGCCTGCCTCGGACACTGCGACCTGGCGCCCGTGCGCATGGAGGGCGACGAGATCGCCACGGCGGTCGTGCACCGGACGAGCCCGGGACGGTCGATCGACCTCCAGGCGCCGGACGAGCCCCGCCCCGCGCCCGAGCTCCCGCCCGAGCGCGTGCTGGCCGAGCTGCAGGCCTCCGGGCTCGTCGGCTACGGGGGCGCCGGCTTCCCCACCTGGCGCAAGTGGCAGGCGGTGCGCGCGCAGCCCGGGCCGCGCGTGGTCGTCGTGAACGCGGACGAGGGCGAGCCCGGGACGATCAAGGACCGCTACGTGCTCGAGCTGCGGCCGCACCTCCTGCTCGAGGGGCTCGAGGTGGCGATGCGGTTCTGCGAGGCGCAGGAGGCGTTCGTCTACCTGCGGGAGGAGTACACGGCGGCGCGGCGCAGCCTCGAGCGGGCGATCGCCGAGCGCGGCCTGCCGGTGACGATCGTCGTCGGGGCAGGCTCCTACGTGTGCGGCGAGGAGACGGCGATGCTCGAGTCGATGGAGGGACGCCGCGGCATGCCCCGCCTGCGGCCGCCGTTCCCGGCCGAGGCCGGATACCTGGGACGCCCTACGTTGATCAACAACGTCGAGACGCTCGCGCACGTCCCGGCGATCCTCCGCCTCGGCGGCGCCGCCTGGCCGCGCGTCCGGCTGTGGTCGGTGTCGGGCGCGGTCGAGCGGCCGGGCTGCTACGAGGCGCCCGTCGACGTCACCGCCCGCGAGCTCCTCGACCGCTATGCCGGCGGGGCGACCGAGGAGGTCGGCGCAATCGTCCCGGGAGGCGCCGCCTCCGGCATCCTGCCACCCGCCGCGCTCGACGTCCCGCTCACGCGGGAGGCGCTCGCTCCCTGGGGCGCCGGCCCGGGTTCGGCGGGGGTGCAGGTGTTCCCGGCCTCGTATCCAGTGCTCCGGCTGCTGCGCGAGACGATGCGCTTCTTCGCCGAGGAGTCGTGCCAGAAGTGCACCCCCTGCCGGATCGGCACGCGCGCGCTCGGGCACGTGCTGGCCGAGCTCGCGGAGGGGCGGCAGGCGATGCCCGGACGTCAGCTCGAGGAGTGGCTCGTCGCGATGGAGAAGGGCTCGATCTGCGGTCTCGGCCAGGGAGCGCCGGTCCCGGTGCGGGCGGCCGCCCGCCACTGGCCGGACGTCTTCTCCCCACTGCACGTATCCTCGTAACAGACTGTTACAAGGAGGGGACAGAGTGGCTCAGGGCGTCCGCCGGCGCAGCGTGACGGCGCCGAGCGCGAGCGCGAGCAGGGTGAAGGCGACGAGGGCGAGCACGTCCCGCACGAGCGCGCCACCGTACACGCCGCGCGTCACGCGGTCGAGCGCGTCGTAGGCGTAGGTCAGCGGCGCCGCCCAGGAGACGACCTCGAGCGGCCGCGCCATCTCCTGCCGCGGCGCCAGCAGCCCGCAGAGGAGGAGCTGCGGGAGGACGAACGCGGGCATGAACTGCACGGCCTGGAACTCGCTGCGCGCGAACGCCGACACGAACAGCCCGAGCGCCATGCCGAGCACGGCGTTGGCCACGGCGAGCACGATCACCGCCCAGGTCGGCCCGCGCACGTGCAGGTCGAGCGCCCCGAAGGCGAGCGCAGACACGAGCGTCGCCTGCACCGCCGCGGCGAGCGCGAAGGCGACGGCGTAGCCGACGAGGAGGTCGAGCTTCGCCAACGGCATGGTCAGCAGCCGCTCGAGCGTGCCCGTCGTTCGCTCCCGCAGCATCGCGATCGAGGTGACGAGGAACATCGAGACGAGCGGGAACACGCCGAGCAGCGGCCCGCCGACGCGGTCGAAGACCGCGCCTGCCTGCCCGCCTGCGAACACGTACTTGAGCAGGGCGACGAGCGCGCACGGCACCGCGACGAGGAGCAGCACGGTGCGCGGGTCGTGCCGCAGCTGGAGCAGCACGCGCCGCGCGGTCGCCGTCGTCACGCGCAGGCTCACGCGGCTCCCTCGGCGAGCCGAAGAAAGGCCTGCTCGAGCTCGTGCTCGCCCGTCCGCTCGCGCAGCTCCGCCGGTGTCAGCGCCGCGAGCAGGGCGCCGTCTCGGAGGAGGAGCAGGTCGTCGCAGCGCGCGGCCTCCTCCATGACGTGGCTCGAGACGAGCAGCGTCGTGCCGCCGTCGGCGAGCCGCCGGAAGGTCGCCCACAGGTCACGCCGCAGGACGGGATCGAGCCCGACGGTCGGCTCGTCGAGGACGAGCACGTCGGGCTTGTTGAGCAGCGCCGTCGCCAGCGACACCCGCGCGCGCTCGCCGCCGGACAGGGTGGCGGTGAGCTGCTCCGCGAGCGCCACGAGCCCGACGGTGCCGAGCGCCTCGTCCACCGTCGACTCCGGGCGGTCGAGCACACGTGCGAAGTAGCGCAGGTTCTCGCGCACCGTCAGGTCGCCGTAGACGGACGGGGCCTGGGTGACGTAGCCGACGCGCCACCTGAGCTCGGGCGACCCGGCCGGCTCGCCGAGAACGACGACGGCGCCCGCCTCGACCACCTGCACGCCGACGATCGCGCGCATGAGCGTCGTCTTGCCCGAGCCGTTCGGGCCGAGGAGGCCGGTCAGGCGGCCTGGCGCGACGGACAGCGAGAGGTCGCGAAGGACGAGGCGTCCCCCGCGCCGGACGCGCAGGGAGCGGACCGAGATGGCGCCGTCCACAGCCGGAGCGTGGCACGATCGGCGGATGGCTCCCCGACCGGGGCCCGGCTCGACGCGACCTCCCCGGACGGCGAGCCGGCGCTCAGATCAGCCCGAGCTCGCGGCCCACGCGCCCGAACGCCTCCAGGGCCCGGTCGAGGTGGGCGTCCTCGAGCGCGGCCGACATCTGCACGCGCACGCGCGCTCTTCCCTCCGGGACGACGGGGTAGCCGAAGCCGGTCACGAACACGCCCTGCTCGAGCAGGAGCTCGCTGACCCTGATGGCGAACGAGGTCTCCCCGACGATGATGGGGATGATCGCCGCCTCGCCGTCGAGCGGCGCGAAGCCGAGCTCGCGCAGGCGCGCACGGAAGGAGGCAGTGACGGCGCGCAGGCGCGCGACGAGCTCCGGCTCGCGCCGGAGGATACGCACCGCCTCGAGCGCCGAGCAGGCGACGGTCGGCGGCAGCGCGTTCGAGAACAGCTGCGGACGCGAGCGCTGCGCGAGCAGGTCGCACACTTCCTCGCTTCCCGCGACGTAGCCGCCGGCTGCGCCGCCGAGCGCCTTGCCGAGCGTGCTCGTGATCACGTCGACCTCACCGACAACTCCGAAGTGCTCGGCCACGCCCCGCCCCGTCTTCCCCATCACCCCGGTGCCGTGCGAGTCGTCGACGATCACGACCGCGTCGTGCTCGCGCGCGAGCTCGAGGATGTCGGGCAGCCGCGCGAGGTCGCCCTCCATCGAGAACACCCCGTCGGTGACGACGAGCTTGCGCTGGCCGCGCTCGCACGAGCGGAGCCCCTCCCGCAGCTCGTCCATCGAGGAGTGGGCGTAGACGAGCTTGCGCGCGGGTCGTGCGAGCCGGATCGCGTCGATCAGCGACGCGTGGTTGAGCTCGTCGGAGAGGATGACGGTGCCCTCGTCGGTGAGGCTGGGGACGACCGCCTCGTTCGCGTTCCAGCACGACACGTACGTGAGCGCCGCCTCCGTCCCGGCGAGGTCGGCGAGCGCCCGCTCGAGCTCGTGGTGCGGCTGGAAGGTGCCGCAGATGAAGCGGACGGACGCCGTGCCGGCGCCGTAGCGACGGAGCCCCTCGACGCCCGCCTCGATCACCTCCGGCCGCGCGGCGAGCCCGAGGTAGTTGTTCGACGAGAGCACGAGCACCTGGCCGCGCCCCGCCATCTCGACCACGGGCCCCTGCGGGGAGCAGAGCGTGTTGAAGCGCTTGTACGTGCCTGTCCGGCGCAAGCCGTCGAGCTCGGCGGCGAGCAGCCGGTCGAGCGACTCGCCGGCGGCGCTCACCGGTGCGTCCATCTCCCGGGCCGTCCGGAGGCGGCCTCGACCGGCTCGCGCGCGGCCGGCTCCGCGGCGGGACGCACGGGTGGCCGGCCGCCGGGGTAGACGACGATCTTGCACGCCTCGCCGGCCTCCAGCTTCTCGAAGGCCGGCTCGAAGTCCTCGAGCGCGATCTCGTCCGTGATCAGGGGCCTCAGATCGACCACCCCGCTTTCGAGCAGCCACCGCGTCTTGTACCAGGTGGCGAAGATCCGGCGCCCGTTGACGGCGAGGACGTCGAGGTTCTTGAAGATCAGCGACTCGGCCACGTCGATCTCGACGGGCCGTGAGGGGATGCCAAAGAGGATCACGCGACCGCCGTTCCGCGCGATGAGGAAGGCGCTCGCGATCGCATCGGGGGCGCCCGACATCTCGAACACGACGTCGAAGCCGTACCCCTCGTTGTGCTCCCGGAACCAGGCGACGGTGTCGTCCACCTCCTGGACGTTGACCGCGGCGTGCGCGCCCATCTTCGCCGCGAGGCCGAGGCGGAAGGGCGTCCGGTCGGCGGCGAGGACGATCGCCGCCCCCGAGGCGCGCGCGATCCCGATCGTGAACAGGCCGATCGGCCCGCACCCGAGCACCGCCACCGAGCGCCCGGCGAGGTCCTGCTCGCTCGTCGCGAACACGGCGTTGCCGAACGGCTCCTGCAGGGTCGCGATCTCCGGCGGCAGCTTGGCGCGGTCGTTGTGCCAGATCACGCTCTCGGGCACGGCCACGTAGCGTGCGAACGCCCCCTCGCGGTCGACGCCGAGGATCCGCGTCCGCTCGCACATGTGCGCCTGGCCGGTGCGGCACTGGAAGCACATGCCGCAGGTGATGTGGCTCTCGGCGGAGACGTAGTCGCCGCTGCGGACGTGCTCGACCCCCTCGCCCACCTCGACGACGGTGCCCGCGAACTCGTGGCCGAGCGTGAGCGGCAGGCGGATGCGCTGCTGCGACCAGTCGTCCCACTTCCTGATGTGCAGGTCGGTGCCGCAGATCGACGCCGCCTCCACCTCGACGACGACCTCGCCCCTCCCCGCGACGGGCTCGGGGATCTCGGCGAGCTCGAGGCCCACCCCCGGGGACACCTTGCGCAGCGCCAGCATTGCCAAGCTCACTTTCGCACAGCAGGCGGCTCCCGATCGGCTCGCGCGGACGAAGCGGAGGGCGCGGAGGGGTGCGGGAGGGATGCGGCTCCCGCGCCGGAGCGCGCGCCACCGACCGATCCGCCCTCGCGCGCCGAATCGGCACGGAGTCGGCACGATCCCGTGCGGCCTGCTCCGCTATCAACCGTCCCAAGCCCCCACCCTCCCCCGGGGTGACCCGCGACTCACGGACATGCCCGCGGGCGGGTTGCCGGAAGCGTTCCCGACCGAGGCTGACCGGGCAGCTCGAGCGGTCGCCTGCAGCGCATCCGGCCCGTCGGGCCCGGGCGAACACGGCGAGACGCGACGTGTCAGGGGCATCGCCCGGCGCCCGCCGCGGGCTGTCCGGGCAGCGTTCCGATCGCCCATCTCCTAGGCCCGGAGCGCTCGCAGGGCGTTGAGGATCACGGCCACGTCGACTCCCTCCTGGAGGAGCGCCCCGAACACCGGCGGCACGAACCCAAACGCGGCGAAGCCCATCGCGACCAGGCTGAGGCCGAGCCCTACGAGCACGCTCTGTACGGCGATGTGCACCGAGCGGCGTCCGATCGCGACCGCGTCCGCAACCCGGTCGATGCGGTCGACGACGATGACCGCGTCCGCCGTCTGCGACGCCACCGTCGCCCCGGCCACGCCCATGGCGATGCCGACGTCCGCGAGCGCGAGCGCCGGCGCGTCGTTGATGCCGTCCCCGACCATCAGCACCGGCCGCAGCTCCGGGTTCGCCTGCATGGCGCGCACGACGTCGAGCTTCTCCTCGGGCGAGTGCTCTGCGTAGATGCGCTCCATGCCGAGCCGGGTGCCGATCTCGGTCGCGACGAGCGGCCGATCGCCGGTGACCATGGCCACGTGCCGGATCCCCGCCCGCCGCAGCGACTCCGCCAGGCCGGCCGCGTCCTCCCGCGGCCGGTCGGCCATGACGATCGCCCCGGCGAGCACGCCGTCGACGCCGACGAGCATCGTCGTCCGGCCGAGCTCCTCGCCGCGAGGCTCCGGCGGGCCCGCCTCGAGCGTCCCCGAGTACCCGCGCTCGGCGAGCCACGCCACGTTGCCGACGGCGACGCGGCGGCCCTCGACCGTTCCCTCGATCCCTCGTCCGGGCTTCTCCTCCACCCGCTCCGGAAAGCTGAGCACGTGTCCCTGGTCCTCGGCGGCGTGCACGAGCGCCTCGGCGAGCGCGTGCGCCGACAGCTGGTCGAGCGACGCCGCGAGGCGCAGGACGTCCGCCGCTTCGACGCCGTCCAGCGCGACCACCCGCTCGATTGCCGCCTTCCCCAGCGTGAGCGTCCCCGTCTTGTCGAGCAGCACCGTCCGCACCGCTCCGAGCTTCTCGATCACACCTGCCCCTTTGACGATGACGCCCGCGTGCGCCGCCCGCGAGACGCCCGAGACGAGAGCGATCGGCGCTGCCAGGATGAGCGGGCAGGGCGTGGCGACGACGAACACGGCCAGCGCCCTGATCACGTCGCCCGACAGCGCCCAGGCGGCGCCCGCGACGGCGATCGTCACCGGCAGGAAGACGATCGCGTAGCGGTCGGCGAGCCGGACGAAGGGGGCGCGCTGCGTCTCGGCCTCGCGCACCAGTCGGACGAGGGCGGCGTACGCACTCTCGGCCGCCGGCCGGGCGGCGCGCAGCTCGAAGGCGTCGCCTGCGTTGGCGGTACCGCTGCGGACGGCCGCGCCCCGGCCGTACACCGCCGGCAGCGGCTCGCCCGTGAGGGCCGACTCGTCCACGACCGCCTCCGCGCTCGTGACGATGCCGTCGACCGGGATCACCTCGCCGGCGCGCACGACGAGCACGTCCCCGACGCCCACCTCCTCGACCGGCACCTCCTCGATCGCGTCGCCGCGGCGGCGGTGGGCGATGCGCGGCGCCCGCGCGACGAGCGACGTCAGCTCGCGCCGCGCCCGCTTGCCCGCGGCCTGCTCGAGCGCGTTGCCTCCGGCGAGCATGAGCGCGATGACGGCGCCGGCGGCGTACTGCCCGAGCGCGAGCGCGCCAGCCATCGAGACGAGCGCGATCGCGTCGACACCCACGTCGCCGCGGGCCAGCGAGCGCAGGACCGACCAGCCGAGCGGGACGAGCATGACCGCGACGGCGACGGCCCACAGACCGTCGCCGGCCGGCTTGAGACCGACGAGATGGAGCAGGCCGCCGACGAGGACCGCGACGAGCGCAGTCACGGCGAGCAGTCTCTCCAGCACGGCCGCACCGTGGCCCCCGCCGCGCGGGCGCGCATCCGGGCGTGCGCGTATCGCCGCTCGCGGAAACCCCACGTCCGGGCGCAGGGCGCCCCCGGCCCGCAGCCCGCTTACCAGGTCTTGGCGCGCGTCTGCGGCTCGGCTGGACGGAGCCGGATCCTCGCGTCCACGGCCAGGCAGCCGGCAGGCAGGCCGACGACCGGGTTCAGATCGAGCTCGGACACCTCAGGGTGGTTGTCGGCGAGCTGCGAGAGCCGGAGCAGGAGATCGGCGAGCGCGGCCGCGTCCGAGGCCGGCGCTCCGCGGTAGCCCGCGACGAGCTTGCCCACCTTCCCGCAGCGGACGAGCTCGTCCGCGTCCACGTCCGTCAGCGGCGCCAAGCGGAACTGGGCGTCCCCGATCAGCTCGGCGAACACGCCGCCGGGGCCGAACGCGACGAGCGGCCCGAACACCGGGTCCTGCACGACGCCGGCGAGCAGCTCGGCACCGCCCGTGACCATCCGCTGGACGACGACCGGGAGGCCGATGTCGGCCACGGCCCGGCGCACCGCCTCCTCGTCGGCGAGGTTCAGCGCCAGGAGCCCCCTCTCCGTCTTGTGCACCCCCACCTCGGCTGTCTTGACGACGACGGGGTAGCCGAGCTCGGACGCAGCGGCCACCGCCTCGTCGGCGGTCGATGCCAGCCGCTCGCCGACGAAGGGGATGCCGTAGGCGGCGAGGAGCGCGCGGACGTCGCCCGGCTCGAGCCACACGTCGCTCGAGCCGGCGAGCGTCGAGGCGATCAGCTGGGCGGCCCGCGCCTCGTCGATCCCGGCGAGCTCGGGCACGGTGCCGGCCGGCCGGCGCAGCCACTCGGCCCGCTCGGCCGCCCGGCCGAGCGCCCGCGCCGCCGCCTCCGGGTACGGGAAGGCGGCCACGCGCACGCCGTCACCCCGGAGCAGCGGCGGTGGCGTGCCCGCGCGGCTGACGAACACGCCGAGCACCGGCTTGCCCTCGACACCCGCCACCTCTGCGGTGCGCACCACCGCCGCCGCGACGGCGTCCGCCTCGGCGACGACGACGGGGACGAACAGCACGATCACCGCGTCGATCCCCGGATCGGCGAGCACGTGCGGCAGCGCCGCCTCGAACGTCTTCTCGGTCGCCGAGCCGAGCATGTCCACCGGGTTGGCGACGCTCGCCTCGAGCGGGAGGATCGCCGTGAGCGCCCGCCTCGTCTCCTCCGAGAGGGGCGCCAGCTCCAGGCCGGCCGCCTCGCACGCGTCCGCGCCCAGGATGCCGAGGCCGCCCGCGTTCGTGAGCAGCGCCACGCGGCGGCCCCGCGGCAGCGGCTGCGTGGACAGGAACGCGGCGACGTCGACGAGCTCCTCGAGCGTGTCGGCGCGGATCACGCCCGCGTGCTGGAAGAGCGCGTCGACCGCGTGCTCGGAGCCGGCCAGCGCGGCCGTGTGCGAGCCCGCCGCCCTCGCGCCCGCACGCGTGCGGCCGCCCTTCATGGCCAGGATCGGCTTCTTGCGGGCGACGCGGCGGGCGAGGCGCGCGAACTTGCGCGGGTTCCCGAACGACTCGAGGTACAGCAGCACGAGATCCGTGTCCGGGTCGTCCTCCCAGTACTCGAGCAAGTCGTTCGAGGACACGTCCGCCTTGTTCCCGACGGAGACGAACGCGGAGAGGCCGACGCCGCGGGAGTCCGCCGCCTCGAGCAGGGCGAGGCCGAGGGCGCCGCTCTGCGACGAGTAGCCGACGTTCCCGGGTGGCAGCGGCCGCGACCCGAAGGTGGCGTTCAGCCGGCAGCGGGAGACGGCGATGCCGAGGCAGTTCGGGCCCACGACCCGGGCGCCGTGCGCCCGCGCCATCTCCAGCAGCCGCTCCTGGCGACGGGCACCCTCGGGGCCAGTCTCGGCGAAGCCGGCGGAGATGACGCACAGAGCCTTGGTGCCCTTGGTGAGCGCCTCTTCGGCGGCCTGGAGCACGTGCTCCCCCGGCAGGCAGATGACGGCGAGGTCGATCTCCTCCGGAATGTCCGTGATCGACCGGTAGGTGCGCACGCCGGCCACGGGCTCGCCGGACGTGTTCACCGGGTAGGCGGCACCGGTGAAGTCGGCCTGGAGGATGTTGCGGAAGAGCTCGCCACCGATCGACCCGCGGCGGCGCGAGGCGCCGATGACGGCGACCGTCCGCGGCTCGAAGAAGGGCTTCAGCGAGGCGGTGACGGCGAGGTGGTCGCGGTAGTCGACGCGCTCGCGGTACTCGCCCGTCGGCACGAGCGACAGCCGCACCTCGACCGCACCATGCTCGACGCGGCGGCTGATCGCGAAGCCGGCATCCGCGAACACCTGCAGCATGGCCGTGTTCGAGCTCATCACCTCGGCGATGAACGTGCGGATGCCGTGCTTCGCCGCGCACTCGGCGAGCTGCTCGAGCAGCCGCGTACCGACCCCATGCCCCTGCAGCTCGTCGGCGACGGTGAAGGCCACCTCGGCGCAGCCGGGGTCGCGCAGACGGACGAAGTTGGCGACGGCGACGACACGCTCCTCGGTGCCCGCACCGAGCGTGCCGATGAGCGCCCCGCGCTCGGACCAGTCGGGGTCGAGAAGCGGCGCGACGAGCTCGGGCGAGAGCGAGGGGAAGCCGTGGAAGCGCAGGTACACGCTGTGCTCGGACAGGCCGCGGTAGAAGGCGAGAAGACGCTCCTCGTCGCCGGCCGTCGGCGGTCGCAGGCGGAGCGTGCTGCCGTCGCGGAGGATGACGTCGCGGATCGGCTCGAGCGCCGTGGCCATTGCTACACTGTCCCGGATCGAAGTCGCTCCGCGTATCGGTCTCGACGCGGGAGCGATGTGCGGGAAAGCCCGCAGCGCCCTCCGGCCGGGCACCGATGACAGGGGCAGGAAGCGGTCCCACACTGGCTGGCGCGGAAAGGAGGAGCGATGGAGCGGATCATCATCGCCGTGGACGGGTCTCGGGGCGCCCAGGCAGCGGTGAAGGAGGGTGTCGAGCTCGCCCGGATCATGGGTGCGAGCGTCACCTTCGTCGCCGTCCGGCACGCGATCCCGTTGCTCGGCGACCCCTTCTACCAACGGAAGCTGACCGAGCAGATGGCCGCGCTCAAGCCGGGCCTCGAGCAGGCGATGGAAGAGGCCGATCGGGCAGGGGTGAACGCGGATTACGAGATCGCCGAGGGAAGCATCGTCTCCGAGATCCTGCGCGCCGCGAGATACCGGGAGGCCGGCATGATCGTCGTCGGCTCGCGCGGCCTCGGAGCGTTCCGCGGGGCGCTGCTCGGCAGCGTCTCCATGGGCCTCGTCGAGCTGTCGCCGCTGCCCGTGCTGGTCGTCAAGGAAGGCCGCGCGGCCGAGCGTCCCCTCGAGCAGGCCGAACGCGAGCTGGTGCGGGCGTAGACGAATCCCGCCGCGCCCGGGAGGTTCCGAAAGCGGTGCGCACGGGCTCCCGGAGGACGTCGGCGAGGGATTTCCCGGCCGCGGCGCCGAGCGGGGGGCGGACGCCCGGGCCCGTCCCGACCGAGCCGCTCAGCCAGCTGTACCGGGACCTGCGCTCGCGGCCGGAGGGCCTGTCGTCGCGCGAGGCCGCCCGCCGGCTCGTCACCTACGGCCCCAACCTGCTCCACAGCCGCTCCGGCCCCGGCTGGCCGGCCGAGCTCGCCCGGCAGTTCACCCACCCGCTCGCGCTCCTCCTCTGGGTCGCCTCCGCGCTTGCCTTCGTCACCTCGCTTGCGCTCGGCGTCGCGATCGTCGCCGTCGTCGTCCTGAACGCGCTCTTCGCCTTCCTCCAGGAGCGGCAGGCGGCGCGCGCCGTCGAGGCGCTCCGGCGCTACCTGCCGCAGCGGGCGACCGTTCGGCGCGACGGGCAGCGCGTTGAGATCGACGCGTCCGAGATCGTGCCCGGCGACGTGCTCCTCGTCGCCGAGGGCGACCGGGTGCCGGCGGACGCCCGCCTCGTCTCCGGCTCCGTCGACGTCGACCTGTCGATGCTCACCGGCGAGTCGCAGCCCGTCCTGCGCTCGGCCGACCTGATCGACCCGGACGCCCCCGCCCACGAGGCGCGCAACCTCGTCTTCAGCGGCTCCGCCTGCGTCGCCGGCGAGGCGGAGGCGCTCGTCTTCGCCACGGGCATGCACACCGAGCTCGGGCGGATCGCCGCCCTGTCCGCGCGGGTCGAGGCCGAGCCGAGCCCGCTCGAGGAGCAGGTGCGGCGGGTCGCGTGGCTGATCGCGAGCGTCGCCGTCGCGGCCGGTGTCGCCTTCCTACCCATCGGCTGGCTCGTCGCCGGGCTGCCGCTGCGGGACGCGTTCACGTTCGCCGTCGGGCTCATCGTCGCCAACGTCCCCGAGGGACTCCTGCCGACGATCACGCTCGCGCTCGCGGTGGGCGTCGCCACGCTGGCCCGGAGCGGCGCGCTCGTCAAGCGCCTGTCGGCGGTGGAGACGCTCGGGTCGACGACCGTGATCTGCACGGACAAGACCGGCACGCTGACGGAGAACCGGATGCGCGCCGTGCGTATCTGGACTCCGCTCGCCGAGCTCGACCTGGAGAGCGGCGCCGACCTCGAGGCCGCGGTGGCCGCGGATCCCGTGCTCGCGCTGCTCGCCCGGGCTGCCGCCTCGTGCAGCAGCGCCGAGCTCGACCCGGCCCGCGCCGGAAAGTCGCGCGGCGAGGCGACGGAGGTGGGGATGCTCGAGGCGAGCCGGGCGCTCGGCGTCGACGTGGCGGTCCGCAGCCGCGAGAGCCGGCGGCGCAAGCTCTACCGCTTCGATCCGCGCCTGCGGCTCATGTCGACGGTCGACGAGCGGCGGGACGGCGCGCTGACGGTGCACGCGAAGGGCGCGCCCGAGGAGGTGCTGGCGCGCTCGACGCGGATCGGCGGCCGCGACAACCACCGGCCGATCACCGACGAGGACCGCCGGACGGTCCTAGCCGTGCTCGACCGCTGGGCCGCCCAGGGCCTGCGGGTGCTGGCCGTCGCGCGCCGCCGGCTGCCGGACGGCGCCGGTCCGCCCGAGCGGCGCGAGGACGCCGAGCGCGACCTGTGCCTGCTCGGGCTCGTCGCGCTGTTCGACCCGCCGCGCCCCGAGGTGGCAGGCGCCGTCGAGCGCTGCCACGCGGCCGGCATCCGCATCATCGTCGTCACCGGCGACTACGGACCGACCGCGGCCGAGGTCGCCCGTCGCGTGGGCATCGCCCGGGACGGCGCCACCGTGGTCACCGGGCCCGAGCTCGACGAGATGAGCGAGCGCGAGCTCGACGCCCTGCTCAGGAACGAACGCGAGCTGATCTTCGCGCGGTCGTCGCCGGAGGCGAAGCTGCGCATCGCCGACGCGCTGCGCGCCGAGGGCCACGTCGTCGCGATGACGGGCGACGGGGTCAACGACGCGCCGGCGCTTCGCCGAGCCGACATCGGCGTGGCCATGGGCCTCGCCGGCACCGAGGTCGCGCGCGAGGCGGCGACGATGGTGCTCACAGACGACAACTTCGCCACCATCGTCGCGGCGGTGGCCGCCGGGCGGCGCGTGTTCGACAACGTCCGCAAGTTCGTCCTCTACATCTTCGCCCACGCGACGCCGGAGGTCGTTCCCTTCCTCGTCTTCGCGCTGGCAGGCGGGGCGATCCCGCTACCGCTGACCGTGCTCCAGATCCTCGCCATCGACCTCGGCACCGAGATCCTCCCCGCGCTCGCCCTCGGTCGCGAGCCGGGCGAGCCGGGTCTCATGTCGAGGCCCCCGCGCGCGCGCGGCGAAGGCGTCGTCACGCGCGCGATGATGGTGCGCGCCTGGGTCTTCCTCGGCCTGCTCGAGGCCGCGCTCGTCCTCGGCGGCTTCTTCTTCGTCCTGCTCCGCGCAGGCTGGAGCCCGAGCAGCGACGTCGGCGCCGCGAGCGCCCTGCACGGCGCCTACCTGGAGGCGACGACGATGACCTTCGCCGGCATCGTCGCCTGCCAGATCGGGACCGCGCTCGCCGCCCGCACCGACCGCGCCTCGCTCGCCGCCGTCGGCTTCTTCACGAACCCGCTCCTGCTCTGGGGCATCGCCTTCGAGATCGCGTTCACAGCGGCGCTCGTCTACCTGCCGCCGCTGCAGGGCCTCTTCGGCACCGCCTCGCTCGGCCCCGCCGAGCTCGGGCTCCTGGCCGCCTTCCCGCCCGTCGTCTGGGGAGCCGACGAGCTGCGGCGTGCCCTCCGCCGCCGGCGTCCACAGCCGGCCCTGCAGCGTGCGGGCGTGCCCGGCGAGCGTCCCGCCTGATCGGGCCGCTCCGGCCTTCCCGCGCTTCCTCCACCGTCCCGCCCCTCCACGGTTCGCGCCGACGGCCTCGCGCAGGCGCGCCCGCGGCTGCGGGAAAGCCGCAGCCTGTCTGCGCCCGCACACCGATGGCCGCGGCCTCGGGCGGCTGCGACCATCTCCCGATGGCCGAGATCCTGGTCGCGGTGGACGGCTCCGAGCCCTCGAACGCGGCGATCGAGGTCGCGCTCGAGCTCGCCCGGGCAACCGGCGACACGCTCGTCTTCGCCACCATCTGGCGCGAGCTGAGAGGCGACTTCGGGCTTCCCTACGAGGCGCTCGTCGCGCCCGACCTGGTCGAGGCCGAGCGCGACTGGGCGCGCGAGACGCTCGCCGCCGCGGCGGCGGCGGCCGAGCGGGCGGGCGTGAAGGCGGAGACGGTCTCCCGGCGCGGCGCTCCGGCGCACGAGCTCGTCCGCATCGCCCGCGAGCGGGGAGTACGCCTGATCGTGATCGGCTCGCACGGCTTCGGCCCCATCGAAGGCGTGATCTTCGGAAGCGTGTCCGCCGGCGTGCTCCACCACGCCCGCTGCCCCGTGCTCGTCGTCCCGGCGAGGCAGCCCGGCGCTCCGGCGCCGCCCGCCGGGCAGGAGCCCGCGAGCCGGCGCGCGGCTGAGTAGTGGGCAAGCCGCTGCCTGCCCGTCGCGGGCGCGGCCGGCGCTCGTCCGCGTCGTACTAGGAGCGTGCGCGGCGACGCTTCCCGATCCGCAGGCCGCCCGCCTCGGCCGGGTGGTACACCTGCGGCTCGCCCCGTTTGAACATGGAGATGACGCCGTTCGTCTCCAGGATCGCGGTGTGCACCTCGGTCAGGTCGGCGTAGCCCTGCCTGCGCGCGATCGCCCGCAGCTCCGGCAGCGAGATGCCCGCCCGGAAGAGCGCCCGCCCGAGCGGCTTGCCGTTCTCGATCAGGATCGTCGGCTCTCCCTCGATTACCCGCGCCGCCCACGGCAGGGCATACGTCGTCCGGTTGAGCGCCTCGTTCAGCACGAACAGGGTCGTCGCTCCGACGACGGCCCCGGTCACGGACACGTCGTTGCCGATGATCCCGTTCTGGACGGCGTTCGCGACAAGGAGGAGGACGACCAGGTCGAGCGTGTTCGCCTGGCCGAGCTCACGCTTGCCGACGAGCCGCAGGGCGAGGACGAGGAAGACGTAGACGAGCACGGAGCGGAGCACCTTCTCGCCGAACGTGACCTGGAGGTGGAAGACCGCGTGCCACACGTCCGGAAGGTGCGACGCGCCCGCGCGGAATCCTGCCGCCGCCGCGGGTCTGCCGCCGTCGCGAGCGCTCGGTAGTTCCTACCGACGAGCGGGTCCGTACAGGCGCCGATGACCGCGGCGAACGCCGCTCCTAGCCTCGCCCGCATGAGCAGGAACCGATCCTCCGCACGCCCGGTGCGGGCGCCGAAGGCGAGACCGGGCTCCCGTCCGAGCGGCGGCCAGGCGGGCCGGCTGGGATGGCTGACGCCGAGACGCACGTTCCTCGCGGTGATCGCGCTCGCGGCCGCGATCGCCGGCATCCTCATCGGCATCGGCGTCGCCGGCTCCGGCGGCGGCGCGTCGTCTGCCTCCCGGATCGAGGGGGCGCAGGCGACGACCGCCCTGCTGGCGGGCATCCCGCAGAAGGGCAACGTCCTCGGACGGCCGGACGCGCCGGCCACGCTGGTCGAGTTCGCCGAGCCCCAGTGCCCGATCTGCCGCCTGTGGGCGACCGAGACCTTCCCGACGATCGTCCGCAGCTACGTGCGGCCCGGGAAGCTGAAGATCGTGTTCCAGGGGCTCGTCTTCATCCGCCCCACCTCCGACTCCGACAATGCCCTGCGGGCGATGATCGCGGCCGGCCGGCAGAACCGCATGTTCAACTTCCTCGACCTCCTGTACCGGAACCAGGGCAGGGAGGGTTCCGGCTGGGTCTCCGACGACCTGCTCCGCTCGATCGGCAAGGCCATCCCCGGCCTCGACGTGGAGAAGATGATGGCCGGGCGATCCTCGCCCGCCACCTCGAGGCAGATCGCCGCGAGCGCGAACGCCGCCGCGCAGGTGATGGGCACGCAGGTGCAGACGCCGACGTTCCTGGCCGGGAAGCGCGGAGGCTCGCTGCAGCTCGTGCAGATCCAGTCGCGCGACCAGCTCTACCCGGCCGGCTTCCGCGCGCTCCTCGACCGGCTGATCGCGGGGTGAGGGAGCCACAGCTCCGTGCGGCCGTCGGCGTGCTCGCCCTCGCCGGCGCGGGGATCGCGGCCTATCTGACGTACACCCGCTACTCGGGCGCGCCGATCGCGTGCGCGACCGGCGGGTGCGAGACGGTGCAGCAGTCACGCTACGCGCTCATCGCCGGCATCCCGGTCGCGGTGCTCGGCCTCGTCGGCTACGCGGCGCTGTTCGCGACCGCCCTCTTCCGCGGCGTGACGGCCGCGACGGCCGGCGTCGGGCTCGCCGTCGTCGCGCTGGCGGTGAGCGCGTACCTGCTCGTTGCGCAGCTCGCGCTCATCCACGCCGTCTGCCAGTGGTGCCTGGCGAGCGACGTCGTCGTCTCGCTCATCGCGGTGGCAGCCGTGTGGCGCTACCTGTGCCTGGCCGGCCTGCGCGCGACCGCGCTGCGGCGAAGTTCGTAACGGCGTCCGCGGGCGCCCCGATGCCCGGCGGGACGAGCGCTCCCACACTCCCCTCCGTGCCGGGCACGCCGCTCAAGTGCCACCTCGCCTTCACGCTCGGCCGCGCCGAGCCGTGCCCGGAGCGGGCCTGTCCGTTCTGGGACGGCCGGTGCAGCCTGGAGCAGCTCGGCGCGGAGCTCGAGCGCTCGGACCTGGTCCGCTACCTCGCCGGTCTGCGCCTCCGTCTCGAGCAGGCCGACGGCCCGGCGCGCGATGAGGCACTGCTCGCGCTCTCCGATCTCGTCGCGCCCGCGTACGCAGGCTGCCCGCCGGCGTACGCGGACCACCCGGACGAGTGACGCCGACCACCCGATCCAGGGAGGCCGCGGCGCGCTCCGGCGCGCAAGCTCCGTTCATGAGCGCGACGCACGACCCGTCGGCCGGCCCGAACGGGGAGACCGGGCAGAGGGCGGCCGGGGACGGTGGGGGCCCGACCGCGCTCGCGAGCAGCGCCGCCGGGTCGCGCGTGTCGCCTGGATAGCCCGGAGGCGCGGGCTGCGGCCCCGCGCCTCCGCGGCGCCCGCCCCCGTCCGCCGCTCCCTGTTCGAGCGGGGTAGCGCACCGCGACGCCGCCGGCCGCCGCCGGGAGGCCGAGGCGCGGCGAGACAGGCCGGTCCTGGTTGGATGGGAGCATGAGCCTGCTCGCGCGGCTGCTCCGGCTCGTCTGGGGCGGCGAGGTCGACCGTGCCCTGCGGCCGGTGCTCGCCGTCTCGTTCGCGACCTCGGCCGCGCTCTCCACCGGCTGGGTCTTCGTCGGCATCTGGGCCGTGCGGGAGCTCGGCGCCACGTCGGGGCAGCTCGGCGTCGCGTACCTGCTGGCGGCGGTGGCGGGCCTCCTCGCGGGCTACCTGGGCGGGCACGTCTCCGACCACGTCGGCCGGCGGCCGATGATCCTGCTCGGCTCGACGCTCCTCTCGGCCGTCTTCTGCTCGTACAGCTTCGTCGGGCACCACGTGCTCGTCGGGCTGGGGCTGATGACGCTGGCGGGCGTCGGCGGCTCGATCGGGACCGGCGCCGACCAGGCGATGGTCGCGGACCTCGTACCGCCGGAGCGTCACGAGGCGGCCTACGCGGCCGTGCGCGTGACCTCCAACCTCGGCGCCGCCTTCGGGCCGCCGATCGGCGGCCTGCTCCTGATCGGGCGCCACTGGCCGGTGCTCTTCACCGGCGTGACGCTGATGGGCGCCGCCTCGATCGTCATCGCCTACCGCTACCTGCCCCGAGGGGGCGCGTACACGCCCGCCGGCCCGCCGGAACGCGGCTCCTTCGGAGCGATCGCCCGCGACCGGGCGTTCCTCGCCTTCCTCCTCTCGGGCGCCCTCTCCTACCTCGTGTACGTGGCGTACGAGACCGTGCTCCCCATCTCGGCCGTGAAGGTGCACGGCATGGCGCCGTCGACGTGGGGGTTCGTCGTCGTCATCAACCCGCTGCTCGTGACGCTCCTCCAGCTGCGCGTGACGCGGGCGGTCGAGCGCTACCCGCGCGGACCGAAGCTGGTGACGGCGATGCTGCTCATGGGCGGCTCCTTCCTGCTCCTCCTCGTCAACGGCTCGGTCGCCATGTTCGTGCTCGTCATGGTCGTCTTCGTCGTGGGCGAGATGCTCTGGGTGCCGACGTCGCAGGCGATCGCGGCGGCGCTCGCCCCCCGCGACCTCCGCGGCGCCTACATGGGCGCGTTCGGCAGCACGGCGGCCGTGGGCTTCGCGCTCGGGCCGTTCACCGGCCTGCTGCTCCTCGGCCAGTACGGTGAGGACGCCGCGTGGTACTTCTTCGCCGCCGTCTCCGTCGTGGCCGCGGCCGCCGGAGCGTCGGCAGTGCGCGGGACCGTCGAGCGGCGGCGGGAGGTCCCGTCGGTCGCCTGACGCGCCCGGACGCCGCCGTGCCGGACGCGGACGGGGTTGCCGGGAGGCGGGGACACGGTACTCTTCCTAGGCGTTGCCTAGGAAAGACGAGTACACCGCCGCCGAGGCTGCCCGGGCGCTCGGCATCAGCCTCGACACGCTCCGGCGCTGGGACCGCGAGGGCCGCCTGCGGACGACACGCGACCGCGCCAACCGGCGCCTCGTGCCGGCGAGCGAGATCGAGCGGCTGCGCGGCCACGACGAGCCGCCGGTGCTCAGCGCCCGCAACCACTTCCGAGGCGTCGTGCGCGCGGTCGAGACGGATGGCCTGCTGGCGCGGGTCGAGATCGAGGTGACCGAGCCGGCGCACGTCGTGGCGATCATCACCCGCGAGTCGGCCGAGGAGCTCGGGCTGAAGCCCGGCGCGAGCGCCGCCGCGGTCGTCAAGGCGACTTCCGTGATGGTGGAGCGGTGAGGCGCCGGCCCGGACCGCCCGCACGCCTGCGCACCGCCCGCGGCCGGGCGTGAGGCGCACGCTCTTCCTCGCGGTGCTGTTCGCGGCGGCGACCGTCTCGCTCGGCTTCCTCGTGCTGCCGCTCGCGGCGCTCTTCCTGCGCGTCTCCCCGGGCGCGCTGTTCGGCCAGCTCGCCAACCCGGTCGCGGTCGACGCGCTCCTCGTCAGCCTGAAGACGAGCGCGATCGCCCACGCCCTCGTGCTGGCTCTCTGCACGCCGGCGGCCTACCTCCTCGCCACTCGTGCCTTCCACGGGCGCTCGCTCGTGCTCGCCGTCGTCGAGCTGCCGCTCATCCTGCCCCCGGCCGTCGCGGGCATCGCGCTCTTCGCCGCCTTCGGGCGCTTCGGCCTCCTCGGCGGCACTCTCGACGCGATCGGCGTCCGCATCCCGCTGACGCAGACGGCGGTCGTCCTCGCAGTCGCCTTCGTCGAGGCGCCCTTCTACCTGCGCGGGGCGGTCGCCGCGTTCGAGACGGTCGATCGCGCCTTGCTGGAGGCGGCGCGCACGCTCGGCGCCGGGCCGGCCCGCGTCTTCATCCGCGTCGCGCTGCCGCTCGCGCTCGGCGGGCTCGGCGCGAGCTCCGCCCTCGCGCTCGCGCGCGGGCTCGGCGAGTTCGGCGCCACAATCATCTTCGCCGGCAGCTTCCAGGGGGTGACCCAGACGCTGCCGCTCGCCATCTACGCCGAGCTCGCGCGCAACTTCGACACCGCGCTCGCGATCGGCGCCCTCTTCGTGCTCATCGGCCTGGCTCTGCTCGTCACCCTCAAGGTGGTGCCACGGTGGACGCGCTCCACCTCGACGTCGCTCTTTCCCTCCGCGCCTTCCGTCTCGAGCTGACGCTCGAGGTCGGCCGCGAGACGGTCGCGCTCGTCGGGCCGTCCGGGGCCGGCAAGACATCGGCCCTGCGCGCGGTGGCGGGCCTCGTTCGGCCCGCGCGCGGCCGGATCGCCTGCGGCGACACATGGTTCGACTCGGACGCGGGCGTCGACCGCCGCCCGGAGGAGCGCTCGATCGGGTTCGTGTTCCAGGACTACGCGCTCTTCCCGCACCTGACCGTCGCGCAGAACGTCGCCTTCGGCGGCGGCGAGCCCGAGCTGCTCGAGCGCTTCGGCATCGCGCACCTCGCCCGCGCGAGGCCGCGCGAGCTGTCGGGCGGCGAGCGGCAGCGTGCCGCGCTCGCGCGGGCGGTCGGCCGCCGACCGAAGGTGCTGCTCCTCGACGAGCCGCTGTCCGCGCTCGACGCGCAGACGCGCGCGGCGGTGCGCGGCGAGCTGCGCCGGCTCCTCCGCGAGCTCGAGCTCCCGACCCTGCTCGTCACGCACGACTACGAGGACGCAGCGGCGCTCGCCGACCGCGTCGGCGTCATCGTCGACGGACGCATCGTCCAGCTCGGCACGCCCGCCGAGCTGATCGCCCGCCCCCAGAGCCCGTTCGTTGCCGACTTCGTCGGCGCCAACCTGCTGCTCGGCAACGCAACCGCGCGCAGCGACGGGCTCACGGACGTCACGCTCGACGACGGCACGCGCGTCGTCTCGACCGACGCCGGCCACGGCCGGGTGGGCGTCGTCGTCCACCCGTGGGAGGTCACCGTCGCCCGGGAGCTGCCGGCCGACTCGACGCTCAACCACCTGCGCGCGCCGATCGCGAGCCTCGTGCCGGTGGGGAACCGCCTGCGCGTCCGGCTCGGCCCGCTCACCGCGGAGATCACCGCCTCGTCGGCGCAGCGGCTCGACCTGCGCGAAGGTGACCTGGTCGTCGCCAGCTTCAAGGCGACCGGGACACGACTCGTCCAGCTGAGCTAGAGTCCGCGGAAACCGGGGTGCCTCGTCGCGAGGCTGAGATCAGACCCGTCGAACCTGATCCGGGTAATACCGGCGAAGGGAGGGAGCATGAACTCGAAGACACCATCCTGGGGCATCGATCCCGTTCCCGAGCGGCTGCGCGTGCTCGGCTTCCTCGACTCGCTGCTCCTGTGGGGCAACCTGTCGGTGTCGCTGCTCGTGATCGTGATCGGGGCGCTGCTCGTGCCGGCGCTCTCGCTGCGCGACGCGCTGCTCGCGATCGTCGTCGGCGCCGTGGCCGGGAACGCCCTGCTCGCCCTGGCGGCCCTGATCGGGGCGGACGCGCGCGTTCCGGGCATGGTCCTCCTGCGCGCCCCGCTCGGTCGGCGCGGCTCCTACGGACCCACGCTCCTGAACGTGGCGCAGAACCTCGGCTGGTCGACGTTCGAGCTGATCATCATCGCCACCGCTGCGGCGGCTTTCTCCGACCGCCTCTTCCACTGGCAGGGGACGTGGCTGTGGACGGTCGCCTTCGGCGTGCTCAGCTGGGGGCTCGGCATGCTCGGCCCGATCGGGTTCGTCCGCCGCTACCTGCGCAAGTTCGCCTCCTGGGCGCTCGTGTTCGCCATGGCCTACCTCACCTACTGGGCGATCTCGAAGTCCCACCTGCAGGCGTTCTGGGCCGAGCCGGGGAAGGGCGGCTTCCCCACCTTCGGGCAGGCCGTCGACCTCGTCATCGGCAGCGTCGTCTCCTGGACGCCCCTCGCCGCCGACTACACGCGCTTCTCCCGTTCGCGCCGAGGCGCCTTCTGGGGCGCTGGCCTCGGCTACTTCCTGCCGACGATCTGGTGCGTCGGGCTGGGCATCCTGATCGTACTCGCGCGCGGGGTGGCGGACGCGCAGTCGATGCCCGCGGCCGTCGCGGCCGCAGGCGGAGTGGCGCTCGTCGCGCTGGCCGCGATCACGGTCGACGAGAGCGAGAAGGCGTTCGCGGACATCTACTCGACCGCCGTCTCGATCCAGAACCTCGTGCCGCGCTTCTCCCAGCGGATCCTGATCAGCGCCGTCTCGGCCGCGGCCACCGGGCTCGCGCTCGTCCTGAATCTCGGCAACTACCAGGACTTCCTGTACCTGCTCGGGTCGTTCTTCGTGCCGCTGTTCGGGGTTCTGCTCGCCGACTGGCTGGCGGGCGGCGCCCGCTACGCAGAGCGAGACGTGTTCGAGGCGCCGGCCGTGCGGATCGAGCAGATCGGCGCCTGGCTCACCGGCTTCTGCCTGTACCAGTGGCTGTCGCCGGTCGGACCGCACTGGTGGACGAGCCTCCTCGCCCACACCCACCCCGGGTACGTCAGCTTCACCGCGTCGCTCCCCGCCTTCGGCGCGTCCTTCGCCATCGCCGGCGCCGCGGCGCTGCGCTACCGGCGCTTCCGCGCCGCGCTGGCCGAGGCCTGAGAGGCGCGCCCTTCCGTGAAGCCCAGCGCGATCGTCGGCAACGTGGCGGGCCAGCCGGGCCCGGCGAGCGTGCACGCGGGCGACGCCCCGCTGCAGGCCGGCTCGGCGCTGCGCGTTCTCGGCCGGCGCCGGGTGATCGTCGCGGCCGGCCCTGCGGCCGAGCGGCCGAGCGCGAGGCCGCCGGACGGGAGGCCGGTCGCAAGGCGATGGAGGTGGCGCCGAGCGTGAGGGCCTCGGTGCTGACCGTGGCGGGGGTCTATCTCGTCGATCTGGACGACGAGACGGTGCTCGGCCCCTCGCCGGATGCCCGGTTCGACCCGCCGCCCGCGGCACGGCCCTTCCTTCCGCGCCTCGTGGCGGCGGCCGCGGCCGGATCGACCGTCGTCGCCGTGGTCGACGCGAAGCCACCGCTCCTCGTCTCGCACGACGCGGGCGCCACGTGGCAGGAGTCGGGCCGCGGCCTGCCGCGCGGCTACGCCGTCGCGCTCGCCGACCAGGATCCCGACCGGATGCTGTTCGCGACGCGCAACCGTCTGCACGTGTCGACCGACGGTGGCCGCTTCTGGCGCTCGCTCTCCGTCGAGCTCCCGGACATCCTCGCCGTGTCCTTCGACGACGGCTGAGCCGTGCAAGGACGGCCCGTGCTCCGAGCCCTGCATGCGGGTCAGAGCCTGAACTCGCCGCGGGCGACGATGACGGCGCTGCCGCCGACCTCGACCGCCTCGACCGCCTGCGGCGAGCCTTCCACCCGCGCGTAGAGCTTCGACGGCCGACCGATCTCGGCGCCCTGCACGATCTCGATCTCCTGCCCCGGGACGATCCGGCCGTGGCGGAGAAGGTGGACGGCGAGCGGACCGGCCGCCGATCCCGTCGCCGCATCCTCGACGACTCCTGCCGCCGGCGCGAACATCCGCGTCTTCCAGGCCGTCCCGCAGCCCGCGATCGTGTTGATGCCGATCACGTCCGGCAGGCGGGCCAACCCTGCCATGTCGGGCGCGAGCGCCGCGACGTCCTCCGCCGAGCGCAGGCACACGTACACGTTGACCATCCCGTTGTCATACGCCTCCACGGGCAGCTCGGAGGAGGAGACGCCGAGGGCGTCGAGCAGCTGTCGCTCGTGCCGGTAGCGCGCGACGCTCGCGAGCGGCTGGCGCATCCAGCCGAAGACGATGCGCGCGCCCTCCCGCTCGAGACGCACGGGGACGACGCCGGCTGCGGTCTCGAGCCGGATCTCGTGCAGCTGCAGCGGCCCGCCGAGGACGAACGCCGCGCCGAGCGTGGGATGGCCGGCGAACGGCAGCTCCACCCTCGGCGTGAAGATGCGGATCCTGGCGTGCGCGTCGCCGCTCGCCGGGAGCACGAAGACGGTCTCCGACAAGCTCAGCTCCCGTGCCAGCGGCTGCAGCAGCTGCTCGGGGATCCCGCGCGCGTCGGTGAAGACGGCGAGCGGGTTCCCGCTCAGCGGGGTGTCCGTGAAGACGTCGCAGACGACGTAGCGGTAGCCGGCCACGCGCCCAGCCTAGTAGCCGCGAGCTGCGGAGCGAGGAGCCGGCACGCCCTGGAGCCCGGGTGCACCGACCAGGTCGGGGCACCCGACGGCGCCGCCGGGGCATCGCGCGATCGAGGGAGGTCGCCCGGCCGGTCGCGTGACCGGGTCACTCCTCCCGGCTCGGCCAGGTCAGATCCGCCCCCGGGATCGGGTCGCCGTGCGGATCGTGCGTCGGAAACCCGAGCGACTCGTCGATCTTCGCCTCCACCTCCTCGGACAGCGCGTGCTCGAGGCGATCCGCCTCCGCGTGCACCTCGTCGACCGGGATGCCGAGCGTCTCCGACAGGTACTGCTCGAGCAGTCGGTGGTGCCGGATCACCTCGATCGCCGCCTTCTCGCCCGCCGCCGTCAGGGTCACGCCGCGGTAGGGCTCGTGCCGGAGGAGCTTGAGCGCCGCGAGCTTCTTCAGCATCGCGGAGGCCGAGGGAGCGGACACCCCCACCCGCTCGGCCAGCGCGTTCGTCGTCGCCCGGCCCTGCGCCGTCTGGAGCTTGTAGATCTCCTTCAGGTAGTCCTCGGCGGTCTGGCTGAGCGGCGCTGAGCTCATGGAAGCAAGTCTATGCTGGGGCGAATGCGCCTCTACCTCGTGCGCCACGCGGACGCCGCCTCGGGCGAGCCGGACGCGCTGCGCCCGCTGACGCCGCACGGCCGGCAGCAGGCGCGGGATGTCGGCGCCCGGCTCGCGCAGGAAGGCGCACGGGGCGCGGCGGTGCTGACGAGCCCGCTGCTGCGGGCGCGGGAGACGGCCGACGAGATCGCGCGCGCGCTCGGGTCGGCGGCAGAGCCCGACGATCGCCTCGCCCCGGGCACGAGCGCCGTCGCCGTCCGGGCGGCCGTCGCCGGCCGCGGCGATCCCGTCGTCGTCGTGGCGCACCAGCCCGACTGCGGTCGCGTCGCCGCCGCGCTGACCGGCGGCCCGGAGCCGCCCTTCCCCAAGGCAGGCGTGGTGGCGATCGACCTCGACGGCTGACTGTGGCCGCCGTCTCAGTCCGCGACCTGCGCAAGTCGTATGGCCCCGTCGAGGCGCTGCGCGGCGTCAGCTTCGAGATCGAGCAGGGCGAGGTGTTCGGCCTGCTCGGCCCGAACGGCGCGGGCAAGACGACGACGATCGAGATCCTCGAGGGCTACCGCGCCCGCGACGAGGGCGCAGTCGAGGTGCTCGGCGCCGACCCGGGCGCCGCCGACGGAGGCTGGCGCGAGCGGATCGGGATCGTCCTGCAGTCGTCTGCGATGTACCCGAACCTGACGGTCGGCGAGCACGTGCGCGTGTTCGCCGGCTACTACTCGCACCCGCGAGATGCGGCCGAGGTGATCGAGCTCGTCGGGCTCGCGGACAAGCGGAACGCGAAGGTGAAGACGCTCTCCGGCGGGCAGAAGCGGCGGCTCGACCTCGCCCTCGGTCTCATCGGCGACCCGGAGCTGATCTTCCTCGACGAGCCGACGACGGGCTTCGACCCGCAGGCTCGTCGCGCCGCCTGGGAGATGATCCGCTCGCTGCGGGAGCTCGGGAAGACCGTGCTCCTGACGACGCACTACCTCGACGAAGCCGAGCAGCTGTCGGACCGCGTCGCCGTGCTGCGCGAGGGCCGGATCGTCGCCATGGGCCGGCCGGCCGAGCTGACCGGCGCGAAGGTGGCGACGGAGATCCACTACCGCCGGAACGGCGAGCAGGTCGTGGTCGCCACGCACGAGCCGACGCGCGTCCTGCACGAGCTCACCGGCGAGGCGCTCGCGGCCGGCGTCGAGCTCGAAGGCCTGGAGGTGCGCCGGCCGACGCTGGAGGAGATCTACCTGTCGCTGACGGGCGGGGAGAGCGAGTGAGCGACCTGCTGCACGAGCTGCGGACGGAGCAGCTCCTGTTCTGGCGCAGCCGCGAGCTCGCCTTTTTCACCTTCCTGCTCCCGATCGTGTTCTTCGTGCTGCTCGGCTCCGTCTACGGCACAGACCGGATCGAGGGCGTCAAGGGGTCGCGCTACCTCCTTGCCGGGCTCCTCGGCTACGGCGTCGTGGCCACGGCGTTCGCCGGCCTCGCGATCACGCTCGTCGTCCGCCGCGAGTCCGGGATCCTCAAGCGCCTGCGCGCGACGCCGCTCCCGGTCTGGGCGTACATCGGCGGCGTGCTCGGCTCCACGCTCCTCGTCTACGCGCTCGAGGCGATCGCCCTCGTCGTGCTCGGCCGGCTGCTGTTCGGCGTACCGCTTCCGAGCCGCCTCGGCTCGCTCGTGCTCGCGCTCCTGCTCGGAGCGGTCGCGTTCGCGGCCATGGGCATCGGGCTGACGGCGGTGGTTCGCTCCGCCGAGGGCTCGTCGGCCGTCGTCAACGCCATCTACCTGCCGATGGCGTTCATCTCGGGCAGCTTCTTCTCGCCCCACGCGTTCCCGCAGTTCCTGCGCGCGATCGGGGACGTGCTGCCGCTCACGTACTTCATCCGCCTGACGCGGGACATCCTCCTGCACGGGCACGAGATCTGGGAGCGCCCCGGCTCCGTCGGCGTCGTCGCCGCCTGGGGCGCCGTCGGCGTGCTCGCCGCCCTCCGCGGCTTCCGCTGGGAGCCCCGCGAAGGCTGACCGCCGCGAGCGGCCGCTCGTCCCCCGCGCCGGCGCATCCGCACCGCTTCGGCTCGTTGCGCCGTTCGCCGAGCCTGCTACGCAGGCGCCTTCGCCTTCCGGCCTGCGCGCGCGGCCCGCAGAGCGAAGCGGGTCATCGCCGACGGCAGCCGCTGCGCGCGCGCGACGACCGCGTCGAGCGCCTCCGAGAACCAGTCCACGTCCTCCTCCGACAGGACGAGCGGCGGCAGCGCCCTCACGACGTTCATGGCATGGCCGGCGACCTGGATGAGGACGCGGTGGTCGGTGAAGAGCGGGACGACGACGAGCTGCGAGAAGATCCCCGGCTGCACGCGCTCGAGCAGGCGCCAGGCCGCCGAGCGGCCCGGATCGCCGAACTCGATCGCCCAGAACAGCCCCAGCCCCCGCACCTCGCGCACGACCGCGTAGCGCTCGACGAGCGGCCGCGTCCGCTCGAGCAGCAGCTCGCCGAGGCGCTCGGCCCGCTCGGGCAGGCGCTCCCGCTCGAGCTCGTGGATGGTGGCGAGCCCGGCGACGACGCCGAGGTCGTTCGGGGCGAAGGTCGACCCGTGGCTGAGCGCGTGCTCCATCGAGTCGAACACGGCGTCGAAGACGGCCGGCGCGAGCAGCGTCGCGCCGACGGGGACGAAGCCGCCGGAGAGCGCCTTCGACACCGTCATCACGTCCGGCTCGAGACCCCAGTGCTCGCAGGCGAACATCCGCCCCGTGCGCCCGAAGCCGGTGGCGACCTCGTCGACGCAGAAGAGCGTCCCGTACCGCCGGCAGAGCGCCTGCGCGCCCTCGAGATAGCCTGGCTCCGGCAGGCGCACCCCGTGCCCGACGATCGGCTCGGTCACGAACATGGCGACGTCCTCGCGCCGGAGCTCCGCCTCGAGCGCCTCGAGGTCGTTGAACGGGACACGCGAGAAGCCCGGAAGCAGCGGCTGGAACCGCCGCGTGAACGCCTCGCCGCCGTTCGCCGACAGCGCGCCGAGCGTCAGCCCGTGGAAGCCGTGCTCGACCGAGACGACGCGGCTGCGCCCGGTCGCCGCCCGCGTCAGCTTGATCGCCGCCTCGATCGACTCGGTGCCGGAGCTCGTGAACAGCACGCGCCCGAGGCTCTTCGGCGCGCGCGCGAGCAGCGCCTCGGCGAGCAGCCCCGCCGGTTGCGTCACCCCGAGCGCGACGCGGCCGGGAAGCTCGAGGTCGAGCGCGTCGTGCAGCGCGGCCCGCACGCACGCGTTCGCGCGGCCGACGTTGTACATGCCGAAGCCGCCGAGCATGTCCAGGAAGCGGTTCCCGTCCCTGTCGTACAGGTAGGCGCCCTCGCCGCGCGCCCAGTGGCGGTCGAAGCCGATCGTCCGCAGCATGCGCACGAACTGGGGGTTGATCGTGCGGGCGTGCAGGTCGAGCTCGCGGCCCGCAGCCGCCTCGATCAGCCCGCGGATGTCGAGCTCCGCCACGACCTGAGCCTAGCGCTCGTCATACTGCGCCGTATGAGCACCCCTGAGGGCTGGGTCGAGGTCGACGGCGCCCTCCAGCGCACCTTCGAGCTGGGGAGCTTCCGCGAGGCGCTCGCCTTCGTCAACCGCGTCGGCGAGCTGGCCGAGGCCGAGCACCACCATCCCGACATCACGCTCTCCTACAGGACGGTGACGCTGCGCTGGACGACGCACTCCGCCGGCGGCATCACCGACCGGGACCGCGAGCTCGCCGCGAAGACGAACGAGCTGTAGCGCTCGAACGCTCGGTCAGCGGCTGTCAGCCGCGCAGCAGCCGGCGAGGCAGATGTCGTGCGCGGGCCCGTGCCGTCCGAGCGAGCGGCGAGGCAGCGACCGGTCGAGGCGCTCCTCGACGAGCTCGCGGATCATCGACACGAACGCCGGGTGCGTGCCCGCCGTGGAGGCGCGGACGAAGCCGATGCCCGCCTCGTCGGCGGCCGCCCGCGCCTCGACGTCGAGATCGAAGGCAACCTCCAGGTGGTCGGAGACGAAGCCGATCGGGGAGCAGACGACGTCCCGGATGCCGCGCGCGGCGAGCGAACGGATGTGGTCGCAGACGTCGGGCTCGAGCCAGGGCACGTGCGGCGGGCCGCTGCGACTCTGGTAGACGAGCGCCCAGTCGGAGACGCCCACGCGCTCTGCCACCAGCCTGGCCGACTCCGCCAGCTGCGCCTCGTAGCGCGACTGCCGCGCCAGCGCGAGCGGAATCGAATGGGCTGTGAAGGCGAGATGGACGCCGCCCCGCCGCTCCGCAGGCACCTGCGCGAGCGCGCGCGCCACGTGCTCGGCGTTCGCCTCGACGAAGCCGGGATGGTTGTAGAACGCGCGCAGCTTGAGCACCTCCGGTGCGTCCTCTCCCACCCGGGCCTGGGCGTCCTGGATGTTCTCCCGGTACTGGCGACAGCTCGAGTAGGAGCTGAACGCGGTGGTGAAGAAGGCGAGCGCCCGCACGACGCCGTCGTCTCGCATCGCGGCGAGCACGTCGGGGAGGAGCGGGTGCCAGTTGCGGTTGCCGAGGTAGACCGGCAGCTCGATGCCGTGCTCGGCGAGCTCCGACCCGAGCGCCGCGACGAGCGCCCGGTTGTGCTCGTTGATCGGGCTGACCCCACCGAAGCGAGCGTAGTGTCCGGCCACCTCCTCGAGGCGCTCGCGCGGGATGCCGCGGCCGCGCGTGACGTTGTCGAGGAACGGCACGACGTCGTCCATCCCCTCCGGACCGCCGAACGAGACGACGAGGACCGCGTCGAAGAACGTGTCCGGGTACGCGCCCCGCGCGCCGTCGGCCGGTGGCTTCGCTTCCGCAGCCATGCTCCCGACGCTAGCAGCGGCCGCGGGCGCCCGGGGCTGACTGACGCGCGATCTGCTACGCGGCGGACGTGAACGACGCCGGGCAGATCGCGGCCACGGACGCAGCGGAGCTGTCGCCGGACGGATCGCACGCGTACCCGCTCACGCCGCGCCGCGGCCTCCCGTAGCCGAGCCGCGACGCTCAGGTGCGAAGGCGCAGGGTGTGGAGCCCCTGCGCCCGCACCTCGTCGGCCCGTCGCAGCAGCTCGTCGACGTCGTCGAGCACGTGCAGAAACGCCCCCGACAGCGAGTCGAGCCGTCCCGAGGCGATCGAGAGGACGAGCTCACCGAGCCGCTCGGGCTCGAGCGCGTCCTCGCGCGCCGCGAGCTCGGGCAGGTAGCGCCGCCCCTCCTCCGAGGCGGCGATCTCGTCGACGAGGCGCGTGCGCACGAATCCCGGGGTGACCGCGAACACGGAGACGCCGCGGCCGGCGACCTCGGCCGCCAGCGAGTCCGAGAAGCGCAGCACCGCCGCCTTGGAGGACGCGTAGGCGGTTGCGAACGGTCGTGGGCCGGTCGCCGCGTAGCTCGCGACGTTGACGATCCGTCCTGCCCTCCGCCCGAGCATCGCCGGCAGGACCGCGCGCGTGCACAGGAAGGTCCCCTTCAGGTTCACCTCCACGTCGCCCCACCACACTCGCGGGTCGGCGCCTGCAACCGGGCCGACGTGGCGCCACGAACCAGCCGCGTTGACGAGCAGCGTCGGCGGGCCGAGCGTGTCCTCGACCGTCGAGACGAGCGCCTCGACCGACTGCTCGTCGGTGACGTCGGCGGCGAGGGCCACCGCCCGCCCCCCGCGGTCGCGGATCGCCTGCGCCGCCGCGTCGATCTCGCTGCGGGAGCGCGCGGCGACCGCGACGGCGGCACCCGCCGCCCCGAGCCGTTCGGCGACGGCGCGGCCGACGCCCCGGCCTCCGCCGGTCACCACGGCCACCTGGCTGAGGAGCGAACGCGCAGACACGGGTCGCGCCTGCAAGCTTGCCAGGCCACGCGGCCGTGGCAGCACCGGCGCTGCGGGATTGAACTTCCCCCGAGTTCCACCTAACCTCAGGTGCGGAGGGCAGCTTGGCCGAGATTGCGAGCGAACACGTCGTCGCCCCGCAGCCGCCCTGCCGGCTGTGCGGCTCGGCGCTGACGCACACGTTCGTCGACCTCGGCATGTCACCCCTGTGCGAGAGCTACGTCTCCGAGGAGGACCTCGACAAGGCCGAGCCCTTCTACCCGCTGCACGTCCGCATCTGCGCGGAGTGCCTGCTCGTCCAGCTCGCCGCCTACGTGCCGGGCGAGGAGATCTTCCGGGACTACGCCTACTTCTCCGCCTACTCGGACTCGTGGGTCGAGCACGCGCGCCGCTACGCCGACATGATCAGCGAGCGGCTCGCGCTCGACGGGCGAAGCCTTGTCGTCGAGCTCGCGTCGAACGACGGCTACCTGCTCCAGCACTTCGTGCGGGCCGGCATCCCCTCGCTCGGCGTCGACCCGGCCGCGAACGTCGCCGACGCCGCCCGCGCGCGCGGCGTCGAGACGATCGTCGACTTCTTCGACTCCCGGCTGGCCCGGCAGCTCGTCGCGGACGGTCGCGCAGCCGACCTCGTCGTCGCGAACAACGTGCTCGCCCAGGTGCCGGAGCTGAACGACTTCGTGGCGGGGATCGAGATCGTGCTCGCGCCGCACGGCGTGGCGACGGTCGAGGTGCCGCACCTGGCCCGGCTGATCGAGGGCCTGCAGTTCGACACGATCTACCACGAGCACTACTCGTACTTCTCGCTGACGACGCTCGTCCGGCTCGCCTCCGAGCACGGGCTGGAGGCGTTCGACGTCGAGGAGCTCCCATCGCACGGAGGGTCGCTCCGCGTCTACCTGAAGCGGCGGGGCGACGAGCGGCACCCCTTGCAGCCCTCGCTCCCGCGCGTGCTCGAGGCGGAGCGCCTGCGCCGCTACGACCGCCTCGAGGGCTACGCGGGCTTCGCCGAGCGCGTCGCCGAGGCGAAGTGGCGCCTGCTCGAGCTGCTCATCGAGCTCCGCCGGGAGGGCAAGCAGGTGGTCGGCTACGGCGCGCCCGGCAAGGGGAACACGCTGCTCAACTACTGCGGCATCCGCACCGACCTGCTCGACTACACGGTCGATCGCAACCCCTACAAGCAGGGGAAGTACCTTCCCGGCACGCGTATTCCGATCTATCCTCCCGAGGCGATCGCGCGCACACGACCCGACGTCATCCTCGTCTTGCCCTGGAACCTGCGCCGGGAGATCGCGAGCCAGCTCGCGTACGTGCGCGAGTGGGGCGCACGGCTCGTCGTCCCGATCCCACGCCCGGAGGTGCTCGAGTGGGAAGCCTGAGCGGGAGAGCCGGAGGCCTGAGCCGGGGGGCCGCGTGAAGGTGGTGATCTTCTGCGGCGGTCTCGGCCTGCGCATGGGCGAGACCTCCGCCCGCATCCCGAAGCCGATGATCCCGATCGGCGACAAGCCGATCCTCTGGCACATCATGAACTACTACGCGTCGTTCGGGGTGACGGACTTCATCCTCTGCCTCGGCTACAAGGCCGAGGCGATCAAGGAGTACTTCCTGAGCTACAACGAGGCGCTGGCGAACGACTTCGTGCTCCGCGACGGCGGCCGCCGGATCGAGCTCTTGCAGCGCGACATCCACGACTGGTCGATGACGTTCGTGAACACCGGGCTGCACGAGCCGATCGGCCAGCGACTGAAGCGCATCGAGCCGTACCTCGACGATGACGAGGTGTTCCTCGCCACCTACGGCGACGGCCTCACCGACGCGCCCCTGACGGACATGATCCATACCCTCGAGGCGAGCGACAACGTCGGGCTGTTCCTCGCCTCCCACCCGACCTACAACTTCCACGTCGTCTCCTTCGACGGGTCGAACCAGGTGCAGTCGATCCAGGACGTGACCACGATGGGGCTGTGGATCAACGCCGGCTACTTCGTCTTCCGCCGCGAGCTGCTCGACTACATCCGCCCCGGAGAGGACCTCGTCGAGGAGCCGTTTCGCCGTCTCGTCGCCGAGCGCAAGCTGGCCGCCTACCCATACGACGGCTTCTGGGCGCCGATGGACACGCTCAAGGACAAGCACGTGCTCGAGAGCCTGCTCGAGTCCGGGCAGGCGCCCTGGCGGATGCCACGCGGCGTCGCCGAGCCCGAACGGGCTCCCGACCCGGCATAGCCCGCATGCGTGCCCTCGCGTTCGAGTCGAGCGAGCGCCTCGGCACCGTGCTCGCGATCGGCTGCCATGCCGACGACATCGAGATCGGCTGCGGCGGGACGATCCTGCGGCTCGCGGAGCTCCATCCGGAGGCGCACGTGCGCTGGGTGGTGCTGTCGGGCGACGGCGGGCGCGCCGGCGAGGCCCGCCGGAGCGCGGAGGACTTCCTCGCCGGCTTCGCCTCGAGCGAGATCGTCGTCGAGGGGTTCCGCGACGGCTTCTTCCCCTACGAGGGCGGGAAGGTGAAGGAGTTCTTCGAGCGGCTGAAAGGCGACGTGTCGCCCGACCTCATCCTCACCCACCAGCGCGCCGACCTGCACCAGGACCACCGCCTCGTCTGCGAGCTGACCTGGAACACGTTTCGCGACCATCTCATCTTCGAGTACGAGGTCCCGAAGTACGACGGCGACTTCGGCAGCCCCAACGTGTTCGTGCACCTGAGCGAGGCGATCGCGGCGCGAAAGGTCGAGCTGATCCTGTCTCACTTCGAGAGCCAGCTGGACAGGCGCTGGTTCACCGACGACCTCTTCCACGCGCTGCTGCGGCTGCGCGGCATGGAGTCGAACGCCCCCGAGCGCCGCGCGGAGGCCTTCTACTGCCGGAAGCTGGTCATCTGATGGGGACGAGCTGATGGCGGACACGCCCGAGAGCTCGATCGACGGCGTGTTGACGGTGCCGCTGCAGCGCATCCCGGACGAGCGCGGAACGATCTACCACATGCTGCGCGCCGACGACCCGCACTTCCTCCAGTTCGGCGAGATCTACTTCACGAGCGTCTACGAGGGGGTCGTCAAGGGTTGGCACAAGCACCGGGAGATGACGCTCAACTACGCCTGCATCTTCGGGCGGATCAAGCTGGCGCTGTACGACGACCGCGACGGGTCGCCGACGCGCGGGGAGCTGATGGAGCTCTTCCTCGGGCCGGACAACCACATGCTCGTCGTCATCCCGCCCGGCGTGTGGACGGGCTTCAAGGGCATGACGCGCCCCTTCGCCCTCGTCGCCAACTGCTGCACGCACCCGCACGACCCGGGCCGGACGACGCGTCTCGACCCGTTCGACAACGACATCCCCTACGACTGGGAGATCAGGCAGCACTAGTGGCGGTCCCGGCAAGCATCGCCGACGCCGCCCGGTCCGCCGATGCGGGCGAGGAGCTGTACGCGCTCGTGTCGGAGCTGTACCCGATCTGCCGGAGTATCACGGGCGACGGCGTCCGCCACACCCTGCGACGGATCGGCGCCGAGATCCCGCTCGAGCTCGCGGAGGTGCCGACGGGCACGCAGGTGTTCGACTGGACGATCCCGCGCGAGTGGAACATCCGCGACGCGTACGTCAAGGACGCTGCCGGCAACCGCGTCGTCGACTTCCGCGCGTGCAACCTGCATGTGGTCGGCTACAGCGTGCCCGTGCACGAGCGCATGCAGCTGGCACAGCTCCGGCCGCACCTGACGACGATCCCCGAGCACCCGCGGTGGATCCCCTACCGCACGTCCTACTACCGGGAGGACTGGGGCTTCTGCCTCGCGCACGAGACCCTGCTCTCGCTCCCCGAGGCAGAGTACGAGGTGCGGATCGACAGCACGCTCGAGGACGGTCACCTCACGTACGGGGAGTGCTTCCTGCCGGGCGAGACACAGGAGGAGGTGCTCGTCTCGGCGCACGTCTGCCACCCCTCGCTCGCGAACGACAACCTCTCCGGCGTCGCCGTCGCCACCCTCCTCGCCCGCACCCTGGCCCGGCTGCCGCGGCGCCTCTCGTACCGGTTCGTGTTCGTGCCGGGCACGATCGGCGCGATCACCTGGCTGCACACGAACCAGGGGAGGACGGAGCGGATCGCGCACGGCCTCGTCCTCACCTGCGTCGGCGACCCGGGCACCGTCACCTACAAGCGCAGCCGCCGCGGGAACGCGCCCGTCGACCGCGCCGTCGCGCACGTGCTCGAGCACTCGGGCGACGGCTTCCAGCTGCTCGACTTCACGCCCGACGGCTATGACGAGCGCCAGTACTGCTCGCCCGGCTTCGACCTCCCGGTCGGCTGCTTCATGCGCACCCCGCACCACCGTTTCCCCGAGTACCACACGTCCGCCGACGACCTCGGCTTCGTCCGGCCGGAGAGCCTCGCCGACTCCTTCCGCAAGCTGCTCAGCGCGCTGTCGGTGCTGGAGCAGGACTGCCGGTACGTCACCACGAATCCCCACTGCGAGCCGCAGCTCGGCAGGCGCGGCCTCCTGCGCAGCGCCGGGGGCCGGAAGGACGAGAGCGTGCGCGAGCTCGCGCTCCTCTGGGTCCTGAACCTCTCCGACTCGCGCCACTCGCTGCTCGACATCGCCGAGCGGTCCGGTCTCGAGTTCGGCACCGTCAAGGCGGCCGCCGACGCGCTCCGCGAGCACGAGCTCCTGAAGGAGGTCGAATGAAGATCCTGGTCACGGGCACCGACGGGTACATCGGGTCGCTGCTCGGCGGCTACCTCGTCGAGCGTGGCCACGACGTGATCGGCGTCGACACGGGCTTCTACAAGACCGGCTGGCTCTACCACGGGACGCCGGTCAGCGTCCACACGCTGGCGAAGGACATCCGGCAGCTCACCGAGCGGGACTTCGAGGGAGTGGACGCCGTCGTGCACATGGCGGAGCTGTCGAACGATCCCCTGGCGCAGCTCCTGTCCGAGATCACGTACGAGATCAACCACCGCGGCTCGCTGCACGTGGCGGAGACGGCGAAGGCGGCCGGCGTCGAGCGGTTCGTGTACACGTCCTCGTGCAGCGTCTACGGCGCGGCCGCCGCGGATGTCGTCGACGAGGAGTCGCCGCTGCGCCCGCAGACGGCCTACGCGATCTGCAAGCAGCTCGTCGAGCGCGACGTCTCCGCCATGGCGGACGACGACTTCTCACCGACGTTCCTGCGCAACGCCACGGCCTACGGCGCCTCGCCGCGGATGCGCTTCGACATCGTCCTCAACAACCTCTGCGGCCTCGCCTGGACGATCAAGGAGATCCGCATGGAGAGCGACGGCACGCCGTGGCGACCGCTCGTGCACGTGCTGGACATCTGCAAGGCGATCGCGCTGACGCTCGAGGCGCCGCGCGAGCGGGTGCACGGCCAGGTGCTGAACGTGGGCGACTCGGACGGCAACTACCAGATCCGAGACATCGCCGAGATCGTCGCCGGCGTCTTCCCGGGGTGCCGGGTGACGATCAAAGGCAAGGGCCCCGACGCTCGCAGCTACCGCGTCTCGTTCGCGAAGATCCGCGAGCTGCTGCCCGGCTTCGCCTGCGACTGGGACGCCGAGCGCGGCGCGAGGCAGCTGCACGAGCTGTTCGCGGCGGTCGACCTGACCGCGGAGGACTTCCAGTCGAGGACGTTCACCCGCCTCAAGCAGATCGAGCATCTCCTGCGCACGGGCCAGATCGACCGGTCGTTCTTCTGGCGGCCCCTCGCGGCCGCGGGCGCAGGCCTCGCGGTCGGCTGACCCGCGCCGCGCGCGCCGCCGGAAGCGGGCGAGGCGTTTCCTTGCTCCACCGCCCGGCCCGTCCGGCGACGCTGCTATAGATTCGCAAGCCCCTCCGAAAGTCGCGCGGTCACTCCGGCGTATGCGGTGCTGGTCTCTCCGGTGCTGGCAGCGGCGCGAGTCGTTCGCGTGAAGCAGCGCGTCGAACGGGATGGTCGACAGGCTCGACATCGGAAGCGCAGCGCATCCAGGAGCGCCTCGGGCAGGCGGGCAGATCCGGGTCGAGCAGGACGGACGGAGCGGTGCCTGACCTGCCTCGCACGCGCTTCCGCCTGCGCCGGCGCTCGCAGCAGGCCGGCGGCGCGCGCCGCCGCAGCGCGCGGCCGAGCCCGACCGACCTCGTGATCGAGAACCAGGACCTGGTCGAGATCGCGACCAGCCACCTCGACCGCCTCGTCCGCTCGCCGGCCATCGATCGCGACGACCTCCGCGGTGAGGGACAGCTCGCGCTGATCCGCGCAGCTCGCCGCTACGACCCGGCGCGCGGGAGCTTCCGCAGCTACGCCTTCAGGCGAGTGAAGGGCGCGATGCTCGACGCGATCAGGCGCGACCACTTCCTCCCGCGGTACGCCCGAGACCGCGGCCACCGGGTCGTCGTCGTCTCCATCGAGCGACCCATCAACGACAAAGGAGTCACGATCTCGGATACGCTTGTCGACGTGCGGCCGTCGGTCGAGGAGGTCGTCGAGCAGCGTGAGCAGCTCGCGGCGGCGATCGCCGGCCACGGCCCCGCCCGGCGGGCGAGCAGGCTGACGCCGTCGGAGCTTGAGGTGCTGCGGGGGGCAGCGCTCGGCGAGACCGCCGAGGAGACGGCGGACCGTCTGCGCAAGTCGATCGACACGATCAAGACGCACCGCCGCCGAGCCCTGAGGCGACTCGGGGCGAGGTCGATCGCGCAGGCCGTGTTCATCGCCCACGACGAGATCGCCGCCTAGGAGCCTAGCCCTCCGCGGACAGCTTCCGGCCCGCCGCCTGCCGGAAAGCGACAGGCGGACGGAGGAGCCTCGCGACGAGCGCGGTCGCCCGGCGGACGTCGGCGTCGTCGGATCCCTCCGCCCGGATCAGCTCGACCGCACGCCGGTGGAAGTCCTGGAAGGCGTGGTCGCTGCGGCGCGACGGCTTCGCCCGCTGCTTCACGTGCCAGTAGACGTACTGCGCGAGCTCACGCCGAAGCTGGCGGCGGTAGTCCCGCCGGCTGAGGCACCCGGGCCCGTAGCGCAGCACCATGCGCACCCGCTCGGCTCGGTGGGAGTTGAGCCCAGTCGAGATGGAGCTCTGGCTGCGCTCCGAGCTGCGCGAGAAGGTGACGACCCGATGCACGAGCGCGAAGTCCGACTGCGTCAGCACCCAGTACGCAGCCTCGGTGTCCGCGTGACGGAACGACTCGTCGTAGAAGGGATCGCGCCGCCGCACGAGATCGGAGCGCAGGAGAATCGACGTCGGCGAGCCGATGACCGAGATACGGCGGAGCAGGCTCGCCGCGAGCACCTCGTGCCCGGGCGCGAAGTCGACGCCGGGTGGAAGATCCGCCAGGTCGACCTTGCCGTTCTTGACCCGGTAGGCCGTCACCAACCCGACGGAGGGGTGCCTCTCGGCCAGGTCGACCATGCGCTCGAGGCACTCGGGGTAGAGCCAGTCGTCGGCGCCGAGGAGCTTGCAGAAGGAGCCCTCCGACGCGGCGGCGACACGAAAGGCGCGGTTGTAGCTCGCCACGACCTCGACGAACTCGTCGTGCCGCAGGTAGCGGATGCGCTCGTCGCGGCGAGCATACGACCGCGCGATCTCGGGCGTACGATCGCTGCTGCAGTTGTCGACGATCACGTGCTGCCAGTTGTCGTAGGTCTGCGCGAGGACGCTCTCGACACACTCGGCAAGGTGGGCGGCGCCGTTGTGAACGGGCGTGACGACGGTGACGAGCGACGAGGGCACGAAACTCAGCTTGCGCCGACCCAGACGAGGCTGTCAAGCAGCGTGTGTCAGATCGAGCCCGCGGCCGACGCTCCTGGTCGCAGGCCGTTCCTTCGGGGGAGCACAACCCCCCATTCGCTTGTTGCCGGCTCCCGGTCGCACCCTGACAATCGCGGGGCACGCGCGACTCGGAACGGCGGCCTGGGTCACTGTCCATCTTGCCTCGACCACGACACGGACTCGTCCTCCTGGAGGGGGGCGCTTCGCAGCAGCGCGACGAGCAGCGGCAGCGCCCGCGCGTGCTCGTGGTCGGCGCCGATTGCGTGCGACTGCACGCGCTTGCCTCCCTCGATGACCTCGAGCTCGTCGGGGCAGCGGCGACCCTGGCCGAGGCGCAGGCCATGGTCGAGTCGCTGCGCCCCGACGTCGTCGTGCTCGAGCCGCTCGCAGTCGCTGCCGGGAGCCCAATCCCCGCGTCCTGCTCCGTCGTCGTCCTCCCCGGGCGCGTTCGCGGCGAGGAGGCCGAGCACGAGCGGGACCCGGAGGCAGGGCAGGACCTGCTGCGCACCGTCTTCGGCCTGGCGACCGCCTCCCCGGCCGTGTCCGACGCCGCCGGCGGGGGGAGCTCGCGGCACCCGTCCGCCGGCTGCCGACAGGGATCGTCGGCGCGCTCCTCGCCTGTTGTCTAGGCGCCGCGCAGGAGTTGCCTCTCGCGTCGGCCGTCGAGGATGGCCCGCCGCTCCACGAGCGTGTGTGAGGCCCAGCCGGTAGAGATGGGCAGTGCGGCGCGCGGGCCGACGCAAGGAGGCGAGGCGTCGGCAGCGCGGGTGGGAGAGGCGCCGCCCGCCTCGTATACGGGAGCAGCGTGAGCGAGGACAAGGACATCCGCCGGCGCACGATCAGCGGTCTCGGCTGGACCGCGTCGTCCCAACTCGTGCTGCAGGCGACGCAGTTCGCCTTCACCGCGACGCTCGCGCGCCTGCTCGTCCCGCACGAGTTCGGGTTGATGGCCCTGATCGCCGTCTTCACGGGTTTCGTCACGGTGTTCGTCGACTTCGGGCTGACGGCGGCGATCATCCAGCGCCCGAGGCTCGAGGAACGGCACCTCACCACCGCCTTCTGGACGAACCTCCTGGCGGGCGTGGTGCTCATGCTGGTGATGATGGGCGCGGCTCCCGGCGTCGCCGCCTTCTTCGGGCAGCCGAGGCTCCTCGGGCTCACGCTCGCCGTCTCCCCGGACTTCGTCCTCGGCGCGGCCGGCATGGTGCAGATGGCGCTGCTGCAGCGGCAGATGGACTTCCGCCGCATCGCCATCGTCGAGAACACGACGCTGCTCGCGTCGAACGGGCTGGCCGTCGGCCTCGCGGCCTCCGGCTTCGGCGTCTGGAGCCTGGCCGCGTACTTCCTCGCCTCGACCGGCTTCCGCTCGCTCGCCCTGTGGGTGGCGACGCCGTGGCGGCCCGGATGGCGGATCGACCGAGGCGCCTTCGGCGACCTCTGGCAGTTCAGCAGCCGGCTGGCCGCGTTCAACGCGCTCAACTACTGGGCCCGGAACGCGGACAACCTGCTGATCGGCCGGTTCGTCGGCACCGCCCCGCTCGCCTACTACAACCGCGCCTACAACCTGATGCTGCTCCCCGTCGGCCTGGTCGCGTCGGTGACGTCCCGGGTGATGTTCCCGGCTCTCTCGCGCCTGCACGAGGACCAGGAGCAGGTGAAGCGCGTCTACCTGCGCGCGACGGGCCTGATCGCGCTCGTCACCTTCCCGGCCATGATCGGTCTGCTGGTCGTCGCCAACCCGTTCATCCTCTCCGTCTACGGCGAGCGATGGCGGCCGGTCGTACCGATCCTGCAGATCCTCTGCATCCCGTCGATCGTCCAGTGTCTGACGCGGACGACCGGCTGGATCTTCCAGTCGCAGGGCCGGGCCGACTGGATGTTCCGCTGGGGGGTCGTGTCCACGGTCACGGTCATCGTCTCGTTCTTCATCGGCCTGCCCTGGGGCGTCAAGGGCGTCTCCGTGGCCTACGCCTGCTGGACTGTGCTGATGGCCTCCCCGAGCTTCTCGATCGCCGGGCGCTTGATCGGCGTGACGCTGGCCGACGTCGCCCGCAGCGTGATCGGGGTCGCCACCGCGTCGGCCGCGATGGGCGCCGTCGTCTGGCTGGTGCTGGAGCTACTCCCGACAGGCTGGGGCGCTGGGCTCGACCTGGCGATCTGCGTCGCCACCGGCGCCCTCGCCTACGCGGCGGCCCTGCACGTCGTCTCGCCGAGCCCGTACGGCGAGTTCCGTCGTCTCGTCGGCGAGTACCATCGCCGCCGGGCGCACGTCGGCGTCGCCTCGAGCTGAGCGCAGGCGGGCGGCTCGCCGCGCGAGCCTGCGGCCTGCTTGCCAGCCGAGCACCTGTCCGCAGCAGCCCATGTACGGCAGCACGAGGTAGATGAGCGGGAGCGCCCGCAGGTGGTCGACGAGCCGCGGCTCGACCCCGTTCTCGCGCAGGCGCGCCGTTGCCAGGCCGACCGGCCTGCCGAACGACCGCCGGGTGCGATAGGTCTGCACGAACGGAACCCAGGCCCGCAGCCGGAGCGCGTTCGGTCGCCGGCCGTCGCGTCCCTCCGACCAGCCGTACCAGCGGTTGACCGCCCACACCTTCGCGAGGAACGGACGCGCGCGGTTGTAGGTCGGATGGCTGACGACCGCGTCCCGGCTGAAGGCGACCCGCGCCCCTCGCGCGTGGCAGCGCCGCGCGAACTCGAAGTCTCCCGTACGCGGCAGTGACTCGTCGAAACCCCCGAGCTCCTCGAACAGGGCGCGGCGGACGAAGAGGTTGCCGGTCAGGAGGCCCCCGGCTCGGACCGCACGCTCGCCGTCGACGAAGGTGTCCATGTCCAGCAACGTCCAGATCGTCGGACGCGGCGGCCCCACGCCGCGGATGAAGCCGCCGACCACGTCGGCGTCCTCGATCGCGGCCAATCCGGCTTCGAGCCAGCCAGGCTCGGGCACGCAATCCGCATCGCAGAACGCGAGCACCGGGGCGCGGGCGAGCCGCGCCGCCCTGTTGCGGGCAGCGTAGCCGGTGCTCGCACCCGCCCGCGCGACGCGAACCCGCCCGCCGGCTGTCTCCAACCGGTCGGTACCGCCGTCGGTCGAGCCGTCGTCCCCGATCACGACCTCGAACCGCTCCTGCGGGAGCGTCTGGGCCGCCAGAGCTGCGAGCAGCGCGGGCAGCACGGAGCGACCGTTGCGCACCGGCACGATCACGCTTGCGGCGAGCCCTGGCGGCGAGCCGTCCGCCACCGCTCACTCCTCGCGGCCGGCCGTCGCGCGTGCGAGCGCCCGCGCCGGGATGCCAGCCACGACCTCGCCGGGGGCGACGTCGCGGGTGACGACCGCCCCCGCGCCGACGAGGGCACCGCTCCCGATCCGGACTCCGCCGAGGACGACTGCGCCCGAGCCGATCGACGCGCCGCGCTCCACCGCCGTGCGCAGCAGCGTCCAGTCGGCAGCCGTCCGCAGGCGTCCGTCGCTCGTCGCGGCGGCCGGGAACTTGTCGTTGATGAACATGACGCCGTGCCCGACGAACACCTCGTCGCCGATCTCGACGCCGTCGCAGACGAAGGTATGGCTCTGGATCTTGCAGCGGCTGCCGATCGAGGCGCCGCGCTGGATCTCGACGAAGGGGCCGATGCGCGTCTCGTCGCCGATGCGGCAGCCGTACAGGTTCGTGAACGGGTGCACGACGACACCCTCGCCGAACTCGACGTCGACGATCAGGCGGTAAGGGGCGTCGTTCGCGGGCGCGTCAGCCACCGTCGAAGAAGCCGGCGACGGCGCGCGTCACCGCCTCCACCTGCTCCTCCGTGATCCCCGGGAACATCGGCAGCGACAGCCCCTCTGCGGCCAGCGCCTCCGCGACCGGGAAGTCGCCCGGCCCATGCCCGAGCCGGGCGTACGCGGCCGAGAGGTGGAGCGGCTCGGGGTAGTGGCGGCCGGTGCCGATGCCGCGCGCCGCCAGGTGATCCGCGAGCGCGTCCGGATCGGCCGTGCGCACGACGTAGACGTGCCAGACGGGATCGCTGCCCGGCGCGACCGGGGGAAGACGCAGGTCGCCGCAGCCGTCGAGCTCGACCGCGTACTGCTCCGCCGCCGCGCGCCGCTGGTCGTTCCAGGCGTCGAGCAGCGGCAGCTTGTGCAGGAGGACGATCGCCTGGATCGTGTCGAGGCGCGCGGTGAACCCCTCGCGCTCGTGCCGGTACTTGCGGCTCTGGCCGTGCTCGCGAAGCGCCCGCACCCGTGCGGCGAGCGCGTCGTCGTCGGTGACGACAGCGCCGGCGTCGCCGAAGGCGCCGAGGTTCTTCGCAGGGTAGAAGCTGAACGCGCCCGCCACGCCCGTGGCGCCGGCGCGCAGCCCGTCCCGCGCCGCGCCGTGCGCCTGGCAGGCATCCTCGAGCACCTGCACCCTGCTCCCGGCGAGATCGCGGATCGTCCGCATGTCGGCCATCTGCCCGTACAGGTGGACGGGGACGACGAAGCGCGTCCGCTCGCCGACCGCGCTCGCGACTTGCCGCGTGTCCAGGCAGTAGTCCGACTCGGAGACGTCGACGAACACGGGGCGTCCGCCCGCCTGCGTCACCGCCTCGACCGTGGCGATGAAGGTCATCGCGGGAACGATCACCTCGTCGCCCGCCTCGAGGCCCGCCGCCAGGAGGCCGAGGCGGAGCGCGTCGAGACCGCTCGCCAGACCGACGCAGGCGCGGCTCCCGCAGTAGCCGGCGAACGCCTCCTCGAACTGCGACACCTGGGGACCGTTGGCGAACGCTCCCGTCTCGACGAGCGCGGCGATCTCGGCGAGGATGGCCTGCTCGAGCCCGGCCTGCGACGGCCGCAGATCGAGGAACGGCACCGGAACGTGCGCGGAGGTGACTGGTTCCGGGGGCACCGACTCAGAGTACATCCGCCTTCGCGGACCGTCGATGGCGGCCGCGGGCGGTCCGCGGCGCCTCCTTGCCGGGGGCAACGGTCTCGGCTAGAACCAGTCCGTCGTCGACGCGAGCCGGACAGACGGGAGGGAGCCCAGTGAGGTCGTACAGCGGGCAGAGCCGAGGGCTCGGACAGCTCGCGCGCGAGGCTGCCTACCTCGCGCGAGCCCGGTCCGGGAACGTGGCCGAGCACGTCGCCGGCGCGCTCGACGGGCTGCGCACGGTCGAGCGGCTCGTGTCGGAGGAGCTCGGCGCGCCGGTCGAGGGGTTGACGATGCTCGACGTCGGTGCCGGCCAGCTGCTCGTGCAGATGACCTACTTCACCGCGCGGGGCAATCGCGTCATCGGCATCGACCAGGACGTGATCGCGCAGGGCTTCGACCTGCCGCGGTACGTCGAGATGTGGCGGGCGAACGGTGGCACGCGCGTCGCGAAGACGCTGATCAGGAAGGCTCTCCTCGTCGACATGCGCACGCGCCGGGAGCTCCGCCGCCGGCTCGGCGTCGGCGGGCCGCTGCGACTGGAGGTGCACCGAATGGACGCCGCGGCCATGAGCTTCCCCGACTCCGTCTTCGACGTCGTCTACGCGCTCGCCGTCTTCCAGCATCTTGAGCGACCCGCCGCGGTCATCGACGAGATCGCGCGCGTGCTGAGACCGGGCGGAGTCCTCTACCTCGACTTCATCCTCTACACGAGCGCGACCGGAAGCCACGACGTCCGCCTGCTCGGTGGGCGCCACGAGGCGGTTGCGCCCTGGGCGCACCTGCGCAGCGAGCTGGCCGACTCGGTGCGGCCGAACGCCTTCCTGAACCGGCTGAGGCTTCCCGACTGGCGGGCGCTGTTCGAGAGCCGGCTCGCCGGCGCACGCCTCCATCTGGAGCGACCGGACGCAGACCGCCTCGAGCCGGTGGCACGGGCCCTGCAGGAGCGGGGAGAGCTGACCGAGTACGGGCTCGAGGAGCTGTTAACGCACAGGGTCGCCGTGCTCTGGCGCAAGCCCGTCGCCTGAGCTCGGGACCGATGTGCCCGCGAGCAGCTCGCTGATCGTCACGAGCTCGTAGCCCGCTGCGCGCAACGCCGGCAGGGCGGCAGCGCAGGCGTCGATCGTCCGCTGCCGGCGGTCGCCACCGTCGTGGAAGAGGACGATCGCGCCCGGCTCGGCGCCGGCGACGACCGCCGATGCGATCTCGTCTGCGGAGCCCCCGCGGGTGTCGCCCGAGTCCACCGACCACAGGGTGACCGTCATCCCGAGGCCCGCCGCGGCGTCCGCGACACGCCGCCGGTCCTTGCCGAACGGCGGCCGCACGAGCCGCACCCTGGCGCCGACCGACTCGATCGCCTCGTTCGTGCGGACGAGCTCGCGGCGGAGCTCCGCTCGCGACAGGGAGACCGTGTGCGGATGCGACCAGGTGTGGTTGCCGAGCTCGTGGCCGAGCGAGACGGCTTGCTCCAGGATCGGCTCCTGCCCCGCGACGAGCTCGCCGACGACGAAGAACGTCGCCCGCGCCTCGTGCCGGGCGAGCAGATCGAGCAGCATGGGCGTGTTCGCCGGCGACGGCCCGTCGTCGAACGAGAGCGCGAGCGCCCGGCGGCGCGCCGGGCCGCGGGCGACGACACCCCGGTCGCCCGAGACGGCGAAGACGATCCGGTCGAGGACGACGACGGCCAGCTCCCGCGCCGTCGGAGTCCGCGGCCACACGCTCACGATCGGGAAACTGTACGCGGCCGGGACGCGGCCGCGTACAGCATGCCGCCCCCGGCCCCGCGGCGCTCGGTTCCGCTGGTTGCGACTTAGCCGAAAGGCCAGGTTCGCCGGTCGCGCGCGCCTCGACTCGCGGAGGGTCCTGTCCTTCGCATCTGGCGGCGGAGCGTTCCCGTACCTATGTTGCAGAGGAAGCTTCGACGGTCACGGGAGTGGCACCGTCCGATCAGGGGAGAGAGGTCGATGCGGCAGGGGTGGATGCGGCGCCCGCAGGAGGGTGTCGAGCGGACAGTCGAGCACGCTGTCTCGGCCGGGGCGCTCGCGAGCGACGGCGCGGGTGCCATCGCCCTGCCCTTCCTCCTCGACGCCGACAGCGCCCGCCGCGGCCGGGACTGGCTCCTGCATCGCGCCCTGCTCGTCGCCGACGTGCTCGGTCTGAGCGTCGCCTTCGTCCTCGCGCAGATCCTGTTCGAGCCCGACGTCACGACGCGCGACGTCGTCACGCCCGGGATGGAGAGCCTCGCCTTCATCCTCAGCCTGCCGCTGTGGATCGCGTTCGCCATGCTGAGCGGGCTGTACGGCCGCGACCACCGGCGGACCGACCACTCCACCGTCGACGACCTCGTCGGCGTGTTCGCCGTCGTGACCATCGGGTCGTGGATCTTCTCCGCCTTCGCCTGGCTGACGCACGTGGCCTCTCCGAACCCGCCGCGCATGGTCGCGTTCTGGCTGATGGCCATCGTCCTGGTCGTGTCGGCACGAGCGGCCGCGCGCGCGGCGGCGAGGCGCAGCCCGATGTACGTGCAGAACGCGATCATCGTCGGAGCGGGCGACGTCGGCCAGCTGATCGCCCGCAAGCTGCAGCAGCACCCCGAGTACGGCATCCGGCTCGTCGGCTTCGTCGACGTGCAGCCCAAGGAGCCGCGCGACGACCTCGACAACGTCGTGCTGCTCGGTGGGCCCGACCAGCTGCCCGAGCTCGTCGCCCGGTACGGGGTCGACCGGGTCGTGATCGCGTACTCGAACGACTCGCACGAGCAGCTGCTCGGGCTCATCCACCGCCTGAAGGCGATCTCGGTCCACATCGACCTGGTGCCGCGGCTGTTCGAGTCGTTCGGCCCGCGCGTCGAGATGCACATGGTCGAGGCGCTGCCGCTGATCGGGCTGCCGCCGGTGCGGCTGCGGCCGTTCGACCGCTTCGTCAAGCGCTCGATCGACCTGGCCGTGGCCGCGCTCGCGCTCGCCGCCACGGCACCGCTGTTCGCCTACGTGGCGTGGCGCATCAAGCGCGACTCGCCCGGGCCCGTCTTCTTCCGCCAGGAGCGGCTGGGGCTGAACATGGAGCCGTTCACCGCGCTCAAGTTCCGCACCATGCGGGTCGGGGTGGACAACGACGTCCACCGCGAGTACATCCGCTCGACGATGAGCTCGAAGGCGGCGGCGCGCAGCGACGGGCTGTACAAGCTCGACCGCGCGGACGACGTGACGCCGTTCGGACGCTGGCTCAGGAAGACCAGCCTCGACGAGCTGCCCCAGCTCGTCAACGTGCTGCGCGGCGAGATGTCGCTCGTCGGCCCGCGGCCGTGCATCCCGTACGAGACGGAGCACTTCGCGCCGCACCACTTCGAGCGCTTCCTCGTGCAGCCGGGCCTGACGGGCCTGTGGCAGGTGACGGCGCGGGCGAGGTCGAGCTTCGGCGAGGCGCTCGACATGGACGTCGCCTACGCCCGCAGCTGGTCGCTCGGGCTCGACCTGCGCCTGCTCTGCAAGACGCCGCTCGCCATCCGCCAGCAGGCCGTCTCCAACTCGACCGCATGACCAGCGCACGCGTCAGGATCGGCGTCGTCGGCCTCGGCTACTGGGGCCCGAACCTCGTCCGCAACCTGTACGAGCTTCCCGAGGCGGACGTCACCTGGGCCTGCGACGAGCGCATCGAGGCGTTCGAGCGCATCAGCCGGCGCTACCCGACCGTCCGCCACGCCACCGACCTCGACCGGCTGCTCGACGATCCGGCGCTCGACGCGGTCGCGCTCGCGACGCCCGTCTCGACGCACTACGAGCTCGCGCGGCGGGCGCTCGACGCGGGAAAGCACGTCTTCGTCGAGAAGCCCCTCGCCGGGTCGAGCGAGGAGGCCGTGCGGCTCGCCGAGCTCGCCGAGTCGCGGGGCCTCGTGCTCATGCCCGGCCACACCTTCCTGTACAGCCCGCCGGTGAACAAGATCGCCGAGCTGATCGCAGCCGGGGAGCTCGGCCAGATCTACTCGATCTCGACGAGCCGGGTGAACCTTGGGCTCCACCAGCCGGACGTCAGCGTCGTCTGGGACCTCGCCCCGCACGACTTCTCCATCCTCCGCTTCTGGCTCGGCGAGCTGCCCACGTACGTGTCGGCGACGAGCAGGGGTTGCATCATCCCCGACATCCCCGACGTCGCCTTCGTCAACCTCGAGTTCCCGTCGCAGACGATCGCGCACGCGGAGCTCTCCTGGCTCGCGCCGAGCAAGCTGCGCCGGACGACCGTGATCGGGTCGCGCAAGATGGTCGTCTACGACGACATGAGCGCCGAGCCGGTGCGGCTGTTCGACTCCGGCGTGACCCTGCGCGACCCGGAGACGTTCGGCGAGTACAGGCTCAGCTACCGGACGGGCGACATCGTCTCGCCCCGTGTCGACGCAGCCGAGCCGCTGTACCTGGAGCTCGCGGACTTCTGCGCCGCCATCATCGACGGCACGACGCCGCGGTCGTCGGCGGAGGTCGGGGTCGACGTCGTCCGGATGATCGAGGCGGTCGACGCCTCGCTCGAGCGCGACAGCGCACGCATCAGGGTCGAGGGGAGCCGCACGGCCGTCCGGTGATCCGGGACGCTCTCGACGGGGCGCCTCCTATCATGAGCGGCGTGCGCGGGAACCTCGAGAAGGAGCGGGCCGCCGGACGCTCGCGTCCCGTCCGCCGCGCAGCCGGACGCGCCGCGATCGGCGCCTACCGTCTGCTCGCACGGGCCCGCGACAAGGCGTTCTCGCTCGCCGTGTCCGGAGCGTTCGCCGACTTCGGGCCCCGCTCGGTGATCCAGCTGCCGGTGCGGATCCGGGGCGAGTCTCGCATCGCGATCGGGTCGGGCGTGTTCATCGGCGCCGGCTCATGGCTGCAGGTCGAGGGCGAGGAGCGCGGCCACCTCGTGCTCGTGATCGGCGACGGGACCTCGATCGTCGGCGGCTGCGTGCTCTCGGCGGCGCACTCTGTGCGCATCGGGCGGGAGGTGCTGATGGCGAGAAACGTGTACATCGCCGACCACACGCACGCGATCGACCGGCCGGAGCGGGCGGTGCTCGCGCAGGGGATCGACCGAACCGCGCCGGTCGAGATCGGCGACGGCGCCTGGCTCGGCCAGAACGTCGTCGTCGGGCCCGGCGTCAGGATCGGCCGCGGAGCCGTGGTCGGCGCCAACTCGGTCGTCCGCGAGGATGTGCCCGACTTCGCCGTCGCCGTGGGCGCGCCGGCCCGCGTCGTACGCGACCTGCGCGACGCCGATCCGCACCCGGTCGCGCGATGACCCGGACGCTGCTAGTGGCGTACCACTTCCCGCCGATCGGCGGAGCGGGCTCGCAGCGGTCGCTCAAGCTCGCGCGCTACCTGCCGGAGGTGTCCGAGCGCAGCACGGTGACGGTGGTGACGGGTCCCGGCCGCTCCGTCGACCGCTGGAGCCCGCTCGACGAGAGCCTCGCCGCCGAGCTGGGTGGCGAGCGCGCGGTGTACAGGGTGGAGGGTCCCGAGCCGGACGACGACAGCCCCTGGCGCGCGCGAGCGGAGCGCTGGCTGCTCATCGGCACCGACTGGTCGAGATGGTGGCTGGCCGGCGCGACCGAGGCCGGCGTGCGGGCGGGTGGGGACGCCGACGTGATCGTCGCGTCCATGCCGCCGTACCTGTCCGCGGACGCCGCCAGCGCGCTCTCGCGCCGCCTCGGTAGGCCGTGGGTGGCCGACCTGCGCGACCCGTGGGCGCTCGACGAGATGCTCCTGTACCCGAGCGCGCTCCACCGGCGCCTGGACATCGAGCGCATGCGCCGCCGGCTGCGGACGGCGGCCGCCATCGTGACGACGACGCCGGAGGCGGCCGCCCGCATCGTCGCCCGCTTCCCCGAGCTCCGCTCGAGGCCGGTCGTGACGATCCCGAACGGGTTCGATGCCGGCGACTTCGCCGAGCCACCGCCGGCACGCGAGGGGGACGCCTTCCGGATCGTGCACACCGGCTACCTGCACACGTCGCTCGGCCTCGAGCAGCGGCGGCGGGTGCTTCGCCGCCTGCTGGGAGGCGGCGTCCCGGGGACGAACCTCCTCACCCGCTCCCACCTCTACCTGATGCGCGCGATCGAGCTCGTGCTCGACCGTCGCGTCGGCCCGGGCGCCCCGATCGAGCTCCACCTTGCCGGTGCCCTGACCGAGAACGACCGGGCGGCCGCAGAGTGGTCGCCGTTCGTGCGTGCGCACGGCTACCTCCACCACCGCGACGCCGTGCGGCTGATGCGCTCCGCCGACCTGCTCTTCCTGCCGATGCAGAAGATGCCTCCGGGCACCCGCTCCGGCATCGTGCCGGGCAAGACCTACGAGTACCTCGCCTCCGGCCGGCCGATCCTCGCGGCCGTGCCCGAGGGGGATGCGCGTGACATCCTGCTCGAGGCCGGAACAGCCCGCATCTGCGAGCCGGACGACGTGGTCGGCATGGCCGCCGCGATCGAGGCCGAGCTCGACCGCAGCGACAGAGGCGATGAGCCTCCCGCGCCGGCGCCGGCCGTGCTCGAGCGCTTCGAGCGGCGTGCGCTCGCCGCGCGCTACGCGGACCTGCTCGGCGCGGTCGCGGCGAACGGCACGGCGCGCCCCGGCAGCCGGCGGGTCGTGGCCGTCTGATTTGAGACGTCGTCGGCATCTTCCTACGACGCCTCCCTGATGTGGCTCGTCGGCCGCCGCTACCTCAGCCTCGACTCGCTCGCGCCGCTCCTCGAGGAGCGGCGCGGAGACAACGACGAACAGGAGGTGCTCGAGCTCACCGCGGCCTGAGCAGCCCACGAGCACGTCGACGAGTTACACCACGTCCTGGGACTTGACTCGGCCATAACACCCGCACAAACGAGAGGTCTCTTTGGTGCTGACGGTATAGGATCGGCGCCATCCATGGTGGCCGCGATCGATCTGGTGCGCACGCCAGGACTCGAGGGCGTACGCCTGGTCGCCGGCCCGCCGCGCGGAGTGTCCGTCGCTTCGGCGATCGTCGTCGAACGGGCGATCGACGTCGCCAGCGCACCGGAGGGAGCCATGTGCCTCCTCACCGCTGTCGCGTCGCAGCTCGAGGGGTATCAGCTCGATATGTGTCTACGCGCCGCCGCCTCGGCCCGGACGGCCGCGGTGGCGCTTTACGCGCAAGACACCGAGGCATTGCCGCGCTCCGCGCGGCAGATCGCGGACAAGGGCGCCGTCGCGCTGCTCGCGGTTCCAAACACGATCGACCCCGGGTCGTTCTGCGTCGCGGTGCAGAGAGCGATCGACGGCGACGCATCCCTGACGCTCGCGCGGCTCGAACGGTTGAACGAGCAGCTCGCCGGACTCGATCCCGCGACGCCGCCGGAGGCGATCGCAGCGCTCGCGAGCGAGATTCTCGAGGGGCATGTGAGGCTGGCCTCGCCGAGCCCGGAGGCGGACGAGTTCGCACCCGACGTCATCGTCGTCGGAGGCCGGCCGCTCCACCGCGTCGAGGCGGACGGAACGTGGGCTCGACTCGCCTCGGCCCTGTGCGCGAGCGCAGCCGCCCGTCGCATCGAGGCTGTCCGGCGATCCGAGGAGGCGCCCATCCGTTCTCGAGCCGGCGTGCTCACCGAGATCCTGCTCGGCGAACGCGGCAACTTGACCGCGGTCGCGGGACGGGCGCGCGAGCTGGGGATTCCGGTTGACGGCTGGCACGTCGCGACGCAGATCGTGATCGCGGGCCAGCCTGCGCGCCGCGCCCGCGACGTGGCTGCCGCACACGCGCTGCGCGAGGAGGTCTTCCATCTCGCGCTACGCGCGTCACGAACGTTCGGCTCCGGGAACTGGGACGGCGCTCAGGTGCGCTCGTCGATCGTCCTCGTATGCACCCAGCGCATGGATCCCGGGCTACGCGCGACGGCCGAGACGATCCGCATCGTCGAGCGCGTGCTCGACCGGCTTCGCAGCCGCTGGCCCGAGCTGCGGTTCGTCGCCGGCGTCGGCGGCCCCCACGAGGGCGTGGAGGGACTTCAGGCGTCGGCAGCCGAGGCCGACGCTGCCGCGTCGGCCGGTCGCTCCCACGCGCAGTGCAGGGGCGTGTTCGGCTTCGACGCCGTCGGGCTTCGCCGCATGCTGCTCGCCTGGAGCTCCTCGGCCCCTGCCAGGCAGGCGGTCGACGACCTGCTCGCGCCGCTCGACCGGCTCGGAGGAGCCAAGACTGAGACCGCCGTACAGACGCTCGCCGTGTACCTTTCGGAGCGAGGCTCGCTCGTCCGGGCCGGTGCACGACTTCACCTTCACCGCAACGCCGTCGCCTACCGGATCCGGCGGATCGCAGCCCTACTGGACGCCGACCTCGACGATCCGGACGACCGCTTCGCGCTCGAGCTCGCCTGTCGCGCCCGCCTCATCCTCGGCGTGGGTGCTCACGGCTCCAGTTAGTGGCGCTGACCATAAATTTCGCACGTAATTCGTGCTGAGAGACTAACGACATGTGAGCGGAAGCCCCAGAGAATGGGGTGCAATGGCGGGCTCCGCCGAAATCGTGCTCGGCCCGGACGAACTCGCGGATCTCGCGATCGGGTGCGCGGTGCTCGGCGCCGGCGGAGGCGGAGACCCGCGCACCGGCCTGCTCATGGCACTGCAGGCGATCGACGAGCACGGGCCCGTGCGGCTCGTCTCGTACGACGACCTACCCGGCGACGGGATCGTCATGCCGTGCGGAGGCGTCGGCGCCCCGACCGTCTCGATCGAGAAGCTCGGCAACAGCGACGAGGGGCGCCGGCTGCGCAACCGCGTCGAGCACCTGCTCGACCGGCCAGTCGTCGCTCTGATGTCGGCCGAGATCGGCGGGACGAACGGGCTCCTGCCGACCGCGTGGGCGTCGACGCTCGGGCTGCCGGTGCTCGACGCCGACGGGATGGGCCGCGCCTTCCCAGAAATGCAGCAGGTGTCGATGCACGTCGCCGGCATTTCGCCCAACCCCTGCGTGCTCACCGACGAGCGCGGAAACACGCTCGTTGTCGAGACGATCGGCGGCCGCTGGGTCGAACGCGTCGTGCGCGCGCTCGCGGTGGAACTCGGCGCGCGCGCGTCAGTGGCCGTGTACGTCCTGACGGTGGAGCAGGCGCGGACGGCAACGGTTTCCGGCACGGTCACGCTCGCACGGCGGATCGGTGCGCTGCTGCGCGCCGCCGAGGCCGATCCGGTGGCCGAGCTGGTGAACGAGCTCGCCGGCTTCCGGCTCGTTCGGGGCAAGATCGTCGACGTCGAGCGGCGGACGACGGGCGGGTTTGCCCGCGGGTCGGCGCTCGTCGAGGGACTCGGCGCCGACGCTGGCCGCACGCTGCGACTCGAGATCCAGAACGAGAACCTCGTCGCGCTCGAGGAGGGACGCGTCCTCGCCTCTGTCCCCGACATCATCACCGTGCTCGACGACGAGTCGGGCACAGCGGTCACCACCGAGCGCCTCCGATACGGGCAGCGCGTCAGCGTGATCGCACTCCCCTGCCATCCGATCTGGCGGAGCGACCGCGGACTCGCGGTGGCGGGGCCACGCATGTTCGGCTACGACTTCGACTACCAGGCGGTGGAGGAGCTGCATGCAACGGCAGCTTGACCTGCGCCTCGGCATCGACGTCGGCGGGACGAACACCGACGCGGTGCTTCTCGACCGGGCCGGCCGGCTGCTCGCGAAGGCGAAGGTGGCCACGCGCCCGGACATCACGGGCGGCATCGTCGCGGCGCTCGACGGCGTGCTGGCGGCGGCCGGCGAGGACCGCTCCCGTATCAGCCACGTCATGTTCGGCACGACGCATGCGACGAACGCCGTCCTCCAGCGCAGCAAGCTGTGCCGCGTCGTCGTCATCCGGATCGGCGCCCCCTCTACGCTCGCGATCCGCCCGCTGCTCGCCTGGCCCGTCGACCTGCGGCAGACGATCTCGGCCGGCGAGGCGATCGTCCCTGGCGGCAGCGAGTTCAACGGCTGCGAGATCGTCCCATTCGGCGCGCACGAGCTGCGCCGCTTCCTCGACTCCTTGCCCGGCTCGATCGACGGCGTCGCGATCACGAGCGTGTTCTCCTCGGTCTCGGCTGAGCACGAGCTCGAGGCGGCTGAGATCGTTCGGTCGAGCCTCGGCGGCGACGTCGAGCTCTCGCTGAGCCACGAGATCGGCACGCTCGGCCTGCTCGAACGGGAGAACGCCACCGTCCTCAACGCCGCCTTGACGAACGTCGTGCGCGAGGTGACCCAGGCGCTCGAGACTGCGCTCGCGTCGCGGGAGCTGGACGCGCTCGTCTTCTTCGCCCAGAACGACGGCACGTTGATGGCGCAGGAGCACGCGGCACGCTTCCCCGTGCTGACGATCGGAAGCGGCCCCGCCAACTCGATCCGCGGAGCCGGCTACCTGACCGGAATGCGCGACGCGATCGTCGTCGACGTCGGTGGCACCTCGACCGACGTCGGCGTGCTCGCGAATGGCTTTCCTCGCGAGTCGAGCGCGCCCATCGAGATCGGCGGCGTCCGCACGAACTTCCGGATGCCCGACCTCGTCTCGGTCGCGGTCGGCGGCGGCAGCATCGTGCACGGCGAGGCCGGCCGCGTCGAGGTCGGACCGGAAAGCGTGGGCTACGAGCTGGCACAGCGAGCACTCGTCTTCGGCGGCGCGACTCGCACGCTGACGGATGCGGCGGTCGCCGCAGGGCGCGCGCGAATCGGTGACCGCACGGTCACGCCCGAAGCGCGCCTCGCCGAGGCGCTGGCTTGGGCGGACGCAGCGTTGAACGACGCGATCGACCGCGTGAAGCTCTCACGGGCCGCGCAGCCGCTGATCGTCGTCGGCGGCGGCAGCGTCCTCACTCCCGACCAGCTGGGAGGGGCGAGCCAGGTGCTTCGACCCGACCACTTCGAAGTCGCCAACGCGATCGGCGCGGCGATCGCGATGGTGAGCGGCCAGATCGACCGCATCTTCGATCCGTCTCGCATCGGCCGCGACGCGATGCTTGACGAGGCGAAGGCAATCGCCTGCGAGCAGGCGATCCGCGCAGGCGCCGACCCTCGCTCCGTCGAGATCGTGGAGCTCGAAGAGCTGCCTCTCTCCTACCTCAACAACCCCGCGGTGCGCGTCCGCGCCAAGGCCGCCGGCTCGCTGAGCGGCGCGGCCACCGTCCCGTCGAACTCGAAGGAGCCATCATGCGTCTCCCCCGCCTAGCCTCCGTCGCGGCCGGCGCAGCCCTCCTCGCTGCGCTTGCCGTCCGGGCCGGAACCGCTGCAACTCCGACGCAGACGTTCGTCTACGCGACGCCGACCCAGGTCATGGTCGGCTGGGACCCGGCCACCTCCTACTCCAACGAGATCATCGCGATGAGCAACGTGTACGAGACGCTCACGCACTACGACCCCGTAACGAAGCGGGCGAAGCCCGCGCTCGCGACGCGCTTCTCCTCGAACAAGGAAGGCACCGCGTGGACGTTCGTTCTCCGCCGCGGCGTCACTTTCCATACCGGCCGCCCGCTGACCGCGCAGGCGGCGAAGGCGGCGATCGAACGGACGATGAAGCTGCACCAAGGAGCTGCGTACGTCTGGGACTCCGTTAAGTCGATCTCGACGCCGAATGCGTCGACGCTCGTCTTCCACCTCAAGTACGCCGCCCCGCTCGACCTGATCGCCGCGGCGGACTACGCCGCCTACATCTACGACGTGCATGCCGCGCCGGCGAGCAAGCTCGCGGCGTGGTTCAACCAGGGGCGCGACGCCGGCACAGGCCCGTTCACCGTCGATTTCTGGCACAAGGGCCAGGAGGTCGAGCTGCGCCTGAAGGCCTACCCGCGCTACTGGGCCGGCTGGACGGAGCCGCACTACCGGGCGATCGAGTACTGGGTCGTCCCGTCGGTGACGACGATGGCCCAACTCGCCCGGGCCGGGAACGTCACGTTCACCGAGCAGCTGAACCCGCAGCTGTGGGAGTCGTTCAAGTCGAGCACGTCGGTCTCCACCACCTCGAGCCCCTCGTGGCAGAACCTGCTCGCGCTCCTCAACACGAAGTCCGGCCCGCTCGCCGATCGCCGAATCCGTCAGGCGATCTCCTACGCCGTCGACTACAAGGGCCTGATCGCGGCGATGACGGGCAGCGCAACCCGGCAGATCGGCGTCGTGCCGCCGGGCCTGTGGGGGCACTTCGACTCGCTACCCGGCCAGTACGACACGAACCCGAGCAAGGCGAAGGCGCTGCTCCAAGCCGCGGGTTACGGGCCGGGCGGTAAGAAGCTCACGCTCACCCTGACGAACACCCAGGGTGTGGCCTACGAGGAGCTGTTCGCGACGCTGCTCAAGTCAAACCTGGCAGCGCTCAACGTCGACCTGCGGATACGGACGATGGCGTGGCCGACGCAGTGGGCGAAGGCGAAGTCGTCCGACCCTGCTCAGCGCCAGGACATCTTCCTGTTCGTCTGGTGGCCGGATTACGCGGATCCGTACTCCTGGTTCGTGAACCTCTTCAAGACCGAGAAGCAGCCATTCTACAATCTCGCGTACTACTCGAACCCGAAGCTCGACGCCTTGATGCGACAGGCCGAGCGCTCGGCGGCATCCCAGCGGGACAAGGCGGTGCAGCTCTACAAGACGATGCAGTCGATGCTGCTGCACGACGCCCCTGTCATCCCGGCCTTCGTGACCGTCTACCAGCGGACGCTCGCCAAGGGCGTCAGCGGCTACGTCGACAATCCGGCCTACCCGAACGTCGTGTACGCCTACGATCTGCGGCCGCCCGCGTGACCTACTTCTTCGCCCGCCGAGTCGGCCTTGGTCTGCTGGTCGTGGCGGGGGTGGTTGTCCTGACGTTCGTGATCGCCCGGGTCATCCCGGGCGATCCCGCGTCCAGCTGGGTCGGACCGCACGCCTCGGCGGCGCAGCTGCGGGACGCCCGTCACACGCTCGGGCTCGACCGTCCGCTTCCGATCCAGCTCTGGCGTTTCGTGCGAGGCGTCCTAGACGGCGACTGGGGGATGTCGATTCACACGCATCAGCCGGTGCTCTCCGACCTCGCCACCCGTGCTCCCGCGTCGCTGGAGCTCGTCACGGCGGCGCTTCTACTCGCACTCGCGCTCGGCATCCTCGCAGGACTGGTGGCGGCGCGGTGGCGCGGGCGGCCGCTGGACGTGCTCGTCCGCCTCACCTCGGTCTTCGGCGTCTCGATGCCGTCGTTCTGGTTCGCGCTCATCCTCCAGCTCGTCTTCTTCCAGACCCTCCACGCGCTTCCGGTCTCGGGCGAGTACGACCCCGCGCTCGACACGACCCACCCGCTCGCGGTCCACACGCACGCGCCGCTGCTCGACGCCCTCGTGACCGCCAACTGGCCGGTGCTCGGCAGCGCGGTTTCGCACCTAATCCTCCCGATGCTCGTCGTCGCCGCCTACCCGGGCGGGGTGATCGCACGCATGGTTCGCGCCTCGGTGCTCGACACCCTCGGCGAGGAGCACGTGCGGATGGTGCGCGCGCTCGGGTTCCACGAACGGACCGTCTTCGCACGGTTCGCGCTGAAGCCGTCGCTGAACCCAGTCATCTCGGTCACCGCCCTCGTGTTTGCCTACTCGCTCACCAACACGTTCCTGGTCGAGGCCATCTTCGACTGGCCCGGCCTCGGGAGCTACGCCGCGGACGCGATCCAGTCGCTCGACACACCCGCAATCGTGGGGGTCACCCTCTTCGTCGCGCTCGTCTACGTCGCCGCGAACCTCGCCGTCGACCTGGCTCAGGCCGTCCTCGACCCCCGTATCCGGCTGCGATGACGGAGCTCGTGACCTCCGAGGTGAGGCTCATGCCGACGAGCTCACTTCTGCGTACGGTGCGCGCCAACCCGCTGCTAGGCGTGGCGGCCGCGCTGGGGCTGACGCTCGTCCTCCTCGCCCTTCTCGCGCCGGTGCTGGCGCCGCACCCCGGGGACGCCGGCACCGCGACCCACCCGCTCGACACGTTCCTGCCGCCGTCGGCGGACCATCTCTTCGGCACCGATCCCGTAGGTCGAGACATGTTCACGCGGGTTCTCTACGGCGCGCGGGTGTCGCTCGCGGTGTCGGCCGTCGTGATCAGCCTGTCGATCCTCATCGGCCTTCCTGTCGGCGTGGTTGCCGGCACTCTCGGCGGCATCGCCGACACCGTCCTGATGCGTATCACGGACATCTTCCTCGCGTTCCCGGCGCTACTGCTCGCCCTCGCCCTCGTCGCCGTGCTCGGCCCGAGCGTCACGAACGCAACCATCGCCATCACGATCACCTGGTGGCCCTGGTACGCACGGCTCGCTCGCGGGCAGGCCGCCTCCGTCGCGGGCCGCCCGTTCGTGGTTGCCTGCCGCGTGCTCGGGCTCTCGCCGGCGCGGACGATCATTCGGCACGTGCTGCCGAACTCGCTGACGCCGGTGATCGTCCAGGCGTCCGCCGACGTCGGCGGCGTCATCCTCACGTCTGCCGCCCTCTCCTTCCTCGGCCTCGGCGCCCAGGACCCGACGCCCGAGTGGGGGCTGATGGTGAACCAAGGGCAGGCGTACCTCACGACGCAGTGGTGGCTCGTCACGTTCCCGGGCTCTGCGATCCTGATCACGGCGCTCGCGTTCAACCTCCTCGGCGACGGCCTACGCGACATGCTCGACCCGCGCACGAGGGCGCGGCAGCCGTGAAACTGCTCATCCGCGACCTGCGGATCTCATTCGGTGAGCGCACGGTCGTCGCGCTCGAGCAGCTTGCGATCGACGAGGGCGAGATCGTCGGCCTCGTCGGCGAGAGCGGCTCGGGAAAGTCGCTCACGGCGCTCGCCACGCTCGGGCTGGCCGAAGCAGCAGGCGCGACGGTCGAGGGATCGATCCGACTCAACGGCGTCGAGCTCATCGGGCTTTCCGCGCGGCGTATGCGCGACATACGCGGACGGCGGATCGCGATGATCTTCCAGAATCCGGTCTCCGCGTTCACCCCGGTCTCCCGGGTCGGCGACGTCTTCATCCGGGCGCTCCGCCTTCACGGTGCCTCACGCGGCGATGCGAACAGCCGCGCGCACGTGGCGCTGCGGAAGACGATGCTGTCCCCCGAGCTGCTGCACCGCTACCCGCACGAGCTCTCGGGCGGCCAGGCACAGCGGATCGCGATCGCGCTCGCGGTCGCGCTGCGATCGGAGCTGCTCCTGGCGGATGAGCCCACGAGCGCGCTCGACGTGACGGTCCAGGCCGAGATCGTCGAGCTCCTGCGCTTCCTCCGTGAACGCGAGGGGATGTCGCTCCTCTTCATCAGTCACGACCTCGCGGTCGTCGCGCAGCTCTGCGACCGCATCGCGGTGATGCGACGCGGACGCGCCGTCGAGACCGGTTTGACAGGCGACGTGCTTCTGCGCCCCGTCGATTCGTACACGCGGGAGTTGATCGCCGCCGTGCCGCGGCTCGGAGCCGGCAAGCCCCCCTCGTGAGCGAGACTGCGCTTCTCGAGGTCCGCGGCCTGACAGTTCGCTACGCCGGGTCGCTCGCCGTGGACGACGTCTCGTTCGACGTGGCACGCGGACCGTTCGGCGTCGGCCTCGTCGGGGAAAGCGGTTCGGGCAAGACCACGATCGCGCGCGCAATCGTGCGGCTTGTCCACGTCCAGCGGGGCTCGGTCCGCTTCGAGGGCACGGACGTGCTCGCGCTCCGGAGCGACGTGCTTCGGCGCTTTCGTCAGTCGACCCAGATCGTCTTCCAGGACACCGACGGCACCCTCGATCCGCGCATGCGAGTCGGCTCGGCGCTCGCGGAGGCGGTGACGGCGCACCGGCGGCTGGCTCGGACGATGGTCGTGGCACGTGTCGAGGACCTCCTGTGCGAGGTCGGGCTCGAGCCTGAGCACCGGCGCCGGTTTCCCCATGAGCTCTCCGGCGGCGAGCGGCAGCGCGTCGCGATCGCCCGCGCGCTGGCTGTCGAGCCACGACTCCTCGTTCTCGATGAGCCGACGAGCGCGCTCGACGTCACCGTGCAGGCCCGGATCCTCGAGCTGATCGAGCGCCTGCGCGGCGCCCGTGCTCTCTCCTACCTCCTCATCTCTCACAACCTCGCCGTGATCGAGCGCCTCTGCGAGACGACCGTCGTCCTCTACCGCGGCCGGGTAGTGGAAACCGGCCCGACCGGCGTCCTGCTGACCCGGCCAGCGCACCCGTACACGCAGGCGCTCCGAGCAGCCGTGCCGGAACTCGAGCGTGCACTCCGGCGATCCGTATCCGTCGCCCCGGACGCCCCGACGATCGCGGCCGAGACAACGTTCGCGTGCCGCTACGCGCTTCGCTGCCCACTCGCAAGCGACCGCTGTCGGAGCGAGGTGCCGTTGCTCCGCGAGGTGAACGGCCGACAGGTCGCGTGCCACCACGCAGAAAACGCGTTCGCGCAGCAAGACCCGCTGCCGGCGCTCAACCGAAAGGAGACGTACTCGTGAGCCAACGCGACGAGTTCGCCCCCGTCCTCGACGGGCCGGGCGCCTCGGATTACGAGCGCTATCTGCGGACGGACGAGCTGCTGGCGCTGCAGAAGCGCCCGGAGGAGTGCGTGCACCGAGACGAGCTGCTCTTCCAAACGGTGCATCAGTCGTCGGAGCTGTGGCTGAAGCACGCAACGGCCGAGGTGGAGGAGGCGACGCGGCTCGTCGGGGCGCGTGATCTCGCGGCGGCGTTGCGGCTGCTGTGGCGCGCAAGCCGGGCGATGCGCTACGTCGTCTCGTTCCTGGAGCACCTCGAGCTGATGTCGCCGTGGGAGTACCAGGAGGTGCGGCGGGTGCTCGGGCACGGCTCGGGGTTCGACTCGCCCGGCTTCCGCGAGGTGCGTCGGGTGTCGCCGCCGCTGTGGGAGGCGTTCTCTGGGCTGCGGCGCGAGCGCGGGCTGTCGTTGCTCGAGATTTACACGCGGGGTCGCGAGCACGAGGATCTCTACCAACTCGCGGAGGCGCTGATCGACTGGGACGAGCAGGTGGGCATCTGGCGCTTCCGGCACGTGAAGATGGTTGGGCGCGTGATCGGCGAGGACGTCGTCGGCACGCAGGGCACGCCGGTCGAGCTGCTGGCAGGGCTGATCAAGCACAAGCTCTACCCCGACCTCTGGCACGTACGCACCGAGCTCACCGAGCTCGCGAGGCGGGACGATTGAGGGCGCCCCCAGAGTCAGCCGAGATTCGCATCGGCGGCGAGCGAGCACTGACGGTCGACGACATCGTCGCGGTCGCGCGCGGACGCGTGCCGGTACGTCTGGACACGTCGTGCGACGCGCGCGTGCGACGCGCGCGCGAGCTGATCGACAGCATCGCTGCAAGCGGCGATCCCGTCTACGGGGTCGACACCGGGTTCGGGGAGCTCAGCCGCGTCCGGATTCCGCACGACGAGCTCGCCGAGCTTCAGCAGAACCTCCTCCGTAGCCACGCCGCCGCTGTCGGCGAGCCGCTGCCGACCGACGCCGTCCGGGCGATGATGCTGCTGCTCTCCAACAGCCTCGCCAAGGGCCACTCCGGCGTTCGCCCCGATCTCGTCGAGCGGATCGTGACACTGCTCAACGCAGAGGTCACTCCTGTCGTCCCCTCCCGCGGGTCCGTCGGAGCGAGCGGCGACCTCGCGCCACTCGCGCACCTCGCACTCGCCATTATCGGCGAGGGCCCGCTCAAACATGACGGGGTCGCCTTCGATGCCCTATCGGGCCTCGCGCTGGCCGGACTCGAGCCGCTGAGGCTTGCAAGCAAAGAGGGGCTGGCGCTGATCAACGGGACGCATCTGATGGCGGGAATCGGCGGCCTGCTCGTGCACGACGCGGAGCGGCTGCTCGAGGCGTGTGAGCTGGCTGCCGCGCTCACTCTCGATGTCCTCCTCTGCTCGGTCGCGCCGATGGACGACCGCGTCCACGCCCTCCGCCGCCGCCCCCACCAGCGGAAGTCCGCGGCACGCATCCGCGCTCTCGTCGCCAGATCGGAGCTGAACGCGAGTCACGCGGACTGCGGCCGCGTGCAGGACGCCTACAGCACGCGCTGTATCCCACAGGTTCTGGGCGCGGCCTGGGAAGCGTTCGACTACGTCTCGCATGGAGTCGCAGCCGAGTTCGACGCGGTCACGGACAACCCGCTCTGCTTCCCGGACGACGGCGTGGTGCTCTCCGGTGGGAACTTCCACGGCCAGCCGCTCTCCCTGCCTCTCGACACCCTGGCGCTGCTCGCCGCGGAGGTGGCCGCCTTCAGTGAACGGCGCACCTACCGTCTGCTCGCGGATTCAGGCGGCGAGAGACCGCTGCCGCAGTTCCTCACTACCCGCCCCGGGACGTGCTCCGGGCTGATGGTGCTGCAGTACGTCGCGGCAGCGCTCGTCGCGGAGAACCAGGTGCTCGCAAGCCCGGCCGGAACGGCGAGCCTGCCGACGAGCGCCGGCCAGGAGGACTTCAACTCGCTTGGCGCAACCGCGGCGCTCAAAGCCCGCGACACGATCGAGAACGCCATCCGCGTCGTCGCAATCGAACTGCTCGCTGCGGCGCAGGCCCTCGATCTGCGCCGGCCGCTCCGTTCAGGCCCGCTCCTCGAGCGCGTTCACGCCACGATCCGCCGGCTCTCCCCCGCCGTCGAGGACGACCGGTCGCTCTCGGGCGACATCGAGACGGTGGCGGCGGCCATCCGCGAGGGGGAATTCCGTTCCCTGCACACGGAGGCTGGTGCTTGAGCTCCCCGCCTCCGACGATCCGCGCTCCACGCGGCCGCGAGCTGTCGGCCAAGGGCTGGCCGCAGGAGGCCGCCCTCCGAATGCTCATGAACAACCTCGACCTCGAGGTAGCGGAGGATCCGGGGAACCTCGTCGTGTACGGCGGCACCGGCAAGGCAGCGCGGACATGGGACGACTTCCATACCATCGTCGCCGCGCTCCGCAGGCTCGAAGACGACGAGACCCTGCTCATCCAGTCGGGCCGTCCCGTCGCGGTCTTCCGCACGCACGCGCTGGCACCGCGCGTGCTGATCGCGAACTCACTGCTGGTTCCCGACTGGGCTGACTGGGAGACGTTCCGCCAGTTCGAGGCCCAGGGACTGACGATGTTCGGCCAGATGACCGCCGGCTCGTGGATCTACATCGGCTCCCAGGGGATCGTGCAGGGCACGTACGAGACGTTCGCCGCGATCGCCGAGCAGCGGTTCGGCGGCAGCCTCCGCGGGCGCGTCGTGCTGACCGCCGGCCTCGGCGGCATGGGTGGGGCGCAGCCGCTCGCAGTCACGCTGAACGGTGGCGTCGCGCTCTGCATCGACGTCGACGAGCGGCGGATCGAGCGCCGGCTTGCGACGCGTTATCTCGACACCTGTGCGGGCGACCTCGAGCATGCGATCGCGCAGGTGGAGGAGGCCCGCGCGTCCCACCGCCCGCTCTCGGTGGGCCTCTGCGGGAATGCCGCAGACGTGCTGCCGGAGCTGCACCGCCGCGGCTTCCGTCCCGACGTCGTCACCGACCAGACGTCGGCCCACGATCCTCTCTTTGGCTATGTGCCGTCCGGGCTCTCGCCGGCGCAAGCCGAAGAGCTGCGTCGCGCCGCCCCGGAACGTTACGTCGAGGTCGCACGCCGCTCGATGGCCGCCCACTGCGCGGCGATGGTCGCGTTCAAGGACGGCGGCGCCGAGGTGTTCGACTACGGGAACAACCTCCGCGCCGAAGCCCGCCTGGGCGGCTTCTCCCGGGCCTTCGACTATCCGGGATTCGTGGCCGCGTACATCCGGCCGCTGTTCTGCCGTGGAATCGGCCCTTTTCGGTGGGTCGCGCTCTCCGGAAACCCCGATGACATCGACGCGACCGATCAGGCGGTGGCGGCGCTCTTCCCGGACAACGACCCTCTGCAACGCTGGCTCGTGCAGGCGCGAGAGAGGATCGCCTATCAAGGGCTACCGGCGAGGATCTGCTGGCTCGGCTACGGCGAGCGCCATCAGGCGGGCCTGCGGTTCAACGAGCTCGTCGCCGCCGGGGAGCTCGAAGCCCCAATCGTGATCGGTCGGGACCATCTCGACTCCGGCTCGGTCGCATCGCCCTACCGCGAGACGGAAGCGATGCGCGACGGGTCGGACGCGATCGCCGACTGGCCCATCCTGAACGCGCTCGTGAACACGGCCTCGGGCGCGGCCTGGGTGGCCGTTCATCACGGCGGCGGTGTCGGGATCGGCCGGTCGATTCACGCCGGCGCTCAGGTCGTGGCCGACGGGACGCGGGAGGGAGCTTTCCGGGTGGAGCGCGTCCTCACGAACGACCCGGGCACGGGCGTCGTGCGTCACGCGAGCGCCGGCTACAGGGAGGCGCTGGACGCGGTCGCAGAGCATCGCCTCGACCTGCCCTTTCTCGCACAGTGACCGTCTACGCGCCCGACCTGCTCCTCGACCGCGAGGGAGTGCGCCGGGCGCAGGCGGTCGAGATCGAGCGGGGCAGGATCGTCTCGGTGCGGCCCGCCGCATCCGCCTCCGCCGCAATTGGGCTCGCGGGGCGGGCGCTCGCCCCGGGGTTCGTGAACGCCCACTCACACGCATTCCAGCGCGACGTGCGCGGCGCAACAGAACGACCCGACGGCGCGGAGGACAACTTCTGGAGCTGGCGCGAGCAGATGTACGTCGCTGCACAGAAACTCGATCCGGCGACGATCGGTGACGCCGCGCGGCGCTGCTACGCGCAGATGCGCCGCGCCGGCTACACGAGCGTGGGCGAGTTCCATTACATCCACCACCACGCCGACGGCACTGAATACGACGAACCGAACCTCCTTGCCCAAGCCGTCTGCGAGGCAGCCGAGAGCCAGGGGATGCGCATCTGTCTCCTGCTCGCGGCCTACGAGCGCGGAGGTGCCGGCCTTGCGCCGTCACAGTGGCAACGGCGCTTCTGCGACCCGGACGTCCGGACGTTCCTCGCTCGCGTCGACGCCCTCGTCTCCTGGGCCGAACGCCGGCCACTGGTCACGATCGGGCTCGCCCCTCACTCCGTTCGCGCCGTCTCCGCGCAATGGCTCGAAGCGATCGCAGCCTTCGCGCGCGAGCGCGCGCTGCCGCTACACGTGCACGCCTGCGAGCAGAGGCGGGAGATCGACGAGTGTGTCCTCGAGCACGGCATGCGCCCGATCGAGCTTCTCGCACGGGTCGGAGTCCTCGGCGAGAAGACCACTGTCATCCACGCGACGCACGCGGACGACCACGAGATTGACCTTCTCGCGGAGTCGGGCACGACCGTCTGCCTCTGCCCGACGACCGAAGGGAATCTCGGCGACGGCTGGCCCTCAACCGAGAAGTTCGTCCGCGCCGGCATCCCGATCGCGATCGGGAGCGACTCGAATGTGCGGCTCGACCCCCTCGAAGAGCTTCGCGAGATCGAAATCTGCGCACGACGAAGCGCAGGACGCAGAAACGTCGTCGGCGCCGCCGCCGGGCTACCGACCGCGGCGGCGCTGCTCCGCGCCGGCTGGGACGGCGGCGCCGGAGCGCTCGGACTCGCGCCGCCGCGTATCGCAGCAGGCTCGCGCGCCGACCTGATCGAGATCGACCTCGGCAACGACGCGTTGAGAGGAGTCGCAGACGAGGACATCGCGGCTGCGCTCGTCTTCTGCAGCGACTCGTCCGCCGTCGCCCGAACCTGGGTGCTCGGCACCCCCTATCCGAAGTGACACCCCGTACCGGTCGACCGAACACGCAGTCGTGGACCCTCTCCGGAGCGGAGCGGGCGCAACCAGTCAAGTCCCAGGACGTGGATGTCATAGGGCTCTGTCCTGACCGCTCGGGACGATCGGGCCTCTATTCATCGAGAGGAGGCAGGCCAGCGGAGAGGAGGCAGGCCAGCGCTACCTCGTCCGCGCCGAGCTCCGTCCCCACGCCCACGCCGCCTTCCAAGCCGCTGGCCTCCGCCCACCGCCCCGCGTCCAGCCACTCGGAACCTCAGCGTAGTGGTACGTCCCCTGACCCTGAGCGATTTCCCTGCACAGGGCCACAATCCGCCAACTCAACTGTCAAAGATACGTCTGACCGGGCGACCGCGCGTCAGTCCGGCTAGGCGACGTTCGAGCGCGCCGGCTCCGGCGACAGCAGACCGTTCACCTGCGCCCAGCGGCTCGCCTCCGTCCGGTTCGAGACGCCGAGCTTGCGGTAGATGTTCGAGAGGTGGAACTTCACCGTCTGCTCGGTGACCCACAGCATCTTGGCCAGCTCCGCGTTCGAGTGCCCCTCGGCGACGAGGCGCAGGATCTCGAGCTCGCGGCGCGTGAGGTCGGGATGGCCGGCGGGCTCCGGCGGGCGCCGCTCCGGCTGCACCGCCCAGCCCGGCAGGTAGATCGAGTGCTCGTAGGCCTGGCGCACGGCCACGGCCAGATCGTCGGGATGCGCCTTCTTGACGACGAAGGCCACCGCCCCCGCCGCCAGCGCCGCGTTGATCTGCGTCGGGTCGTCCGACATCGACAGCACGATCACCTTCACCTCCGGGAAGCGCTCGCGGACCTCGACCAGCCACGAGAGACCGCTCGTGTCCTGGTCGAGGGCGGAGATCTCGGCGACGACGAGCTCCGGATCGAGCTCGGCGATCAGCTCCGACGCCTCGGAAAACGAGGTTGCCTTGCCGGCGACACGGACGGAGACGCGGTTCAGCACCTGCTCGACCGCCTCCAACCACAGCGGATGCTGGTCGACGAGCACAGCCGTCCGCCCCGGAGCGGACTCGACGTTCTCCCCTACGTGGCTCACCCCTAGAAGGTATTTAAGGCGACGGGTCGATCCCTGTAAAGACACGTCCGAGGGGCGCTTTGGGCTTCGGACTGACGCCGTCCCCGGCGGGCGACGGAACCGTGGACGCGACGAGCGAGCCGGCTGGCGCGATGGAAGAGCGACGTCGCCTGCACCGTCTTGAAGTCGAATCACTCGTCCGAGGGATCCCGGCGCGCACGGTGCGCGAGCATGGTGTGAGCAGAGCGGACGAGGGTTGGTCGTTAGGGGAGACGGTTTGAATCGCAGCGACACGTATGGACGCGAACGCGTGAGGCGCCGCGCCGCCGTCGTCGACCGCCAGCGCGAGTGGGTTGCGGCGGTCGAGCACGTCCTCGGGAAGCTCGGGGTGGCGGTGGTGGTCGCCGAGACCGACCTGCGGGGCGCGCCGGAGCGGATCGCGCAGGCGCGCCCCGACCTGCTCGTCGTGCAGCTCCGGGACCGCCCCGCCGAGGATGCGAGCGAGGTTCTCGACTGTCTCGTCCGCTGCCGGCAGCGGCTGCCCGGCCTGAGGGGCATCGTCTTCGGCGAGTCGGTCGAGCCGGCGCGAATCGAGGCGGCCTTCGCCGCGGGCGCTGCCGCGTACGTCGCCGAGACGGCCGGGCTCGACGAGATCGCCGCCGCCATCCGGCAGGCGTTCTTTCAGTCCATGCACTTCGCCCCCACGCGGGCCACCAGATCGCGCCACCCGGCTGCTCTCAGCGAGCAGGTGCGTGTCCTCACGCCTCGCGAGCGGGAGGTGCTGGCGCTGATCGCCCAGGGACATACGAACGCAGCGACCGCGAGGATGCTGTTCGTGACCGAGCAGACGGTCAAGTACCATCTCTCGAACGTCTACACGAAGCTGAACGTCTCCAACCGGACCCAGGCGAGCCGCTGGGCCCACGAGCACGGCCTCGTCGCTGCCTGACCGAGCCGGTTGCCGGGACAGTCAGGCGACGACGGCGCTCGCCCAGGTACGAGCGCTCGCCTGCCCTGCGACGTTCGAGGCCGTCACCTTGGCGTAGACCCTGAAGCCGACGTCGGCCGACGTCAGCGTGTACGCGGAGGAGGTCGCACCCGCGATCGTCGTGCACACCCAGGCCACGTCGCAGCGCACCCACTGGTAGCTGAGGGTGATGGGCTGCGTCCCGGTCCAGGTTCCGTCCGTCGTCGTCAGCGTCTGCCCGTGCACCGCCGTGCCCGAGAGGACCGGCAGCCCGGTGTTCACGGGCGGCGCCGGCATGATCACCCCGCTCGCCCAGGTGCGGGCGCTCGCCTGGCCAGCGCCGTTCGACGCGGTCACGACCGCGTACAGCCGGTTGCCGACGTCGGCCGACGTCAGCGCGTACGACTGGCCCGTCGCGCCGGCCACGTTCGCGCACTTCCAGGCGGCGTCGCAGCGCACCCACTGGTACGCGTACGTCATCGGTGTCGTCCCGCTCCAGCTGCCGTTCGAGGTGGTCAGCGTCTGCCCGTCCTTGGCCACACCCGACAGCGCGGGCAGCGCCGTGTTCACGGGCGGCTGAGCAGGCGGAGCAGCGGCGACCTCGTCTTCGCCGGCTGCGCAGGGTGTGCCGCGGGGGTCGCCATCGATGTCGGTCGGGATGCAGATGCCGGATCCGGTGACGAAGCCGTTGGGCGGCGTGGTGGCCGAGTTGAGATGCCCGTCGCTCGTGATCCAGCTCTGGATCGTGGACAGAGGGTAGGGACCGCCGTCGGTCGGGTCGCAGTGGCTGATCCAGGGCGCGCTCGACGTCGTCCACATGTTGTAGCGGTAGACGACGTTCAGGCTCGAGCCGTGGCAGGCGCGGGTGTCGTTGCCGAGCCGGCCACCGAGGTTGCCGAACACGTTCACCGTCGCCGTCCCGTACCGCCCCTGCTGGTCGGACGCGTCCACGTCCATCCCGTTGGCGTAGTCGAGCGTGTTGAAAGACACATTCCAGGTGCCGGTCGCGCCCGGGCCGAGGCTGAACCAGATCGCGTGCCAGGTCTGCTCGACGTCGTAGCCGAAGTAGTTGTTCGTGATCGTCCCCGACACGTTCGAGCCGCCGTTCACCTCTTCCATGTAGAAGGCCTGGACGTCGTAGTAGGGGATGACGTTGCCGGTGAAGACGCAGTTCGTGCACCCGTACCCGTGGATGACGTCGTCGTGCGTCAGGTCGGTGTCGGTCGTCGTCGGCCCCGGACAGCTCCCGTACTTCGCCGAGTAGTACGTGTCCCAGTCGGAGCAGAAGCGCACCGACCCCTGCAACAGGTTGTTCCGGATCGTCACGTTCGTCGGGTTCCCGTCCGCCGCCTGCCGCACCGTCAAGCGGATGTTGATCGGCGAGCCGTGCTGCGTGCCGTCAGGCGACGTGCCGCAACAGCCGGGGCCGATGATGTCGTTCTCGATCAGCAGGTTGTGCGGCGAGGCGAACGTGATCACCCCGCCCACTGCGAGCACACCCTCGCCGATGTGCATGTTCCGCAGTGTCACGTGATCGGACAACGCGTACGCGTACACGCCGCCGCCGTGATCGTGGTCACCGACCTGCAAGTCCTTCGACGGGCCACCGTCGAACGTCACCCAGTTCGGGGGATCGTGCGCGTCGTCGCCCAAGACCACGCCACCCTGCAACACCACCCGGCCGCCGCTCGGCGAGAACGTCACCGCCGGCCCGCTCGGGCTCTTCGAAGCGTCGAACACGATCACCTGCTGCGCCGCGTACGTCCCCGCCTGGATCAGGATCAGATCCCCATCCTGCGCCGCCTTGTACGCCGACCCCAGATCGCCGAACGCACGGCTCGGGTCATATGGGCACGGCGTCGCGCACCGGGACGGCGACCCACCCGCCGACACATTCACCCACACATTCGCCACCGGTCCACCCGCACCGACACGCCGCGCAGACTCGGCCGGAGACACACCCACTCCGACCACAACCCCCAACACCCCCAGCGCCGCCCAGAGCCGCAGCCTGACGCGCGTCGAGTTGCGCCTTTCAGTCATGCCGACCTGTGCTTCGGCCGGGCGGGTCGCGGGCTGAAGCGAAGCTCCCCGGTCGAGGGAGCGCAGCGGCTGCCGTCCGGAGCCGTTGGCCCCCTCGACGTCGCAGGCCCGCGACCGACTGAGCGCCCGGGCGCCCCTCGCACGCCGGCGGTCAGCCGGCTGACAGCCCTACTCGTGCGGCGTCGCGAGCCGCCCGCTTGCGGTCAAGCGTTGGCAGGCGCCGCGCGAGCGACGGGCCGCTGACGGGCGAGCGCCTTCCGACTCCGCCGCTCCTAGCAGTCCTCGTACGCGCCGGCGTCGAGGCCCGAGCCGCGCGGGCGCGAGCTGCCGGCGAAATCTGCGCCGGGGTAGCCTCCCGCGACGCTCGTCGGCAGGAAGTTGGCCGCGACGACGGAGCACGAGGCGAGGTGGAAGTCATAGCTCGGCGGGCCCGGGCTCGCGAGCTGGTTGTCCGCGACGACGGAGCCGCTGCCGCAGGCGACACCGGGGTTCCCTCCGGACCCGGTGGCGCCGAGCACGTCGTCGTAGTAGGCGAGTCCGGTCGACAGGTAGGTCTGGCAATGGAAGTCGTCGACGCGGTCGGTCTCGATGTTGCCGTAGTAGGCGGAGTTGGTGAAGCCCGTTCCACCGGGCTCGATCGAGGGATGGAAGCTCCCGTCGATGGTGTTGAAGCGAACGACGTTGCCGTCGCAGCTCGTGCCGGAAACGCCCGAGCAGTCGAACTGCACCTCGGCGATCGGGAAGCAGTCGTAGCCCACCTGCTGTTCCGAGCACACCGCCCCGAAGAAGTTGTTCTCGATCAGGTAGTGGCTGACGTTCTCGACGGCCTTGTGCTCGTACGAGATGCGGACGTCGTAGCCGGCGCAGTTGGTGAAGCGCGAGTCGACGATGGTCACGTAGTCGGCGGCGTCGAGGTGCATGCACTCGATGTGCTCCGACGTGCCGACGGTGTGCTGGACGACGTCGTGATACCAGGAGTGGTCGAAGCGCAGGTGCGTGGGCTCGACCCAGCCCGTGCCCGGATCACAGGAGTGGGCGATCACCGATTTCGAGCTGAGGCCGTTCCCCCAGTTGCCGTTCAGGTCCGCGACGTAGGACGCGGCGTCGATGGCCAGGACGCCGCCGTTCGAGGTCAGCCCGTCCAGGATCACTCCCCTCGTCGCCGGCACGTGGCAGACGCTGCCGGGATTGACGCCGACGCCGTATGAGCCCAGGTCGAAGCCCTGGAGCCGGACCCCGTTGCCGACGACGGTGATGTCGCCCGTGAACGTGACCGATGCGCCCGCATCCGGACGGAAGGTGACGCAGCCCGCCACGACGGCCGGCGACGAGTAGCCGTCGCAGCCGGTGCCGCTCTTGGTCGAGTCCCAGTCGATCGTCTGCCCTGGATACGTCCCGGACTCGACGAGCACCGTCGTCCCCGGTGAGGCGACGTGGTAGGCCCGGTCGAAGCTCTGGCACGGAGCCGCGCTCGTGCAGCTGCCGGAATCGGAGCCGGACGGGCTGACGTAGAGCGTCGCTCCCCCGGCCGGCGGCGGTGGAGGTGGAGGTGGCGGGGGAGGAGGAGGCGGCGGAGGGGGCGGGGGCGGGGGTGGTGGTGGAGGAGGTGGTGGTGGTGGAGGAGGAGGAGGAGGAGGAGGAGACGGCGGCGGGGGGCCGCCGCTCGGCGTGTACGTCGCATACATCGAGTAGTGCATGCTGTCCGTGCTGTCCGTGCCGAACGGACTCGACGGGCCGGCCGCGTAACCGCCCGGGTTCATGTTGTACTCGAGGCTGGAGCTGACGGTGTCGAAGCGCATCTGCATCAGGTGCGTCGGCGAGCCGGCGATGTAGCCCATCCACACCGTCCCCGGCTGCACCTGGACAGCGGTCGGGAAGACGAAGTCCACCCAGGCCCACGGCGCACCGGCTGCGATCGTCACCTGGCTCGACACGCCGAGCAGCGCGCCCGGTGCCCCGCTCGAGTCGGCGTACAGCACCGCCCTCACAGGCTGCGAGCCGCTCGCCGCGCCGAGGCCGGAGACGTACCCGGTCAGCTTGCTGACCAGCCCGGCCTCGGGGGCGGTGAACCTCGACACCTCCTTGTAGTTGGCCGTCGCTTCGTCCGTCAGCGGCCCAGGCGTCGTCGTCCCGAACGTGTTCGTCGTCCCGGTCTGCACGACCGCGGTCGGCGCCGACTGGGCGGACGCCGACCCGGCGCTGTTCGTCGCCGTCACCTTCAGCCGGACGGTCTTGCCCACGTCGACGCCGACGAGGACGTAGCTCGGCCCGGTCGCACCCGAGATCGCGCTGCAGGAACCGCCGGACGCGTCGCAGCGCAGCCACTGGTAGGAGTAGGAGATCGGCTGTGCCCCCGTCCAGGCGCCGGGCGAGCCGGTGAGCGTCTGCCCCTGCTGCGGCGACCCCGAGATCGTCGGAGGCGACGCGCTCGCGGGCGGGCCTCCCACCTGACAGGGTGCGGTCGAAGCGGTCAGGGTCGCCTTCGGCGATGCGGTGTTCGCACGCCGCGCGTCGACCTGGAGCCGGTGCGAGGTGTCGCAGCGCAGGCTTGCGAACGTCCAGGAGCTCGCGGCGGTGACGCCCACCGCCCGGCCGTCGATGTAGACGCCGTACCCGGTGGCGAGGGCGACGGGCTGCCAGCTGAGCGTGATGCTGGTGGCCGTGGAGCTCGCGGTGAGACCGCTCGGGGGCGGAAGCGTGGAGCCGCCGCCGCCGAGGTCGGCCACGGCCGCGCCGCCGCCGGCGAGAACGGCTGCGAGGACGAGGAAGGCGAGCTTGCGGAATCCGAGACGGAAGCGCGGGCGCATCCACCTACAAGGTCGGCCGACCTGGACGTTCGCCGTCACTCGAACGGGTGAGCTAAGCGCGCGATCCGTCGCCCGATCGCCCGTGCTAGCGTCACCCGCATCGCGCTCGTCGACGTCGTCGTGGTCTCGTACAACAGCGCCGGGACGCTCCGTAGCTGCGTCGAGGCGCTCGCCCGCGAAGGCGACCTCGACGTAATCGTCGTCGACAACGCTTCTGCCGACGAGAGCCTCGCCACGGTCGCCGACCTGCCGCTGACGGCGCTCTCGCTGCGCCGAAACGGGGGCTTCGCGTTCGGATGCAACCGGGGGTTGGAAGCCGGCTCGTCGCCGTTCGTGCTCTTCCTCAACCCCGACGCGCGGATCGAGGCGGAGGCCGTCCGCACGCTGGCGCGGTTCCTGTCGGCGCACGACACGGCCGGACTCGTCGCGCCTCGAGTTCGCACCGCCGGCGGCGAGCTCGAGCTCTCGCTCCGCCGCTTCCCCCGGCTGCGCTCGACGTACTCCCGTGCCTTCTTCCTGCACCGGCTGTTCCCGCGTGCGTCGTGGAGCGACGAGGACGTGCGCGACCCCGCCGCCTACGAGTACGCGCACCCGGTCGACTGGGTGTCGGGCGCCTGCGTGCTCGTCCGGCGGGAGGCGCTCGAGCGCATCGGCGGCTGGGACGAGTCGTTCTTCCACTACGGCGAGGACATCGACCTGTGCCGGCGCCTGTGGTCGGCAGGCTACGAGGTCTGGTTCGACCCCTCCGCGGAGGCGCTCCACGTCGGCGGCGTGTCGGCTCCGCGCCCGCGCCTGCGGCCGATCCTGGTCGCGAACAGGGTTCGCTACGCGCGCAAGCACGAGCCCCGGCTCGAGGCCGCTCTCGAGCATGCCGGCTCGGCGCTCGAGGAGCTGACCCACGCGCTGCTCACGCTCAAGGGGCGGGAGGTGCGGGCCGGGCATGTCCGGGCGCTCCGGACGCTCCTGCGGCGAACGCCGCACGCTAGCCGTTCGGTTAGGCGCTGGTCCGACCCTACGGGCGTCGAGCCGCCCGGCCGCAGCGACTAGCGTCCAGAGCGCCCATGTGCGGAATCTGCGGAGTCGTGCAGGTGAGCGGCAGACCGCGGCCCGTGGTCGACGAGAGCGCGCTCGCGGCGATGACGGACGCGATGACCCACCGCGGCCCGAACGACCGCGGCGTCTACGTCGCCGACGGCGTCGCGCTGGGCGTGCGACGGCTGAGCATCGTCGACGTCGAGGGCGGCCATCAACCCCTCGCCGACGAGTCCGGGCGAATCTGGGCGATCCAGAACGGCGAGCTGTACAACCACCTCGACCTGCGCTCGCAGCTCGAGCGCGGCGGCCACCGCTTCCGCACCCGCTGCGACACGGAGGTGCTACCCCATCTGTACGAGCAGCACGGGCCGGAGTTCCCCACCCGGCTTCGCGGCATGTTCGGACTGGCCCTGTGGGACGGCGCCCGCCGCCGGGCCGTCGTCGCCCGCGACCGGCTCGGCATCAAGCCGCTGTACCACGCGCGCGCAGGCGACCTGCTCGTGTTCGCCTCGGAGCTCAAGAGCCTGCTCGCGAGCGGTCTCGTCCAGCCCCGGCTCGACTGCGAGGCGATCGACGCGTTCCTCACCTTCGGCTACGTCCCCGGCCCGCGCACGCCGCTCGCCGGCGTCTCGAAGCTCATGCCGGGACAGCTGCTCGTCGTCGAGGACGGCGACGTCCGCTCCGAGCGCTACTGGCGCTACCCCCGGCCGCGCGTCGAGCGCCGGCTCGACGCGCGCGAGTACGAGCAGCTCCTGCTCGACAAGCTCGACGAGTCGGTGCGCCTGCGCCTGATGAGCGACGTGCCGCTCGGCGCCATGCTGAGCGGCGGCCTCGACTCGAGCGTGATCGTCGCCCTGATGGCGAGACACATGCGCGAGCCGGTGCAGACGTTCTCGGTCGGCTTCGCCGAGGCGGGGCTGGAGAACGAGCTCGCCGACGCGCGGCGCGTGAGCCGGTTCCTCGGTACCGACCACCACGAGCTCGAGCTCTCCTTCGCGCGCGACGCCGTCCAGCTCGAGCAGCTCGTCTGGCACCTGGACGAGCCGCTCGCCGACCTCTCCGCCCTCGGCTTCGCCGCGCTGTGCGAGCTCGCCTCGCGGCACGTGACGGTGGCGCTGTCCGGCCAGGGCGCCGACGAGCTGCTCGGGGGCTACTCGCGACACCAGGCCGCGGCTGCCGCGGGGGTGTGGAGGCGCCTCCCGGCGCCGGTGCGCGCGTTCAGCGAGACGCTCGCCCCGCTCGGCCCGCGCCGGCTCCGCCGCGCGCTGCCTGCGCTGGCGGCAGCCGGGACGGTCGAGCGCTTCCTCGCCATGGCCGGTGGCAACCGGGCTGACCCGGCCATCCGGCGCCGGTTGCGGGCGGGGCGGCTCGCCGAGCTGGACGGGCAGGCCGCCCGGCGCGCGCTGCTCGAGCGGATCGACGGCCTCGCGGACGACCCCCTGCCGGAGGCGCTGTACGTCGACGCCCAGCTCGGTCTCGTCGACGACATGCTCCACTACTTCGACCGCACGTCGATGGCGCACTCGCTCGAGGTCCGCGTCCCCTTCCTCGACCACGAGCTCGTCGAGCTGTGCTCGCGCATCCCGGCCGACCTGAAGGTGCACCGGACGCGCACGAAGCACGTGCTGCGGGAGGCCGCCCGGGAGCTCGTGCCGGGATGGGTGATCGAGAAGCGGAAGATCGGCTTCTTCCACGGCGCCGTCGGCGGCTGGTTCGACGGCCACGCACGCCGGCTGGTGGACGAGTACCTGCTCCGCCCCGATGCGCGCTGTGCGGAGCTCCTCGATCCGCGCGCGATCCGCGACCTCGTCGAGCGGGTGCGGGCGGGAGGCAGGGGGGAGCGGCAGCTCCTGCTCTCGGTGCTCGTGCTCGAGATCTGGCTCTCGAGCTACCTCCCGCGCGCGCTCGCGGCGGCGAGAGCCCCCCTGGCCACGACCCGCTGAGCGGGCCGGCGGAGCCCCTCCCACTCCTCCGGGCGCGAGTGCAGCGCGGCGGCGCCCACGCCGAGGACGATGAAGAAGAGGAAGGTCGACTGGATGAAGGAGAACGCGTCGTAGGTGAACATGCTCACCCCGTAGGCGGCGACGCTCGCGGTCGTGGCGACGAGCAGCGTGCCGCGAGGGGAAGGGTCCCGTTTCGCCGCCTTGCCCATCCGCCGAAGCGCCCGTAGGAACAGCCACAGGAACGCCGCCATCCCCACCACCCCCGTCTCGAGCAGCACGACGAGCCACTGGTCGTCGGTGATCGGAGCGTTCGGCACGGGCACGTACTCGTCCGGCTGGGGAACGCGCGTCGCGAACCCCTCGCCGAGGATCGGGTTGGGAGCGAACTCGTTCCGCAGCGCAGGCCCGAGCGTCGCCAGCCGGGCGTGCCCGGCGCTCGCGTTGTTCTGCTCGGCGATGATCCCGCCCTTGGGGAAGAAGGAGGCCTGGATCGTCCCAAGCGCTCCCGGGAGCACGATGTGGACGGCGACGAGCGCCGGGATCAACGCCGGCCACAGCCGCTTCAGCTGCTTCGGGCGGAGCACCAGGTAGACGATCCCGATGGCGAGCAGCATCACGATCCCCGTCCTCGAGCGGGCCGCGAGGACGCCGAACAGGATCAGCGCGACCGCGGCCCACCACAGCCGCTGCCGAGAAGCCTGCGCCCGGTAGAGGGCGAGCGGGAGCAGCATCGCCATGGCCGCCGAGAGCGCGATCGGGTGCTGCGCCGAGGCGTAGACGCGGAGGCGGCCGCCCCGGTCGACGTTCGGCGCCAGGCTCTGCTCGTAGTGCAGGAAGGGGAGCACCGAGCGCAGGTGGTTGAACACGTTGTAGTTCGTCCGCGACTCGATCACCGCGGTCAGGGCGAGCACGGCTCCTCCGCCGGCGAGCACGCGGACGAGGAAGTCGATGTCGCGCGCTCGGCGCGCCAGGCTGACGAGGATCCAGAAGACGATCACGAAGCTGAGGAAGAACGTGACCGACTTGATCACGTCCGGCCCGACCGCGTTCACGCGCTTCGTGTTCACGAGCAGCGAGGCCAGGATCACGACCAGGTAGGCGACGAGCGGCGCCTCGAGCCCGCTGCGGCGCAGGCGCACGCGCTCGTCGATGAGCAGCGACGTCAGCCAGGCCAGGAAGACGGCGAACACGATCAACCGGTAGATCTCGAGGTTGAACGGGAGCGCCGACGGCAGCGTGTAGCGCTTGATCGGGATGAAGAGAATGACCAGGATCGTCAACGCGAGCAGCGAGCGCCACGCCAGCACCCGCTGGTGGCTGGCGGCGACGAGGACGAGCAGCCCGAGCGGCGCCGCGGCCAGCTGCAGCCCCGAGCCGGCGACGACGGCGACGGCGACGAGGATCAGCGCCGCCCCGATCAGGAACAGGCAGGCGACGACGGGGGCGCGGCTCGGCCGTCCCGCTGGCGCCCGCCGGTACTCTCCGGCGAGCGAGCTCACGCCCTGCTGCGGCCCGCCTCGGTCGCGCCGATCGCCGCCCCGGCCGCAGCGGCCGACGCGACGCTTCGCTTCTCGCCGCTCTCGACCGGCCCGGGCGTAGGCTCGAGCTCGCGCAGCGAGGGCGCCACCCGCGGTCGCAGGTTCTCGAGCAGGAACGCCAACCCGAAGGTGACGACGAGGATGCTGATCAAGATCACGATCGGGACCGTGAACTTCCGCCCCTGCGACACGATCGGGTGGTTCGGGGAGGAGGTGACCCGGAACACGACCCGCGAGTTGCCGGGGACGTTGTCCGGCAGGTAGCTGCGCAGCGCCTCGGCCACGCGCGTCGCGATCGCAGTCGCAGTGCGCGGCTGGTGGGCGAAGGCGTCGATCTCGAGCAGCGGCAGCGGCCCGATCGCGCTCCCGCCGGAGACGGCGGTGACGACGTACTTGCCCCCGAGGGGGCCGCCCGTGCCCGTCGCCAACCGGCGCACGACGTCGCCGTTCGCGACCTCGGCGTCGAGCACGATGACCGTTCCCGCGTCGAGCCCGCTCGCCGCGCTCCCGCCGAGGTTGTCGAGCAGGAGCTTCTCGGTCGCCTGATAGGTCTTCTGCTGACGCCAGGCGACCCCGTGCGCCCCCACCTTGAACATGGTCAGGAAGGTGAGCACGACGGCGAGCGCGACGCCTCCCGCCACGAGGTAGCGGAAGCGCGAGATCACCCGGCCGTACAGACGCAGGTCCACTACGCGAGCTCCTTGGCCGCAGCGGAGCGAGGAGCCCCGGCCGCTGTCAGGAACGCGGCCGCCGCCTCGGTCCTGTTGGCGACGCCGAGCTTCCGGTACACCGACGCCAGGTGGAACTTGACGGCGTGCACGGTCAGCCCCAGACGGGCGCCGATCTCGCTGTTCGTCGCCCCCCCGCAGACGAGGTCGAGGACCTCGAGCTCGCGGCGCGACAGGTGGTCGAGCAGCGAGGCGGTGGCGGAGACGTTCGCATCGGGTGCGTGAGCCATTGCTCTTCGATGCTAGTTGGGGTCGAGCCGGGCGCCCACCGGACCTTGGGGCAGACTTCTTGCCGGCCACTAGCCGAACGGCTAGTGGCGACTCGGCCGTTCGGGCGTGGCCGCACGCCGGGCGCCCTCCTACTGTCATGATCGTGGCGGAACGCTGGAAGAAGCCGGATCGGGCGCTGCAGCCGACTCCCGAGCGGGTGGACGTGCTGCTCGTCTGCTCCGCCGGAGGGCACCTGATGCAGCTGTACCTGCTGCGTGCAGCCTGGCGGGACGTCTCACACGCCTGGGTCTGCCTCGAGCGCGAGGACGCCCGGTCGCTGCTGGCCGACGAGGTCGTCTACTACGGCTACGGGCCGACCACCCGCAGCGTGCGCAACCTCGTCCGCAACCTCCGGATCGCCTGCTGGCTCGTCTGGAGGCTCCGACCCAAGGTAATCGTCACCACAGGCGCGGGAATCGCCGTGCCCTTCGCCTGGATCGGACGGCTCGCCCGCGCCCGCGTCGTGTACGTGGAGAGCCTGTCGCGCGTGACGCGGCCGTCGCTCAGCTGCCGGCTGATCCAGCCGGTGGCCGATCGCATCTACGTCCAGTGGCCCGAGCTCGCCCGCTCGCTCCGTGGGGCGCGCTACGTCGGAACCGTGCTCGAGCGCTCGTGATCCTCGTCACCACGGGAACGAACGGCGCGCCCTTCGACCGGCTTCTGGAAGCGGTCGGCGCGATCCGTGCCGACGAGCCTCTCGTCGTCCAGCACGGGCCCTCGCACCTGCGACCGGCAGGCGCGACCTGCGTCGACTACGTCTCGTTCGCGGAGCTGGTGCGGCTCGTGCGCGAGGCGCGCGTGGTTGTCTGCCACGGCGGCGTCGGCTCGATCCTCGTCTCCACCCTGAACGGCCGCCGCCCGCTCGTCGTGCCGCGGCTCGCCCGCTTCGGCGAGGTGGTCGACGACCATCAGCTCGACCTCGCGCGCCGGCTCGACCGGGCGGGCCTGGTCAGGCTGGTCGAAGACGTGTCGCGCCTACCCGAGCTGGTCGAGCTGGAGCCGCCGCCGGCCCAGCGAGCGAACGGGTTGCCGGCGACAGGGCTCGCCGACGATCTGCGCAGCTACCTGTTCGAGCAGCTTGGGCGCGACGACCCGGTCTCAGGGGCGCCGCCCGGCGCCCGACGCCGCTGACGAGCGCCGGCCGCTCAGCGCCCCGCGGACCGCGTCGGCGACGTCCTCGACGTCGGAGTCAGTCAGGTTCGCCGCCAGCGGCAGGCTCAGCGTCCGCGCCGAGATGTCCGTCGCCACCGGCAGGCTGTCCGGATCGATCGCGTAGCGCTCGCGGTAGTACGGATGCAGATGCACGCCGCGGTAGTGGACGCCGACGCCGATCCTCGACTTGGTCATGTGGTCGAGCAGCTCGTCGCGGGTCAGCGGCGCGTCCGGGTCGACGAGCACCGTGTACAGGTGCCGCGCGTGCCTCGTTTTCTCCTGCGGGCCGGGCGGGAGCGTCAGCGGCAGACCGTCCAGCAGGCTCTCGTACAGGGTCCAGATCTCCGCGCGGCGGTCGATCCAGGCGTCGAGGCGCGGCAGCTGGTGGATCCCGATCGCCGCCTGCAGGTCGGTGAGGTTGTACTTGAACCCCGGCTCCTCGACCTCGTAGTGCTTGAAGCCCGAATCCGAGAAGCGCTGCCAGGCGCCGAGGCTGAGCCCGTGCAGGGCGAGCCGCTCGACGCGGTCCGCGAGCTCTCCGTCGGCGGTGGCGAGCGCTCCCCCCTCGCCGGTCGTGATGTTCTTCGTCGCGTAGAAGGAGTAGGCCGTCAGGTTGCCGTGCCCGCCGATCCTGACACCCTTCCACTCGGCCCCGATCGCGTGCGCGGCATCTTCGATCACGAGCAGGCCATGCCGGTCGCGGATCGCGTTCAGCCGCTCGATGTCGACGGGCCGCCCCGCGAAGTGCACCGGGATGATCGCCGCCGTGCGAGGCGTGATCGCGGCTTCGACCGCGTCGAGGTCGACGAGACCCGTCACCGGCTCGCTGTCGACCAGCACCACGGTTGCCCCGGCGTGCTCGACGGCGTTGGCGGAGGCGACGAAGGTCATGGCGGGCACGATCACCTCGTCTCCCCTGCCGATCCCGAGCACCCTGATCGCGAGCATGAGCGCCGCCGTGCAGGAGGAGACCGACCGCACGTGGGGGACGTGCAGGTACGCCTCGAGCGCCCGTTCGAAGCGCTGCACCTTCGGACCGGTGCCGACCCAGCCGGCGCGCAGCGAGTCGACCACCTCCGCGATCTCGGCCTCTCCGATCGCCGGCTTTCCGAACACGAGGAATTCGTCGCGCATGGTTGTCGGACACGCATCCGGCGGCGAGGCGCTCCGCCGACCGCTTCGACCCAGCATACTCAGCGGAGGCTGGCGCGCCTATCCCCCGAGCCGGAGACCGACGCGGCCAACTCCCAGAACGGGGGGTAGCCCGATCGGCGGCGCGGTGAGTAAGTTAGCGTGATGACCGACCGGGGTGCAGGCACCGGCAGAGTCGTCGCGCTCTCCTTCGACGACGGGCCGGGCGATCAGACGGAGGCGATTCTCGACCTGCTGCGCGGCCACGGGGTGCGAGCGACGTTCTTCCTCGTCGGCAAGGCGATCGAGCGGCGTCCCGAGCTCGTCCACCGGCTCGTCGCCGAGGGCCACGAGCTGGGCAACCACACCTTCAGCCACCGCAAGCTGGGGGGGCTGACGTCGGCGGAGATCGAGCGGGAGCTGCGGCTCACCTCGGAGCTGATCGAGCGCGAGACGGGCGTGCGTCCGACCCTGTTCCGGCCCCCGTACGGGCTGGACGGGCTCGATGCGCGCTCGGCCGCGGCGGCGCTGGGAATGACGACGATCCGCTGGAGCGCGAACTCGCGCGACTGGGACGGAAGCGACCCGCAGACGATCGCCGCACGGGTGATCGCCAGCTCGCAGCAGTCGTCCGTGATCGTCCTCCACGACGGCGGGGGTAACCGGGAGTCGACGGTGCGGGCGCTCGAGATCGCGCTGCCCGTGCTCCGCGCAGCTGGGCTCGAGCTCGTCACCGTCTCCGAGGCGCTGGCTCGATCCAGGCGGGAACGGCGCCTGGTCGTCGTCCGCCCGCGCGGCCCGCTGCGCAGGCTCGTCGGCTTCGCCCGCGCACACCTGGAAGGGCGCTGGCTGATCGCGTCAGTTGCGTGACGCGACCAGGTCGCGGTAGACGTCGAGCAGGCGCGCGCCGGCCGCCCGCCACGTGAACTCCGGCGCGCTCGCCAGCGCCCCTGCCCGAAGCCGGGCGAGCAGATCCCTGTCCTCGTGGAGCATCGTCAGGTGCTCGCGGAGCGTGTCCACGTCCCCGACAGGATGCACGAGGGCGTTCTCCATGTGCCGGCAGACGCCGGCGCAGACGTCCGAGACGACCGGCACGCACCCGCTCGCCAGCGCGTCGACGCAGACGAGCGGCGACCCTTCCTCGATCGTCGGCAGGACGAGGACGTCGGCCGCGCGCAGCAGCTCGGGATAGTCCTTGCGGTAGCCGAGCGGACGGACGCTCGGGTGGTCGAGCAGCGGCGCGATCCGCTCGCCGTACCCGGGCGGAAACTCGCCCAGCACGAGCAGGGAGCCGTGCTCGCGCGCAGGCGACCGACTCCACGCCTCGAGCGCGTAGTGCAGGCCCTTGCGCAGGGCGTTCTCGCCCACGAACAGCACGGTCAGCGGGCGGTCGGGCGCGCGAGGGCCCGTGTCCGGGTAGAAGACGCGCTCGTCGTAGCCGTAGGTGTGAGGGGCCAGCTTCTCGGGGGCGTAGCCCTCCTCGAGAAAGGTCCGCGTGACGAACTCCGACGGGCACAGGAGGCGGTCGGCGAGTCGGTACTCCTGCTCCTCCTTGCGCAGCGCCTCCTCGTCGTACGCGTGCTCGTGACCGGGCGGGAGGGTGACGCCCAGCCGCTCGCCCTCCCGCCGGACGATCTCGTAGGCGTAGCGCGTGTGCGCGTTGGGGCGCTCGAGCACCGTCGGGATGCCGAGCCGCTTCGCCGCCTCCAGCGTCTCGAGCGCGCCGCTCGGCCAGGTGTGGACGACGTCCACCTCGCCGGCCAGCTTCGGCAGGCGCCGAGCGACGATGTGGTCGTGCAAGGCGAGCGCGCGGCGGTGGCCGAGCAGCCGGTAGGGGATGCGCACCTGGCCGCGCGCGAGCGTCGGCCGCACGCGGATCCCCGCCGGCAGCTTCCTCGCCACCGCGCCCGGGAACACGAGCACGTCCGCCCCCGCCTCGTCCAGGGCGCGCACGTGCTGCCACGCCGCCGTGCAGATGCGGGCGGCCCCGATCTTGTGCGGGAAGCTGTACAGCACGTGGATCTGCTCGCGTTCGCCGGTCATCGTTCGCCCTGCGCCCCGCCGCAGGCCCGGCCGGGCGCCACCCCGCAGTGTCGCAGCGCGGGCCGTGCGCGCCTGCTCGACGATCGTCCAGTCCCGGCCGCTCGGGGACGCGCAGCGCTCAGCGGGCAGGCGTGCACGTGTCGTAGGGGTAGGAGCGGCGAAGGAACGTGATGCGGGCGATGCGCGAGCCCGCCTTGCCTCCCCGCGGGGCGACGTAGACGCCGACGCGGCCGAACGCACGGGCAAGCGTCCGTCTGCACTCGAGCCAGCGCACTCCTCTCCACGCGCGTGGGACGGCCGCATCGGTTCCCACTCCGAGCCCGGACGGCGTGCTGTAGTAGGGGCTGGAGGTGGCGACGCCGACGACCACGCCCCGATCGGCGTAGATCGTCAGATCGCCGCCGCGCAGGTGGTAGACGAGGGTGTCGAGCCGCGCTGTGCCGACCGCCGTCTTCGACCGGCGCCCCGGCCGGCCGTAGAAGGAGGAGACGCTCGCCTCCGGCTCGCCGATCCGCACCTCCCCGATCGATCGCCCCAGCACGATCGCCGCCGTCTCCCACTGGTGCGCGCCGGCGTCGACGGCCGACCGCTGTGGCCGCGCCCGCCCGAGGCGATCGGTCGCCGGATACCCTCCGCTGACCGAGGGCGGCACCCGGTTCGCGGCCCGCACGCTGCGCGCGGCAAGGCGGAAGTCGTACGCCGGAGGGCCCGGCGCGACGAGCTGCCGATCCGCGAGGACCGACCCGCGGCCGCAGGGCACGCCCGGGTTCCCCTGCTCGCCCACGCTCCCGAAGACGTCGTCGTAGTAGGCCATCCCCGTCTGCAGGTACGTCTTGCAGTGGTACGCGTCCTCGCCGCCGGTCGTCACGTTGCCGTAGAAGGCGGAGCTCGTGAACCCGCTCGACCCCTCCTCGACGGACGGGTGGAAGCGGCCGTCGATCGTGTTGAAGCGGACGACGTCCGAGTCGCAGCTCGTGCCGGCGAGACCGGAGCAGTCGAGCTCGAGCTCGGCGATCGGGAAGCAGTTCACGCCCACCTGCTGCTCGGAGCAGGTGGCGGCGAAGACGCTGTTCTCGATCAGGTAGTGGCTGACGCTCTCCACGCTGCGGTGCTCGTAGGCGATGCGAAGGTCGTACCCGGCGCAGTTGGTGAAGCGCGACGACTCGATCGTCACGTAGTCGGCGGCGTCGAGGTGCATGCACTCGATGTGCTCCGACGTGCCGACGGTGTGCTGGACGACGTCGTGATACCAGGAGTGGTCGAAGCGCAGGTGCGTGGGCTCGAGCCAGTCGCCCTCGCCCGTGCTGTCGCAGCTGTGGGCGATGACCGACTCGCCGTCTCCGTTGCCCCAGTTGCCGTTCACATCGGCGACGTACGAGGCCCCGTCGATGGCGAGCTTGCCTCCGTTCGACCGCAGCCCGTCGAGGACGACGCCTCTCGTGGGCGGGGAGTGGCAGACGCTGCCGGGGTTGATCCCGACGCCGTTCGCCCCGAGGTCGAAGCCGACCAGCCGCACGCCGTTGCCGACGATCGTGATCTCGCCGGCGAACGACACCGTCGCCCCCGGGCCGGCCTGGAACGTGACGCAACCGCTGACGTCCGCCGGCAGGTCGTAGGCGTCACAGCCGTCGCCGGACTTCGACGAGTCGTAGCCGATCGTCTGGTCGCCGTACGTCCCCGAGCCGACGAGCACCGTGTCGCCGGGGCTCGCGACCGCGTACGCCCGCCCGAAGCTCGCGCACGGAGCGCGCTGCGTGCAGCGCCCCGCGTCCGAGCCGGCCGCCGAGACGTACAGCGTCGCCGCGAGATGTGGGCGCGCGCGCCCTGCGCTCGTGGCGAGCACGGTCGGAACCGTGACGGCTGCCGTGACGGCGCCCGCGGCCGCGAGCGAGAAGGCGAGACGATGGGCCCGCATCACCTGCCAAGGCACGGCGCCCAGCGTCCCGGCGGTCGAGCCCGCCGCGGCGAGCTGGTGGCGTCGGCGATCCTCATCGTCCCGCCCTCCGCGCCGGGTTCAGATCGTCCGCACGGCCCGCGGCCGCCGCCCGAGCGCCTCGCGCATCCTGACCGGGAAGGAGCGCAGTGCCTGCTGTCGCCGCAGCTCCTCGATCACCGCCGGGTCGGCGCAGCGCGGCTCGCGCCGGAGCACGGCGCCGAGGTAGCCGACGACCATCGCCAGCGCCGCGGGGTTGCGCCGGGCGCGGAAGACGGCCCTCGCCGCGAGGTACCAGAGGCGATAGCCGACGTAGTGCGCGGCCCGCCCCTGACGCGCCCAGCGCACGGCGGAGCCCCCGTCGCGCTCGCCGACGCCGCGGTGGTGGTAGAAGCGAAGCTCCGGCACGATGCCGGTCCGCCAGCCGGCGCGCCGCGCCTTCAGCTCGTCGACGACGTCCATCACGCACGGAACCGTCCCGTCGAGCGGCAGCACCTGGTCGAGGCACTCCCGGCGCCACGCCCTGGTCGCGCCCCGCACGTGATCGCCCGTGACGTGCGTGGGAAGCCAGCGCCGCCCGTTCCGTTCATAGCACTGGCCGCTCGCGATCCCGAGCTCCGGTTCGCTCGAGAACGCCTGCAGCAACCGTTCGAAGTAGTCGGAGTCGACCGACACGTCCGCGTCCAGCTTGACCACGACGTCGACCGGCGGAAGCGCGCGCAGCCCGGCGTGGAAGGCCTCGACGATCGGCCGACCGGGCTGCGCTGTGCGCTCGGGCCTGCTCGCGACGAGGCGGATCCAACCGTGCTGCTCGGCCAGCGACGCGACCACCTCGGGCGTTCCGTCGCGCGACCCGTTGTCCACGACCACCCACGCGCTGGGGAGCAGCGTCTGCCCGATCAGGCACTCGGCGAGCCGGCGCACGTTCTCGGCCTCGTCTCGAGCAGGCGTGATCAGCCCGTAGGTCGAGGGGGCTGCGCTACGCATCGCCCATACGCTAGCCGCCGCGCGCCTCGGCCCTCGACAGGGGTTCGGTCAGTTCGATGCTGGCTGAACGGCTAGGTACACAGCGCGCTTCCGTCGTGTAAGAAAGGGGCTTGGGTCGATCGTCCAGCGACCGAGCGAGTGGATGAGAATGGCGTGCGCGAGACGCCCCCCGGTGGCCGCAGACGGCGAACAGCCGTCTACCCGTGCCGCGTGGCGGCGGGCGCGGCGAGCCCCGAGGTGAGCATGTTCGTCGCCTCGCCTCCCTTCCTGCTGTTCGAGTACTTCCGAGTCCCTTGCGCCTCGGGGACGGCCGTCCTGCCGTCCGACGCCGCGAGCGGGCTCGCCGCCGCCGGCGTCGTCGCCCCCACGTTCGGCCGCCGGTCGCTCCGGTGGGTTCCCGAAGGCGCCGCCGGCGCGGGCGCGGTGGCGGGAGCCTTCACGCTGGACGGGATCCCGATCTTCGGCAGCGTCCTGCCCGACGCAGCGGCAAGATCCTGGCTGGACGGACGCCGGCGCGGCTGGCGCCGGTCGGTGCCCATCTGCGACCGGAACGGAACCTGGGTCGCGTCCGTGTGGACGGACGACGACGGCGACGTGTTCCTGCCCTTCGACCCGAACGAGATCATCCGGCGCTACTGGACCGAGCGGTACCTGGATTTCGTCGGCAGTCCCGCCGGCAAGTGGCTTCGCTCCGCCGCACGCAGGGCCTACTACCGCCTGCGGCCGCTGATCGCGCGGGACGTGCAGATGGTCGCCCGGCGCTGGTTCAGCCGCATCCAAAGCCGATCGAGCTTCCCGCGCTGGCCGATCGAGACGGGCTTGCACGACTTCTTCGACTTCCTGTTCGGCCTCGTCTCCAGCCTGGCCGACGAGCCGGTGCCGATGATCGCCCCGTGGCCGCAGGGCTACGACTGGGCCCTCGTGCTCACGCACGACGTCGAGACCGCGGCCGGCTACGAGAACATCGACCTGCTCTGCGACATCGAGATCAACGCCGCCTACCGGTCGTCGTGGAACTTCGTCCCTCAGAACGGCCACCGCCTGCACGAGGACGTCATCCGATCGCTGCACGAGCGGGGCTTCGAGATCGGCGTGCACGGGCTCCACCACGACGGCCGGGACATCGCCGAGATCGAGACCAGGCTGCCGTCGATCCGACGCCACGCAGAGGAGTGGCAGGCGGTCGGCTTCCGCTCGCCGGCGACGCTTCGCGACTGGGATGCGATGCCGCAGCTCGCCTTCGACTACGACTCGACCTACTTCGACACCTCGCCGTACGAGCCCCAGCCCGGAGGCTGCTGCTCGTGGCTTCCGTACATGAACGAGGATCTCGTCGAGCTGCCGACGACGCTGCCGCAGGACCACACGCTGTTCGAGATCCTCGGCGGCCTCGACGAGCAGCTCTGGCTCGACAAGGCACGGTTCCTGCGCGAGCGGGGAGGCATGGCGCTCGTGCTCACCCACCCCGACTACGCGCGCAACCTCCATCTCGTCAACGCCTACACCCACCTCCTGCGCGAGTTCGCCGACGACGCCACCGCCTGGAAGCCGCTGCCGCGCGAGGTGAGCGCCTGGTGGCGCGCGCGGGCGGCATCGAGCCTGGAGCGTGCCGCGGACGGCTGGCGGATCGTCGGTCCGGCCGCCGACCGCGGCGCGGTCGCGCTCGCGCCCCGTGAGCCGGGAGGCCGGCGAGGATGAGCCCGATCCTCCCCCGCCAGCGCCTTCAGCGGGGCGCCGTCGGCGCCGTCGTCTGCGGCGGCGACTACCAGGGACTCGGCATCGTGCGCAGCCTGGGGCGCAGAGGCATCCCGGTGCTGGTGGTGGACGACGAGCCGTCCATCGCGCGCTTCTCCCGCTTCACGACCGACGCGGTGCGCGTGCCCGACCTCCGCGACCACCTGAGCGTGGTCGACAGCGTGCTCGAGATCGGCCGCCGCCTCCGCCTCGACGGATGGGTGCTCTATCCGACCCGGGACGAGATCGTGGCGGCCTTCTCGCAGCACCGGGACGAGCTGCGCCGGCTCTACCGCGTCCCGACCCCGGGCTGGTCGCAGGTGCAGCCGGCCTGGGACAAGCGCATCACCCACCGCATCGCCGACCGGCTCGGCATCGCGACTCCGCGCACGTGGTACGCACGGTCGGCCGAGGAGCTCGCGCGGCTCGACGTCCAGCTGCCGGTCGCCGTCAAGCCGGCAATCAAGGAGCGCTTCATCTACAAGGCGAAGGTGAAGGCGCTGCGGGCGACGACGCGCGACGAGCTCCTCGCGCGCTACCGGCAGGCCTGCGCGGTGATCGCGCCCGAGGAGGTGATGGTGCAGGAGCTGATCCCGGGCGGCGGCGAGAGCCAGTTCAGCTACTGCGCCTTCTTCAAGGACGGCCGGCCGATGGCGAAGATGCTCGTGCGCAGAGCCCGCCAGCGCCCACCCGACTTCGCGCGCTCAAGCACCTGCGTCGAGACCGTCGACCTGCCGCAGCTCGAGGAGCCGTCCGAGCGCTTCCTGGCCGAGATCGACTACTACGGCCTCGTCGAGATGGAGTACAAGCTCGACCGCCGCGACGGGCGGTACAAGCTGCTGGACGTGAATCCGCGCACGTGGGGCTCCCACTCGATCGGCCGCCGCGCCGGGGTCGACTTCCCCTCCCTGCTCTTCTGCGACCAGCTCGAGCAGCCCGTCGAGCCGTGCCGGGCGCAGCCGGGCATCCGCTGGGTGCGCCTGACGACCGACCTGCCTACCTCGCTCATGGAGATCCTGCGCGGGCGCCTGGCCTGGCGGCCGTTCCTGGCCAGCATCCGGCGCTTCCAGATCGAGGCGGTGTTCGAGCCCGACGACCCGCTGCCCGCGCTCGCCGAGCTGACGCTCCTCCCCCACCTCATCCGCACTCGCGGCACCCGCAGCTGGCAGGCGAGGACGACGTGAAGCCAGTCGCGATCGTCGGCGCCGGGCCTTACGCGCTGGCGACGGCGTCGTTCCTTCGCCGCCGCGGTGTCGAGGCGCAGCTGTTCGGCGAGGTGATGGGCTTCTGGCGGTCGATGCCGAGCGGCATGTTCCTGCGCTCGTACTACCGCGCGTCGAGCATCGCCGACCCGGACGGGTCGCTGTCCCTGGCCGCCTTCGAGGCTGTGAGGGGGTGCGAGCTCGAGCGGCCGATCCCGCTCGCTGACTTCATCGCCTACGGCGACTGGTTCGCCGCCCAGGCGGGGATCGAGGTCGATCGCAGACGTGTGGCGCTCGTCAGCCGGCGCAACGGCGCCTTCCGGCTCGCGCTCGAGGACGGGACGGAGGTCGAGTCGCGGCGGGTCGTCGTCGCGGCCGGCGTCACCCCCTTCTCCTGGCGACCGCCGCTGTTCGAGCGGCTCGACCGCGAGCTCGTCACGCACACCTCCGAGCACCGGGAGTACGGGCAGTTCCGCGACCGCCGCGTGGCCGTCGTCGGCGCCGGCCAGAGCGCGCTCGAGGCGGCGGCGTTCCTGCACGAGGCCGGCGCCTCCGTGGAGCTGCTCGTGCGACAGCCCGCGCTGCGCTATCTCCGCGGCGAGCGGCTGTCGGAAGGGGCGGGGGCAATCGGCAACCTCGTCTACCCCTCCTGGGGAGTCGGGCCGCCCGGTCTGAACTGGATCATGGGCCTGCCGTTGCTCTACCGCCTGCTCCCGCGGCGGATCGGCGAGCCTCTCGCGCGCCGTGCGATCCGCCCCGCCGGCGCCTCCTGGCTGCGCCCCAGGCTCGCCGGCGTCACGCTCACAACCGGCCGGACCGTCCGCGCGGCCCGCACGGAGGGAGGTCGGGTGGAGCTGCAGCTGGACGACGGCAACACCCGCACCGTCGACCACCTCGTGCTGGGCACCGGCTACCGCATCGACGTCAGGCGCTACGGCTTCCTCGACCCCGAGCTCGTCGCGCGGCTGCGGCTCGTCGGAACGTACCCGAGGCTCGCGCCCTCCTTCCAGTCGTCCGTGCCGGGGCTCTACTTCGTCGGCGCCCCGGCAGCCGCGAGCGCCGGCCCGGGCATGCGCTTCGTCTCCCACACCGGTTTCGTGGCGAGGGCGATCGCGCGGGACGTCGGCGCAGGGCTGTGAGGCTGGGGCGGCACGGGCCGCTGCACGGACACCCGACGCTCGCGCTGTCGCTTGTCGCGCTCGGCGCCTTCGCGCTCCTCGCCGTCCTCGTCTCGCTCGGGCACCTCGACGCGGTCGACAGCTACGCCGTCAGGCACCTGATGCCGTTCCACTCCGACGAGCATCGCTCCACCTCGACGCTCGCGAGGCTCCTTGCGTACAAGGGGCACCGGTTCCATCTCGGCCGTGCGCTGCGGCTGCCGGCGGGCGTGCTCGTCTCGAGCGTCCTCGTCGTCGCCGGTTGCGCCCTGCTCTGGCGGCGCGGGCTGCGGCGAGCGAGCGTGCTGTGGCTGCTGGCGTTCGCCGCCGGGAACGTGGTCGAGCTCGGCTGCAAGCTCGCCGTCACAAGACCGGTGCTGTACGAGGTCTCGCACGGTCGGCTCGAGCCGTTCGGCCTCCTCAACTCGTTCCCGAGCGGGCACGCCTTCCGGGCGGCGATGCTCGTCGCCGTCGCCTTCGCCCTCTCGCCGCGGACGTGGCCGGTGCTCGCCGCGTGGCTGACAGCCGCCGTCGTCACCCTCGAGCTCGACGGCGTGCACACGCCGTCCGACCTGCTCGGCGGCCTGCTGCTGGCGGCGACCGCCGTGCTCGCGGTGCTCGCCTTCGCCCAAGCGCCGACGCCGCTTCCGGGCCGAAGCAGCATGCGCGCCGTGGCGAGCGGCTGAGCGAGAGCCTGTCCGGCTCGCCCGTCAAGATCGGACGATGCGCGAGCTCGTGCGACCGACGCAGGCAGTGGCGACCGGCGAGGCAGGGCGGCGAAAGCTTGAGCGAGGAGCCCGGCCCGGCGGCCGCGCGAGTACGAGGCGGGTCGCCGTCAACCTCATCCCGGGGCCGCCGCCTGTCGATAGGAAGACGATGCAGGGAACACGCGCGTCGCTCGCGGTGCGGCGGCCGGGCCGCTTTGCCCCCCCGCTCGAGTCGGCGCCCGCGCTCGTCGAGGTTCCGCCGGCCGGCGCCGCGCCCGCGAAGCCGGGGACCGCGCCGCGGGAGGTCCTCTCGCCCGAGCTCGTCCTCGTCTCGCCCGAGCTCCGACGGCTCGCGCTCGCGCAGCTTCCGGAGATCGATCCCGACGGCTTCCTGCCGAAGCGGACGACGCGCCCGGCCATCGCTCCCGTGCCGCCGACTGCGAGCTCCTTAGCACCCGCGCCCGGGCTCGAGCTCCGGCACCGCCCGGTCGAGGTCGAAGCGCCGGCGCCCGCGCTCGTCGGGATCGGGGCGAAGCCCGGCGATCGCCCCGAGCAGCAGGAAGAGTGCGACGACGGCGGTCGGCTCGGCAGGCTCGCCGTCGCGGCCGCGGCCTACGGCGCGAGGCAGGCACTCGTCGTGGCCGTCCAGGGCGTGGCACTAGCCGCCGCGCTCGCCGGCGTGCTGGCGCTCGCCGACGTCATCCGCCTGTAGCTCGCCGCGGGCGACCGGCTCGAGCCAGGCCTCACGCCACCACGGGGAGATCGCGCGCGGGCAGAACCAGCGGCCGTAGCTCAGGAAGCCGCGGCAGACCACCCCGTCGAGGACGACGCAGTCGCTCTTCAGCTCGACCAGCTCGCCGCTCGCCTCGTCGATGAACCGCTCGACCCGGCGGGCGACGCGGCGCGTCTGGCCGCAGTAGGGGAGCATCTCGCGGTCGAAGCGAAGGCCCCGGTTCTTCCCCCGGAGGTCCAGGGTGCCGAGGATCTCGCCTCGCGAGCGGACGCGGACGACGTCCCCGGGCTCGAGGCCGACCGGCGTCCCCGGATGCGGCGCGGGAGTGCGCGGAAGCGACGGGTCGCGCCACAGGCGCAGGCGGCGCTGCGCCTCCTCGTAGAGCGCGCGCGCGACCACCCGCACGAGCCGGAGCGCGCCGACGTTCCCGCAGGCGACCTCGCGGCAGAACGAGCGGAGGTCCCACCAACCGAGCGGCACGGTGGCGCGCACGAACTCGGTCGCCTGGCACCGGTACACCTCGCGGTCGCCACCTGCCACCCGGGCGGCCTCCTGGGCCAGGCGAGCCAGCCGCTCGAGCGCGCCGGCGGCGCCGGCCGCAGACGACGGCACCGTCCCCGGCTCGACCCGCCGCAGCCACGCCTCCTTCCAGTACAAGCGACAACCGGCCTGGCAGCCGCCGTGGGCAGCCCCGTCGCAGCGGAGGTCGTCGAGCATGACCGTGTTCGGCATGCGTCGTGAACCGGACTTGCCGATCGTGTCGCACGCGCGCTCGACGCGGGCCTCGACGGTGAAGCGCCCGCCCAGGTGGCTCAGCATCTCGGGCATGAAGGGGACACCGTCGAGGCACCCGGAGGGGTCGAGCGTGGCCAGGATCTCCTCCGCGCTTCGGACCTCGACGAGATCGCCGCGACGGAGGGCTCGGCCCCACCGTGTGAGCGTCGGCACGTGACGGGCCACCCACACATGGTGGACTGCGGGCGCGAGACGTCAAGCCGCCGAACGGCCAGGGTCGGTCACGCGGGAGCGGCGCGGGTGCCGCGCCTGCCGCGCTCGCGGTCGTAGGCTCCGGGCATGCCGCGGGTCGCGGTCGCCGGCAACCTCTCGCGTGACATCGTCGACGGCGGGCCTCCGCGCCCCGGCGGCTGCCCCGTGTTCGCCGTGCAGGCGTTCCGGCTGCTCGGGCGCGAGGGTGTGATCGTGACCCGATGCGCCGACGCGGACGCCCCCTTCTTCCGTCCGGCGCTGGCGGCCGCCGGCGCTTCCGTCGCCTGGCTGGCGGCCGCGACGACGAGCGGGTTCGCGCTCTCCTACACGGGCGAGGAGCGCGAGCTCGGCGTGACCAGCCTCGGCGAGACGTGGCGGCCGCAGGACGCGCGCTCGCTCCCCGGCGACGTCGAGTGGGTGCACGCCGCGCCGCTCGTGCGCAGCGACTTTCCGGCCCCGGCGCTCGCCGCCCTCGCCGCCGGGCGCCGCCTCTCGTTCGACGGGCAGGGGCTCGTGCGCGTGCCGGCGCTCGGGCCGCTCCGGCTCGACGCCGCCTACGATCCGGAGCTGCTCGCGAGCGTCACCGCCCTCAAGCTCTCCGAGCAGGAGGCCCGTGTCCTCGCCCGAGGCGCCTTCGGCCCGGCCGACGCGCGCCGCCTCGGCGTGCCCGAGGTGCTGCTCACGCTCGGCTCGCGCGGCGCCGTCGTGTACGCCCGCGGACGGGAGACTCCCGTTCCCCCGGCCCGGCTCGTACGCGGCGTCGAGACGACGGGCGCGGGCGACGCCTTCATGGTCGCCTACGCCGCCGCACGGGTGGACGGCCGCTCACCGGTCGAGGCGGCACAGGCGGCAAGCCAGCTCGTCGCCGGGCTGCTCGAGGAGCGTCTCGCACGGGCCGGCTGAGCCGCACCCGGCGGGGAACCCTCGCTATCGTGGCCCTGCTCGCCCCCGTAGCTCAGTGGACAGAGCAGCGGTTTCCTAAACCGCGTGCGCAAGTTCGATTCTTGCCGGGGGCACCTCTCGATCCCGGCAACGCCGTCAGCGCCCCGGGGCGACCTTGCGCGAGAACGACCGGGTGACCTTGGCGCCTCGGTAGCGGACGGTGATCGATCCGCGCAAGGTCTTGCCGGCCGCCGTCTTCGGCAGACGCCACGTGCAGGCGACCCTGCCCTGCGCCGTGCTCGACCGGCGGGAGGGCCGCAGAGGCTTGCCGGCGAGGGAGCCGGTGCAGACGACCTGACCCCGTACGCCCTTCCCCGTCGCGGCGTTCGTCACCGTCATCGACGCCGTGAACAGCCTGCCCGCGTGCGCCTTGCCGACGGTGAGCTTGCCGGCCTTCAGCTTCGGCTTTCCAGCCGGCGGGGGAGGTGGTGGGGGCGGAGGAGGCGGAGGCGGTGGAGAGGCCGGTGCCTTGACCTCGACCGAGAGGGTTGCGGTTGCCTGCCCGGCCAGATCGGTCATCGTCACCGTGTAGCTCGCCTTCTGGTGCTCCGCGGTGGGGGTGCCGCTGACGACGCCGGTGCTTCCGTCGAGCGCGAGCCCGGACGGCAGAGCGGACGCGACCGTGAAGCGCGCAGAGGCGGTGCGCCTCAGCCGCGTGGGCGCGTGGGGCGCGATCTTCACGCCGACCGTCGCCACCAGGGGGCCGTAGGCGAGCTCGGGCGTGCCGTAGCCGTACAGGACGTAGGCCGAGCCGGAATACGTCCGGTCGTTGTTGCTCGCAGTGGAGGAACCAACGAGCACATCGGGGCGGCCGTCGCCGTTGAAGTCGCCGGCCGCGGCGACGCCGTACCCGAGTCCGTCCGAGGCAGCGGCGCCGTCGACGCGGAAGCCGCCGCTTCCGAGGGCAGTCAGGTTGACGGTGCTGGTGGATGCCTTCCCGAAGACGACGTAGGCGGTGCCCGAGTCCTTGAATTGCGGCGCGTTGTTGTTGCCGAAGGGCGCGCCGACGACCACGTCCGCCAGGCCGTCGCCGTTGAAGTCGCCCGCGCCGGCGACCGAGAAGCCGGTCTCGTCTCCCGCCTGGGCACCGTCGATGCGAAATCCGCCGCCCCCAGGTTGGCCAGGTCGACCGTCCTCGTCGACTTCTTCCCGAACACGACGTACGCCGAGCCCGAGCGAGCCCGCCCGTTGTTCGAGTCCGCGGAGAAGCCGAGGATCACGTCCGCGAGGCCGTCCCCGTTCACGTCGCCGGCTCCGGCCGCGTCGACGGTTCCGGGGGAGGCCCTGCCGAAGACGACGTACGCCGAGCCCGAGAACAGCTTCCCACCGTTCCCGGCGTCGGGCGCGCCGACGATCACGTCCGCGATCCCGTCGCCGTTGACGTCGCCGGCGTCCGCCACGTCCAGCCCGGGCGCGTCGTTCGGCGCGGCGCCGTCGATGCGCACGTTCGCCTGCGTGAGCAGGTCGACCTCCCCGCGCTACTGCGGCAGCGTCGACGTCGAGGCGGTTGCGACCGCGAGCACGAACATGCCGACGCACGCCGCCGCGCATCCCGCGGGCACGCCCCGCCGCCCGGGGCGACCCGGCGCGCCCACCCTGACCCCGATCATCCCCGTCCCCGACACGCCGGGCCGCCGTTCGCCTGTCTCCGGTCGACGACGGCAGCGGGGATGCCGCCGTCCGACGAGCCGATCCTCATCGGACGATCCTACGGTCGCGCCGAAGACGATGGCAAGGCGGCTCTCCCGCGCTCGTCCGCCTGAGCGTCTTCCCCTCCAGCCGCGGCGGCAAGAGCCGCTCGTCGAAGGTCGCAATGATGAGGATACGGGCGCTTGCCTCCTCCCGACGAGGAGACGGCCGCTCGTGACCGAACGTCGTCGGGACCCTCGAGAACACCGACGAGCCGAAGGAGCACCGCCATGCGCCGACCCACGTCCACCTCGCGCCCGTTCGCGCGCGCGGCCGCCCTCGCCGCCGCGGCCGTCGCCCTCTCGGCGCTCGGCGCCGGGGCCGGGTCCGCCCGCCGCGCCAGCGCCCCGCGCTGCGCCACCTCCGGGCTCGTCGTCTGGCTCGACACGCAGGGAAACGGGGCCGCCGGCAGCGTCTTCTACCACCTCGAGCTCACCAACCTGACGCTGCACGCCTGCACGCTCGTCGGCTTCCCCGGCGTCTCCGCGGTCGACCTCGCCGGGCATCGCCTCGGCTCGCCCGCCACCTGGAACCACGCGCAGCAGCCGGAGCGCGTGACGCTCGGAGCCGGCGCGAGCGCGAGCGCGCTGCTGCGGATCGTCCAGGCGGCGAACTACCCCGCCTCCACCTGCCGCCCCGTCACCGCCGCCGGGCTGCGCGTGTACCCGCCGAACCAGACGGCCCCGCGCGTGGTGCCGTTCCCGTTCCGCGCCTGCGCGCGCCGGGGGCCGGTCGTCCTCACCGTCGACCCGGTGCGGAAGGCGTAGGGACGAGGCGCGACAGTCCGCCGCACGGGGCCGCCTCCGCCGGCGCTCCGGCCTGCCCAGGCCTCATAGTTCGCGCATGGTCGCCGTCATCGTCGTCGTGGTGGTCGTCGCCGCGCTGCTCGCCGTGGCCGGCCTCCTCTTCAACCGACTCGTGCGGCTGCGCAACGAGACCGAGGCCGGCTGGGCGAACATCGACGTGCAGCTCAAGCGGCGCAACGACCTGATCCCGAACCTGGTCGAGACGGTCAAGGGCTACGCGGCGCACGAGCGGGAGCTGTTCGACGAGGTGACGAAGGCGCGCGCCGCCGTCGCCGCGACGAGCGCTCCCGCCGAGCGCGCGGTCGCGAGCGACGCTCTCAGCGGCGCCCTCGGCCGGTTGTTCGCGGTCGCCGAGGCCTACCCCCAGCTTCGCGCGTCCGAGAACTTCCAGGAGCTGCAGGAGGAGCTGACGGACACCGAGGACAAGATCGCCGCCGCCCGGCGCTACTACAACTCGGTCGTGCAGACGTACAACACGGCCATCCAGAGCTTCCCGGCCGTGCTGTACGCCGGCCTGCTCGGCTTCCGCGCGCGCGAGTTCTTCAGCGCGGAGGCCTCCGAGCGGGCGACGCCGCAGGCGTCGTTCTGACATGACCCTACGCCAGCAGATCCGCATGAACCGTCTGCGGACGACGGAGCTGCTCGTCGTCTTCGCGCTGCTGATCGGGGCGCTCGCCGGCGCGCTCGACGCCGTCTACGGCCTCGGCCCCGCGATCGCCGTCGCCGCCGTCGGCCTTGCCTGGGCGCTGTTCTCGTGGTTCTTCTCGGCGAGCGTCGTCGCCGCCACGGCCGGCGCCCGTCCCGTCACGAAGGCGGAGCAGCCCGAGCTCTACCGCATCGTCGAGAACCTGTCGATCGCCGCCGGGCTTCCGGCGACCCCGCAGGTGCGCATGGTCGACGACCCGGCCCCGAACGCCTTCGCGGCCGGGCGCGACCCGAAGCACTGCTTCGTCGCCGTCACCACCGGGCTCGTGCAAACGATGGACCACCGCGAGCTCGAAGGCGTGATCGGCCACGAGATCGCCCACGTGCAGCACCGCGACGTACGGCTGATGACCCTCGTCGCCGTGCTCGTCGGCGTCGTCGCCATGATCTCCGACCTCGCCCTGCGCATGCTCTTCTTCGGCGGCGGTCGCAGGCGAGGCGGCGGCAACGCGAACGCGATCGTGCTCGCGATCGCGATCGTCGGCCTCGTGCTCGCACCCATCGCGGCCGTCCTCATCCAGATGGCGATCTCCCGCCGGCGCGAGTTCCTCGCGGACGCGGGCGGCGCGGAGATCACCGGCGATGCGGAGGGGCTGGCGCGCGCCCTGCGCAAGCTCGCGGACGACCCGCGCGAGATCCGCGACACGAGCCGCTCGACCGCGCACCTGTACATCGAGGGCCCGCTCGGCAAGGCGAGCGGCCCGCGCGCCGCGCTCGCCAACCTGTTCACGACGCACCCACCGCTCGAAGCCCGGATCGCGGCGCTCGAACAGATCGGAGGCTTCAAGCTGCCGTAGCCGGCGGCGGCGCGCCTCCTCCCCGCGACCGCCACCACGTAACAGACTGTTACAAGCGGCAAGAGCCGCGGCCGGAGAGGCTCCGATTCGGCTGACAAGCGCACCTACAGGTCACCGACAGTGCACGTAACAGACTGTTACGAGGCTTCGCCGGGGAGGCAGCGGCTGCGACGTGCTTGACCTCGGCGGGCGCGGGCCGTAGCGTCGCCGTCCAGTGCCCGAGACGGTCGCCTGCCCCGGCTGCGGAGCGTCGGTTCCGGCGGGTGCGTACTGCGTTCGCTGCGGCACCCGCCTCGCCGCGGACGGCGCAGTCGACCACTCGCTCCATCCGGCGGGGAGGCGCGGCTTCGCCGCCGCGCCCGCCGAGCACCGGCTCGAGCCTCGGGTCGTCTCGACCCTCTTTCCGCACCTGCCCCGGGCGGGGATGGCCACGTTCCGGGCCGAGCTCGCGGCGGGCGTCGCGCTGCTGGCGGCGCTCGCGCTCGCCGGCGTCTACCCACTCGCGCTCGTCGTCTCGGCGGTGCTCGTCCCACTCCTCGTCGTCCTCTACTTCGTCGCCGTCGACCTGTACGAGGACGAGCCGCTGCGCGTGCTCGCGCTCACCGTCGCCTGGGGCGCGGCGGCGGGCGTCGGCTTCGGCTTTCTGACGAAGGCGGTACAGGGCGCCGACGCCGCGCTCGTCTCGCGCACCGCGTCGCACTCGGTCGTCTGGAACGGGATCCTCCTGCCCCTGATCGAGCTTGCCCTCGCGCTCGCGGGGCCGCTCGTGCTCCTCCCCTACCGGCGGTTCAACGACGTCCTCGACGGCGTCACGTTTGCCGGCGCGTCGGCCGTCGCGCTCGCCGGCGCCGCGCTGCTCACCCGCTCGTCCACCTTCCTCGGCTCGGGCCTCGAGCCGGTGGGCGAGACGACCCCGTGGGTGCTGCGCCTGCTCACGCTCGGCGTCGGGCTGCCCGTGCTCGCGGCCGCCTCGGTCGGCGCCGCAGCCGGGTCGCTGTGGCTTCGCACCCGCGCCCCGGCCCGCGACCGGCGGGCGCTCGGCGCGCTCGGGCACCCCCCGGTCTCGCTCACGCTCGCAGCCGTCGCCCTCGTCGGCGGCGCGCTCCTCCAGCTCTTCCTCGGCCGCTGGCCGGCGCTCGCCGCGCTCGCCGCGCTCGACCTCGCCGTCCTCGTCTGGCTGCGCCAGGTGATCCACGTCGGGCTCGCCGAGGAGGCGCGGGAGCGCGACGTCGGCGCACCGGTCGCCTGTCGCAACTGCGGGCAGGAGACGCCCGAGCACACCTTCTGCTTGCGCTGCGGCGTCGCGCTCGCGGCGCTGCCGAAGGGATCCGGGCAGGCGCGGGCCCGCACCCATCTGGCCTTCGCCGGCGGGCTCTGCCTGCTCGTCGGCCTCGGTCTCGCCGCCCTGCTCGCGGCCCGCCCGGGCCCGGTGCGGCCCTTCTGCGCCGGCAGGCGCTACTGCCCGGGCCCGCCCGCCCCGGCAGCCGTCGCCGCACGCGCGCCGGCGCTCGTCACCCGGCGTGTCTGGCGGAGCACGCACGGCTTCCAGCTCGAGTACGACGGCGCCGCCTGGAGCGCCAGCGCCGCCGGCCGGCGGGGCGTCGAAGGCATCCTGCTCACGTCGGCCGGCACTCTCTCGGGTGCGCGGCTGCGAGTGCTCGTCGAGGTGCAGCCCGCGACCGCGGCGACGCCGACGGCGCTGGTCGCGAGCGAGCGCTCGGCGCTCCGCGGTCTCTACCCGACGCTCGCGACCGACCTCGCCGCCTACCAGCCGCTGACGCCCTCGATCGGCTCCGTGTACGGGGTCGGCGAGGCGGATGCGGCAACGGCCGCGGACGAGACCGGGCCTGTGGAGGCGATGATCGAGGCTGCGAGCGCCGACGGGGTGAGCGTGCTCGTCTCCGCCTGGACGGACAACCCGCGCGGGCTGAGCGGAACCGACGCGCCCTACCCGATCTTCGTGCTCGTCGACCAGATCCTGGAGACGGTCCGCTGGCCGTCGGAGCCCGTGCCGTGACGCGCAGTGCCGGACCGAGGCGGCAGGCCGCGGCCGCGTGCGCCGCGGCGGTCTGCCTCGCCGCCGCCGGCCTCGCCTTGCCGGCGCTCGTCGGCGGCGCCGCGACGTCCGGGGCGGCCGCCGACCGGCTGCTCGGGCCGACACCCCCCGCCCAGACCGTGGACGCGCTGCTCGTCCTGCGCCTGAAGGAGCCGGCGCTCCGCCGCTACCTGCAGGGCCTCGACGACCCCCGCTCGCCCGTCTACGGCCACTACGGCGACGCGGCCTCCTTCGGCCGACGGTTCGGACTCGCCGACGCCGAGCTCCGCCGGCTCCGCCGGGCGCTTTCCGCCCTCGGCCTGCGCGTCCTCCGCGGGTACCCGCAGCGGACGGCGCTCCGCGTCCGCGGTTCCGCCGCCGCGGTCGGCCGGCTCTTCTCGGTCACCCTGCGCGACTTCGAGACGCCCTCCGGCGCCGCGTACCACGCCCCGACCGGGCCCGCGCGCGTGCCACACCGCCTCGCCCGCTGGGTCGCGGCGGTCGCCGACCTCGACACGCGGCCCCTTCCCGCGCCCGCAGACGTGCCCGCACGCGTGCCCGGGTCGCTACTCGGGGCCGGCGCGCTTGCGCCGGACGACGCCGCCGCCGCCTACGATGTGACGCCGCTCCGCCGCGCGGGCGCGAACGGCAGCGGGCAAACGATCGCCGTCGTCTCCTTCGACAGCTTCGTCGACTCCGACATCGCCGACTTCGACCGGCGGTTCGGAATCGCCGGGCCGGCGCCGAAGCACGTGCCGGTCGCCGGCGGCGGGCAGATCGGCGGCGGCCACGGCGAGGTCGACCTCGACGTGCAGGTGATCCGCGGCATCGCGCCGGGCGCGCAGATCGTCAGCTACGAGGCTCCGCCCGACGGCTCGCTCGCCGACGTGTTCAACGCCATCTTCGCGGGACCGGCGACGATCGTCTCGAACAGTTGGGGGATCTGCGCGGCGCAGCTCGTCGCCAGCGTGAACGGCGCCGCGGAGCAGAAGGCGACAAACGAGGCGCTCCAGGTGGCAGCCTACCGCGGCGTGACCGTCTTCTCGGCGGCCGGGGACGCGGGCGCGTACGACTGCGAGCGCAGGGACTTCTCCGACCACACGCTCCAGGTCGAGTTCCCGGCGGCGAGCCCGTGGGTGGTGGCCGTCGGGGGGACGGTGCTGTCGGTGCGGCAGGATGGCAGCTACCTCGAGGAGGCGGGATGGCAGGATCCGCTGACGAACGGGGGCGGGGGCGGCGGAGTGAACACGCTCGAGGCACGTCCGCCGTGGCAGCGGGGGCCTGGCATCGACCCTGCGGCCAGGCAGCGCGGCCTCCCCGACGTCTCGGCCGCGGCCGGGATCGACAGCCCGTGGGCGGTGTACGTGGACGGCGCGCTCCGGCCCGTGTACGGGACGAGCGCGGCAACGCCCTTCTGGGCCGCGTCCATGCTGCTCGCGCAGCAGTACATGGTCGAGCACGAGCATGCTGGCCCGCTCTGCTTCGCGGCACCGCTCCTCTACCGGCTGGCGGCGAGCCGGCAGCGGTTCGCCCCGTTCCACGACGTGACGCGCGGCGGCAACCGCTTCTACCCCGCCGGCCCGGGCTGGGACTTCGCCACCGGCCTCGGCTCGCCGGACGTGTGGAACCTCGCCCGCGACCTGGCCGCCTATCGCACGGCCCACCCGCTCCCGCAGGCCAACGACGCCTGCCGCGCGCAGGCCTCCCAAGCCGGCGCCGCCCGGCCGGCCGCGGACACGCTGCACCTGCCTCGTGCCGGGTCGCTACCTACCGACCTTCGTCGCGACGAGGAGGCGGGCGGAGCGGCCTCGGAGGAGTGCTCGCCCGATCATCGTCTCGTTCCTCCCTTCCGGTCGGGACCGTCCGCGCCGCTCTCAGCGCAGGCGGACGCCGTTCAGCCGCCGGACTGGAGAGGGGCCGGTGACGGTTCAACCGCACGGTGCCGGTACGGGCGGTTGACATGCTCCCGAGGGCGCTCGTACCGTGTAGCGGCCCGATGGCCGACAAGCGCGAGGAGCAGGCGGCGGTCGTGCCGAGAGCGGTCGAGATGCGGACGGCGGCGCGGCGCAGGGCTGAGCTCGCGTTCGACCAGGCCGTCACCGAGGCGAACGTCGTCACCTACCACATCGCCGAGATCGGCCAGCTCGCCGGCCGCCTGCGGCTGCGGCGGCGCGCTCGAGCCTGGTGGCGCACGTGGTCCTGGCTCTTCCTCGCCGCCGTCGTGCTCGCCTGCTACGGGCTGGCCGTCGCCTACGACACGCCAAACCACTCGCTCGGTGCGCGGCTCGTCGACTCGCTCAAGATCTTCCCGAGCGGTTTCCCCGGTTACGACGAGAGCCGGCCGTGGCAGTACAACCTGGCCCGCTACCTCGCCTCCGCCGTCTTCATCCTCGGTTCGCTCCGCCTCCTCACGGCGCTCCTGTCCGAGCACATCGACGAGGTCCGGGCGAGGTTGCGCAGCGGCCACGCCGTCGTCTGCGGCCTGGGCGAGACCGGGAGCCGAAGCGTCAGGTCGTTCCGCGCCGCCCGCTACCGGGTGACCTGCATCGAGACGGACACGGCCAGCGACGCGGTCGAGGAGGCGCGGGCGCTCCGAGCGCTCGTGCTGCACAAGGACGCGACGCAGGTCTCCGCCCTCGAGGCGGCGCGGGTCGACCGCGCCGAGTACGTCGTCTGCGCGGGCGCCGACGACGCCACGAACACGAAGGTCGCCTCGCTCGTCGCGGCGATCGCGCACGCCTCGGGCAGCCGCCGAGGCCCGAGCGTCCACGTCCACGTCGACGACCCCGACCTCGCCCAGCTCCTCCGCGGGCCGCTGGCAAGCGTCGGCGCCGCGCGCTTCCACTTCTTCAACTCGTCCGGCGTCTGGGCGCGTGCCGCGCTCGACGACGCGGCCGGCCCCTTCGCCCGCCTCGACGGGAAACCGCCGCGGATCGCGGTGTTCGGCGCCACCGCCCTCGGCCGGGCGGTCGTCGTCGGCGCCGCGAGCCGCTGGCACGAGCACGTGCGGCGGGGTGGCGGCGCCGGACGGGCCGCGATCACGCTCGTCGCTCCGTCTGCGGGCGAGGCGTGCCTGGCGCTCACCGAGCGGTACCCCGCGATCCCCCGGGTCTGCGACCTCGTCCCGCTCGAACGCGCTCCGCTCGGTGCGCTCTCGGCGGGCCTCGAAGTCGGCGTCGGTGCTGTCGGCGAGCCGTCGGCGCTGTACGCGTGCCTCGACGACCCGAGCGCCAACCTCGCGCTGGCACTGGAGGCGGAGCGCCGGCTCGACGGCGACGCGCCAACCTTTCTGCCCGCGACCGCGGCCGCCGCGGCGCTCGGACCGCTGCTGCTCGGCAACGGACGCGTGCGGCCGGTGGTGCTGCCGCGCGCGGCGGCGGCGCTCGAGCTGCTGCACGACCACATGCGGGAGTCGCTGGCGCGCGAGGCCCACGCGGCCTACATCGACGAGCGTCGGCGCCAGCACGACTTCGGCGCACGCCCGGCCGACCGGCCGTGGGACGAGCTCGACCACGCCTACCGGGACGCGAGCCGGCGGCACGTGGACGCCATGGTCGACCAGCTGCGGGCGACGTGGTTCGAGCTCGAGCCACGGCTCGACTGGGACGAGCCCGTCGCCGAGCTGCCGCTCGTGGCGGTCGAGGCGATGGCCGAGCTCGAGCACGACCGTTGGTGTCGCGACCGGCGCAGAGACGGGTGGCGGTACGCGCCCGTCCGCGACGACGCGGCCAAGGAGCACGACCTCCTCGTCGGCTGGCGCGAGCTGCCCGAGGAGGCGCGCGAGCTCGACCGGGCGATGGTGCGGCGCCGCGCCGCCATCCTCGCCCGGGCGGGCTTCCGGCTTGCCCGTGACCCGGCGCGCGAGCGGCTCGCCCGCGCGCTGCACGACCGCTACGCGGCGGCCCGCACCGCCGAGGGCGCCGCCACGCCGTACGCGGTCGCCTGGGAGGAGCTGCCGGAGGAGGCGCGCGAGCGAAACCGCGCGGCCGTCGACCACCTGGCGGTCGAGCTCGCCCGCGTCGGCTGCCGCGCCTGCCCCGCCGCCCTCGGCCCGGCGCACGCGGCCGTGCTCACGCCGGACGAGATCGAGACGATGGCCGAGCTCGAGCACAAGCGCTGGGTCGACGAGCGCCTCGCGTCCGGCTGGGCGCTCGGGCCGCGTGACGACGCCGCCTGCACGCACCCGTCGCTCGTTCCGTGGCCGGAGCTGCCCGACGGCGAGCGCGAGAAGGACCGCGAGGTCGTGCGCGCCGTCCCGGCGCTGCTCGCCTCGGCGGGGCGCACGGTCGTCCGCGACGGGGCCTGACGGCGCGCGAGCGATCGCGGGGAGGCGTGCAGCCGGCCTCCCCGCGATCGAGTGGAGGTCATCTACCGCCCGAGCGCCGGTCCGAGCAGCGAGCCGAGCCGTCTGATCTGGCCGCGGATCTCGCCGTCCGGATGCGCCGGCGTCGACACGGTGACGTAGGCGTCGCCCCTGAGCATGGCGGCCGCCTGCGCCTGGGTGACGGCGACCGTGCCGCGCATGATCGGCCGGCACGTCGTGCACAGCGAGAACGCGACAGGCGCGGTGTGACCCGCCGGCGCCAGGTGCACCTGCGCGCCTGTGACCGGCCCGCTCAGCCCGGAGGTCGTCAGACGCCAGGCGAACGTCCAGTGAAGCCCCGGCCCGGATGGCAGCCGAGCGGTCAGCCCGCCGCAGGTGAGCCTCACGGGAAGGCCGCTGCGCCGCGGCGGGATGAACAGCTTGCAACCCGCGAACGCCGCCCGCAGCGCCGCGAGGTTCGGCCCCGAGCGGACGAGCAGTGCCTCCAGGTGGCCGTGCGCCCCGGCGGGTGCCTGCACGACCGGGACGACCTGGCTCGGCGTCAGGTCGGCCGTGAGCCGGAAGGCTGCCGCGGGGATGAGCGAACGGTGAGCGGTCGCGCTTCCAGCCGCCACGGCCACGCCCGCCGCCGCGACGGCGAGCGCGACAGCAGGCGTGAGGAGCGCGCCTCGGAGTCTCGATCGCTTCGCCATGTCCTGCCTCCTCTCGTCGTGCCGCTCCGCACGATCGGCGGGCGACTCAGACCTTGTACCCGACAAAACCTTGTACCGTGTCGGTGTAAGCCCTTGCCCGGCGGCCGCGTAAAGCCGAGGAAAAGCGGGCGCCGGGTCAGTAGCGGCCGAGCCTACGCAGGCGTTCGTCGCCGATCCCGAAGTGGTGGGCGATCTCGTGCAGCACGACTCGGTGCACCTCGCGGCGCAGGACGTCCGCCTGGGTGCCGTACGAGCGCTCCAGCGGCCCCCGGAAGATCGTGATCTTGTCGGGCGGTACGCCCCCGTAGCTGCTCGTGCGACGGGTCAGCGGCACGCCCTGGTAGAGGCCGAGCAGAGGAGCGCCGTGCGGCGGCTCCTCCTCGACGACGATCTCCACGTTCGCCATCGCGGCGCGCAGGCGCGCAGGAAGCGAGTCGAGCGCCTCGGCGACCCAGTCGTGGAAGTCGTCAGCCCCGGCCACGAGCGCAGGCTACTGCGCGGCTCCGGCGGCTTCCGTCTGCTGCCGGTCGGCACGAGCCGCAGGTTGCGGGGCGCTCCGGCCGGCGCGATACTTGCTGTGCTCGGACCGGAGGCGACGCTCGAAAGGACGGCCACGATGAGCTGGAAGACCATCCTGGTCGGCTACGACGAGACCGAGCCGGCGAAGCGCGCCCTCGAGCGAGCGGCCGAGCTCGCCAAGCTGGTCGATGCCCGTCTCGTCGTCACGAGCGTCACGCCGGCCCTGATCGGCGTGGCCGCCTCGCGCGGGATCGGGCCGTACGATCCGGCCGACTCGCCCGAGGAGCACCAGGCGGCGCTCGCGCACGCGCGAGGGCTCCTGCTCGCACGGGGCCTCGACGCGGAGCTCGAGCCCGCCCTCGGCGACCCGGCCGACGCGATCGTGCGCCTCGCGGACAAGCACGGCGCGCAGCTGATCGTGGTCGGGACGCGCGAGCCGAGCATGCTCGAGCGCCTGCTCGGCGGGAGCGTCAGCGGGGCGGTGTCCAGGCACGCCCACTGCGACGTGCTCATCGTCCACTGAGCGGCGGCTGCGCCGCCGCGAGACGGGTGGAGAGTCGAGCCCCTGCTCGGGCGGGACGGAGACCGCGTTCAGTCCGCCGTCGACGACGGCCGTGGCGCCGGTGACGGAGGCCGGCGCACGGGCGGCGCCTGGCGCTCGTGCAGCCCGAGGCGGAAGTCGCGAACCGTTGGCAGCGCCGCGAGCGCGGGCACGATCGGCAGCCAGAAGTTGAACAGCCGGTACACGAGCACGCCGACGAGCGCCGGCGCGAGCGGGACGCCGACCCAGACGAGCGCGAACGTCATCAGCACCTCGACGACACCGGCGCCGCCCGCAGGAAGCGAACGGCGGCTCGCGACGTAGCCCGTCGCGTAGGCGAGGACGAGAGCCGGAGCCGAGACCTCGACCGAGTACGTTTTCAGAGCGGCCCACAGGCAGGTGATGTCGCCGAGCCAGAAGAAGGCGACGCCGAACAGCGCGGGCGCGTGGTGGAGGGGGCGCAGGCACAGGGAGCGCAGCGTGCCGAGCCCGGCGACCGCATGCGCGAGCGCCTCGCGCGGCCGTCCGCGCCCGCGGCGGGCGAACGCCGAGAGCCGGCGCCACCGCCTCGGTACGCTCACCCAGAGCGCGACCGCGAAACCCGGGACGACGAGCAGCCAGGGCACGGTCATGGAGAGCTGAACGTGCTCGTCGCTGCCGGCGAGCAGCGCGAGCGCGGCAGCGAGCGCAGCCGGTGCGAGCACCGCGTACTCGAGCAGGCCGAGGCCCGCGACGCGGGCGATCGCCTGGTCTCGCCCGAGGCCGAAGCGCCGCAGGGCCCAGTAGTCGACGGCGAAGCCACCCGCCGCATGCGCGGACCCGTGGACGCCGAACCCGGCCACGACCGTGCGAGCGGCGAGCTTGAACGGCAGCCGCGGGCCGCCGTCGAGACGGGCCACGTTCCGCAGCGCGAGCACGTAGCCGACGTAGCCGACGAGCTCGCCCGCGAGGCAGGCGAGCAGCCATGTCGGCTCGAGACCGGAGGTGACCCGCGCCACCCGGTCGAGCCCGGCCGCGTCGGCGACCCCCACCGCCGCCAGCATCGCGAGCGCCGAGGCGGCGACGAACAAGGTCAGGCGCGACTCGCGCGTCGCGTCAAGCGCTCTCGGCGTTCGGTCGTGGTACGTCTGGATCGCCGGCTCCTTCCCCTGCCGCTCGAGGGATGATCGGCAGGCCCGTGGCCACGACCCGCCGGCCGCCCGAGTTGTAGACGACATCGACACTATCGTTCTGCCGGTAGGTGCCTGCGATCCCGAGAAAGAGGGACGCCCAGCGCCAGAAGCCGAGCCTCCCCTCGCTGGCGAGCCGTCGGCGGAAGAGGAGCTCGTCGCCGGAGCGCACGAAGTCCTCCCCCTCTGCCTGCTTGACCCCGTTCACGTACACCTCGAACGGAGGCGACACGCCCCTTGGCAGCGCAACCCGCGACTCGTACGCCACCCCCATAGCATGCCGGCTCTCCCGCCTTCCTCGTAGAATGCCCCTCCGATGCGCCGGAAGCCGGGAGCCCTCCTGCTGGTCGCCGTGCTCGCGCTCTCCGTCGCAGGGCCGGCGCTGGCAGGGAACGGCGGCGTCGCACCCGTCCAGCCCGCCTCCCCGAACGCCGGCTCGATCCGGGACGCCTACTGGCTCATCCTGGCCGTCACCGGCGCCATCTTCGTGATCGTCGAGACGGCGCTCGTCGTCTTCGTCGTCCGCTTCCGCCGGGGACGGCGCGCCGCCGCAGCCGAGGGCGCGCAGATCCACGGCAGCACCAGCCTCGAGATCGCGTGGACGGTCGTGCCGGTGCTGATCATCGCCGCCATCATCGGCTTCGTCTTCGCGAAGCTCCCGAGCATCAAGAACACGCCGCCGGCGAGCGCGGCCGACTCGGTCAGCATCCGCGTCGAGGGCCACCAGTTCTACTGGCTCTTCCGCTACCCGCAGGGGCAGGTGTCGATCGACACGCTGGAGGTCCCGGTCGGCAAGGTGGTGACGCTGACTGTCGTGGCCACGGACGTCGTGCACAGCTGGTGGATCCCGGCGCTCGGCGGCCAGATCGACGCCATCCCCGGCCGCACGAACCACACCTGGTTCCGCGCGACGAGGCCGGGCACCTACCTGGGGCGGTGCGCGCAGCTGTGCGGACTCTTCCACGCCGAGATGAAGGCGACGGTGAGGGCGGTGAGCGAGCGGGAGTACCGCCGTTTCCTCGCCTCACACGCGGCGGGCAGCCGAACGGTGGCCGAGGAGACGTTCACCGGCGTCTGCTCGAAGTGCCACGGCTTCCAGGGCAGAGGCGACTACGGCCCGGCGCTCCAGAACCGCACGTTCGCGACGGCCGACATCACCGACCTGCTCCGGCACGGGCGGACGACCAACCTCGGCCACATGCCCGCCGTCGGCAGCGACTGGTCGCAGGCCCAGATCACCGGCATCATCGACTACCTGCGGCAGACGAAGGGGGGAGCGCAGAGTGGCGGTTAGCGTCGAGGCGCCGCCGGTCACAGCCGACTGGAAGCGCGGACGCGTCACCAGCTGGCTGACGACCACCGACCATAAGCGGATCGGGATTCTGTACATCGCGACGAGCCTCGTCTTCTTCGGCGCGGGCGGCATCCTCGCGCTCCTCATGCGCGCGCAGCTGGCGACGCCGAACGAGCACTTCGTCACCCGCAACTCCTACGACGAGCTGTTCACGATCCACGGCACGACGATGGTCTTCCTCGTCGTGGTGCCGATCCTCGCCGGTTTCGGCAACTACCTGGTGCCGCTCATGATCGGCGCCCGCGACATGGCCTTCCCGCGCCTGAACGCGCTCTCCTACTGGCTGTTCCTGCTCGGCGGGGTCGTGCTGTACATGAGCTTCCTCGCCAAGGGCGGCGCCGCCAACGGGAGCTGGACGTGCTACCCGCCGTACTGCGAGTCGGCCTACTCGCCCGGGCACGGCGTCGACCTGTGGATCCTGTCGCTCCACCTGCTCTCGCTGTCGTCGCTCGCCGGCGCGATCAACTTCATCGTCACGATCCACAACATGCGCACGGCCGGGATGACGTACATGCGCATCCCGCTGTTCGTCTGGGGGATCCTGACCTATGCGGTCATGCTCATCCTCGTCATCCCGGTGCTCTCGGGCGGGGTGACGCTGCTGCTCCTCGACCGGCTCTTCTCGGGCGTCCACTTCTTCAAGCCCGACCAGGGCGGAAGCGCCCTCCTCTGGCAGCACGTCTTCTGGTTCTTCGGCCACCCCGAGGTCTACATCATGATCCTGCCGGCGATGGGGATCGTGTCGGAGATCCTCCCCGTGTTCTCGCGCAAGCCGATCTTCGGCTACAAGGCGATCGCCTTCTCGACGCTCGGCATCGGCTTCGTGTCGATGCTCGTCTGGGCCCACCACCTGTTCACGGTCGGCTACGGCTCGGGGCTGAACGGCTACTTCATGGTCGCCTCGATGCTCGTGGGCGTGCCGACCGGCGTGAAGATCCTCAACTGGGTGGCCACGACGTGGCGCGGGTCGCTGACGTTCGAGACGCCGATGCTGTTCGCGCTCGGGTTTGTCGCGCTCTTCCTGATCGGCGGCCTGACCGGGATCTACCTGGCCGCCTTCCCGGTCGACTGGCAGGTGCACAACACCTATTTCGTCGTCGCCCACTTCCACTACACGCTGGTCGGCGGAGCGATGTTCGCGATCTTCGCCGGCCTGTACTACTGGTGGCCGAAGATGTTCGGGCGCAAGCTCGACGAGCGGCTCGGCAAGCTCAGCTTCTGGACGATCTTCGTCGGCTTCAACCTCACCTTCATGCCCCTCCACCTCGTCGGCCTGCTCGGCATGCCGCGCCGCGTCTACACGTACAGCGAGGGCGGGCTGTGGGAGTGGTACAACCTGATCGCCACGATCGGCTCCGGGATCATGGCGGTCGGCATACTGCTCATCTTGGTGAGCGTCGTAAGGTCGAGGACAGCGCCGCGCGTCGGCAACGACCCGTGGCGCGCGAACACGCTCGAGTGGTACGCGAGCTCGCCGCCGCCCGAGCACAACTTCGACAGCGTCCCGTACGTCACCAGCCCGCGGCCGCTCCGCGACCTGCGCCGCAAGCTCGAGGAGTCGCGTGTCTGAGGCGGTCGCGCTGCCGGCGCGCGAGCCCGTCGCCGGACCCTGGCTTAGGCTGACCGCGCAGGCCGCCTCCGCTGCGACGCTGCTCGCGGTCGTCTCGGGAGCCGCCGGGCTCGACACGGCGCACCGGCTGCTCGCCGCGCTCGCCCTTCCGCCCTTCGCCGCCCTGCTCGTCGCCAGCTGGATCGACCACCGGCCCCTGTTTGCGCCCGTGGCCGCCGCGACCGGGTTGTTCGGAGTCGCAGCGCTCGTGCCCGCCTCCGGCGCGCACCTCGCCCTGGCGGCGCTGGCGTTCGCCGCCACCGTCGTCGTCACCGCGCTCGTCCACCGGCCGGTGCAGGTGGCGTTCGGATCGTGGCGCGACTACATCACGCTGACCAAGCCGCGGATCATGACGCTCCTCCTGCTCACCGGCTTCTGCGGCATGGTCGCGGGCGCGCGCGGGCTGCCCGCATGGGACGTCGCCGTCTCGGCCATGGTCGGGCTCGCACTCGCCTGCGGCGGCGCCAGCGCGATCAACCACGTGCTCGACCGCGACATCGACCGGCTGATGGGAGAGCGGACGCGTCGCCGGCCGGTCGCCGCCGACCGCGTCCCGCCGAGCTACGCGCTCGAGTTCGGCCTCGCGCTGTCCGCCTTCTCCTTCGTCCTGCTCGCCGCGACGGTGAACGTCCTCACCGCCGTGCTCGCGCTGGTCGGCAACCTCTTCTACGTCCTCGTCTACACGCGCTGGCTGAAGCGGTCGACCCCGCACAACATCGTCATCGGCGGGGCGGCCGGCGCCGTGCCGCCGCTCGTCGGATGGGCGGCCGCGACAGGCAGCCTCGCCCTGCCCGCGCTCGCCCTCTTCCTGATCGTGTTCCTGTGGACACCGCCGCACTTCTGGGCGCTCGCGCTCGTGATCAAGCGCGACTACGCCGCGGCCAGGATCCCGATGCTGCCGGTCGTGCGCGGTGATCGCGAGACGGCAAGGCAGATCGTGCTCTACTCGCTCGCGCTCGTCGGCCTCACCACCGTCCCGTTCGCCGCCGGCTGGTTCGGCGCCGTCTACCTCGCCTCGGCGCTCACCCTCGGCGCCGTCTTCGTGCTCATGGCGCTCCGCCTGCGGCGCGAGCCGACGGTGCCGCGGGCAGCGACGCTCTTCCACTACTCGCTCCTCTACCTGGCGCTGCTCTTCGCAGCGGTGGCGCTCGACCCGGTGGTGTAGGCGCATGGTCGACCCGCACGACCCGGTCGTGCAGCGCAAGAACGTCGTCCTCGGCCTGTGGCTGCTCGCGATCGCGCTGATCATCCTCGGCGGCACCGTCGCGGTCGCCTTCATCTACCTCGCCGCGGACTGACCCCACCCAACGGCTCGAATGGGCGCGGCGTCTGCAGACGCTCGCCCAGAACGGCCTCGCCTACACCGACAACCCCTTCGACGCCGAGCGCTACAAGCAGGTGCGCGCGGTCGCAGCCGAGCTGGCTGCGGGCGGCGACGCCGCCGAGGCGGAGCGGATCGAGGGGCTCTTCCGCCTCGAGACCGGCTACGCGACGCCGAAGGTCGACGTGCGCGGAGCTGCCTTCCGCGACGGACGGATCCTGCTCGTCCGCGGCGCCGACGACGGCCGCTGGACGGTCCCCGGCGGCTGGGCCGAGGTCGGCGAGCGGCCGAGCGAGGCGGTCGAGAAGGAGATCCGCGAGGAGTCCGGCTACCGCGCACGCGCGATCCGGCTGATCGGCATCCAGAACCGCGACCTGCGCCACCTGCACGAGCACGTGTGGCCGTTCCACGCCTACAAGCTGTTCTTCCTCTGCGAGCTCGGGGACGAGGAGCCGGCGCCCGTGACCGGGCCCGAGACGGATGCCGTCGGCTTCTTCGGCGAGGACGAGCTGCCCGAGCTGTCGCGGCGCGTCGGTAGCCGCGGCCTCAGCTGGATCTTCGAGCATCACCGCGACCCGTCCCGCCCGGCCGACTTCGACTGACGCCGGCGGGGCACCCCAGCCCACCACCCGCCTTCGATCCTACCCGGAACGTCCGCACGCGTGTGAGACGCAGCTGTGCCGGAACCGTGTCGATCAGGGGGCGATTAGCTGCCGCTCGGCGCGGCGCCGGTACGAGCGCCGGCCTGCCAAGACGAGCGCGGCGAGGACCGCGAACGGCGCGCCGACGAGCACCACGTAGAGCAGGATCTCCAGCTCGCGCACGAGCACCTGCCCGATCTGGTGCAGCGCCCGGCCGATCCGGCCCGGCGCGGGCGGCACGACCACGGCGCGCCTGTGCGGCTCGAGGCCAAGCGACACGGTGGCGAAGCGCGCCCTGGAGATCGACTGCTGCTGCACCTGCCGCAGCTCGGCGAGGTGGGCCTGTGCGCGCGTCAAGCGGAGCTCGAGCGCTGCCCTGCGCGCGTCCGTCAGCCCCGCGGCGGCGAGCTTCGCCCGCAGCGAGGCGGCCTGCACGCGGAGACCCTGCAGCGCGCGGTAGCGCGCGTCCACCTGCGGTTGCACGTCCTCGATCGACACGTGCTGGCCGAGGATCCGGCCGAGGCTCGCGAACTCGACGACCGCGCGCTGCACCTTGCCGGTCGGCACGCGCAGGACGAGCGACGCGCTGCCGCTCGCCCGTTCCGACCCGTACCGGACCGAGCGTACGTAGCCGCCGAGCGAGCGGGTCAGCACGAGCGCGCGCTTCGTCGCCGAAGACACGTCGCCGACGCCGAGCTCTATGGCGACGGCGTACAGCTGCAGCCGGGAGCCGCTCGGCGCGGGCGGCCGTGCCGGGCGGGGGGCGGCGCGCGACGTGTCGAGGAGCCCCGGCGGGCTGGCGGGCGCCAGCTTTCCCTGCGCGGCCTTCTTGCCGCCCGAGCCGGAGGCGACGATGCCGGCGGCAGCGGCGACAACGGCGGAGGCCACGGGCACGAGCACGAGCCACCTGCGACGCGCCCGCCAGGGCACCGCCGGCACCCGCAGGGGCCGCGAGAAGCCAGACGGCTCCGGTTCGCGCTCCACGATCGCGTGCACCCGCTCGCGCAGGCCGTCGCCCGCGACGGGACGGCAGGCGCGGAGGTCGCGCACGAGCGCGTCGAAGCGCTCGTCGATCCGGTCAGGCGAGGACATCGCCACTCCTCACTTTCTCCTCGAGCTTCCCGAGCGCGCGGTGCAGGCGCGTCGAGCACGCGGTCGAGCTGATCCCGAGCAGGCGCGCGGTCGTCTCCCCGTCGAGGTCGAGGAGCACGCGCAGGGCGACCACCTCCCGCTCGCCGGCGGTCAGGCTGGCAAGTGCATCCTCGAGCGCGGGCGAATAGCCGTCGCCGAACATCCCGCCCTCGTCCACGCCGATCTCGCGCAGGGCGTACGTCCCCTCACGCCGCCTGCGCCGCTCCTCGGAGCGGAAGTGGTCGAGGGCGGTGGAGCGTGCGAGCGTCAGCAGCCACGTCCGCGGCGAGCCCCGGCGGGGGTCGTAGCGCCGCCAGCGGCGGAACGCCCGCTCGAACGTCTCGGCGGCGAGGTCCTCCGCCACCGTCCGGTTCCCCGTCAGGTAGACGAGGTAGGCGAGCACCCCGTCGAGCTGCTCCTCGGCGACGGCGGCGAACGAAGTCGGCGTCTCGCGGCTCAGCGCTGCACGCACGCCCTCTCTACGACGCCGCCGGCCGGCTGCGTCACGTCACGGCTGGTCGACGCGCCTGACCAGCACGGGGTTCCGGCCCTTGGCGTCAAAGCGGACGACGTACGCGATCCGGTCGCTGATGGCGACGCCGTACGACCGGGCGCGCGCGGCGCTCAGCTTGAGGTCGAAGCGGAAGCAGGAGACGGTCTGGCCGAACGCCGACCGGGTCGCCGAGCACGTCAGGTCGTTCCCGGAGACGAAGACGAACGTCCCGACGCCCACCGTGTAGCGCCTGCCGGCCTGAGCGCGCGCCACCTGGGGGCGGCGGCGGTAGATCACCTTCGCCGATCGGTCCGGCCGCACTCGCGCGATGGCGACGTCGCCCCTCGTGCCGATCGCGACGGCGTAGCTTCCGGCGATCGCCCGGCTGCCCGTCGCGAGCGAGCAGCCGACGACCGTCTGGCCCGGGAGCGCCGTCCTGCTCACCTGCACGGAGCAGACGACGTGCGTTCCAGCGAGCGCGAACGTATCGCCGGTCACGACCGTGACCGGCTTCGGCGCGGCCGCCGCCGTTCCAGCTGCGACGAGCGCCGCGGCTGCGGCCGAGCCGGCGGCTGAGGCGAGGAGCGAGGCGGCGCGCCTAGGCATCCCCGGCGTGCTTGACCGCGTGGCCGCCGAACTGGTTGCGCAGCGCCGCGTTCACCTTGGCGGCGAACGACTCGTCCTGCCGCGAGGCGAAGCGCGCAAACAGCGACAGCGCGATCACGGGCGCGGGCACGTCCTCCTCGATGGCGCTGAGCACCGTCCACCGCCCCTCGCCGGAGTCCTGCACGTAGCCGCGGATCCCCTCCAGCTTCGGGTCGTCCGCGAGCGCGCGCTCGAGCAGCTCGAGCAGCCAGCTGCGCACGACGGATCCGTGCTGCCAGAGCGCCGCCAGCTGGCGCAGGTCGAGGTCGAACTCGGAGGCGTTCATGATCTCGAACCCCTCCGCGAACGACTGCATCATCCCGTACTCGATCCCGTTGTGGACCATCTTCACGAAGTGCCCTGCGCCAGCCGGGCCGACGTGTGCGTAGCCGCCCTCCTCGGTCAGGTCGCGGCAGAGCGGCTCGATGACGGCGAACGCGTCGGGCTCGCCGCCGACCATGACGCAGTAGCCGCCCTCGAGCCCCCAGACGCCGCCGGAGACGCCGGCGTCGAGGAAGCGGATGCCGCGCTGCTTCGCGCCCGCGGCGCGCCGCTGCGAGTCGCGGAAGTTCGAGTTGCCGCCGTCGACGAGGACGTCGCCCGGCTCGAGCAGGCCGAGCAGCGTCGAGTAGGCGCCCTCGGTCGCATCGCCGGCCGGCACCATCAGCCAGGCCACGCGCGGCGGCTCGAGCTTCGCCACCAGCTCCTCGAGCGAGGCGACCGTGCGCGCCGGGTCGGTGCGTGCGTACGTCTCCACCTCGTGGCCGTGCCGGCGCAGCCGCTCGGCCATGTTGCCGCCCATGCGGCCCATGCCCACGATCCCGATGCGCATCAGGCGCGGACCAGCTCGCCGCGCTTGGCGCGGATGCCGTCGAGCAGCTCCTGGAAGGAGTCGTCGAACTTTTGCACGCCTTCGGCCTCGAGCGTCTCGGTGACGTCGTCGACGTCGACGCCGAGCCGGTCGAGCTCGCCGAACAGCGACGCCGCCTCGTCGAGGCCCTGCTCGAGCGTGAGCGCCACGCGACCGTGGTCCTGAAAGGCCTCGACCGTCTCGAGCGGCATCGTGTTCACCGTCTCGGGGCCGATCAGGCTGTCGACGTACAGCGTGTCCGGGTAGTCCGGGTTCTTCGTCGACGTCGACGCCCACAGACACCACTGCTTCGAGGCGCCCTTGGAGGCGAGGAACTGCCAGCGCTGGCCTGAGAACACCTCCCGCCAGCTCTGGTAGGCGAGCCGGGCGTTCGCGACGGCGAGCTTCCCGCGCAGCCGCAGCGCGGTCTCGGAGCCAACCGCCTCGAGGCGCTTGTCCGCTTCGGTGTCGACGCGCGAGACGAAGAAGCTCGCCACCGACGACACCGGCCGCGGGTCGCCGCCGGAGGCGACCAGCCGCTCGAGGCCCCGGATGTACGCCTCCATCACCTCGCGATGGCGCCGCAGCGAGAAGATGAGCGTCACGTTGATCGATTTCCCGGCGGCGATCATGTCCTCGATCGCCGGCAGGCCGGGCTTCGTCGCGGGGATCTTCACGTACACGTTCGGCCGGCCGACGAGCGCGTGCAGCCGCTTCGCCTCCTCGTACGTCGCCTCGGTGTCGTAGGCGAGCGTCGGGTCGACCTCGATCGACACGTAGCCGCGCAGGCCGGCGCCGCCGTCCCAGACGCTCCGCATCAGGTCGCAGGCGTCGCCGACATCTTTCGTCGCGAGGCCGACGAAGATCTCCTTGGGGTCGTCCGTCTCGTCGAGCAGCTGCGCGAGCTGGGCGTCGTAGCGGCGGCCCTCGGCGAGCGCCTTCTGGAAGATCGTCGGGTTGGAGGTGACACCGGTGACGGCGTCCTCCTCCATCAGCTTCGCGAGCTGGCCGCTCTCGAGCATCTCCCGCGAGAGCGAGTCGATCCACACGCTCTGACCGAGGCCGGAGAGACGGTGCAGGTTGGACTCACGCATGTTGCCTGATCCTTTCCAGGAGTGCGGTCGCGCGCGCGACCACGTTGTCGACGTTGAAACCGAGCTCCTTCAGCACGGTGCCCCCCGGCGCGGAGGCGCCGAACCGCTCGATGGCGATCGAGTCTCCCTCGTCGCCGACCCAGCGCTCCCAGCCGAGGGCGACCCCGGCCTCGACCGAGAGCCGCGCGCGAACCTCCGGCGGCAGCACCTCGTCGCGGTAGTCGCGGGGCTGCTCGGCGAACAGCTCCCAGCAGGGCATGGAGACGACGCGCACCCCGTTGCCGTTCTCGGCCGCGATCCGCCTCGCCGCCTCCAGCGCGAGCGCGACCTCGGAGCCGGTCGCGACGAGGATCAGGTCCGGCTCGCCCGACTCCCACAGCACGTACGCCCCGCGCTCCACGCCGGCGGCGGGACCGAGGCCGCTGCGATCGAGCGTCGGCACCTTCTGGCGGGTGAGGGCAAGCGCGACCGGCCCGTCCTGGCGCTCGAGCGCGACCTTCCAGGCGTAGGTGGTCTCGTTCGCGTCCGCCGGGCGCATGAACCAGAGGTTGGGGATCGCGCGCAGCGCCGCGTAGTGCTCGACCGGCTGGTGCGTGGGACCGTCCTCGCCGAGGGCGATCGAATCGTGCGTCCAGACCCAGACGACGGGCAGGTGCATGAGCGCCGAAAGGCGGACAGCCGGGCGCATGTAGTCGGAGAAGACGAGGAACGTCGAGCCGTAGGGCTTGACGATGCCGCCGTGCAGCGCAAGCCCGTTCACGATCGCGCCCATGCCGTGCTCGCGGATGCCGAAGGCGACGTTGCGCCCGGCGTGGGTGGCGGAGAACACGCCGGCTCCCTCGAGCTCGGTCTTCGTCGACTCGACCAGGTCGGCCGCCCCGCCGACCATCGTCGGCACGAACGACTTGAACGCCTGCATCACCTGCTTGCCGGCGTCGCGCGTGGCCAGGGCCTCGCCGGACGGGAACGCGGGCAGCGCCTCGGCGAAGCCCGGGCGCGGGCGGCCCGAGTGCACCTGGTCCCAGTCCTCCCGCGCCGCCGGGAAGGCGTTGCTCCAGGCGTCGAACCGCTCCCGCCACTCCGCCTCGAGCGCCGCGCCGCGCTCCCGGCCGCTCATGTGCTCGTAGACGCCGTCCGGAACGGCGAACGTCTCGTCGGGGTCGAAGCCGAGCAGCTCCTTCGTCGCCCGCACCTCGTCCTCGCCGAGCGGCGAGCCATGCGCCTTGGCCGTGTCGATCGCGTGCGGGGCCGGGTAGGCGATGTGCGTATGGCAGACGATCAGCGACGGACGCTCGGTCTCGGCGCGCGCGGCGGCGAAGGCGGCCCGCAGCGCGTCGAGGTCGTTCACGTCGTGGACGTGCTGCACGTGCCAGCCGTAAGCCTGGAAGCGCCTGCCCTTGTCCTCCGTGTCGAAGGAGAGGGACGTCGTCCCGTCGATCGTGATGCGGTTGTCGTCGTAGACGTAGATCAGCTTGCTCAGACGCAGGTGGCCGGCGATCGAGGCGGCCTCGGAGGCGACGCCTTCCATCAGGTCGCCGTCCGAGCAGATCGCGTAGACGCGGTGGTCGACGACCTCGTGGTGGGGGCGGTTGTAGCGCTGCGCGAGGAAGCGCTCGGCGAGCGCGAGCCCGACGCCGTTCGCGAAGCCCTGGCCGAGCGGCCCGGTCGTCGTCTCCACCCCGGGCGTGAGGGCGTGCTCCGGATGGCCGGGCGTGCGCGACCCCCACTGGCGGAACTGCTTGAGGTCGTCGAGCGAGAGGTCGTAGCCGGTCAGGTGCAGGGCGGCGTACTGGAGGATGCAGGCGTGCCCCGCAGACAGGACGAAGCGGTCGCGGTCGGGCCACCCCGGGTTCCCCGGGTTGTGGCGGAGGAACTCCGTGTAGACGAGGTAGGCGACCGGCGCAAGCGCCATCGCCGTCCCCGGATGACCGGCGTTCGCCTTCTGCACCGCATCCATGGCGAGGACACGAATGGTGTCGATCGAGCGGCGCGCGAGGTCGTCGTTGGGCATGGGCTGAGGATACGCGCTGAGAGTAGGCCCCCGGCCCGGGGTCGCTCCCGCCCGCGACCTACGGACGCACGGCGCAGGCACGGTGCAGACGCACGAGGCGGCCCGGCACGGGGAAGCGCCGTCCGCGCGACGAGGTGGCACGGCGGCGACGGGGACGAGGCGGCACGGGCCGAGACGGCGCGGGCGGCGCACAGGATGCACGCGCTGCTTGTGCACGCACGCGCCGCTATGTTCTCCCCGGACATGTCTGTCTGCGCCCGCCCACACCGCCCCACAGCCCCACCCTGGGAGGGGAGTTCCACCCGCCACCCGCGCTCAGCATCGCAGCTTCCGGCGCACGCGTGTGTGGAGCGGGCGTGCCGATTCCGTGCCGATGTCGCCGGCTCAGTCTAGGCCTGCGCGATGGCCGTCGTCGTCGCCACGAACCTCCGCAAGGAGCTTGCCGGAGCCGTCCTCTTCGACGGGCTCTCGTTCAAGGTCGAGCGCGGCGAGCGGCTCGCGCTCTCCGGCCCGAACGGCGCAGGCAAGACGACGCTCCTGCGCATCCTCGCACGCCAGAGCGAGCCCCACAGCGGCGAGCTCGTGTACGCGAAGGGAACGCGGGTCGCGCTCCACGACCAGCGGCCGCCACTCGCCCTCGGCCTGACGCTGCGCGAGTACGTGCTCGGCGGCGGCGCCGACCTCGTCGCGCTCGAGGACGAGCTACGCGAGCTCGAGGCGGCCATGGCGAGCGGCGCCCACGACGCGCCCACGATGCGCCGCTACGCGGAGGCGCAGGCCCGCCTGGGGCACGCTGGCGGATGGGACTGGCGCGCGCGGACGACGGCCGTCCTGCGCGGACTCGGCTTCACGGACGAAGATCTCGACCGCAGCCTCGACACCTTCTCCGGCGGCGAGCTGACACGCGCCACCCTCGGCCGCACCCTCGCGGGCGACCCGGACCTGCTCCTCCTCGACGAGCCGACGAACCACCTTGACGTGGCCAGCCTCGAGTGGCTCGAGTCGACGCTTGCGTCGCTGGACGCCGCCGTGATCCTCGTCGCGCACGACCGCTGGTTCCTCGAGACGGTGGCGACGGCCGTGCTCGAGCTGGAAGGAGGACGCGCGCTCCACTTCGCCGGCCCCTGGCACGAGTGGCGCCGCGAGAAGGCCGCGCGCACACTCGCGGCCGGCAAGGCGGTGCAGCGCTACGACGCCGATATCGCGCGGCTCGAGCGCTTCATCGAGCGCTTCCGGTCCAAGAAGTCGAAGGCGAAGCAGGCGCAGGCGAAGCTGACGCAGATCGGGCGCCTCGCGCGGGAACGGGCGCGGAGCTCCGCCGAGCTCGACTCCCTGACGCGCCGACGCAGGTCGCTCGACTTCGACTTCCTCGACCCGCCGCGAAGCGGGCGGACCGTCGTTGACGTGTCCGGTCTGGACGTACAGGCCGGCACGAGGCGGCTGCTCACGAACGTCTCGCTCACCATCGAACGGGGCGAGCACGTGGCGCTCGTCGGCCCGAACGGCTCGGGGAAGACGACGCTCCTGCGGGCGCTCCTCGCCGGCCCGCTCGGGCACGGTGTCCAGCCGGCGCTCCTCTCGCAGCAGGAGATCGAGCTTGACGAGCGCGGAACGGTCCTCGACTGCCTGCAGTCGATGACAGGCCTGCAGCGCCCCCAGGCGCAGCAGCTGCTCGGACGATTCCTCTTCTCCGGCTGGGAGGAGCACCAAAAGCCGGTCTCCGTCCTCTCCGGCGGCGAGCGGCGGCGTCTCGCGCTGGCGGCCGGAGTCGCCTCCGGGGCGAACTTCCTCGTCCTCGACGAGCCGACGAACCACCTCGACCTCGAGAGCCGGGAGGCGCTGGAGGATGCCCTGCGCGCCTTCCCGGGTACGGTGCTCTTCGTCTCGCACGACCGCGCGCTCCTCGACGCCGCCGCCGACCGGACGCTCGCGATCGAGGACGGGGAGCTCCGCTCGTACACGGGCGGCTGGGCTGACTACGTCCGCCGCCGAGACGAAACGGCCGTGTCCGGGGGTCACGCCCCCGGACGTGTCCGTAAGGGCAAGCGGACGGCGACAGCGAGTCCGGCGACAGCGTCCGCTGCGGCGGCCCGACAGCGCGAGCTCGAGCAGGTCGAAGCTGTCATCGAGAACAAAGAGCGGGCTGTCGCCAAGCTCGAGCAGCATCTCGCGACCGACTGGGCGGACGTCGACGCGGTGGCCGCCTATCGCCGCGCGCGCGAGGAGCTCGAATCGCTCGTCGCGCGCTGGGAGGAGCTGGTCGAGTCCGCCCAGGCCTGATCCGGCGGCACGCGGACGCGAGAGACGCTAGAAAGCGAACGTGCCGGATCCCGATCCGCTCGCCCTCCTGCGCGACCTCGTCGAGATCGAGTCGCCCACGTATTCGCTCGGCGTCCACTCCATGGCCGTGCGCATGGCGGAGGAGCTGGACGCGCTCGGCGGCCACGTCCGCCTCCTCGACGGAGACCACGTGGTCGCCGACCTGGACGGCGAGGGCGAGCCGCTGCTCCTGCTCGGGCACACGGACACCGTCTGGGAGGAGGGAACGCTCGCCACGATGCCGTTCCGCGTCGAGGGCGACGTCGCCTACGGCCCCGGCGTCTACGACATGAAGGGTGGTCTCGTGCTGATGCTCGAAGCCGTGCGCCAGGCGGGACCGCGGCGGCGGGCGTTGCGCGTTTTCCTGACTGCGGACGAAGAGCGCGGAAGCCGCACCGCGCTCGACGCGCTGCGCGAGGCGGCGCGCGGCGTCGCCGCGGCGCTCGTCGTCGAGCCGCCGACGGCTCAGGGCCATCTGAAGACCGCCCGCAAGGGGCTCGGCCGCTTCCACGTCGCCATCACCGGGCGGCCCGCCCACGCGGGCACGAGCATCGTCGACGGCGCGAGCGCAGTCGAGGAGCTCGCGCACCAGATCCTACGGCTTCACGCGCTCACAGATCACGAGCGCGGCGTCACCGTCAACGTCGGCGTCGTCCACGGGGGAACGCGCGAGAACGTCGTCGCCGCGTATGCGCACGCGCACCTCGACGTCCGCGTCTCGAACCGCGTCGATCTCGAGCGCCTCGAGCGGATCCTGCGCACGCTCGAGCCGACAATCGAGGGCACGTCGATCCAGGTCGAGGGGGAGTGGACGCGGCCGCCGCTCGAGCGCACCTCAGCCGGGCAGCGGCTGTTCGTTCGCGCCCGAGCGATCGGGCGTGAGCTCGGTCTCGAGCTGGAGCAGGCCACCTCCGGCGGCGGCTCGGACGGCAACCTCGTCGGCGCGCTCGGCGTCCCGGTGCTGGACGGCCTGGGCGCGGAGGGAAAAGGCGCGCACGCACACGACGAGCAGATCTCGCTGTCCGCGCTTCCCGTACGGACGAGCCTCCTCGCGGGGCTGCTCGCCGACCCCGGGCTGTGAGACAGGCGACGGACTAGACTCGCGTGATGGCGTCGACGCGCGAGCTCCTCCGGTCGCTCGGCCTGCCTCCCGGTGACCTGCACGCGCTCCCCGACTCCACGAAGCGCTTCCCGGACGGCGCGCAGTACCGGATCGAGATACCGAGCACGGAAGGCCCCCGCTGCCTCGAGGCGGTGCTCGAGGAGGCAGAGCGGCTCAGCGTGCGCGTGCACCGGGTGTCACAGGGAAGCGGCGTCTTCCTGCACACGGACGACGAGCTGGACGAGATGGCGCGCCTCGGGGCAGCGGCACCCGTCGAGGTAAGCCTCTTCACCCGTCCGAATGCCGGCTGGGGCACGTCGGCGATGGCGCGCTCACCGGCCGGGGCGATCGTCGCCGCCGCCGCGCACGGCCAGGAGCAGCTCGTCGCCTGCCTCGACGACGCGCGGCGCGCGGCCGAGCACGGCTTCCGCAGCGTCCTCGTCGCCGACGTCGGCGTCCTGTCCACGTTCACCGCCCTCAAGCGGGCGGGCGTGCTTCCGCAGGACATGCAGGCGAAGGTGTCGGTCATGCTTCCCGCAGCCAATCCAGCGGCCGCCCGCGTCCTCGAGCAGCTCGGCGCGAGCACGATCAACGTCCCCACCGATCTGTCGCTCGCCCAGATCGCCGCCATCCGCGCGGCCGTCGACTGCCCGCTCGACGTGTACGTGGAGGCGCCCGACACGGTCGGCGGCTTCGTGCGTGTGCACGAGCTCCCCGAGCTGATTCGGGTCGCTGCGCCCGTGTACGTGAAGTTCGGCCTGCGGAACGCCCCGGACGTCTACCCCGCCGGAACGCACCTGGAGCAGACGACCGTCGCCCTGTCGCGCGAGCGGGTGCGCCGGGCGCGCCTCGGGCTCGACCTGCTCGCGCGCTCGGGCTACGAGCCGGCCGTGTCCGAGCTGGGAGCAGCAGGGCTCGCCCTGCCGGTGCCGCCGGGCTGATCGCCCGTGAGCGTCGCGACCACGGCCTCGGCGATCACCTTCAGGGGCCGGCCCGCCACCTGGCTCGCACGTCGCAGCCGCTCGAACGCCTCCTGCTCGCTGAGCTCCTCCTTCGCCATCAGCAGGCCCTTCGCGCGCTCGATCACCTTGCGGGCGGCGAGCGCCTCGGCCAGCGACTCCGCCTCCTCGCGCAGCGCGGTCAGCTCCTCGTGGCGGGCCCGTGCGGTCGCGATCGCGGGGAGCAGATCCTCCTGGCGGAACGGCTTCATCAGGTAGCCGAAGACGCCGGCCTCGACCGCACGGGAGACGACCTCCTCCTGCCCGTAGGCGGTCAGCATCACGATCGGGATCGGCCGCTCGTCCAGGATCCTGCGCGCGGCCTCGATCCCGTCCAGGCGCGGCATCTTCACGTCCATGATCGCGAGGTCGGGACGCTCCGCGCGAGCGAGCTCGACCGCCTCGAGCCCGTCGCGCGCCTCGGCGCACACCTCGAGCCCGGCCTTCTCGAGCAGCGCGCGCAGGTCGAGCCGGATGATCGTCTCGTCCTCGGCGATGAGGATCTTCATGCGATCGACCGGACGAGCTCGCGCGGCTCCGGCCAGAACAGGAGCCGGGCGGCAGCGTCCGCGGTGCACCAGCGGTAGGCGTCGTGCTCGCCGTCGAGGCGCGGCTCCCAGCCCACGGGGGCCTCGGCGAGGAAGCACTCGACGCGGATCCGCGCGAACCCGTGCGCCGCGCCCGCCTCCCACGGCTCGGGCGAGTACTCGTACGGGCGGTGCAGGTCGACCGGGACCGCCTCGAGCCCCGTCTCCTCCCGGAGCTCGCGTGCCGCCGCCAGCGCGGGAGCCTCGCCCGGCTCGACGCCTCCGGCGACACCGTGCCAGTAGCCGCCGTGCTCGGGCGAGCGGTGCAGGACGAGCAGCTCGCCGCTCCTGCGGACGGCGACGAAGACCTCGTGCGGGAGCCTCACGCCGGCAAGGCGGCTCGCCGGCCGCTCGCCGCCCGTCCGCGCGTCTTCACGCGTCACGTCGGTTCATGTTCACGCGTCACTCTCGGGCAGACCCCACCTCCCCGACCCACGGCGCTCAGCCTACCGCCGAACCGCGCGCGCGTGGGGGACGGCTTCGTGCCGGAAGCGTGCCGACCGCTGGAAACGGGGCGCCGCCGCAGTCCGCAGCCCTCACGCGGGGAACGTCACGCGGGGAAGACGACCTCCGCGCGCAGGCCGCCCGTGCTCTCCAGGGTCAGCGTGCCGCGCAGCTCGTCGCGGACGAGCGCGCGCACGATCGACAGGCCCGTCCCGTGCGCCGGATCGCCCTCGATGCCGGCGCCGTCGTCGGCGATCGCGAGCACGACGTCGCCGTTCCGCCGCGCGAGCTCCACCCGCACCCGTTCGCCTCCGTGCTCGAGCGCGTTCTGGAGGAGCTCGCTGAAGACGAGCGCGAGGGCCGTCGCGCGGCTGCCTGCGAGCGACACCGGCTCGATCGCCGACTCCACCCGCTTCCCCGCGCTCAAGCCCTGCACGAGCATCCGCCGCAGGCGGTCGAGGAGCTCGCCGAGGTCGACGTCGTCGTCGCGCCGCTCGGTCAGCACCTCGTGCACGGCGGCGATGGCGAGGATGCGGTTGACCGAATCCGCGAGCGCGCGCTCGGGGTCGACCCCGTCGGCGTGGGCCTGCAGGCGGAGGAGCGAGGCCACGGTCTGCAGGTTGTTCTTCACGCGGTGGTGGATCTCCTGGGCGAGCACGCCGCGCATCACGGCCCGCCCGTGCTCGAGGGCGACCGCGGCGTGGTGGGCGATCGAGGCAAGGAGCTGCCGGTCGTCCTCGCTGAACGGCACGTCGCGGTCGCAGACGAGCTCGCCGATCTGGCGCCGCTTCCAGCGCAGCGGCATGCGCACGGCGTGCGCGCCCGCCCGGCCCTCGGGCCAGGCGACGCCTCCGTCCTCGAGCACGATCGCCGCCCCGGTGGCGCCGAGCGCCTCCATCGTCGTCTTCACGATCGCCTCGAGCGACTCCTCGACGTAGAGCGACTCGGACACGGCTTCCGAGATCGTCGCCAGCGCCTCGAGCTCGCGGACCCGGCGCTGCGCCTGCGAGTAGAGCTTCGCGTGCTCGATCGAGAAGCCCACCTGCGCGGCGATCGCGAGCAGCAGGTCGGTCTCGGCGCGGGAGAACTCGTGCGGCCGGCGGGTGCGGACGTTCAGCGCGCCCTCGAGCTTGTCGCGGGCGAGGATGGGGACGGCCAGGATCGACTCGTACTCGTCCTCGGGCAGGTTCGGGAACGTCTTGAAGCGCGGGTCGAGGTGCGCCTGCGCGGGCAGCATGATCGGCGCGCGCGCCGCGGCCGCCGAGCCGGTGATGCCCTCGCCCGGCTTCAGCCGCGGCCGTCTCGTCATCTCCTCGACGCCCGTCCCGTGCGTCGCCCGCAGGACGAGCTCGTCGGCGCGGTCGTCGTACAGGTACACGAAGCACGCGTCGGCGCCGAGCGCCTCTGCCACCGTCCGTGCGACGAGGGCGAGCACCTCCTCGAGGTCGAGCGTCGAGTTGACCGCGGCGATCGTCTCCGTGAGCAGCCTGAGGTGACGTGCCGGCTCGTCCATGGACCGATTGTACGAGCGCGCAGGACCGGGTCCGGCGGTAGGCTCCCGCCGTGTCGACGGTGCAGTGGCTGCTCGGAGCGCACGTGCTCGGGGCCTTCCTGTTCGTGTCGGGCGCCGTCGCCGCCGGAGCGCTGCAGACGGCGGCGCTGCGGCGCGAGCGTCCGAGCGAGATCGCGGCGCTCCTGTCGCTGACGCGCGTGGCGGTCGCCATCGTCGGCGCCGGCTCGCTGCTCGCCGTCGGCTTCGGCGCCTGGCTCGTCGAGGAGCTCCAGCTCGGCTGGGACCGGACGTGGATCTCCGCGGCGCTCGGGCTCTTCCTCGCGAGCAGCCTGTTCGGCGGCCTCGGCGGCCGCGCGGCCAGGCACGCGCGCCACCTGGCCGAGCGGCTGGCAACCGAAGGGGACGAGCCGAGCCGGGAGCTCTCCCGTGCGCTCGCCGACCCGATCGCCCTCCTGCTCAACTACGGGAGCTTCCTCGCCGCCCTCGCCATCCTCGCCCTGATGATCTGGAAGCCGGCCTGATGCGCTCGGACACGCTCCTCTTCTTGCACGTGCTCGCCGGCATGGTCGCCGTCGGCGGGCTGATCGCGACCGGGGTCGTCGCGCTCGAGCGCCGGCGGCGGCCGGGACCCGAGTCCGGCCGCGGCGGGCGCCTCGCGTGGCAGCTCCCAGCCGGCACGGTCGCCGCGACCATCGTCGCGATCGCGCTCGGGGAAGGGCTCGCCGGCCAGGAAGACGTGTCCGCCGCCTGGCTCGACGTGTCGCGCGGCCTCACGGTCTTCGGCCTGGTTGTCGGCGGCGTCGTCCTCGCGCTGCTCGCGCGCCTCGCGCGCACCCGGCCGCGGCTCTCCGGCGCGGTGGCACCGCTCGCCGGCGCGCTCGTCCTCGTCGGGCTGGCGGTTGCGTTCGTGATGGCCGCCAAGCCCGCCTGAGCCCGGCGCCGGCGGCGAGCGGCTCGGCCGCCGGCCGGCGGTGTCCCAACCGCGGGCCGCCGGCAGGTGGCGGTTAACAGAAGCCTTACGACGAGGAAGGTTTTTTCCTGATCCGGGGGAAATACCGTGGTTCCGGATGGGTGCCTTCGCCGTCGATCTCACCGCGACGTCAGGGTTCCTCGTCGCCGATCGCAACGGGGAGCTCGTCGGCCGTGTCGAGTGCCCCATGTACGGCACCGCTCCGGACGAGCCGGACGCGCTCGCGGTGAAGGCAGGCCTGTTCTCGGCCCGGCGTCTCGTGCCGGCCGAGACGATCGACTCGATCGACGGCGCCGCCGGCGTGATCGAGCTGAGCGTCGAGCGCGAATCGATCAGGACCTTTCTCTAGCCGCTCCGGCGGCGAGGCTCCGACGAGGGACGGTGAGGGGACCGGCCCTGTCGGCGCGCCCTCGGCCCGGACGGGCGAGCGAGCCGACACCCCGGCGCGCGGGAGACGTGGCCGGCTCCCGCCCCTGAACGACCACGAGCTGCCCAGAGAAGCAGCTCGTAGTCGGCCGTCAGTCTGCTCCGCAGCCGCAGCAGGCGGAGCAGCTCGCAATTGTAGACGAGTTGCAGGTACTGAAGGGAAAATGACGCTGAGGGTGTGGGAACCGTCTGGCCTCAGGCGGCCTCCGGGAGGGTTTCGAGGGTGACTTTGTGGCCGAGGCGTTCGAGCTGGGCGACGAGCCGTCGGGTTTGGCGTTCCGGGTCGCGACG
>DASREE010000016.1:0-92526 GCA_035652235.1 Gaiellaceae bacterium | reverse complement strand
CGGGATCCGGGGAAGGCTCCCACGCCAAACTAGACCACGGGCTCACAAGCACCATAGGAAACGCGGCGTCCGGCAGACGACACCGCGATCATCACCCATTTTCACCCGGCGCGGGTGGGCGCGCCGGCGAGGGGAACTAGCGCCGGCAGCCGCCCGGGCCGCCTCCGGCCGGCCCGGACAAAGGGGGCTGCCGGCGGGTCGGGACTGTGCCGCGGCGGTAGTGTCCGCGCCATGAGACGGGTTGTGGCCCTGTCGGGTGGGGTGGGCGGTGCCAGGTTCCTGCGCGGCCTCGTCCGGGCGACCGAGCCGGAAGGGATCACCGTCGTCGGCAACGTCGGCGACGACGTCGAGGTGCTCGGCCTGCACGTCTCGCCCGACCTCGACAGCGTCCTGTACGCGCTCGCCGGGATCGCGGACGACGAGCGCGGCTGGGGCCGCTCCGACGAGACGTGGACGGCGTTCGAGGAGGCGCGGCGGCTCGGCGGCGAGTCGTGGTTCCTCCTCGGCGACCGCGACCTCGGCCTGCACCTCGTCCGCACGCAGGCGCTGCGGGCGGGCGAGCCGCTGTCCGCGGTCACCGCCCGGGTGGCGGCCGCGCTGGGCGTCGCGGTCGCGATCCTGCCGGCGACAGACGACCGCCTGCGCACGTGGATCGACACGCCGGCCGGCTCGTTCCCGTTCCAGGAGTGGTTCGTCGCCCGCCGCCACCGCGACCAGGTCGACCAGGTGCGCTTCGAGGGCGAGGAGTCGGCTCGGCCCGCCCCGGGCGTGCTGGAGGCGATCGAGGCCGCCGACCTGATCGTCGTCTGTCCGAGCAACCCGTTCGTCAGCATCTGGCCGATCCTGGCCGTGAGCGAGATCCGGGAAGCGCTCGAGAGCCGCCGCGTCCCGGCTGTCGCGGTCAGTCCGCTCGTCGGCGGCCGGGCGCTCAAGGGGCCGGCCGACCGGATGCTCGAGCGCCTCGCCGGCGGCACGGACGCAGGCCGGGTGGCGACCTGCTACCCAGGCATCGTGGACGTGCTCGTGATCGACGAGTCGGACCGGGCGGAGGCCGCCGCCGTCGAGCGGCAGGGGGTGCGGCCGCTCGTCGCCTCGACCCTGATGCGCGACGAGCAGACGGCGGCCGAGCTCGCGCGCGCCGTCCTCGCCTGTGCCTGAGCTGCGCGTCTTCCCGGTCGAAGGGCTGCCCGAGATCGAGGCGGGCGCCGACCTCGCCGTCCTCGTCGCGGACCGCTGCGAGCTGCTCGACGGCGACGTCGTCGTCTGCTCGCAGAAGGCCGTCTCGAAGGCGGAGGGCCGGGTGGTGCACCTGCGCGAGGTCGAGGCCTCGCCGCGGGCGCGCGCGCTCGCCGCCGGCCACGACCCGCGCCAGCTGGAGGTGATCCTGCGCGAGTCGGCCCGCGTCGTGCGCGCGCGGCCGCCGCTCGTGATCGCCGAGACGCGGCACGGCTTCGTCTGCGCCTCCGCCGGGGTCGACGCCTCGAACGCGCCTGCCCCGGATGCGCTCGTGCTGCTCCCGCTCGACCCGGACGCCTCCGCGGCGCGCATCCGGGCCGGGCTTCGGCAGCGGACCGGCCGTGACGTGGGGGTGATCGTCAGCGACTCGTTCGGCCGCCCGTGGCGGAACGGGATCGTGGACGTCGCCATCGGCGCAGCCGGCGTGCGGCCGCTCCTCGACCTTCGCGGCGTGCGCGACGCGAACGGGTACGAGCTGCGCGCGACCGTCGTCGCAATCGCCGACGAGATCGCGGCCGCCGCGGAGCTCGTCTGCGGCAAGACGAGCGGCGTGCCGGTCGCCGTCGTGCGCGGGCTGGACGTCGCGGGCGAGGGGTCGGCTCGCGATCTCGTCATGGCGCCCGAGCGGGACCTGTTCCGCTGACGTTCGGGCGCTCCCCTCGCCGCGCAGGACGCCGAGATCGCGCGAACACGTCTACAGCGCCCGGCTCGGCGTGCCGATATCGGGCCTGTCGTGGCTCCGCAGACGATCGCCACCGCTCGTGCGCCCGGAGGCTCCGTTCCGGCCGCGAACGGCCGCACGCGTCCGCTGGTCGACTCGTACAAGCGCCTGGCGGAGATCTTCCACGAGGTGCTGTCCGAGGAGAGCTTCGAGCACCTGATCGAGCGGATCGCGGACACGCTCGCCGATCTCGTCCCCTACGAGGCGCTGCACATCTACGAGGCCGACCTCGCCCGCCGCGAGCTCGTGCCCGTGTTCGCCCGCAGCGACTGGCTGCAGGAGATCATGCGCATGCGCCCGGCCTTCGGGCAGGGGATCACCGGCTGGGCGGTGGCGAACCGGACGCCGGTGCTGGCCAACCGCGCCCACCTGGACGCGCGTGTGGCGGTCGTGCCGGGGACGCCCGTCGAGCCGGAGGCCCTCATCTCGATCCCGCTCGTCGCCCGAGGCGGCCTCAAGGGCGCGCTGAACATCTACCGGATCGGCGAGGAGGCCTCGTTCGACGAGGACGAGTTCGAGCTCGCGCAGTGGTTCGGGGACGCCGCCGCGCTCGCGCTCGACAACCTGCAGGTGCGCGCCGCCCTCGAGCACCAGGCGCAGACCGACTCCCTCACCGGCCTGTACAACCACCGCTACTTCCACGAGCGCCTCCGCGCCGAGCTGACCAGGGCGACGCGGGCGCGCGACTCGGTCGCGCTGCTCATGTTCGACATCGACGACTTCAAGCGCGTCAACGACATCTGCGGGCACGGCGTCGGGGACCAGGTCCTCGTCTCGATCGGCGCTGCGGCAGCGTCGCTCGTCCGCGCCAGCGACGTCGTCTGCCGCATCGGCGGCGAGGAGTTCGCCGTCGTCATGCCCTCCTGCCGCTCCGTGGACGCCGTCGGTCTCGCACGCAGGCTGCAGGGGCGGCTCAGCCGGGAGGACGTCGAGGCCGCCGGCGAGGTTACAGTCTCGGTCGGGATCGCCGAGGGTCCCGCCCACGCAACCAACCCGCGCGAGCTCGTTGCCTGCGCCGAGACGTCGATGATGACGGCCAAGGCTCGGGGCAAGAGCGGCATCGTCGTCTTCGGCGACGAGGTGGGCGAGCGTCCGCAGGCCGAGCCGGGCGACCGTGACGCCCGCTCGATCGCGCATCTGAAGATGCTCCAGTCGGTCGCCTCCCGGCTCAACCGCTGCAACTCCGTGCGCGAGATCGGCGAGGCGATCGTCGACGAGCTGCGAATGCTGATCGACTACCACAGCTGCCGTGTCTACCTGGTGGAAGGAGAGTGCCTGACGCCGATCGCCGTCAAGGGCGACGCCGTCGCCGGTGCCGAGACGCTCCAGGCGCTGCGCATCGAGGTGGGCGAGGGCATCACCGGCCGGGTCGCCGAGACCGGCAAGCCGATGCTGATCCCGAACGCGCTCGACGTCGACTTCGGCCTCACCATCCCCGGCACGGAGCCGGTGGACGAGTCGGTGATCGCCGTACCGCTCGGCTACGGGTCGCGGGTCAGCGGTGTCCTCTTCGTCTCCAAGCTCGGCGCCGGCCAGTTCGACGACAACGACCTGCGCCTGCTCGAGGTGCTCGCCGGCCACGCGGGGGCCGCGCTCGAGAACGCCCGCCTGTACGACTCGCTGCGGCGGGAGGCGGAGCACGCGAAGACGTGGCTCGAGTTCTCGGACTCGATCTCCTCGCTCGAGTCGTACGAGGCGATCGAGCAGGAGACCGTCGAGACGGTTGCCCGGCTGCTCGAGGCGGGCGTCTGCTCGCTGTGGCTGCAGGATCGCGCCGACGGCGACTTCGCCTGCGCCGCCTCGGTCGGCTACGAGGCCGACCCGGGCACGACCGTCATCCCCTCGCTGCGCATACCGCAGCTCGTCGGCGACACGCTGCTCGACGGCCGCAAGGCCCCGTTCGTGCTCACGGCGGAGGAGATGCGAGCGGCCTTCGCCCTGCGGCAGCCCGAGCTCGTCGTGCGAGCCGCCGCTGTGGCGCCGCTGCCGAGCGGCCACGGCGTGCGCGGCTGGATCACCGTCCGCGCCGGGCGCGACGACGACCTGGCGCGCTTCACCGACGAGCGGCTGCGCCTGCTCGAGGGGCTTGCCTTCCGCGCCGCGACCGGGCTGGAGAAGGCGGTGCTGTTCCGCGACCAGCAGGAGAGCGCCCACGTGGCGGCGGCGCTGCTCGAGTTCGCGCGCGCGCTGGCGGCGGTCGACACGCTCGGCGAGATCCACGAGCGGATCGTGCGGCAGACCGCCGACCTCCTCGAGGTGCCCGAGGCGGCCCTCTGGCTGCAGGACGTCGCGAGCGGCGAGGTGCGCCTGGAGGCGGCCTTCGGCTTCGGTCCCGAGCAGCGCGAGCGGGCGCGCGCGATCCGCTACCCGGCCGAGACCGCCTCCCGCTTCGCGGACGCGCCGGAGCCGTTCGTGTTCGTTCCCGAGAAGCATCCGGACGTCCCGGCGATCCGCGACGCGGGGGATGCCTTTCGCTACGGCGTCGCGCCCTTCCGCTTCGACGGCCGGTTGGGGTTCGTCGTCGCGGGCGCGCCCGAGTCGATCCCGTTCGACCAGCGCAAGCTGAAGATGCTGGCCGGCCTCGCCGACCAGGCGAAGCTGGCGATCGCGAGCGCACGCTAAGCCGCCGGCGCTAGCGTTCCGGGCATGCTCTCGCTCGAGGTCGTCGAGGGCGACATCGCCGCGCTCGAGGTCGACGCGGTCGCGAACGCCGCGAACGACCACCTGTGGATGGGCGCCGGGGTGGCCGGCGCGCTCAAGCGGGCAGGCGGCGAGGAGATCGAGCGCGAGGCGGTCGCGAAAGGGCCGATCGCGCTCGGCGACGCCGTGGCGACGGGCGCGGGGCGGCTCCCCGCCCGCTACGTCATCCACGGCGCCGTCATGGGCCAGGACCTGCGGACGGACGGGTCGCTCGTCGAGCGGACGACGCGCCGCTGCCTCGAGCTGGCCGACGAGCTCGGCTGCGAGTCGCTCGCGCTCCCCGCCTTCGGCACGGGCGTCGGCGGCTTCCCGCTCGACGAGTGCGCGCGCATCATGGTCGGCGCCGTGCGCTCCCACCGGCCCGCCTCGCTCCGCCGCGTCGTCTTCGCCGTCTTCGGAGCGAAGGCCGCGGCCGCGTTCGCGGCCGAGCTGGAGCGCGCGTCCTCTACACCCTGAAGCGGACTGTGGCGGCGGCGTAGCCGGGCGCGGTCACGCTCGCCGAGTACGAGCCCGGCCGCAGCGAGACCTGCGCCTGCCCCTTCGCGTTCGTCGTGAGACGCTTCGCTCCCACGGCCACCCTTGCCCCGGCGACCGGGTCGCCGGCGTCGCGCACGGCGATCGTCACCGCGCCGCCAGCCTTCGTGCGGACGACGCGGGCGCTCGGCGAGAGGCGGGCGAGGACGTGCGTGTGCCAGAAGCCGGTGCCTCCGGGGCCGGCGTCGGCGAACAGGTCGAGCGGTCCGCCCGAGCCCTCGCACTGGAGGAAGGCGAGGCCTGCGCTGGACGGGACGGCGAGCTTCTGGGTCGGTTCGAGCACGCCGGCGGCCCTGCTCGTGCGGGTGACGAAGATTCCGTCCTTGGCGTCCCCCCAGGCGAGCCAGAGCCGCCCGTCCGGCGCGGCGCAGACGGTCGCGCTGGTGAACGGGCCGCGGGCGAGCGTTCTCGACCCGCCGCCGTAGCGGTACAGGTGGACGGCCTTCGTGTCCGCGTAGGCGACGTAGACGCCGGGCGCGCGGATGCGGCCGCTGAGGCCCGCGATCCAGTCGTTGTTGTAGCTGCCGTCCGGCAGGACGACGGCCGGTCCCGCGCTCGGCAGGATCTGTCGCACGAAGACGCCTCCCTTGCCGGCGCCGGTGGTGCCCTCGATCACGACCGCCCCGCTCGAGGCATCCGTCGCCAGGCGCGAGGCGAGGTTGAACGCGATGTACGCGCTCTGCGGCACCGAGCTCGGCGGAACGCCCTCCGCGGCGAAACCCCGCCAGCCGGTGACGACCTGCCCGTCCTTGGTCAGGGTCGCGGCGACGATCCCGGCCGCGCCGGCGACTGGGCCGCCCCAGACGTCGGGCTGGAGCGTCCAGCTCACGCCGCTCGCCGGCGCGGTGAAGGTGCTGATGCCGCCGTTCGACGTGGCCGAGGAGTGGTCGCCGGACGCGAACAGGCGGAGCGTCCCGTCCGGCATCGCGAGCAGGGCGAGCCCGCCGGCGCCGCCCCAGCCCGTCGCGACCGTGCTCGTGCCCGTCCTCACCCCGCTCGGCGAGAACCGCGTGTCGTAGATCGCGGTCGGAGGCGGGTTGCCGCGGTTCCAGATCACGTGCAGGACGCCGTCCGGCGTTCGGGCGAGCCCGAGCTGGATACCGGCGTGGCCAGGCCCGTTGATCCGCGTCCAGCGCGTGGACGAGCCGGCGGCAGCACCGGCGCCGGCGGCTGCGGCGCAGGCGAGGAAGGCGACGACGAGCAGGGACTGGCGGCGCATGGGACCTCCTCCGGCGAGGTTCTCGTGATGTCGGGCGACGGCGAGCGGGCGGTCTCGACGATCCGCTCGAACGGGATGCCCGCCCGGGTGGCGGCGTCGCGCGCCGCCTCCCCGGCTCCCTCGAACCGGCAAGGACGACGCACGAGCAGCGAGCCGAGGTAGCGGACCTGCCCAATCGTCCCGGCGGAGACCGCCGGGACGATCTCCGCGACGCGCGCGGCGACTCGCTCGTCGAGCCCCGGCCAGAAGCGCTCCGCGATGTACGCGCCTTCACCCCGCAGGACATCCCGGCGCAATCCTAGAGGCGCCCGGCGCGCGGCGAAAGAGGGGGTTCCCCACGGATCGACCGTGTGACGATCAACTCTCTGGCACCCTGTGTCAGCAACGCGCACGAGCGTAGGCGGAGCGCGGCCGGCTGGCCGTCCGCAATCAAGGTCGACGCCCTCGAGTGACCCGGCTGCGTGCGCCGGGGCACCGATCGCGCGCCCCGGCTGCGCGGGCGTTCGGCCCCGAGCGTGTCACGACAGCTCGCGCAGCCGGGGCATCACGTCCTTCCCGAACTGCGCGAGGAACCGTGCCTGGTCCTCGCCGGGGGCGTGGAAGACGAGCTCGTCGAAGCCGAGCTGGACGTACCAGCGGACCTTCTCGACCACCTCGTCGGGGTCGTTCGAGACGATGAAGCGCGAGTGCGCGCGATCGGCGGCTGCCTCCGCCAGGCGCTCCATCTCGATCGGGTCCTCGACCCCGCTCTTCTCCTCCGGGGTGAGCGACAGCGCCGCCCACCAGCGGCAGGCGTCGCGGGCGAAGTCGAGGTCGTGGTCGTACGACACCTTGATCTCGATCATCTTCGGGATGCGGCTCGCGTCGCGCCCGACCGACTCGGCCCCGTGCGCGAGGTTCGCGAGCAGCTCCTCGTACAGCTCCTGCCGCTTGCCGCTCGTGGCGATGAAGCCGTCGCCGGCCCGGCCGGCGAGCCTGGCGGCGAGGGGGCCCGACGCGGCCACGTAGATGGGCACGGGCTCGTCGGGGCGGTCGTAGACCGTGGCGCGCTCGGTGCGGTAGTAGTCGCCCTGGAAGCTGACGCGCTCCTCGCTCCACAGCAGGCGCATGAGCTCGATCGCCTCGGCGAGCCGCTCGCGCCGCTCCTTCGCGCCCGGCCACTCCGTCCCCGTCGCCGGCGTCTCGTTCATCGCCTCGCCCGTGCCGACGCCGAGGAAGACGCGGCCGGGGTTGAGGCAGGCGAGGGTGCCGAACGCCTGCGCGACGACGGACGGGTGGTAGCGCATCGTCGGCGTCAGCACGCTCGTGCCGAGCCGCGCCCGCTCGGTCCGCTCGCCGGCCGCGCCGAGCCAGGTGAACGACGCCGGGCTGTGGCCACCGTGGTGGCGCCAGGGCTGGAAGTGGTCGGAGACGGCGACGATCTCGAGCCCGGTGCGCTCGGCGAGCACCGCGTAGTCGAGCAGCTCCCTCGGCCCGAACTGCTCGGCGGAGGCCTTGTAGCCGAGCGTCACCGCCATGCGCGGCTCCGGCCGAGGGCGAGCCCGGCGCCGCCGGACAGGCGCTCGAGGTCCTGCGGCGTGTCCACGTCGAAGGCGAGGCCAGGACGGTCGAGAGTGCGCCACTCGAGCCCTGCGCCTCGGGCGAGGCGTACGTGCTCGGCGGCGCTCCCGGGCAGGCCGAAGCAGGTGCGGACGGCTCCGGGGGGACGCATGGCGACGGCGTTCGTGCCGCCGTCGAGCGCGCGCGCGATCGCGAGGCCGCGCGGGCTCGGCACCGACTCGACGAGCGCGCGCACGTCCTCGGCGACGAGATCGGGCAGGTCGGCGGAGACGACGGCGGCGACGGGGGCAGTCACGCCTCGCATCGCCGCCGCGATCGCCTCGTTCCAGGCGAGGCCGCGATCGTCGAAGCGCGTGACGCCGTCGAGCGCGAGCGGCTCCGAGGAGACCACGGTCACCGGGCCGACGCCTGCCTCCCCGGCCGCTGCGAGCACGCGGCCGAGCAGCTCCCGCATCAGCTCCGCTCGCTCCCGCGCCGACAGCACGGCGGCGAGACGGCTCTTCGCGCCGTCAAGCCGCTTCACCGGGACGAGCACGTGCGCGACCACCGCGGGACCTTATCGCGGGCGCGTATCCTCACCGCCGTGCCAGCCGCCGACGCGTTCGCGCTCGCCGACCTCGACGCCGCCGAGCTCCTGCCCGCGGCGCGCGCGCTGCGCGAGCGCGGCCCGCGACCGGGGCTCGTCACCTACTCGCCGAAGGTGTTCGTCCCGCTCACGAAGCTGTGCCGGGACGTCTGCCACTACTGCACCTTCGCCGCGCCGCCCCGCCGGGGCGAGCGCGCCTACCTGAGCGCCGACGAGGTGTTGGCGATCGCGCGCGCCGGCGCGCAGGCGGGGTGCCGGGAGGCGCTGTTCACGCTCGGCGACAAGCCCGAGCGCCGCTACCGGGCCGCCCGCGAGGAGCTGGCCGCGCTCGGCTGCGAGACGACGATCGAGTACCTCGTGCGCATGTGCCGGCTCGTGCTCGAGGAGACGGGTCTGCTGCCGCACGCGAACCCCGGCGTGCTCACGCGCGAGGAGCTGGCCGCGCTGCGCGAGGTGACGGCCTCGCAGGGGATCATGCTCGAGACGACGGCGCAGCGGCTGTCCGAGCGCGGAGGGCCGCACTTCGGCTCGCCGGACAAGCGGCCCGCGGCCAGGCTGGAGACGCTCCGGCTGGCGGGCGAGGAGCGGGTGCCGTTCACCACCGGCATCCTCGTCGGGATCGGCGAGACGCGCCGGGAGCGGATCGAGGCGCTGCTCGCGATCCGTGATCTGCACGAGCGTTACGGGCACATCCAGGAGGTGATCGTCCAGAACTTCCGCGCCAAGCCGGGAACGCGGATGGCGGGAAGCCCGGAGCCGGACCTCGACGAGCTCCTCTGGTCGGCGGCGGCGGCGCGGCTCGTGCTCGGGCCGGACGTCGCCGTGCAGTGCCCGCCGAACCTGTCCTACGACGACTTCCCGCGGCTGCTCGAGGCGGGGATCGACGACTGGGGCGGCGTCTCGCCCGTGACGATCGACCACGTCAACCCGGAGGCGCCGTGGCCGGAGGTGGCGCGGCTCGAGGCGGCGACGCGGGCGGCCGGGCTCGAGCTCGCGCCGCGCCTTCCCGTCTACCCCGGCTATCTCGACGCCGAGTGGCTGCACCCCGAGGTGCTGCCGCACGCGCTCCGTGCGTCGGACGCGCTCGGCCTCGCGCGCGAGCACGAGTGGGCGCCGGGGGACGACCGGCCGGCGCCGTTCTTCCCCCGTGACGCGCTCCCCGTGGACAGCTCGGACGAGCTCGGGGAGGAGGAGATCGTGCGGCTGTTCCACGCCCGCGGGGAGGAGCGCCAGCGGGTGTTCGCCGCGGCCGACCGGCTGCGCCGCGAGGTGGTGGGGGACGTCGCCAGCTACGTCGTCACGCGGAACATCCAGTACACCAACGTCTGCTACTTCCGCTGCGGCTTCTGCGCGTTCTCCAAGGGAAAGCTGGCCGAGAATCTGCGCGGGCCGGCCTACCTCGTGCCGCTGGACGAGATCGTCCGGCGCGTCCAGGAGGCGTGGGAGCGCGGCGCGACCGAGGTGTGCCTGCAGGGCGGCATCCACCCCGCGTTCGACGGCGACTACTACCTGGGCGTCGTGCGCGCGATCAAGCAGGCGGTGCCGGACATCCACGTGCACGCGTTCTCGGCGCTCGAGATCTGGCAGGGAGCGGCCACGCTCGGCCTGCCGCTCGAGGACTACCTCGTCCGGCTGCGCGACGCCGGGCTCGCCTCGCTGCCGGGGACCGCCGCCGAGGTGCTGGACGACGAGGTGCGGCGGGTCATCTGCCCGGACAAGCTGACCACCGAGCAGTGGTTGCGCGTGCACGACACGGCGCACCGGGTGGGGCTGCGCTCGAACAACACGATCATGTTCGGCCACGTCGACTCGCCCGTACACTGGGCGCGCCATCTCCTCCGGGTGCGCGAGCAGCAGCGGCGCACGGGCGGCTTCACCGAGTTCGTGCCGCTTCCGTTCGTGCACATGGAGGCGCCGATCTTCCTGAAGGGGCTCGCCCGCCGCGGCCCGACGTTCGGCGAGATGCTGCTCATGCACGCGGTCGGCCGGCTCGTGCTCCATCCCTGGGTCGAGAACGTCCAGGTGTCGTGGGTGAAGGCCGGGCCCGAGGGCGTGCGGGCGGCGCTGGCGGCGGGGGCGAACGACGTCGGCGGCACGCTGATGAACGAGTCGATCTCGCGCGCAGCGGGCGCCGGGTTCGGGCAGGAGATGCCGCCCGAGCGGATGGAGGCGATGATCCGTGCGGCCGGCCGCATCCCGCGCCAGCGGACGACGCTGTACGGGCCGGTCGACCCCGAGCGGAGGCAGGCGTCGTTCGGCGCTCCCCCGCTCGCCGAGCCGCGCAACCCGCCGGTGGACACGAGTGGCCTCCGCAAGCCCACCAGGCTCGTCCGGCCCGGCCTCGCGCTGGCCTGAGGCGCCGGTCGCGCGGCTCGCGACCGTCTCGCCGAGCGGCCGTCCGCACCTCGTCCCGATCTGCTTTGCCGTCGGCGAGGACGGCCGTCTCTACTCGGCCGTGGACGAGAAGCCGAAGTCGACGCGGGCGCTTCGCCGGCTCGACAACATCCGCGCCAACCCGTGGGTGGAGGTGCTCGTCGATCGCTACGACGAGGACTGGTCGCGCCTGTGGTGGGTGCGGATCTCCGGCCGGGCGCGCGTCGTCGAGCGCGACGCGCGCGCGCTCGAGCTGCTGCGCGCGAAGTACCCGCAGTACCGGCAGCGGCCGCCGGCCGGGCCGTTCGTCGTCGTGGAGGTCGAGCGGGTGCTGGCCTGGCAGGCGTCCGGCCGCTCGTGACCGCGGCGGCTGGCCGGGGTACGGCGGCGGGCTACGGCGGCGCGCGCAGTGCCTCGGGGTTGAGCGCGTTCGCGGGCGCGCGGTTCTCGAGCAGGACGGCCCGCAGCGCCTCCACGCAGAGCATCCCCATCGCCTCGCGTGTCTCCAGGGTGGCCGAGCCGAGGTGCGGCGCGAGCACGACGTTCTCGAACGACAGCAGCTCCTCGGTCACCTCCGGCTCCCGCTCGAACACGTCGAGCGCGGCACCGGCGATCCGCCCGGCGGCGAGCGCCCGGGCAAGCGCCGCCTCGTCGACGATCGGCCCACGGCTCGTGTTCACCAGCACCGCCGTCGGCTTCATCAGCGACAGCGCGCGCTCGTCGATCAGGTGGCGTGTCTGCGCCGACAGCGGGAGGTGGAGGCTGACGACGTCCGCCGTCGCGAGCAGGCGGTCGAGGGGGAGGCCGCTCGTCCGGCTCGCGTGTACGACCTCCATGCCGAAGGCCTGTGCCAGCGAGGCGACGCGTCGGCCGATGCGGCCGTAGCCGACGACGCCGAGGCGGCGGCCCTCCAGCCCGTGCCCGAGCAGCATGTTCGGAGCCCAGATCCAGCTCTCGCGGCGGCGGACGAGGCGGTCGCCCTCGGCGACGCGGCGCACGAGCGCCAGAAGCAGCGCCATCGTCAGCTCGGCCGTCGCCTGTGTGAGCACGTCGGGGGTGTTCGAGACGAGCACGCCACGTCTCGTGCAGGCGGGCACGTCCACGTTGTCGTAGCCGACGGCGAAGTTGGCGACGACCCGCAGTCGCGGCCCGGCGGCGTCGATCAGCTCGTCGTCGACCCGGTCGGTGAGCATGGTCATCAGCCCGTCGCAGCCGCGCGCGCGGTCGAGGAGCTCCGCCCGCGACGGTGGCCACTCGGAGTCGTTCACGTCGAGGTCGAACAGGGCCTCGAGCTCACCGCGCACCCGCTCCGGAAAGCGGCGCGTCGCGAACACCCTCGGCCGTTCCCGCCGTGTCTCCGCCTCAGCCATGCGCCCGTCCCTCAGCCCGAACGCGCACGTGGGAGGACGTCATCGGCTCGAGTGTAGAAGCAGGCGCGCCGCCCGCACGGGCCGGGCCGCTCGAGCGCCCGAGGCGTCAGGCGTCGCAGTACTCGTCGGCGATCGCGAGCACCTCGTCGAGGACGCCGAGGCCCTCGGCGAGCTCCTCGCGCGTGATCGTCAGCGGGGGCGCGACGACGACGACGTTCCAGTGCACGAACAGGTACAGGCCGCGCTCCATCGCCGCCTTCGCGATCCGGGCCACCGGCGCCGCCGCTTCGCCTCCTGCGTTGTAGGGGACGAGCGGCTCGCGCGTCTCGCGGTTGCGCACGAGCTCGACCCCCCAGAAGCAGCCGAGCCCGCGCGTCTCGCCGACCGACGGATGCCGCTCGGCCAGACCGGGCAGCTCGGCCGCGAGCACGTCGCCCATCGCCGCCGCGTTCTCGACGATCCCCTCCTCCCGGAACGCCTCGATCGAGGCGACCGCGGCCGCGCAGGCGAGCGGGTGCCCGGAGTACGTGAGCCCGCCGGCGAAGAAGCGGTCCTTGATCGCCTCGTACACGTGCCGGCGCACGGTCAGGGCGCCGAGCGGCACGTAGCCGGAGTTGATGCCCTTCGCGGTCGTGAGCATGTCCGGGACGACGTCCCAGTGCTCGCACGCGAACCAGCGGCCGGTGCGCCCGAACCCTGCCATCACCTCGTCGCAGACGAGCAGGATGCCGTGCCGGTCGCACACCTCGCGGATGGACTGCAGGTAGCCGGCGGGGGGGACGATGATGCCGTTCGTGCCCGTGACCGTCTCGAGGATGACGGCGGCGACGGTGTGCGGTCCCTCGTACTGGAGGATCTCCTCCAGGTGCGGCCCGCCGGTGCAGACGGGGCACGGATCGGGATGGCCGGCCGGGCAGCGGTACGTGTACGGGTCGAGCATGCGCACCACGCCGGGCATGCCCGGCTCGGCGAACCAGCGTCTCGGGTCGCCGGTGAGCGTGATCGCGCCGGCCGTTGCGCCGTGGTAGGAGCGGTAGCGCGCGATCACCTTGTGCCGGCCCGTCACCCAGCGCGCGAGCTTGACGGCGTTCTCGTTCGCCTCTGCGCCGCCGTTCGTGAAGAAGGTGCGCTCGAGGTCGCCGGGCGTCACCTCGGCGATCAGACGCCCGAGCTCGGAGCGCTTGTCGTTCGCCATCGGGGGACCGATCGTGCACAGGCGGTCGGCCTGCTCCTTGATCGCGGCCACCACCTTGGGGTGCTGGTGCCCGATCGAGACGTTGACGAGCTGAGAGGCGAAGTCGAGGTAGCGCTTGCCGTCGTAGTCCCAGAAGTAGCGGCCCTCCGCGCCCGCGACGGGCAGGGGCGAGAGGGCGGACTGCACCGACCACGAGTGGATGAGGTAGCTGCGGTCGTCGGCCAGGACGCGTGCGCCCTCGGCCGCGTTCGTCTCGGCAATGGCCATCGGCGCATGGTAACGCGCTAGGCTGGGGGCTCGATCGCGAGGAGGCTCGATGACGGATTCGATGACAGAGGTTGCAGCAGCGCCGGCCGGCGCCGAGGTGCCGCAGGCGCGGATCAGCCACTGGATCGGCGGGCGGACGGTGCCCGGTCGGTCGGGACGGTCGGGGCCGGTGTACAACCCGGCTACGGGCGAGCGGGCGGCCCACGTGGACTTCGCCTCGGTCGAGGAGGTCGACGCGGCGGTGGCCGCCGCCAAGGAGGCGTTCCCCACCTGGCGCGCGCTGTCGCTCTCGCGCCGCGCCGAGATCCTGTTCCGCATCCGACAGGTCGTCGACGCGCACCGCGAGGACATCGCGCGGCACCTGACGCGCGAGCACGGCAAGGTGCTCTCGGACGCGCTCGGCGAGGTGGCGCGCGGCCTCGAGGTGATCGAGTTCGCCTGCGGCATCCCCAGCCTGCTCAAGGGCGAGTTCTCGGAGCAGGCGTCGAGCGGCATCGACGTGTACTCGATCCGCCAGCCGCTCGGCGTCGTCGCGGGGATCACGCCGTTCAACTTCCCGGCGATGGTTCCCATGTGGATGTGGGCGCCGGCGATCGCCTGCGGGAACACGTTCGTGCTCAAGCCGTCGGAGAAGGATCCGTCCGCGTCCGTCTACGTGGCGGAGCTGCTGCAGGAGGCGGGAGTTCCGGACGGCGTCTTCAACGTCGTGCACGGCGACAAGGTCGCGGTCGACCGGCTGCTCGAACACCCGGACGTGGCTGCGGTCAGCTTCGTCGGCTCGACGCCGATCGCCCGCTACGTGTACGAGCAGGGCACGCGCCACGGCAAGCGCGTGCAGGCGCTCGCGGGGGCGAAGAACCACATGGTCGTGCTGCCGGACGCGGACATCGACATGGCCGCCGACGCCGCGGTCAGCGCCGCCTACGGGTCGGCCGGCGAGCGCTGCATGGCCGTGTCCGTGGTGGTCGCAGTCGGCGAGATCGCCGACCCGCTCGTCCGGGCGATCAGCGAGCGCGCGCACCGGGTCAAGGTCGGAGACGGCTTCGACGTCGGCTCGGAGATGGGGCCGCTGATCACGCGGGAGCATCGGGACAAGGTCGCCTCCTACCTGGACTCCGGCGCCGCGCAGGGCGCGAAGATCGTCGTCGACGGGCGCGAGACGGCCCCGGACGGGGACGGCTTCTTCCTCGGCGTCTCGCTGCTCGACGACGTCACGCCCGCGATGGACTGCTACCGGGACGAGATCTTCGGGCCGGTGCTGTCGGTCGTCCGGGTCGACACCTACGACGAGGCGGTCAGGCTCGTGAACGAGAACCCGTGGGGGAACGGCACGGCGATCTTCACCCGGGACGGCGGCGTCGCCCGCAGGTTCCAGTTCGAGGCCCAGGCGGGCATGGTCGGGATCAACGTGCCGATCCCCGTCCCCGTCGGGTGGTTCTCGTTCGGCGGCTGGAAGGCGTCGCTGTTCGGCGACCTGCACGCTTACGGCCCCGAGAGCATCAACTTCTACACGCGCGGCAAGGTGGTCACGGCCCGCTGGCCGGACCCGGCCACGAGCAAGGTCAACCTGGGCTTTCCGCAGACCCGGTAGCCGCTGCGGCCGCGAGCGCGGTGACGGCCGGCTGCAGCCGCCGGCCGGCGCCGCCTCGCCCGCGGGTCGCCGCGCGCCCGTCACCCGCCGGCAAGCGGGGGCTCGGGCGGGCCGGAGGCCGGCTGCGCAGTCTCGGCCGACGTGCCACGGTCGGGACGGTCGGGTCCTCCGAGGTCGCGCTCACGCCGAGCTGGGCTCAGCTTCCGAGCGCCTCGAGGTAGCGCCGGAACGCCTGCTGCCGGCGACGGCAGTCGGCGAGCTCCTCGTTCAGGCGTGCCAGCTCCTCCTCGTGCGGGTCGACCGGCTCTGCGAGCTCGTCGTCGTCGAGCAGGTCGTCGCGCTCGAAGCCGAAGAAGTCGTCCTCGCCCGAGTCCCAGTCGGCCGGCCGGAAGTGCTCGCGGACGATGTCCGCGTCGGCCGGGTCCATGCGCGCGAAGGCGGCCTCGTCGATGCGGGCGCTCTCCTTCTCGCCGATCAGGAGCTCGAGCTGCTCCTCGAGGACGCGCTCACGCTCCTGCTCGAACTCGAGCGCCTCCTGGGCCTGGCGGCGGCGGAGGTTGCGGGCGATGGTCTCCCGGTCCACTTGCCGAACGATAGTCGCCGCCGGCCACGGCTTCCGCCACGCCCCGCCTGGCGGGACTGGAGGCGAGGAAATCGGCACGCAGGCGGCACGGTCCCGTTTCCCCCGCGGGCAGACGCCGCCGCTACCCTTGCTCTCCATCCCCTGGGCGGGCGGGGGGTTGGGACGGCGTGCGGGTGGGAGGTTGGGACGGCGGGACGCTGCGCCGACTCGTCCCCCCCGGCACGGCGGGCCGTTGACGCTGGAGTCGGCCGGGCGGTATACCACCGCCATCCGTCGCCGGCGATGCCGTAGCGTTTCGAGTTGGCGGCCGCCCGAGGCGCGGCCGAGGCTCGCCCTGCGCGGATGCCCGTGACGAAAGAGGACAGCGACCCAGCCGCCGCGCGCGCAGGGGCGCGCGCAGGGATCCGTCTGACACGGCGCCGACTGCTCGCAGGCGGCGTCACCGCAGCGGTCTCGGGTGGCGTCACCGCCGCTGTCTCGCAGCCCGCCCGCGCGGACTCGCACGCCCCCGCCGCCGCTGCGGACGGCGGCCGGCGACCCGACGGCTTCAAGGGCGTGCTGCGGGTGAGCGCGGTCGGCGTCGAGTGGTCGGCCGCCATCCGCGACCAGGCACAGCGCGACCTCGGCTTCGCCCTCGAGCTCGTGCTGCTGACGTCGGTGGAGCAGGTCGCGCGCGTCCTCGCCGCCCCGGACAGCTTCGACGTGCTCTCCGGCTCCGTCTACCAAGCTGCGCGCGTGTGGGCCTCGCACCACCTGCTCCCAGTGGACACGCGCCGGATCGAGGCCTGGCCCGACCTGTACCCGCTGTTCGCATGGGGGAAGCTCGTGCCCGGCTCGAAGCGGTGCCGCTACGGAGTGGGCGACGCCCCGTTCCGCACGCTCTTCCTGCGCGCCGGCACGCACGGTCTCCCCCCGTCCAGCGCCCGCCCGCCCGGGACGCGCGACATCGTGCAGTGGATCGACGAGCGAACCGACCGTCCCTACGGCGGACGCCCGATGCCGCGCCACGTCGTCGGCGTCCCCGTCCACTTCGCGGCCGAGTCGATCTGCTACCGGCTCGACGTGATCCCGAAGCTGCCGAGCCGCGTCTCGTGGGCGGAGCTTCTCAACCGCCGCTGGCGCTCACGGGTCGCCCTGCAGGCGGATCCCGCGACGGCGCTCGTCGACGCCGGGACGGCGGCACGGGCGCTCGGGCTGATGCGGATCGAGAACGTCGGCAGCATGACGCGGCCCGAGATCGACCGGCTCGTCAAGATCCTCACCGCCTACCGCAGGCAGGGGCAGTTCCGCACCGTCTGGTCGAGCTTCAACGACTCCGTCAACCTGATCGCCTCGAAGGACGTGGCGCTCGCGCCCGTCTGGCCGGCAGCCGCCGCCCGGCTGGCGGCGGAGGGGATCCACGTCCGCTACGCCGTCCCGCCCGAGGGGTACCGCGGCACGTGCAGCGCGATCGGCATCTCGGCCTCCGTGCGCGACCGGGCGACGCTCGATGCCTGCTACAGGCTCCTCAACTGGATGTACGGCGGCTTCTTCGGCGCGGCCATGATGCGGCAGGGCTACTACGTCGCGAACGGCGAGCGCCTGCCGGAGTGGATCGCCTCCTACGGCGCGCTCTTCCCGCTGAACGGCCAGGAGCTGCGCCTGGCCGAGTACGCGTACTGGTACCGCGGCGGGCGCGCCGCCCGCGGCCTCCCCGACGCCACCGGCGGCACCGGCGGCATCCCGCGCGGGTCGCTGCGCGAGGGAGGATCGCTGCGCGCGCGCATGTGCCGCTGCTCGGCCTGGAGCACCTACTTCCCGGCGGCCGACTACCAGGTCAAGCGCTTCGACGACTTCCTCAGCACGTAGGGGCCCGACCGGCAGCGGGGAAGCCGCTTTCGCCCGCGGTCTAGGCTGCACAGAGTGAAGGTCGGCATCGTCGTCCCGTTCTCGTGGTCCTACGTCGGGGGCGTCGGCGAGCACGCGGAGAGCCAGGCGGAGGCGCTCGGTGCCGCCGGCGTCGAGACGCGGCTGATCACGGGCGACGACCCGCCGGGCGGGCTGTCGCGTCTCTTCCATCCCGACGCGGGCCGCGCCGACCGGCGGCCGAGCCGCGTGATCTCGGCGGGGACGACCGTCACCGTGCCGGCGAACGCCTCGCGCACGCACATCGTCCTCAACCAGCTCGCCGACCTCCGCATGCTGCGCCTGCTCCGTCGCGAGCGCTTCGACCTCCTGCACCTCCACGAGCCGATGACGCCCGCGCTGTGCGTCTCTGCCCTCGCGCACGCCCGATCGCCCGTCGTCGGCACCTGGCACGCGACCGGCGAGCTGGGCTGGATGAAGGTCGGGCTGCCGCTGTGGGGCTGCTTGATGAAGCGGATCGACTACCGCATCGCCGTCTCGGAGGTCGCCCGCGACTCGGCCGCCCGCTACCTGCCGGGGCCGTTCGAGATCATCCCCAACGGGATCGCGATCCCCCCGCACGCCGACCCCGGCGGCCGCGACGACGTCGTCGTCTACGTCGGGCGGCACGACCCCCGCAAGGGGCTCGAGGTGCTGCTGCGGGCCTGGCCGGAGATCCGCCGCCGGACGGACGCGACGCTGAGCGTCGTTGGCGCCGACCCGCGGGCAGTTCGGCTGCTGCTCGCTCGCCAGCGGCTGTCCGCGGACGGCGTCGAGCTGCGCGGAGTCGTCGTCGGCGAGCCGCTGACGAGGCTCTTGTCCCGCGCGAAGCTCCTCGTCGCTCCCTCGCTCGGCCAGGAGTCGTTCGGCATGGTGCTGACCCGGGCGTTCGCCTGCGCCACGCCCGTCGTCGCCTCCAGCATTCCCGGCTACGACGGGGTCATGTCGCCGGACGTCGGCCTGTCCGTCCCTCCCGGGGACGCCGCCGCGCTGGGCGACGCGGTGGTCGAGCTTCTCTCCGACGAGCCGCGCAGGCAGCGGCTCGGCGCGGCCGCCCGGGCCCGCGCCGTCGAGCGCTACTCGTGGACGACGCTCGCCCGGCGCCTGCTCGAGATCTACACGGCGGTGCTCGCCGGCGAAGTTGGAAAGCGCGCCGACCGGCAACGGCACTAGTATCTGCGCTGCTGCACACCGGACCGGGGCAGGCCGTCCAACTCAGGGAGCCCCCACAGATGATCAAGGTCATGACCGTCTTCGGCACTCGTCCGGAGGCCATCAAACTTGCGCCTGTCATCCGCGAGCTCGAGCGGCGCCCGGAGTTCGAGTCGACGATCTGCGTCACCGGTCAGCACCGGGAGATGCTCGACCAGATGCTCCAGCTCTTCGGCATCGAGCCCGACTACGACCTGAACGTCATGCGCCACGACCAGTCCCCGACGGACGTCACCGTCGCGGTGCTGGCCGGGCTTCGCCGCGTGCTCGAGATCGAGGTGCCCGACTGGGTGCTCGTGCAGGGCGACACGACCACGACGATGGCGGGCGGTCTCGGCGCGTTCCACCACGGCTGTCGCGTCGCGCACGTCGAGGCCGGCCTGCGCAGCTTCGACACCCTCGACCCATGGCCGGAGGAGATGAACCGGCGGGTCGCGGGCGTCGTCGCCGACCTGCACTTCGCGCCGACCGGGGCGAGCGCGGAGAACCTCTTCCAGGAGGGCATCTCGAAGGACCGCGTGTTCGTCACCGGCAACACCGTCATCGACGCGCTCAACGCCGTCGCGGCGCTGCCCTTCGAGCCTGAGAGGACGCCGCTCGCGGACGTGCCCGTCGAGGGAAGGCGCGTGATCGTCGCCACCATGCACCGCCGCGAGCTGACGCCCGTCGCGCTCGAGGACGTCTGCCGGGCGCTCGAGTCGGTCGCGCGCGCCCACGACGACGTCCACATCGTCGTCCCCGTGCATCGCAACCCGAACGTGCACGGGCCGGTGCACGCGCTCCTCGGCGGCGTGCCGAACGTCACCCTGCTGCCGCCGCTCGAGTACCAGCCCATGGTCTGGCTGCTGCGCCGGAGCTGCTTCGTCGTCACCGACTCGGGCGGGCTGCAGGAGGAGGTGACCGCTCTCGGCAAGCCGGTGCTCGTGATCCGCGCGACGACGGAGCGGCCGGAGAGCATCGAGGCGGGCAACGCCGTCCTCGTCGGCACCGATCGCCACACGATCGAGACGTGGGCGACGCGACTGCTCACGGACGGCGCCGTCTACGGGCGGATGGCGCGCGCGACCAATGCCTACGGCGACGGCGACGCGGCGCGCAGGATCGTCGACATCCTCGCGCGGCGGACGCGGCGTCGCGCTCCACGCGCGTCCGCCGGCAGATGATCTCCGCCGCCCCCTCCGCGCTCGACTCCGATGCCGTGCGCGCGACCGTCGCCGGGCTCAAGGCCTGGATCTGCAGCGGCGCCTGCCAGAGCCTGAGCGGTGCCTTCGTCGCCTGGGTCGACCTCGTCTCCGGTCGTCTCGCGTTCGACTACGCCGAGATCACCGGTTACGCGCTCACCTATCTCGCCCACCAGGGATCGCTCGCCGCGGAGCTGACCGTCGGACGCCGCGCGGCCGACTGGCTGGTGGCCCGGCTGCGGCGGGGCGCGCTGGCGGCGCGCGACGGCTGGGACGGCGACGCCGTCTACCTGTTCGACCTGGGCATGATCGCGACCGGGCTCCTCTCCTTCGGGCGGCGCACGCGAACCGAGCGCTACATCGACGCGGGACGCTCGCTCGTCGACCTCATCGGCGACGAGCTCGGCGCGGGCCAGCCCGCCGCGCTCGCCCGCAGCGGTCCGCGGTCCGCGCGGTCGAGCTGGTCGACCCGCGGGACGGCCCATCTGACCAAGCTCGCGCAGCCGTTCCTGCTCTGCGGCCGCACGGAGCCCGCCGCCGCGCTCGTCGAGAACGCGCTCTCGCTGCAACGCTCGGACGGGCGCTTCCCCACGAGCGAGGACGAGGCGACGACCATGCTGCACCCGCACATGTACGCGGCGGAGGGGCTGTGGGTGTGGGGCGCCGCGCACGGCGACGAGGACGCGGTCGAGCACGCCCGGGCGGCGCTCGGCTGGGCGTGGTCGTACCAGCTCGAGAGCGGCGGCCTCCCGCGGGCGGTGACGAGGGGTCGGGTGGACGGGCCGGAGCAGTGCGACCTCACCGCCCAGGCCGTCCGCCTCAGCCTGGCCATGGGCTGGCGGCCGCCGGCGGTCGAGCGCGGGATCCGGAGGCTCGTCGAGGTCGCCCGCGAGCGCCGGGGCAAGCTCGCGCTCCCCTACCAGCCGGAGTCGCCCGAGCAGCACCTGAACACCTGGGCGACGCTGTTCGGCGCCCAGGCGCTCGAGCTTGCCGCGCAGGCGCGGCCGGCGCTCGCCTGGGCCGAGCTCGTCTGACATCTCGACGCCGTCGCGGACGAGGCTCGCACATCCGGGAGCTCGGCCTCGGTGGCTGGTGATCGGCTCGACTGCAACGTCTTGGGCACGGCTTCGTGCCAACTGCTTGGCGACTCGGGTCGCAGCTCCTCGACCGGCGCGCCCGCAGCGAGATCGCTCAGGTGGACGCGGTCATCCGCCAGCTCGACGAGCTGCGCGAGAAGGCCGGGCTCACCAAGGCCGAGCTGGCTCGGCACATCGGCCGCGACCCGTCGAGCATTCGCCGCCTCTTCACGGCGAGGAGCAACCCGGAGCTTCGGCTCGTCGCGTCCATCGCCGCTAGCTAAGCTAGACCCGAGGTATGCGTGCGCCGACCGCGCTCGTACTCCTCTCTGAACTCAGCGTCCTCCATGCGCGCGGCGAGCATCCGCTTGTGGTAGCACGTGTCCAGCCGCTCCCGCATCAGACCTCCTCGAGGTGGCCCGAGCTGCCGAGGCCTTGAGATGCCGGACTGGCATCTCAGGCGAGAGGTCGACGGCGGCGACGCGAGCGAGTAGCCTCTCCTCGCCGTGAAGCTCACGTACGACTTGGAAGCCGACGCGCTTGTCGCCCGGCTGGCGGAGGGCGCCGTTGCGCGCACGGTCGAGGTCGGCTCGGGAACGCTCGTCGACGTGGACGCGGCGGGCCGCGTGCTCACCGCCGACCGGGCCGTCATGTCGCTGAGCTAAGCTAAGGCGACTAAAGGTCGCGGGCGAGGGTCGGCCTCCTCCGGGAAGGAGCGAGAGCGGTGCAGGTGAACATGCACGAGGCGAAGACGCACCTCTCCCGACTCGTGGAGCGGGCGGCCGCGGGCGAGGAGGTGGTGATCGCGAAGGCCGGCAAGCCGGTCGCGAAGCTCGTTCCCGTGAACGGCGGGAAGGCCGAGCCGCGCCGGCTCGGCGCCTGGAAGGGCAAGCTCTGGCTCGCCGAGGACTGGGACTCCGACGAGGTGAACGAGGAGATCGCGCGCGACTTTTACGAGAGCGAGATCTTCCCGCGCGCAAGCGAGGAGTGAGGCTCCTCCTCGACACGAACGCGCTGATCTGGGCGCTCCTCGACGACCCATCCCTCACGCGGGAGGCTCGCTCCGCGATCGGCGCGAGGGGAAACCACGTCGCGGCCAGCGCTGCCTCGGTCTGGGAGATCTCGATCAAGCACCGTGCCGGCAAGCTCCGCTCGCCCGTCGACGACGTCGTCCGGGATCTCGCCCGGCGGTTCAGCATGCTTCCGATCACGCCCGAGCACGCCTGGGCCGCCGGGCAGCTCCCTCTCCACCACCGCGACCCCTTCGACCGGATGCTGGTCGCCCAGGCCCAGCTCGAGGGCTTGACGATCGTCACGCGTGACCCGAAGATCGCGCGCTATCAGGTCGCCATCCTGCCCGCGTGACGCCGCCGAGCCGCCCTGACGTTCTCGACAACCTCGAGCGCAGCCATGCGGGCGGTCGTGCGTAGACCACTGCGACCCGATCGCCGGAGACCCCCTCTGTCGTCGAGGTTGCCGGTACGCGGCGCTTAGGAGCAGGACTCTTCGCCGGTCGTCAGGTCGAGGAGGTAGAACGGAGCGGCCGCGGGCAGGGCTACCCCGGGGAACGGCACCAGCCAGACGTACTCGCGAAACAGGCCCACGTGCACGAGCACGCTGCCGTCCTCAGCCTCGACGATCCCGAGGCCGTGCTTCGGCTCTGGCGGTGCAGTTGATCGCATGGGATCGAAGGGCGGTATTCCGTCCAGGGCATCGTCCCCGGCTATCGCGTCGCGAAGCGCCCTGCGCGTCGGCTCCAAGCGCTCGTCGTAGATGCTCGCGCCCAGGCAGAGAGCGAGGTAGAGGTAGGCGATGGCGAGCGGCACGGCCCGGGACACGAAGGGCTCGTCGTACGTGCGCCTCCAGTCCGCGTTCTCGAGCGGAATGCCCTTGACGACCTTGAAGCCGGGAGCGACCTCGATCGTCGCTCCGGCTTGCGCCTCGTGGAACGCTCTGAGCTTCTCTGACACCGTGTCGTCGTCGACGCGGCGGCGGCGGAGCTCCTTCTCGATTCGGCGGAGCGTGTTCCGGTCGTTGAGGATCGCATCCGACTGCCTGGGTTTCAGCGCGCCCTGCTGATCGAGCCCCGCGTAGACGCGTCCGAACTCCTCGGTGTCGACGACGTAGCTTGCGCGCCCGCGGATGCTCTGCACGAGACCGGCTGGCAGCGCGCCTTTGAGGCGGTCGACGAGATCGATGACCACGGGATCGTTCGCTAGCCCCGCTTCGAGCGTCCCCATGCCGCTGTTGCAGCACTTGCAGAGGAGCGGCGCGCCGAGCCTCCCGCCGACCGACTCGGGGATGACGTGAGCATCCGTGCGCTGCGTCACGGGGTCGCCGTCGTGCGGCGGGTCGAGGCAGAGGATGCAGCGATCGTCTGGCCAGTCGATCTTCACTGGATCACCGAGCGGCCTCGCGATCGAGCCGTCCAGAGGAGCCTAGAGGCGTCGGGCGTCGACAGGGCTCCGGGAGACCCACCACCTGAGCGTGTACGAAGGGCTTCTACCCGCCTGCGAGCTGGTCGAGGAAGGCGCGGGCGGTCTGAATCGGGAGCTCGCCGGCGAGGGCAAGCAGGTGCTGGTCGCCGGAGACGAGGACGGCGTGCTCCTGCTCGGCGAGGGCGAGCAGGTAGTCGTCGCCCGGGTCGGCGGAGCGGCGTGGGGGGCTGCGCGGATCGGGAGCGACGATGCAAGCGCCGCGAGGCAGAGCGATGAGCTCGCCCGCCTCGTCTGCGCGCACGTGCCGGCGAAGCTTGGGGTAGGCGAGCGCGCGCTCGAGCTCGGCGAGCAGCTCGTCGCAGACGACGAGCTCGAACGCGCCGGCAAGCCAGCGGCCGAGCAGCTGCGCGGGTGCGCCGGCCGGCGCGAGCAGGGCGGCGATGAGGATGTTCGGGTCGAGGACGGCGCGCACTCAGCGCCGGCGCCGACGCGTCCGGTGCTGGGCCTCGACGGCCAGCGCAGCCGCCCGTGCTTCGCTCAGGTCGTTGCGTTGCCAGAGGCGCTCCAGCAGGTCGAAGCCGAGCTCGCGCCGCAGCGCCTCCTCGATCACTTCGCTGTCGCGCTTGCCGGTGCGCGCGCTCCGTACCTTGACCGCTCGAAGCACCTCTTCGTCGATCGTCAGCGTCGTTCGCGCCTTCGCCACATCCGCACCATAGCATCAAGATGCATCCACCCCGAGGTGCCGACGGACGCGGTCGCGAAGGGCACAAGGCTGGCTGGGCGGGCTTCCCGGCGCTCAGTACGAGCGGGGCATGCCGAGCACGTGCTGGCCCAGGTAGGCGAGCACGAGGTTGTTCGAGACGGGAGCGACCGAGTACAGCCGCGTCTCGCGGAACTTCCGCTCGACGTCGTACTCCTCCGCGAAGCCGAAGCCGCCGTACGTGTCCAGGCAGGCGTTCGCCGCCTGCCAGGACGCCTCCGAGGCGAGCAGCTTCGCCATGTTCGCCTCCGGACCGCACGGCAGTCCCTGCTCGAACAGCCACGCCGCCTTGTAGCGCATCAGGTCGGCCGCCTCGATCGCGGCGTGCGCGCGCGCGATCGGGAATTGCACCCCCTGGTTCTGCCCGATCGGCCGTCCGAAGACGACGCGCTCCGACGCGTAGGCGGAGGCCTTGCGCACGAACCAGCGGCCGTCGCCGATGCACTCGGCTGCGATCAGGATCCGCTCGGCGTTCATGCCGTCGAGGATGTAGCGGAAACCCTTGCCCTCCTCGCCGACGAGCGCGTCCGCCGGCACCTCGACCCCGTCCAGGAACACCTCGGTCGTGGCGTGGTTCATGAGCGTCCGGATCGGCCGGATCGTCATCGTCCCCGCTGCGAGCGCCTGCTTCATGTCGACGACGAACGCCGACAGGCCCTCCGTGCGCCGCTCGACCTGGTCGGCCGGCGTCGTCCGGGCAAGGAGCAGCATCAGGTCCGAGTGCAGCGCGCGGGAGGTCCAGATCTTCTGGCCGCGGACGACGTAGCCGCCGTCCGTGCGCTCGGCGGTCGTCTGGATCGACGTGGTGTCCGAGCCGACCGTCGGCTCGGTGACGCCGAACGCCTGCAGGCGCAGCTCGCCGGAGGCGATCCGCGGCAGGTAGCGACGTTTCTGCTCCTCCGAGCCGTGCCGCAGGATCGTGCCCATCGTGTACATCTGCGCGTGGCAGGCGCCCGAGTTGCAGCCGGAGGCGTTGACCTCCTCGAGGATCACGCTCGCCGCCGTCAGGCCGAGCCCGGCGCCGCCGTACTCCTCGGGGATGAGCGCCGCCAGCCACCCGTTCTCGGTCAGCGCCTGCACGAACTCCTCCGGGTAGCGGTCCGGCTCGAGCCCACGCCAGTACTCGCCCGGGAAACGCTCGCACAGCTCGCGCACGGCGACCCGGATCTCGCCGAGCTCCTCGGGGAGCGCGAAGCCGAAGCCGCTCACGGCCTGCCGCCTTCGCCTCGGCGCACCTGCCGCACGAGTCGCTTCGCCTCAGGGGTCACGGCACAACGTTATGCCAGACGTCGGCGCCGCGCTTGCCGGTGGCGTCGAGCTCCTCCGAACGCGGGGAGGTAGCCCCATGGTGGGAGGACAACCAGCCGGGCGGGGTCGCGGGCGCCTGGGCGCGTCCGCGCGGCTCTCGCCGCGCGTCCTTCCCGCCTCGTGTACAACAGGCCCACGTGGCGGGGAGCGATGCGACCGTGACCTCCGAGCGCCCGAGGCGGCGGTGAGCCACCGGGTCGCGCTGCTCGCCGGTGACGGCGTCGGCCCGGAGGTGGTCGCCGAGGCGCGCAGGGCGGTGGACGCGCTCGGCCTCGGCCTGGAGTGGACGGAGCTCCCGTGGGGCTCGGCCTACTACCACGAGCACGGCGAGATGATGCCGGCCGACGCGCTCGACGTCTTGCGCGCGCACGACGCCGTCCTCATGGGCGCGGTCGGCGACCCATCCGTTCCCGACCACGTGTCGCTCTGGGGCCTCATCCTGCCCGTCCGCCAGCGTCTCGACCTGTGGGCGAACGTGCGGCCGGCGCGGCTCCTGCCGGGGATCCCCTGCCCGCTCGCCGGGCGCGGGCCGGCCGACGTGGACATGCTGTTCGTGCGCGAGAACACCGAGGGCGAGTACGCGGGCGTGGGCGGCCGCGCCCACCGGGGCCTCGGCTCGGAGGTGGCGCTCGAGACGAGCGTCTTCACGCGCGGCGGGGTCGAGCGCGTCGTCCGCTTCGCCTTCGAGCGCGCCGCGGAGCGGCGGGGAGTGCTGACGAGCGCGACGAAGTCGAACGCGTCCCGGTACGGCTACGTGCTCTGGGACGAGGTGGTCGACGAGGTGGCCGCCGACTTTCCCGGCGTGCGCGTCGAGCGAGTGCTCGTCGACGCGCTCGCCGCGCGTCTGGTGCGCGACCCCGGGAGCCTCGACGTCGTCGTCGCCTCCAACCTGTTCGCGGACATCCTCACCGACCTGGCCGCTGCCGTCCAGGGCGGGATGGGCATGGCGGCCAGCGCGAACCTCGCGCCGGACGCGTCCGTCCCCGGCCTGTTCGAGCCGGTGCACGGGTCGGCCCCGGACATCGCCGGCCGCGGCGTGGCCAATCCGATCGGGGCGATCTGGAGCGCCGCGCTCATGCTCGAGCAGCTGGGCGAGCACGACGCGGCGGCGGCGCTCATGTCCGCGCTCGAGGCCGTCTGCGCCGAGGGGCCGCGGACGCGCGACGTCGGGGGCACCGCGACGACGCGCGAGGTCGGCGACGCCGTCGCACGGCGGGCGGCCGCCTCAGGCTGAGGGCCGCCGCGCCGCTCAGCGCGCCGCGCCGACGAGGGCTCCGCCCGCGACGACGAGCAGGCCGGCGAGCAGCGTCCGCCGGCCGACGAGCTCGCTGCGCCCGAGCACGGCCGCGGCGATGACGACGCTCCACAGCGACTGCGTCGCGTTCAGCGGCGCCACCACCGTCACGCGGCCGCGGTCGAGCCCCTCGACGAGGCACGTGTAGGCGAGGCCGAGCGTCAGCCCGGAGGGCGCGAACGCGACGAGCGCGGGCCGGTAGAAGCGGCGCAGGTGCGCGCGCCGGACGGTGACCAGGTAGCCGAAGACGATCACGCACGCACCGAGGAGCGAGACGGCGGTCGCGAGGAGCGCGGGCGGGTGGCTGTCCCTGGCGGCCGCGCGGACGAGGTTGTCGCGCACGCCGAACAGCGCGGCGCAGAGCAGCGCAGCGGCGAGGCCGAGCGTCCTGAACTCGGCCGGCCGGGCACGCTCGGCGGCGAGCGCGGCGCCGCCCGCGACGACGAGGACGGTGCCGCCGGCGAGCGCGGCGCGCAGCGGCTCGCCGAGGAAGAGGATGGCAAGGAGCGCCGAGCCGAGCGGCGCGCCGCCGATGACGATCCCCGCGCGGGCCGCGCCGGCGAGGCGGATCGACTGGATGAAGAAGATCTGCGAGGCGCCCGGCACGAGCAGCCCGACGAGCAGGAACGGCCACAGGTCGCGTGCGTGGAAGCGCGAGAAGTCGCCGCCGAGCGCGGCGACGACGAGGGAGACGGCGAAGCCGACCGCGGCGACGACGAGCGCGCCCACCTCCGGGTCGCCCCGCCGGAGGGCGATGCGGACGGTGACGGAGAGGAGGCCGAAGAGGACGCCGGCGAGCGCCGCGAACAGGACTGCCAGCACGCGCACATCTTCGCCGGCTGCGCGCCGCCCTTCACGAGGTGCGGACGGGAGGCGGCGGGGAGGGAGCCCGCGGGGGAAGCGTGGTTCCCCCGCGGACCGGCGATCCCGGACGGCGAGGGCACTCGACGGACCGCCTCCCTCACCCCCCTCTTCGCCGTCCGCGCGCGATCGGATTGCGCGCCGCGGCCGGACGCGCGATGATCGGGTCGCCATGGCGATCACCATCCTCCGCCCCGAGCAGCAGGAGTTCCGGCCGCCGAGCTGGCGGCCCGACGAGCCGCTCCGCCGAATCGTCGAGCTGCCGCTGCACGCAAAGCTTCGCCACTCGCGGGCGCACCTGTGGCGCTACCCGCCGGGCGCGACCGGGAGGCTGCACGTCGAGCGCCGCCAGGAGGAGGTGTTCGTCGTCGTCGAGGGGACGCCCGCGCTGATGGTCGGCGATCCGCCCGAGCGGCACGAGGCGCCGCGCGGGACGCTCGTCGTCGTCGAGCCGGGGACGCCCTTCACGTGGCAGAACGACTCGGACGCTGACGCGCTCATCTTCGCCTACGGAGCGCCGGCCGAGTCGGACCCGGAGATCCGCGCGCGCTGACGGGCGGGGCGGAAGCCTGCCCGGGCCGACCGGCGCACCCGGCCCTGCGCCCGGACGCTCCGCGCGCCTCTCGTCGGGCGCGCCGTCGTCCGCCCGCCTGTTCCAGCTACGAGCCGGTCCACTCGGGCGGGCGCTTGTCGAGGAAGGCGCACATGCCCTCCTGCGCGTCGCCCGTGGCGGCGTTTGCCGCCATCACCCTCTTCGTCAGCTCGTAGGCGCCGTGCTCGTCCAGGTCTGCCTGGCGGTAGAACGCCTCCTTGCCGATGCCGATCGTGAGCGGGCTCGAGCGGGTGATCGCCTCGACGAGACGCGCGACCGCCGCGTCCAGCTCCGAGGCGGGCACGACCAGGTTCACGAGCCCCCAGTCGGCCGCCGTGCGCGCGTCGATCGGCTCGCCCGTCAGGAGCATCTGCAGCGCGCGCTTGCGCCCGATCGCCCGCGAGAGCGGCACCATCGGCGTCGAGCAGAACAGCCCGATCTTCACGCCCGGGGTCGCGAAGCGCGCCTCCTCGGCCGCGACGGCGAGGTCGCACGAGGCGACGAGCTGGCAGCCGGCGGCGGTGGCGACGGCGTGCACCTTCGCGATCACGGGCTGCGGCACGCGGTGGACCTGCTCCATCAGCTCCGTGCAAACCTGGAACAGCTGCTCGTAGAAGGCCGGCTCGCGGCCGACCATCTCGCTCAGATCGTGCCCGGCCGAGAAGGCGGGCCCGGCGCCCTCGACGACGATCGCGCGGACGCTGCGGTCGGGGGCGAGCTCCCCGAGCGCCGCGATCAGCTCCTGCATCAGCTCGAGCGAGAGCGCGTTCCGCTTCTCCGGGCGGTCGAGCGTGATCGTCGCGGCGGGACCATCCCTGCGCAGCAGCAGGTGGCGGTACCCGGTGCCGGCCGGCGCAGCCACGTCTCCTGCAGGGTACGTCAGCCGGCCCGCTCCAGGAGGCGGCGGGCGATGATCAGCTGCTGGATCTCGTTCGAGCCCTCGCCGATGAGCAGGAGGGGCGCGTCGCGGTAGTAGCGCTCCGGCCGGTACTCGAGCGAGTAGCCGTAGCCCCCGTGGATACGCATGCAGTCGAGCGCGTTCTCCTGCGCCGCCTCGGTGGCGAACAGCTTCGCCATCCCCGCCTCCAGGTCGGCGCGCTCGCCGCGGGCCTTCGCGCGCGCGGCCTCGAGGACGAGCAGCCGCGCCGCCTCCGCCCGCGTCGCCATCTTCGCGAGCATGAGCTGCACCGCCTGGTGCTGCCCGATCGGCTTGCCGAACGCCTCGCGCTCCTTCGCGTAGCGGAGCGCGTCGTCGAGCGCCGCCCGCGCCAGGCCGGCGCCGCGGGCGGCGACGTTCACGCGCCCCGCCTCGATGCCGCTCATGAAGTACTTGAAGCCCTGTCCGAGCCCGGCCTCGCCGCCGAGGATGCTCGACGCCGGCGTCCGGAAGCCGTCGAAGACGAGCTCGGTCGACTCGACACCCTTGTAGCCCAGCTTCTTCAGGCCCGGCATCGGGATCGTCAGCCCCGGCGGCTCGGTCTCGGGCTCCTTCTCGACGAGGAAGCCCGTCATGCCCGTGTGCGCCGGCACCGCCTCCGGGTCGGTCTTGGCCAGCACGGCGATGAGCCCCGAGCGCCAGCCGTTCGTCACCCACATCTTCTGGCCGGTCAGGACGTAGTCGTCGCCTGCCCGGACCGCCGTCGTTCGGATCGCCTGCACGTCCGAGCCGGCGTGCGGCTCGGTCATCGAGAAGGCGGCGCGGATCTCGCCGCTCGCCAGGCGCGGCAGGTGCCTGCGCCGCTGCTCTTCGGTGCCGTGCAGGGCGATCATCGTCGCCGCGATGAAGGAGCCGTTCATGACCCCCGACAGCGTCGGCCAGCCGCGCGAGAGCTCCATCTGGATCAACGCATAGGTGTCGATGCCGAGGCCGAGGCCGCCGTAGGCCTCGGGGATCGTCGTCCCGAACAGGCCGAGCTCCCGCATCGTCTGGACGAGCGACTCGGGGAACTCGTCCCGGTGCTCGAGCTCGGAGGCGACCGGGACGACGTCGCGGTCGACGAACTCGCGGACGGTGGCGACGATCTCCTGCTGCTCGGCGGAGAGCTCGGCGACGCTCATGCTGCCACCCGCTCTGCAACCGCCCGCACGGGTGCGAGCGCCGCCGACAGGTCCGCCTGCGACTCGAGGCGGAGGATGGCGTCCTCGAGCGCGTCCACGGAGGAGGCGGGCAGGGCGAGCAGGGCGTTCGCGCGGAACTTCTCACGCACCTCCTCCTCCGACATCGGGTTCTCGGGGCCGCCCTTCTGGTACGGGAAGTCGCGCTCGAGCGTCGAGCCGTCGGCGAGCCGCACGCGCACGCCGCCCGGGAAGGCCTGCGGGTAGGTCGGGTAGTCGCGCGTCTCGTAGCGCACCTTCGCCGCCACGGCGAGCACGGCCGGGTCGGCGATCGCCTCGTCGGTGAAGTCGGACACCGACACGTGGCCGCGGACGAGCATCGACGCGACCGAGTACTGGAGCGAGAACTTCCCCTCGTACTCGGAGCGGGGGGCGATCTTCTGGCCGGCGGGCTCGAGCACGAGCGACACGCCCTCCTCGGGCACGGTGACGACGACCTCGTCGATCTCGTCCGGCGCGAGCGTGCGCGAGCCGATCGCCTCGCCGGCCGCGCCGAGCGAGCCGTGCATGAAGTGGCAGACCGGGAACGGCTTGTACGCGATCCGCGGCGTCTCCCAGCGCGAGCCGAGGTCGGCGAGCTGCGAGTCGAGGTCGATCTCGCCGCGAGCGGCGCCGAGGAAGGCGTGGTAGAGGCCGAACCTCCCCTCGACGACCGACGCGGGTCCCTCCGCGCCGGCGGCCGCGAGCCGTGCGGCGAGGATGCCGCCGTGCGCCGCCCAGGCGGGGTGGATCGGCTTCGTGGCGGTGCCCTCGTCGAGGTAGGCGAACAGGCCGGAGGCCATCGACCCGGCGATGCCGAGCGCGCTCGTTGCCGTGCGCGCGTCGAGGCCGGCGAGGCGCGCGGCCGCGCACGCGGCACCGAACACGCCGCAGATCGCCGTCGGGTGGAACCCGCGAGCGTGGAAGCGGCTCGAGGCGGCGGCGCCGAGCCGGATGATGACCTCGTTCCCGGCCACGATCGCAGCCAGCACGTCGCCGCCGTTCGCTCCGGTCGCCTCGCCGACGGCGAGCGCGGCCGGGCAGGTGACCGTCGAGACGTGGCTGACGGCGTCCGAGTGCGTGTCGTCGAAGTCGAGCCCGTGACAGAGCATGGCGTTCGCGAAGGCGGCGTTCGCGGCCGGCAGCGACTCGGCCAGGCCGATCACGGTCGCCTGCTCGGCGCCGCCGAGCTCGGCCATCGTCTGCCGGCCCTCCGTCGCCGTCCCGGTCGCGTGGGCGGCGAGCCCACAGCCGAGCGTGTCGAGCAGGTGGTGCTTCGCGTGCTCCGCGACGTCCGCCGGCACGTCCGCGAGCGCGAGCGCGGTCGCGAACCCGGCCAGCCTCTCTGCAGCTTTCATCGGTGCTCCTTTGCGTGGTGCTGTCGCTCTCGGTCGGTGGCGTGCATCGCTGGAGGGGCCACTACACCGTCCAGTCCTCGTCGGTACCGGGAAACGTGTCCTGCACCTCGGGCGCGCCGCGCTTGTAGACCATGAACGTGCGTCGGAACTCGATCACCACCTCACGCCGCTGGTTGATGCCGCGGCAGCGCATGGAGACGATGCCGACGCTCGGGTTGGAGCGCGACTCGCGCAGGTCGATGATCTCGCTCTCCGCGTACAGCGTGTCGCCGACGAACACGGGCTTCGGCAGCTTGATGTCCGTCCAGGCGAGGTTGGCGGCGGCGTTCTCGCTCGTGTCGGGGACGGTCAGGCCGGTGACGAGCGCGAGCGTGAACGCGCTGTTCACGAGCGGCTGTCCGAACCGCGTCCGCTCGGCGTACGGCGCGTCGAAGTGCATCGGGTTCGTGTTCATGGTCAGGCAGGTGAACCAGATGTTGTCCGTCTCCGTGATCGTGCGCCCGAAGCGGCTGTGGAAGACGTCGCCCACCGCGAAGTCCTCGTAGAAGCGACCGGCCCACACCTTCGCTGCCGCCTGCTCGTTCACGCTCATCGACGCTCGCTCCTTTCCGCTGCCTCCAGGATCTGTCGGGCCCGCTCGACGACGGGGCGGTCGACCATCACGCCACCGACGGCGAGCACACCGTGCTCCTGCCGCTCGAACGCCTGGACCACCTCGCGCGCCCAGGCGACCTCCGCGTCGTCCGGCGCGAAGACGCGGTTGACCGTGTCGATCTGCGCCGGATGGATGCACGCCTTGCCGCGGAAGCCGAGCGAGCGCGCGAGACGGCACTGCTCCTCGAGCCCGGCCAGGTCGGTGAGCTCGAGGTGGACGGCGTCGAACGGCCCGCGCAGGCCCGCCGCCGCCGAGTCGAGCGCAATCTTCGAGCGGGCGTAGAGGATCTCGAGCGCGTCGGCGCGCGGCTCGAGCCCTGCGTCGGCGGCGAGGTCGACCGCGCCGAGGAGCAGGGCGAGCACGCGTTTCGAGGAGGCGATCTCGAACGCCTCGCGCACCCCGCGCGCCGTCTCGACGATGGCGACGACGGGCGGCCCGCCCGCGCCGAGCGAGTCGAGCGCCGCGATCGCCTCGGGGCTCGCCTTGGGCAGGACGACGCCGTCGAGCGGCAGCGCGGCGGCGAGCGCGAGGTCGTCCTCGAACCAGGGGGTGCCCGGCGCGTTCACGCGGACGAGGCGGGCTGGTGCGCAAGTCGGCGCGAAATCGTCACGGTCCGGTGCGGATTCGGCCGCTACGCTCGGCGGCGTGGGCGGAGGGACGACACCCCACCCTGGGTGGGGGGCCGTGCCTGTCGCCGCGGTCGACCCGTCTTCCTTCGCCGGCCCGCGCCCTGTCGCCGACGCGCCTGCGGCCATGCCCGCCGCATCCGCGCCCGCGAGCACCCGCGCCACCGTCTCGCGCGCCTCCTCCTTGTCCCCGGGCGCGACGGCGTCCTCGAGGTCGCAGACGACGGCGTCCGCCGGCGACGCGAGCGCCTTCGCGAGCTTGCGCTCGTCGTTGCCCGGGACGAACAGGAGTGACCGCGCGCGGGAGAGCTCCATGGGCGACGCGAGCGGTTATGTCAGACATCCGGCGGAGTGTCAAACGGGGCCGCAGGTCGTTGCCGGTCCGCGCTTGACACGCCGGCGAAAGTCAGACATAAACGGGGCACATGTCGTCCGAAGGGAGGTCGAGCGGGTGAAGGCGGTCCGGTTCCACGAGTTCGGAGGGCTCGACGTGCTGCGCGTCGACGAGGTCGAGGACCCGAGCCCCGGGCCTGGAGAGGTGGTCGTCCGGATCCGCGCGAGCGCGCTCAACCACCTCGACGTCGACGTCCGCGAGGGCGTCTCACGCTTCCCGGTCGAGCTGCCGCACACGCTCGGAATCGAGCTCGCGGGCGACGTCGAGCAGGTGGGGGCGGACGTGGCCGGCTGGTCGCCCGGCGACCGGGTCAACCCGTTCATCATGGACCCCTGCGGCGCGTGCCGCTACTGCCGCACCGGCCGCGAGAACCTGTGCCTGTCACCCGGCTTCGTCAGCTTCACGACGGGCGGCGCGTACGCGGAGCGCGTCACGGTCAAGGCGCGCAACCTGATCCGCATCCCGGACAACGTCTCCTACGAGGACGCCGCGGCGCTGCAGGTGGCGTTCGCCACCTCCTGGCACATGCTCTTCACGCGCGGCGGCCTCAAGGCCGGCGAGACGGTGTTGATCAACTCCGTCGGCAGCGGCATCGGCTCGGCGGCCGTGCAGCTCGCGAAGAGCGCCGGCGCCTACGTGATCGGGAACGCGTCGAGCGCCGAGAAACTCGAGCGGGCGGCCGAGCTCGGCCTGGACGTCGGCATCAACCACGCCGAGGAGGACGTGGTGGCGCGCGTGATGGAGATCACGGACGGGCGCGGCGTCGACCTCGTGTACGAGCACGTCGGCGGCGAGCTGTTCCAGAAGGGCCTCGACTCGCTGGCGAAGGACGGACGCCTCGTCATCTGCGGCGGCCACTCCGGCGAGGTCGTCCCGTTCGACATCATCCCCTTCTTCCGAGCGCAGCGGAGCGTGATCGGCTCCTTCGTGTACACGCGCGACGAGGTGGAGAAGTGCTTCGAGCTGGCGGCGCACGGCCGCATCCGGCCGCTCGTAGACAGGACGTTCCCGCTCGTCGAGGCGCGCGAGGCGATGGCGACGATGGAGCGGCGCCAGCACTTCGGCAAGATCGTCCTCGTCCCCTGAACGCAAGAGGAGGCGCATGAAACGCGTAGGAGTCGACGTCGGCGGCACCTTCACGGACCTGATCTACGTGGACGACGAGGCGGGCACCATCCGCGTCCACAAGCTGCCGACGACGCCCGCCGACCCCTCGCAGGGAACCGTGCAGGGGATCGAGGAGATCACGCGGGGGGCCGGCGAGACGCCGGCGGCGCTCGACGCCGTCTTCCACGGCACCACGATCGCGACGAACATCGTCATCGAGCACAACGGGGCGACCGTGGGGATGATCACGACCGAGGGCTACCGCGACATCCTCCACATCGCGCGGCACAAGAAGCCGCTCAACTTCTCCAACTACCAGGATCTCCCCTGGCAGCGCTACCCGGTCGTGCGGCGCCGCTACCGGCTGACCGTCCCCGAGCGGATCACGAAGGACGGCTCGGTGCTCGTGCCGCTCGACGAGGCGAAGGCGCGCGAGCAGGTGCGGCGGCTGAAAGAGGCGGGCGTCGAGGCGGTGGCCGTCTGCTTCCTCTTCTCCTTCGTCAACCCGGCCCACGAGCGGCGCGTGGCCGAGATCGTGCGCGAGGAGTTCCCGGAGGCGTTCCTCTCCGTCTCCTCCGAGGTGCTGCCGCAGTACCGGGAGTACGAGCGCTTCTCGACGGTGTGCCTGAACGCGTACATCGGGCCGAAGGTGGCGCGCTACGTCGGGCGCCTCGAGGAGGAGCTGGAGCGGCTCGGCGTGCGCACCGGCGTGCACCTGATGACGTCCGCCTCCGGCGTCGCGACCGCGGAGGCCGCGGTCGAGCGCCCGGTCAACCTGCTCATGTCCGGCCCCGTCGCCGGCGTGGTCGGTGGCATCTGGGCGGGCAAGCACGCGGGCTACGAGAGCGTGATCACGCTCGACGTCGGCGGCACCTCGGCCGACATCGGGGTCGCCCAGGAGGGCCGGCTGCGCATGAAGCACCTGCTCGACACCAAGGTCGGGCCCTACCAGGCGATGATCCCGATGGTCGATGTCGACACGATCGGCGCCGGCGGCGGCTCGATCGCCTACGTCGACCAGGGCGGCATCTTCCGGGTCGGACCGCGCTCGGCGGGCGCCGTCCCGGGGCCGGCGGCGTACGGGCGCGGCGGCACGGAGGCGACCGCCACGGACGCGCTCGTCAACCTCGGCTGGCTGTCCCCGGAGGCGTTCCTCGGCGGCGGCATGGCGCTCGACGCGGCGGCGGCGCGGCAGGCGTTCGCGGACGGCCCGGCGCAGGCGCTCGGGATGACCGTCGAGGAGGCGTCGATGGGCGCCGTGCAGATCCTCACCCACTCGATGGTGCAGTCGATCGAGGAGAACTCGGTGCGCAAGGGCTACGACCCGCGCGACTTCGCGCTCGTCGCCGAGGGCGGCGCGGGTCCGCTGTTCGCGGCGCAGATCGCGCTCGAGGTGGGGACGCCGACGGTGATCGTGCCGCCCTACCCGGGGATCGCAGCCGCGATGGGCTTGCTGGCGACGGACATGGTCTACGAGTACGTGGCGACGACCTACCAGCGGCTCTCGCGCCTGGACGCCTCGGCCCTGCAGCGCCGCTTCGAGGAGCTGGAGGAGCTCGCGGCGCGGCAGCTGGAGGAGGACGGGATCCCGCCCGAGCAGGTCGTCGTGCAGCGGATCGCCGAGTGCCGCTACCTCGGCCAGGGTTACGAGCTGCGGGTCGACGCGCCCTCGGGCGTGATCGGGCACGCGTGGGCGGAGAAGGTGCGCGCCGACTTCCACGACATCCACGAGCGCGAGTACTCGCGCCGGTTCGAGGACGCCGACATCGAGATCCCGAACATCCGCGTGCGCGGCATCGGCCTGACGCCGCCGCTGCGGACGCCCGAGATCGAGCACGCCGATGACCTGTCGCCACAGGGGGCGCTCCGCCACGAGGGCGAGGCGTGGTTCCGTGTCGGCGGCTCGCTCGAGCGGGTACCGACGCGCTACTACGAGCGGGCCGCGCTGAAGGCGGGGAACCGGCTCGAGGGGCCGGCGATCGTCACGCAGTACGACTCGACGACGGTGATCCCGCCCGGCCTCTCCGCGCACGTCGACCGCTTCGGGAACATCGTCATCGAGGTCGGCGAGGCGGCGTCGTCGCAGGCCAGCCGGGCAGAGATGGAGGCGGTGGCGCGATGAGCACGCTCCGCCTCTGGCAAGGCCGCACGGGCTGCCGCGCTCGCCTGGCGTCCGCTTCGCGCTCGCAGGAGGTTCCCGCATGTCCGTGACCGAGTACGAGGTCGGGCGTCAGCCGGGGCCGCCGTCGCGGCCGCGCGTCGAGGTCGATCCGATCACCCTGCGCGTCCTCGGCGGCGCCTTCCACGCCATCGCCAAGGAGATGGCCGGAGTCCTGTTCCGGATGAGCTACTCGTCGATCATCCGTGAGTCCGAGGACCTCGGCGCCGGCATCTTCGACGCGGAGGGGCGCGAGCTGTGCGAGTCGGACTCGACGCCGATGCACATCGGCTCGCTGCCCTGGTACATCCGCGGCTTCCTGCACCGGCTGCGCGGCCAGATCGAGGACGGAGACGTGATCGTGCACAACCACCCGTACCTGGGCGCCTCGCACTCGCCCGACGTGGCGGTGGCCGTGCCGATCTTCCACGGTGGCGAGCTGCTCGGCTTCGCTGCCGTCACCGCGCACGTGCTCGACGTCGGCGGCTCGTTCCCGGGGATCAACGCCGACGCCTTCGACGTCTACGCGGAGGCGAAGCTGTACAACGGCCTGCGCTGGTACCGCCGCGGCGAGCTGAACGAGGACGTCGACCGGATGATCTTCGACAACGTCCGCACGGAGACCATGAACCGCGGCGACATGAACGCCATGCTCGCCGCCTGCCAGCTCGGGCGCGACCGCTTTCTGCGGCTCGTCGAGCGCTACGGCGTCGACGTCGTCATGAGCGCCGCCTACGAGTGGATGGACTACTCCGAGCGGATGCTGCGCGCGGAGATCGCGAAGATCCCGGACGGGACGTACGGCCCGGTCGTCGGCTGGCTCGACGACGACGCCCGCAACCGCGACACCAGGTTGCGGGTGGAGACGCGAGTCGTCGTGGAGGGCGACGAGATCACGATCGACCTGACCGGGTCGAACGCGGAGGTGCCGACCGGGTACAACGTGCCCTTCGAGGGCTCGCTCCTCGTCTCCTGCTACTACGCCGTGCGCACGATTCTCCTCGACGAGGTCACGTTCCCCGAGCACGTGCCGCAGAACGACGGCGTCTTCCGGCCGGTGAAGGTGATCGCGCCGAAGGGAACGATCTTCAACCCGAACTTCCCGCGCGCCTGCTTCTCGCGCTTCTGCCAGACGCAGCGCGTCGTCGACAACACGATCCTCGCGCTGTCGGAGGCGCTGCCCGACCGGATCACGGCGGGCAACTCGGCGGGCATCCACTTCTGCGCCTACGCAGGCTTCGACGAGTCGCTCGGCGAGTACTGGCTCTACCTGGAGGTGAACGAGGGCTCGTACGGCGGGCGGCACGGCAAGGACGCGATGGACTCGGTCGACAACCTGATGGCGAACACGCGCAACAACCCGATCGAGGAGCTCGACCAGCGTTTCCCGATGCGCTGCGACCAGTACGAGCTGCGGCCGGAGCCGGCGGCGCCGGGCAAGTGGCGCGGCGGCATCGGCATCATCCGCCGCAACCGCTTCCTCGTCGACGGCACCTACTCGTGCGAGGGCGACCGGCAGACCGACCCGCCCCAGGGCGTGTTCGGTGGCTGGGACGGCCTCGTCGCCTCCTGCCGCAAGAATCCGGACACGGCGCGCGAGGAGGTGCTCCCGGCGAAGGTGACCGGCGTCCCCTTCCGGGCGGGCGAGTTCATCGAGTTCCGCGAGCCGAACGCGGCCGGCTACGGCGACCCGCTCGAGCGCGACCCCGAGCAGGTGCGCGAGGACGTGCTCGACGACTTCACGACCATCGAGCTCGCCCGGGACGCCTACGGGGTCGTCTTCGCCGACGAGCGGACGCTCGAGATCGACGCGGCGGCGACCGAGGCGAGGCGCGCCGAGCTGCGGGCGAGCCGTGACGGCAGCTCGCTGACCGAGTACTTCCGCGACCGACCGGTGCCGAACACGGCGCCGGTCTCGGACGCAGGCAACCGGGAGTTCGGAATCGAGCCGAGGTGAACCCGCCGACCGTGCGACCGGTGGAGCGGGCCTCGGAGGCGATGCCCGTCCGCCGCGTGCGGAAGGCGTACGAGCAGGTGGCAGACCAGCTGCGCGAGCTGATCGTGAGCGGCAAGCTCGCCCGCGGGGAGAGGCTGGCGAACGAGACCGTGCTCGCCCGTGAGTTCGGCGTCAGCCGCGCGACGGTGCGGGAGGCGCTCCGCCTGCTGACGGCCCAGAGCCTCATCCGCACCGCGAAAGGGGCAGGCGGGGGCACGTACGTGACCCTGCCGACCGTCGACCACGTGTCGCAGTTCCTCAACTCGGCGCTCAACCTCCTGGCGGCCGCCGAGCACGTCACCCTCGACGAGCTGCTGGAGGCGCGCGAGGCGCTCGAGGTGCCGGCCGCCCGGCTCGCCGCCAAGCGGCGGACGGACGAGGTGCTGGCGCGGCTGCAGGGCACGATCCCGATCGAGCCGGCAAAGCTGGCACCGACGGAGCAGTTCGTCTACAACGCCGGCTTCCACACGACGGTGATCGCCGCCTCCGGGAACGCCTTCCTGAAGATGGCGGCGGAGCCCCTGTTCACCATCCTGCAGACGAACCTGGCGCGCTCCTCGCTCGGGACCCGCTTCCACAAGGGCATCAACGAGCAGCACCGCGCGATCGCGGCGGCGATCGAGGGACGGGACGCGCGGCGGGCAGAGCGCGAGATGCGCGCCCACCTCGAGTTTCTGCGCCCGCACTACGAGCGCACCTGGCGCTACGCGATCCGGGTCGCCGAGCAGGCATGAGCTTCGGGCGGGCGCCGGTCGGCCTCGGCCTCCAGGGGTCGGGGCAGCTCGTCGGCGGCGCGCCCGACCCGGGCTTCTTCCGGGCGGTGGCGGAGCTCGCGGAGTCTGTCGGCTACGAGTCGTTGTGGGCAGGCGACCACGTCTCCTTCCACAATCCCATCCTCGACGTGACCGTTGCGCTCGCCTGCTTCGCCGCTCGCACCGAGCGCATCCGCATCGGCGCGGGCGTCGTGCTGCTGCCGCTGCGGCACCCGTCGCTCGTCGCGCGCGCGTTCGCGTCGCTCGACTACCTCTCGGGCGGGCGGGTCGTGCTCGGGGTGGGCGTCGGCGGCGAGGGCGGGAAGGACTTCGAGGCCGTCGGCGTGGCGCCCGGCGAGCGCGGCGCGCGCACGGATGAGGCGATGCTCGCGCTGCGCGAGCTGTTCCGGGGGCCGGGGGCGAGCTTCTCGGGCCGGTTCTTCTCGTTCGCCGGCGTCACGATCGAGCCGGCGCCGGCGCAGCCGGGCGGCCCGCCGCTGTGGGTCGGCGGCCGCTCGCCGGGGGCGCTCAGGAGAGCCGGGAGGCTGGGCGACGGCTGGATGCCGCTGTGGGTCTCCCCGGAGCGCTTCGCCGACGGCCTCGCCGAGGTGCGGCGGCACGCGCAGGAGGCGGGCCGCGACCCGTCCTCGGTCGCCGCCGTCGCCGTCTGCCCCGCGCTCGTCGGCGAGCGCGCGCGCGAGCGCCTGGCCGAGCACCTCGCCGCGCGCTACGGCATGGCCCCCGACCTGCGCCTCGTCGAGCGCTACTGCGTCGCCGGGACGCCCGCGGAGTGTGCAGCCAGGGTGCGCGCCTACGTCGACGCGGGGGCGGAGCACGTCGTCCTCAACCCCGGCTGCGCGCCCGCCCAGCTCCTCGACCAGGCGGAGCGCCTCCACGCCGCGACCGCTCTCGCCTTGCAACAGACTGTCACAAGGATCGGTTGAGGATCGAGCCGAGCGGGTCGAGCGGCTTGCAACAGACTGTCACTTGGCGATGACGAGGCTGCCGCTCGAGGACGTGCGGGTGCTCGCGGTCGAGCAGTTCGGTGCGGGGCCGTGGGCGACGCTGCAGCTCGCCGACCTCGGCGCGGACGTGATCAAGGTCGAGGATCCGGCGGCGGGCGGCGACGTCGGGCGCTACGTGCCGCCCTTCCAGGAGGGCGAGCACTCGCTCTTCTTCGAGACGTTCAACCGCGGCAAGCGCTCCGTCTCGCTCGATCTGCGCCACGAGGCGGCTCGACCCGTGCTCGAGGACCTGGTGCGCGCGGTCGACGCCGTGTACTCGAACCTGCGCGGTGACCAGCCGGCGCGCCTCGGGCTCACCTACGAGCAGCTTCGGCACGTCAATCCGCGCGTCGTCTGCTGCTCGCTGTCCGGCTTCGGCATGAGCGGGCCGCGCGCGCGCGAAGGCGGCTACGACTACATGATGCAGGGCCTCGCCGGCTGGCAGACGCTGACCGGTGAGCCGGATGGCCCGCCGACGAAGAGCGGCCTGTCGCTCGTCGACCTGTCGGGTGGCTACGCGTCGACGATCGCGCTCCTCGCCGGCCTGTGGCGCGCGCGCCGGGACGGCGTCGGCTGCGACTGCGACGTCTCGCTGTTCGAGACGGCGCTGCACGAGCTGATGTACATCGGGCCGTGGGCGGCGACGCACGGGTACGTGCCGCCGCGCCGGCGGAACTCGGCGCACGCGTCGATCGTCCCCTTCCAGAACTTCCGCGCTGCCGACGGCTGGCTCGTGGTCGGCGCGGCCAAGGAGAAGTTCTGGCAGCGCCTGTGCGACGTGATCGGCCGGCCGGAGCTGAAGGACGACGCTCGCTTCCAGACGATGGCGGCGCGCGACGAGCACCGTGACGTGCTCGTACCGCTGCTCGAGGAGGTGTTCGCCGCCCGTCCGGTCGACGAGTGGCTCGACCTGCTGGTCGGCGCGGGCATTCCTGCGGCCAGGGTGAACACGGTGCTCGAGGCGCTCGAGGACGCGCAGACGCGTGCCCGCGGGGACGTCGTCGAGCACGAGCACCCTGTGCTCGGCCGTGTCCGCTCGATCCGCACGCCGCTGCGGCTCGCCGAGGGCGGCGAGCAGCTCGAGCGACAACCGGTGCGCGGCCCGTTCCGCGGCGAGCACACCGAGCAGGTGCTCGTCGAGCTGTGCGGCTACTCGCGCGAGCGCGTCCGCGAGCTGGCCGAGGCGGGTGTGTTCGGGGGCGTGGCCGGGTGGGCCGAGCAGGGCCGGTTCGGTGCCTCGGCGTGAGCGAGACGCCGCCGTTCGCCGCTGGAGCTCCGTGCTCCCCGCGCGGCTACTCGGCGAGCGCGTCGCGGAAGAACGCGGTCACGATCCGCACCGCCTCGGCCGGGCACTCGAGCAGGTCGGCGTGGCCGATGTCCGGGAACTCGTGCGTCGTGACGTGCGGGTTCATCGCCGCCATCTGCCGCGCGCCCAGCCCGGACGGGGCGAGCTCGGGTGGACAGAGGATGTCGTATGTGCCGTTCGTCATCAGGAGCGGCCGCTCGATCCGGGGCACGAGCGGCGACAGGTCCATCTGCTCCATGGCGAGGCAGGCCTGGCGCACGGTGTAGGGGTCGTTCCAACCGATCACCGTGCGCACGAGCTCGAACGTGCCGCTCCCCTCCTCGCTCTCCAGGAAGCGCGCGCCGACGGCCTGCGTGGTCACGTGGTCGGAGAAGTCGTCCCACGGCATCGACTCGGCCATCCGGCGCCAGACCCGAAACAGCGTCCGCCGGTAGACGTCGGGCTTCGCGAAGGCGACGTCGGCGCAGGCGGCGATCACGCGCTCCGGGTGCAGGGCGGTGAGGGCGATCGCGATCATCCCGCCCATCGAGGTGCCGTGCACGAGGGCACGCTCGATCCCAACCGCCTCGAGCAGCTTCGCGCCGTCCTCGGCCCAACCCTCGATCGTGAACCGCTCGTGCGGGTGGTCGGAGGCGCCGTAGCCGCGCGCGTCGAAGGCGAGCAGCCGGAAGCCCGCCTCGCGGAAGCCGTCGTTCACAGCGCCGAAGTTGTGCCGGCCGAACAGGCCGCCGCCGAGCTGGAGCACGACCGGCCCTGCCTCGGGCCCGGTCAGCTCGTAGTAGAGCCGCACGCCGTCGTCGATCGTCGCAAAGGGCATCTCGCTCCTCCTTCGGGCACCTGCTTGACAGGCCCGAAAGTCTGACTTAGAACCCTCTGACCCGCGACGCCGACCGGAGGAGCCCATGCGGATCAAGTTCATCATCCCCTTCCCCTTCGACGAGGAGGGCATCGCCAACCGGGCGGCGCAGATCCCCGCCGACCTGCTCGGGCCGGACACGCACGTCGAGTGCGTGCCCGTCCGCAACAGCGCGACGCTGGTCGACTGCTACTACGAGGCGCTCGTCTTCGACATGTACATCGCCGAGGCGGGCCTGCGGGCGCAGGAGGAGGGCTACGACGCGGTCGTCATGGACACCGTCTCCGACTCCGGCCTGTACGCGCTCCGCTCCCGGCTCGACATCCCCGTCATCGGCCCCGGCCTCGTCTCCTACGCGGTCGCGATCATGCTCGGCAAGCGCTTCTCGATCGTCACCATGTGGGACAAGTGGCGCCACCTGTACGAGAAGAACCTCGACACGTACCACCTGTGGGACAAGTGCGCGTCGATCCGCGCCGTGAACATCCCGCCCGACGTCGAGGCCCTGTTCGCGGGCAAGGAGGAGGAGATGTTCCGGCGGCTGACGGACGAGGCAGAGAAGGCGATCGTCGAGGACGGGGCGGGCGTGATCCTGCTCGGGTCGACGACGATGCACCAGGCGGGCGACTACATGGCCGAGCACCTGCCGGCGCCCGTGATCAACCCGGGGCCGGTTGCGATCAAGATGGCGGAGACGATCGTCCAGCTCGGGCTCAGCCACTCGAAGGTCGACTTCCCGTCGCCCTCGACGATCATCGACGACCGCTTCTTCTCGCTCGCCGGCGCGTCGTGAGACCCGACCTGCGGCGACGGGGGGACGCTCAGTCCCAGGAGCGGCCGACGCGATCCCAGGCGACGTCGCTCGGCAGCCACTCGGTGTTGATGCGCGACATCAGCCTCGTCACCTTCGTCGACCCGCAGCGGGGGCACGGCGGCGCCGGCTTCGTCGACGTGGACAGGAACTCCTCGAAGCGGTGCTCGCACCCCTGGCAGCGATACTCGTAGATCGGCATGCGCTCCGAGTCTAGCCCGCCCCCCGCCGCCCCGTCCATCGACCTCCTGCGCGGCCTGGCTGCGCAGCAGGGGGTGTTCCCGACCGACGAGGACCTTACGGGCGTGCTCGGCTTCCTCGAGGTGATCCTGCCCAGCCTGGTGGAGATCGAGCGGCGGCTGCCGCCGGAGACCGCGCCGTGAGCGTGGCCGGGCTTGCCCGCTCGGTGCGGGCAGGAGCGCTCTCCCCGCGCGAAGCGGTCGCGGCGTGCCTCGAGCGGATCGAGCGCCTCGACGGGGAGCTGAACGCGTTCCTGAGCGTCCGCGCGGACGCGGCCCTCGCCGAGGCGGAGACGGCGCCCGCGGGGCCGCTCCGCGGCGTGCCGGTGGCGGTGAAGGACGTGATCGACGTGGCCGGCGAGCGGACGACGGCCGCCTCGCGCATCCTCGCCGAGCACGTGGCCGCGGCCGACGCCGAGTGCGTCCGTCGCCTGCGGGCGGCCGGGGCGGTCGTCGTCGGCAAGCTGAACACGCACGAGTTCGCGTTCGGAGCGATGACGACGAGCCCGCACTTCGGACCGGCGCACAACCCGTGGGCGCTCGAGCGGATCTGCGGCGGGTCGAGCGGCGGCAGCGCCGCCGCAGTCGCCGCCGACCTCGTGCCCGCCGCGCTCGGCACGGACACCGCCGGCTCGATCCGCATCCCTGCCTGCCTGTGCGGCGTCACCGGGCTCCGCCCGACGACGGGCCTCGTGCCGATCGGGGGAACCGTTCCCGTCTCGTGGTCGCTCGACACGGTCGGCCCGCTCGCGCGCTCCGCGGCCGACTGCGCGCTGCTGCTGTCCGTGCTCGCCGGTCAGCCCTACGACGTCGCGGGCGGCGCGCGCGGGCTGCGCGTCGGCGTCGTCGACTCGCTGTTCGAGCGGGCCGATCCCGCCGTCGCCGCGGGCGTGCTGGAGGCGGTCGAGGAGCTGCGCCGTCTCGGCGCGGCGCTCGAGCCGGTCGAGCCGCCGCTCCTCGAGGAGTCGGGCACGATCAACCAGCTGCTCATGCTGCCCGAGGCGGCCGAGGTGCACCTGCGCTGGCTTCGCTCGCGGCTCGCCGACTACGGCGCCGACGTGCGGGCGCGCCTGCTCGCCGGCCTGCTCCTGCCCGCGACCGCGCACGTCACCGGTCTGCGCGCCCGGCGCTGGTACGGGGACGAGCTGGAGCGGGTCTTCGACCGCGTCGACGTCCTCGTCTGCCCGGAGATGCCGGTCGTCGCGCCGCCGATCGGGGAGGACACGGTCGAGCTGCGCGGAGAGCGCCTGCCCTATCGGCTCGCGCTCATCCCGTTCAACTCGCCGTGGAGCCTGGCCGGCCTGCCGGTGGCGAGCGTGCCCGCGGGCTTCGTCTCGGGGCTGCCGGTCGGGCTTGCGATCGTCGGCCGACGCGGAGACGACGAGACGGTGCTCCGTGTCGCGGCCGCGCTGCAGCAGGCAACCGACTGGCACGAGCGGCGACCGCCGCTCGTCGAGCGCTCCGCGCACGCCGCCTGAGGCCGGTCGCGGGCGAGGCTCGACGGCACGCTACCGCCGGCCGCTACGCTGACCCCGCACGCTGTGAGTGGCGTTCCTGCCCACACGAAGGCAGGCGAGGAGGTCTGCTCGATGCGGAAGATGCTCTCGGCGGCGGCGCTCGCGGCGCTCGCGGCGGCCGCTTCCGCCGTCGCGCTCGCCGGCGCCGCACCGGCCGTCGGCGGCTCGGCCGCGCGCGCTGCGGTCGTGAAGATCACGACGCGGACGGTGCCGAAGCTCGGAACGATCCTCGTCGACGCGAAGGGGCGAACCCTGTACATGTTCGTCCCCGACAAGCGCAGGCGGGTGACCTGTGTCGCCACCTGCGCCGCCGTCTGGCCGCCGGTCAAGGTCGCAAAGGGCGAGAAGATCGTCGCCGCCGGCAAGGCCAAGGCGTCGCTGCTCGGCAGCGACCCCGATCCGGCCGGCGGCCGGGTCGTCACCTACGCCAAGTGGCCGCTGTACCGGTACATCTCCGACCGGAAGCCGGGCCAGGTGACCGGCCAGGCCCTGAACCTGAACGGGGGGCTCTGGTACGTGCTCGCGCCGTCCGGGAAGGTGATCAAGAAGAAGTTGTGACGGTGGCGAGGCGCGTAGCGGGCGCCTGCTGAGCGCAGCGTACGACCGGAGGCGGCCGACGCGTCGCCGGCTCGGAGAGCGGGTCTGGAGCTCCGACGACCCGCGCCTTCTCGTCCCGACGGCGTTCGGCTGGGGATGGCCGGCCGACGTCGCCCGGCTCGTCGGGCGCCGGGCGAAGCCTCCCGTTTGACGACGCCTGCGGAGCGGTTGTATACAGGTGGAAGTCTCCCGGAAAGGGGTGTCAGGCATGTCTCTCCTCATCAAGGGCGGTCGGATCGTGACCGCTGCCGACGACTACGTCGGCGACGTGTTCGTCGACAACGGGAGCGTCGCTCTCATCGGCGAGTCGCTCGACGTGTCGGCGGACAGGGTGATCGACGCGACCGGCAAGCTCGTCTTCCCGGGCGCGATCGACCCGCACACGCACATCGAGATGTTCTTCGGCGGCACGGTCACCTGCGACGACTTCACGTCCGGCACGACCTCGGCCGCGTTCGGGGGCACCACGTGCCTCGTCGACTTCTGCATGCAGGCGCCGGGGACGTCCTTCGCGCAGGCGCTCGAGAGCTACCACGAGAAGATCGATCGCTGCAAGCCGGTGATCGACGTCGGCTTCCACATCGGCGTCACCGACCTGCGCGAGGGCGGCTCGCTCGAGGAGCTGGCCACGCTCCCGGACGAGGGGATCACCTCGTACAAGCTGTTCATGGCCTACAAGGGCGCCGTCATGGTCGATGACGAGACCCTGTTCAAGACCATGCGCGTTGCGCGCGACACCGGCGCCGTCGTCATGGTGCACGCCGAGAACGGCGACGCGATCGACATCATCGTCAAGGAGGCCGTCGCGGCGGGCCACACCGAGCCGAAGTGGCACGCGCGCACGCGCCCGCCCGAGACGGAGGGCGAGGCGACGAACCGCGCCATCCAGCTCGCGCGCGTCGCCGGCTGCCCGCTGTTCGTCGTCCACGTCTCCTGCAAAGAGGCGATCGAGCCGATCGCCATCGCCCGCGAGAAGGGCTGGGAGGTGTGGGGCGAGACGTGCACGCAGTACCTGTTCATCGACGAGTCGGCGCTCGACCGTCCCGGCTTCGAAGGGGCGAAGTACATCTACACGCCGCCGCCGCGGCCGAAGGAGAACCAGGAGCACCTGTGGCGCGCCCTGCAGCGCGACATCCTCTCCTCGGTCTCGACCGACCACTGCCCGTTCAACTGGCCCGAGCAGAAGGGCGTCAACGGGCAGGAGTTCCAGGTCGTCCCGAACGGCGGCCCCGGCATCGAGAACCGCCTGCACATGCTGTGGACGTACGGCGTCCGCGCCGGGCGGATCACGCCGAGTCGGTTCGTCGAGCTCGTCTCGACCGCGAACGCCAAGATGTTCGGCCTCTACCCGCGCAAGGGCACGATCGCGCCGGGCTCGGACGCCGACATCGTCGTCTGGGATCCCGACAAGAAGCTGACCATCTCGGCCGCGACACACCACTCGAACGTGAACTACAACCTGTTCGAGGGCACCGAGGTGACCGGCGCGCCCGACCTCGTGATGGTGCGCGGCCAGGTCGTCGTCGACAACGACGAGCTGGTCGGCAAGCCGGGCGACGGTCAGTTCGTCAAGCGCGCGCGCTACGGCGAGGAGCTTCGGCCCGCCGGCCGCGCGCAGGCGCTGGCATGAGCGACGAGCAGGCGCGGGAGGTGTACGCGAAGGCCGGGCTCGGGCAGGCGGTCACCCGCGGCTCGCGCCCGGCCGTCCTCGTCGTCGACTTCTCGTGCGGCTTCACCGACCCGGCCTGCGCGCTCGGGGCCGACATGACCGCGGAGGTGGAGGCGACGAAGCGGCTCCTCGACGTCGCCCGGGAGAAGGGGCTGCCGATCGTGTTCACGACGATCGGTTTCGAGCGAAGCGGCAAGGACGGCGGACTGTGGCTGCAGAAGGTGCCGGCGCTCGGCGAGCTCGAGCTCGGCGGCCGCTGGGTCGAGATCGACCCGCGGCTCGAGCGGCGCGAGGACGAGCCGGTCGTGGTCAAGAAGGGCGCCTCGGGCTTCTTCGGTACGAACCTCGCCTCCATCCTCGTCACGCAGGGGGTGGACACGGTCGTCCTCTGCGGGGCGACGACGAGCGGCTGCATCCGCGCGACGGCGATCGACCTGCTCCAGTACGGCTGGCCGACGCTCGTACCGCGCGAGTGCGTCGGCGACCGGGCGCAGGCCCCGCACGAGGCGAACCTGTTCGACATCCAGGCGAAGTACGCGGACGTCGTCCCCCTCGAGGAGGCGCTGGCGTACGTCGAGAGCGTGCCCGGCCGGGTGGGCGCCGCGATGTGACAGCGGAGGCGGCCGCGCCTCCCCGGGACGAGGACGCGGGTCGTGGCGAGCATGGCAGCAGCCTCCGTGCGCAGGCGTCCGGTCGCCGCAGGGCGTGCGCACGCGTACGCGGTGCGCCCGGGACCCGCGCTCGCAACGGCCAGGAGTCGACACCGCCCTCCCCGGGGCGAGTGGCAGTGACGCGGCCGGGCGGGTCGCAGCCCGAGCCACCCGCCGCCGTCCGCCGGGCGGTCGCCGGCGGCTGCGCAGCCGGGCTCGCCTCGGGCTGGAACATCTCGAACACGGGCGCCGTCGCCCAGCAGCTGGCGGCGAGCTACGGCGTCGGCCTCGCCACCGTCGGCCTGTTTGCGACCGCGCTTTTCGTCACGCACCTCCTGCTGCAGATGCCGGCCGGCAGGGCGAGCGACCGGCTGGGCGAGCGCCGGGTGTCGCTCGCCGGCATCGCGCTGATCGTCTGCTTCAACGCGGTCGCGCTGGCGACGCCGGACACGGCGCTCGCGCTCGCCGCACGGGCGCTGACCGGCGTTGGCACCGGAATCTCGTTCGTGTCGGGAAGCGCCTACGTGCGCGTGCAGGGCGGTTCGCCCTTTGCCCAGGGCCTGTTCGGCGGCGTCGCCCTGGCGGGCGGTGGGCTCGCGCTCGCGATCGTGCCGCCGGTCGAGAGCGCGATCGGCTGGCGCGCGCCGTACGCCACGGCCGTCCTCGTCGGTCTCGCGGGTGCTCTGGTCCTGGCCGCAGGGCCCGGCGACACGGCGCGGACGGGAGCGGCGCGGGCCGCGCACGCGCCGGTGGGGGTCTTCCGCGACGCGCGGCTCTACCGATTGGCCGTCCTCTACGCCGCCTCGCTCGGCCTGAGCATCGTCATCGGCAACTGGGTCGTGACGCTCCTCCATCGCCACGGCGGGCTGACGAAGGGGTCGGCCGGCCTCGTCGGGGCGCTGACGCTCACCCTCGGCATCGCCACGCGGCCCCTCGGTGGCTGGATCCTGCGTGAGCGGCCGGAGCGGACGCGGATCGCCGTCGCCGGGAGCCTCGTCGCCGGGGCGCTCGGCACGGCGGCGCTTGCCGCCGCGCGGCCGACGGCGCTGGCGGTGGTGGGGGCGGCGCTGGTGGGGCTCGCGGCCGGGATCCCCTTCGCGCCCTCCTTCACCGGCGCGGCGCTGACGCGGCCCGACGCACCGGCGACCGCCGTCGGCTTCGTCAACTCGGCGGCGGCGCTCGTCGCGCTCGCGGCGACGCCGCTCGTCGGGCTGACGTTCTCCGGCCCGGGGGGCGGGCGGCTCGGCTTCGGCCTGCTCGCAGCCGCGTGGGGGATCGCGCTCGTCCTCCTGCCGAGCGCTGCGCGCCTGGGCGCGCGGGGCGCGCTGGCGGCGAGCGAGCCCTGACGCGTTCCGCGACCCGTCGCCCGCCGTCCGCCCGACCTCCCCACGCCTTGCCAAGGCGCAGGCCTCGTGCCACGTAACAGACTGCCTCGTGCCACGTAACAGACTGTGTTACGTGAGCGGAGACGCGGGATGCGCGCCCGAGAACGGCGCTCCTGCGCGCTCAGGAGCCCGACAACCTCACCTCGTAACAGTCTGTTACGAGGGCTCGGCCGGCGTGTCTCGCGGGCTGCCGTTCCCGACGGCTGGGCGGCTCGCCCTCCCCAGGGCTCTCCCGCTTGGGGTCACGTCGCGGACGCGGTCGCGTCCGCTTGCGCGAGGCCACGCGCCCTCTCGCGGGAGGTCGCGCTCTCGCGAGCGGTCGTCTGCCTGCGGCGCCACTCGCCGGCCCTCGGCTCCCGTCAGCTCCGGGCTACGCGGCCTGGAGCGCGGCGATCGCGTTCAGCATCACCTCGGCTGCGAGCGCCGCGTCGGCAGGGCTCGCCTCCTCGAGCGGCGAGTGGCTGATCCCGTCCCTGCAGGGGACGAAGAGCATCGCGCTCGGCACCCGCTCGGCGACGCACATCGTGTCGTGCGCAGCCCCGGAGTGCATGCGCATGTACGGCTCGCCGGTCGCGGCCGCCGCCTGCTCGAGCGCGCCGACGATGCGGTCGTCGAGCGGCGTCGCCGCAAGCGTCTGCCGCTGCGCGTACTCGGCACGCATCCCGCGCCGCTCCGCCGCCTGCTCGGCGAAGGCGGCCACGTCGCGCGCGACGGCCCGGTAGGCATCGTCGTCGGGCCCACGGATGTCGAGCGAGAAGCGGACGCGCTCCGCGATCGCGTTGATCAGCCCGGGCGCCGGCTCGATCTCGCCTACCGTCCCGACCGTTCCCTTGCCGGCCTCGCGCGCGAGGCGCTCGAGCTCGAGGATCGTCTCGGCGAGAGGAAGCGTCGGGTCGAGCCGGAGGTCCATGGGCGTCGCGCCGGCGTGGTCGCCGCGCCCGTGCACCGTCACGTCGGCGTGGACGTAGCCGGCGATCGCCGTGACGATGCCGAGCCGCTTGCCGGTGTCCTGCAGCACCCGAGCCTGCTCGATGTGCATCTCGATCCAGCCGGTCAGGTCGTCGAGGACGTGGATCGACTCGCGCCAGCGCGCGGGCTCGTGGCCGGCCGCCTCGGCGTGCTCCCAGAACGACCGCCCGTCGTCGAGCGCGCGAAACGACTCGCGCAGCTCCTCTTCGGTCACGCGCTGGAGCATGATCCGGCTGCCGAGCAGCATCTGGCCGAACCCGGAGCCCTCCTCCTCCAGGAAGGAGATCAGCTGCAGCGGCAGCCCGAGGCCCAGCTCCTCGTTCAGCCGGCAGACCTCGAGCGCCGCGACCACGCCCATGGTGCCGTCGTAGCGACCGCCGTTGCGGTTCGAGTCGCAGTGCGAGCCGATGCCGAACACCGGCTCACCGGCCGGCCGGTTCCGCGCGACGAGCGTGCCGACCGGGTCGTGGGAGATCTCGAAGCCGAGCTCGGCGAGCGCGCGCGCGAAGTAGTCGAGCGTCGCCCGGTATGCGTCCGTATAGGCGTAGCGGCAGATGGCCCGGTCGGAGAGCGTGTACGCCGGGCCGGCGAGCGTCTCCACGTCGCGCTCGATACGGGTCGCGCTGCGCTCCCGATCCACCACGAGCCTGACTCTACACTCGCTGCCATGGACGACTGGCCGCCGCCACACCTTCGCGCACGCGCCGCCGTCTGGGCGGCGGAGCGGCACATGCGGGAGGGTGCGTACGCGGCGGCCGCGGCGGCGCTCGAGCGGGGCTTCGAGGCCGGCGGCGAGCTCGTGCGCGGGCTCCATCATCTGGCGGCGGCCGGCTGCCGCGCGCAGGAGGGAGACGGCGTGCGGGCGCGGCGTCAGCTCGAGCGGGCGCGAGCCCGCCTGCAGCCGTTCCTGCCCGAGGCGGAGGAGGTCGACCTGCGCGAGCTCGTGGCGCTTGTCGAGCGCGAGGTCGGGTCGTAGAGTCGGCTCGTGGCCGAATCCTGGCGCAACCGCAAGACGCTGATCCTCGGGCGGACCGACATGATCGGCCTGCTCACCCCGGCGGAGTACAACGACTGCGTCGAGCACGCCTTCCGCATGCACGGCCTCGGCCGCGCGTACATGGAGCCGAAGGGGCACATCGTCCTCGACCGCTACCGGGGCGAGTGGGAGGTGATGCCCTCGTGGATCGAGGAGCCGGAGGCGGCGGCGTGCAAGTGGGTGTCGATTCGGGAGGGCAACGCCGCCTACGACCTCCCGGCCGTCTTCTCCATCCTCGTCTACACGCATCCGGAGACGGGCTTCCCGCTTGCGATCTGCGACGGCTCCCACCACACGCTCATGCGAACGGGCGCGTCCGCCGCCGTCTCGGCGAAGTGGCTCGCACGCAGGGACTCGTCCGTGCTCGCCATCCTCGGCGCGGGCAGCGTCGGCAAGGGCGCTCTCGCGACGTGCAACGAGGTCTTCCCCTGGCGCGAGGTTCGGATCTGGAGCCGGACGCGCCAGTCGCTCGACCGCTTCCTCGGCGAGGAGCAGCCGGCCTACCCGCACCTCGAGTTGAAGCCGACGACGGACGTCGAGCAGGCGGTGCGCGGGGCGGACGTGATCGTCACCGGCACGCATGCGCGCCGCTTCCTGGTCGACGATGCGTGGGTGTCGCCGGGCACGCACATCGCCGCGCTCGGCGCCGACCTCGCCGGGGAGCAGGAGCTCGACCCGCGGACGCTGCGGCGGGCGCGCATCTTCGTCGACGACATCCGTCAGTGCCGCGAGGACGGCGAGATCAACGTCGCGCTGCGCGAGGGGCTGATCTCGGAAGCCGACGTCGCCGGCGAGATCGGCAAGGTGATCTGCGGCGAGCTGGAGGGCCGTCGGTCGGACGACGAGATCACCGTCTTCGACTCGACCGGGATCGCGCTCCAGGACTCGGCGACGGTGCCGCTCGAGTACGAGCGCGCGCTCGCGGCCGGCGTCGGCATCGAGAAGAAGATGATTTCGACCTAGCGTTAGCGAGCGAGCCTCAGACCGCCGAGCTCGTGCTTGCGTCGCTTCGTGGCGACCGTTCGATCGCTAGGTGGAAGTTACCTCGGAGCTGGGCGGTGGATCTGGCTTGGATCTGCGAGGGCGCGTATCCCTCGTCAATAGCGGTTCTTCGCCGTCAGCCGACCGTTCGTGAACACCAGCTGCCACGTGCCCTTTGTCGCCAGCGTGCCGTAGTACCAATAATCGGTCCGCCCAGATGCATCCGTCTGTTGCTGCGTGCTGTCCGGCGCACCGAGGAACGACCGCACCTGGCGTTCCGTCTCCCCCAAGTGCACCTTGCTCATCAGCGGCGCGACGCGAGCAGCGGTCTTGTTCGCGTCACTGACGCCCTTGCCCAGGCCGACGATCGCCACGATCACCACCGCCACGATCACCAGCCCGCCGACGATCAACGCCCACTTCAGAGTGCCCCCCACGGCCCGGAAAGCGAACTTGACTGCGCTCATGCGGTCCTCCACGGTGCAGCGAGAGTCGCTATGTGACTTGTAGACCGTAGACCGATATGCATCAAGTTGCAACCGTGTGAGCGGTGGCCGAGTTGTGCTCACCCGCTCATCTCGCCTACGGTCAGGCTCTCCGCGAGCTACGCGCCGAGGCCGGACTCTCGCAGGAGAGACTCGCCCTGGGAGCACGGCTCGACCGGAGCCACGTCAGCGGCATCGAGCGCGGCGAACGAAACCCAAGCCTCACCAACCTCCTCAAAAGGCGGGTAGAAAGAGCAGCTCAACCTTTTATTTTGATTGAGCCGCTCAATCGAGAAGAAGATGATTTCGACCTGATCGCGGTCCCGCCGCCGTGGCTGCCGTCCGGGGTGATCGCGTGCGTCACGCCTGACTCGGCCGCGGGGTCCTCAACCGAGCAGGCGCTCCGCGTTGCCGGCGAGGATCGCCGCTTGGTCGGCGTCCGTGAAGGCGGGCGCCCACATCACGCGCAGGAGCTCGAGCCGCGGGTCGAAGACGGGGCAGGCGCTCGCGAACAGGAGGCGCTCGGCGCCGTGCCGGGCCACGATCCCCTCGAGGAAGTCTTCGCGGTAGACGCCGGCGGTCTGGAGGTGCAGGTTCGGCGTCGAGGCGACGGCGAGCTCCGCGTCCGTCTGGCCGAGGCCGGAGATGTTGAGCTGGCCGCCGTTCGTGGCGACGAAGGTCGTCCCGGGATGGCGGCGCGCGAGCTCCGCCACCTGCAGCGCCTCCGCCACCCACGGATAGCCGGTGGCGACGATCACGGGCGCTCCGAGCGCGCACAGCGGATCGACGGCGCGGTCGGTGACCCGGAACGCGTCCTCCCACGGGTGCAGGAACAGCCCGCGGCAGCCGAGCTGGCCGAGCGCGCGCCGGGCCTCGCCGACGGCGCCCGGGACGAGCGGGTCGACGCGGCAGAAGGCGACGAGGCGGTCGGGGAGCGCGCGCGCCGCCACCGCGACGCGGTCGTTCAGCTGCGCGTACGTCTCGCCCCGGGCCCGCGGCGGGCAGAGCACGGCCCGGTCGATGCCGGCCGCGTCCAGACGCTCGACGAGATCCCGGCAGGGGAAGACGAGCGAGTCGACGATCACCGCACGCGCTCCAGCAGCCGCCGCGCGTTCCCGCCGAGCACGAGCCGCTCCGCCTGCGGCTCGAGCCCGGCGAGCCGCACCTTCTCCAGCTCGATCCGCGGCGAGCAGGCGGGTCCGTCGCTCGCGAACAGCACCCGCTCGGGCCCGAGCCGAACGACTGCCTCGCGGATCTTCGCCGGGTACGGCATGGCCGAGCTTTCGAGCATGAGGTTCGGCAGGCGCTCGGCCGTCTCGATCGCCTCGTCGACGTGGAAGTAGCCGCCCATGTGCCCGAGCACGATCGTCGCCTGCGGGCAGGCCTCGGCGGCGCGGGCGATCGCGAGCGGCGTCGTCAGCGGCTCGTCCCCGCAGTGGAACAGCGTCGGCGCGCCGCGCGCTGCGGCCGCGCGGATCAGCCGCAGCGTCTCCTCGACGGCCGGGTGCGCGATCGTCGTCACGGGGTGGAGCTTGAGGCCCTTGAAGCCGTACCCGGAGATCGCCCGCTCGAGCAGCTCGACCGCCTCGTCGTACCAGGGGTGCAGGCGCGCGAACGCCTCCAGGCGCCCCGGAAAGGCGGCGCATGCGTTCGCGATCAGCTCCAGCGCGTCCGGGTTCACCTCGGGGGCGTCGACGATCGTCATCACCACGCCCTTGTCGATCCCGGCCTCGTCCAGCCGGCGCACGCAGGCGGCCGCCTCCAACTCCCAGCCGAGCGCCGGGAGGTGGTCGACGTGCATGTGAGCGTCGATAATCACCGCGCGATCATGACCGAGATCGACGCGCTCCTCCACGACCTGCTCGTCCAGACCGGCGCCAGCCGCGTCACGCTTCGTCAGGACGTACCCGGCGACGTCTTCCCGGTGACGCACGAGGCGCTGTCGGAGGGCGTGCCGTCCATCCGCGGGGTGGCGACACCGGACATGAGCCGCCAGCCGGTCGTGCGCGAGGTGCAGCAGGGACGGCAGGTCGTCCAGGACGACTGCCTGCTCGCCTCCGAGGAGCCGCACTTCCGTGCGATGCTCGAGCTGTACGGCGGCATGCGCGCCCAGATCGTGACGCCGGTCACACGCGCGGAGCGCGTCGTGGCGATCGTCTCGCTGCACCAGCTGGGGCGGGCGCGGCGCTGGAGCGAGCAGGAGGTCGAGGCGGCGCGGCAGACCGCCGAGCGGGTCGGGAGGCTCCTGTGAGGATCGGGCCGGAGCGCTACCACAACCGCTGGCATCCGGCGCTCGAGCCGGTCGCGTCCGTCGCGCCGGGCGAGGAGGTCACGTTCGAGACGCGCGACGGGCTCGACGGGCAGCTGACGCGGGCGAGCACGCATGCGGACGTGGCGCGGCTCGACCTCGGCCGCGGCCATCCGTTGACCGGGCCCGTCTACGTCGAGGGCGCCGAGCCGGGCGACGTCCTCGAGGTGGAGCTCCTCGCCTACGAGCCGGCGAGCTTCGGCGTCACGTGCGTGATCCCGGGCTTCGGGCTGCTCCACGACCTCTTTCCCGAGCCGTATCTCGTCAGGTGGGAGATCGCGGGCGGCGTTGCGCGGTCGCCCGAGCTGCCCGGCGTGACCCTCCCGCAGGAGATGTTCGCGGGCGTCATCGGCGTGGCGCCCTCACCGGAGCGGTTGGAGGCGTTCCGCGCACGCGAGGAGGCCCTCCGCCTGCGGGGCCAGCCGGTCGCCGATGCGCTCCCGCAGGCGGCCGTCCCTGCGTCGGCAGCCGACGGCCTGCGCACGATCCCGCCGCGGGAGACGGGCGGCAACATGGACGTCCGCCAGCTCGTCGCAGGCTCCCGGCTGTGGCTGCCCGTGGACGTGGACGGGGCGCTCTTCTCGATCGGCGACCTGCATTTCGCGCAGGGGGACGGCGAGGTGTGCGGGACGGCGGTCGAGGTCGAGGGCGCAGTGACGGTGCGCTTCGCGGTGCACAAGGCTCCGGCGCCGCCGTTTCCGGCCTTCGAGACGCCGGGGACGCGGGAGCGGCGCTCGTTCGCCACGACCGGGATCCCCGTCCGGGCGGGGATGGATCTCGACGAGGCCGCGCGCGCCGCGGTGGTCGGCATGGTCGACCACCTCGAGCGGCGCCACGGGTTCGAGCGGGCGGCCTGTTACGCGCTCTGCTCGGTCTGTGTCGACCTTCGCATCTCGGAGGCCGTCGACGTCCCCTACCCGCTCGTCACGGCGCTGCTCCCCCTGGACGTGTTCGAGTAGGGCGCAGCCGGTGCCTGGCGGGGCAGGCCCCTGAAGCGCAGGGTGGCGCGAAGTCTCGCTCGCCACTGCCGACATGGCCCGGGGTCAGACCCCGGGCCATGCTCGGAGAGGCTCAGTCGCGAAGAGGCACGGCGTACGACGGCATCGGTGCGCCGGTTGCGCCCCGCAGTTTGAGCGGGAAGCCGAGGAAGGCGAACTCGTACTGCTTCTCGGCGGCGACCTCCTCCATGTTCACGACCTCGATGATCTGCGCGCCGGCCGTCGTGAACATGTACGCGTGCACGGGCAGGAAGGCGTCGGGCTCGTCCCAGGGCATCACCTCGAGCCCGATCGAGTCGCCGGCGATGCACATCGCCCCTGCCTCCTCGCACAGCCACTTCGCCGCCGGCAGATTGATCCCGGGCGGTCGCTGCAGGTAGCCGTCGAAGTCGGGCCAGGCGCGCATCCGCCCGGTGCGGACGAGCACCACGTCGCCCTTGCGCAGCTCCACTCCCTGTTTGGCGACCGTGTCCTGCACGTCCTGCGGCGTGATGCCGTAGGCGGCCTCGAGCTGGTCGACTCCGTGCATCCCGGCCACGTCCAGGAGCACGCCGCGGGCGATGATCGGCGGATACTTCTCGGGGCCGCCCTTGTTCCAGATGCGGCTGCCCAGGTCCCTGTCCGCCGTCCACCCGTTCCAGAACAGCCCGTGGTGGCCGAGGTGGTTGAGCGTGTCCACGTGCGTGCCGCAGTGGGTGTACATGTGGATCGAGTCGCCGCAGTAGGAGTAGCGCTGGTGCGCGGAGGCGCCGGCTCCGGACAGGTTGTCGTTGACCGACCCCTGCGGGGTGTGGGTCATCCAGATGCCGTACGGCGGATCGCCGGCCGCGACCCACGACGGCATGCCGATGAAGTACTCGACGTTCAGGTCGAACACGTGCGCGCCGTTCAGGTGCTCGAGGATCGCCCGGTTCGTCTCCGGCGTGATCCAGTTCAGCCGGCCGATCTCGTCGTCGGGCCCCCACGGGCTCTTCGAGACCTTCAGCCCGTCCTTCTCGAGGATCGCCTCGGGGACGAGCTCGTGGCCATGCTCGGTGACGGTCACGGACACCTCCTTGCGTCGTGACAGCTGGGATCCGATGCCTCGCGGAGCGCGACGCGCATCGGCGCCGGGATTCTAGAGTCTGACTTCCGGATGCGGAAGGTCCGCTTCTACTACGACGTCGTCTGCCCGTACTCGTACATGGAGTCGCGTGCGCTGGAGGCTGCGGAGGACGCCGGCGAGCTCGCCGTCGAGTGGCTGCCGTACGAGCTCCGGCCGCCGCCGCGCCCCCTCCTCGAGCCGCGCGGCGACCACCTCCGCGCCGACTGGACGCGGAACGTCTACCGCCGGGCGCTCGAGCGCGGCCTCGAGATCCACCTGCCCCGCTACCAGCCGCGCTCGACGCTGCCGCTCGCCGCGTGCCTGTGGGCGGCCGAGCAGGGCCGCCTGCGCGCGTTCAAGCGCGCCCTCTACGAGGCGTTCTTCTGCGAGGGCGAGGACATCTCCACGGACGCCGAGATCGCGCGCGCGGCCGCCCGCGCCGGCCTGGACGCGGCCGAAGCGGTCGCGGCCGCGTACGCCCCCGAGCTCGGCGAGCGCCTGCGGCGCGTCCGAGCAGACGCCGAGGCGGCGGGGGTGGCGGGGGTGCCGTCGCTCGTCACCGAGGCGGGCGCGAGCCACTGGGGGATGGGCGGGGTCGAGCGCCTGCTGGCGGGACAGCCGCTCGTCCCCCGGCAGGGACGGGACACGGCCCTTGGCCGGCCCAGCTGATTGCATATTGTATCCTCTGCTCGTGGGGAAGATCCTCCAGGACGCAGAGGCGCTCGTCCAGAACGCGAGCGCCGCTGCGACCCGGGTGATTCGCGACGCGATCGTCAACGGCCAGCTCGTCCCGGGCCAGCGTTTGAAGGAGGAGGAGCTCGCCCGCGAGCTGGGAATCAGCCGCACCCCCGTCCGCGAGGCGCTGCTGCTGCTGCAGGCGGAGGGTCTGGTCGACGCGACCCCCAACCGCGGCGCCACCGTCCGCTCGCACGACGCCGCCGACCTCGACGATCTCTACCAGCTCCGCGCTCTCCTCGAGGGCTACGCGGCTCGCCGGGCGGCGAGCCGCATCAGCTCCGAGCAGCTCGCCGCCCTGTGGGCGAGCTGCGAGCGCTTCGACGCGATCGCGGACGACGAGGTGCGCGAGCTGGTGAAGGAGAACCTGCTCTTCCACAACGCGATCCTGGACGCCGCGGGCAGCGAGCGCACCGCGGCGATGGTGCGCAACGTGATCGAGCTGCCGCTCGTCTACAAGTCGTACATCTGGTACTCGCCCGACCAGAAGCGCATCTCCGGACACCACCACCGGCAGATCACGACGGCTCTCCAGGCAGCTGACGGCGAGCGGGCCGAGCTGGTGATGAAGGAGCACGTCTTCCAGGGCCGGGACATCCTCGTCAGCCACGTGCGCGAGCTCGAGGCAAGGGCATGAGCGAGCATGCGCTGACGGCCGAGCCGGGAGCGGAGGAGGTCGAGGCCGCGGGTCCGCTCGCAGGCGTCCGCGTGATCGAGCTCGGCATGCTCCTGGCGGGCCCGTTCACGGGCCGGCTGCTCGGGGACATGGGCGCGGAGGTGATCAAGATCGAGCCTCCGGGTCAGCCGGATCCGCTGCGGGAGTGGGGGAAGGCGCGCTACAACGGGCGCTCGCTGTGGTGGCCCGTGCAGTCGCGCAACAAGAAGTGCTGCACGTTGAACCTGCGGGAGAGGCGCGGCCAGGAGCTGCTGCTCAAGCTGGTCGAGCGGAGCGACGTGCTCGTCGAGAACTTCCGGCCGGGGACGCTCGAGCGGTGGAACCTGGGGCCGGCGGAGCTGTGGGAGGTGAACCCGCGGCTGGTGATCGCGCGGGTGTCGGGGTACGGGCAGACGGGACCGTACGCGCCGCGCGCGGGGTTCGCCTCGGTGGCGGAGGCGATGGGCGGGATCCGCTACATCAACGGCTTTCCGGGCGAGCCGCCGCCGCGCATGCACATCTCGCTGGGCGACTCGCTGGCGGGGATGTTCGCGGCGCAGGGGATCCTGGCGGCGCTGTACAAGCGGGATTGCCTGGGCGGCGGCCGCGGCCAGGTGGTCGACGTGTCGCTCATGGAGTCGTGCTTCGCGCTGCTCGAGAGCACGGTGCCCGAGTACGACCGGCTGGGGATCGTGCGCGAGCCGGCCGGCACGGGGCTGAAGGGCGTTGCCCCGTCGAACATCTTCAAGTCGGCGGACGGCAAGTGGATGGTGATCGCGGCGAACGCGGACAACGTCTTCCGCCGCCTGTGCGCGGCGATGGGCAAGCCGGAGCTGGCCGACGACCCGCGCTTCGCCACGCACCTGGCCCGGGGGGATAACCAGGAGGAGCTGGAGGGGATCGTGGCCGCGTGGGCGGCGGAGCGCGACGCGGCCGAGATCGACCGGGTGCTGAACGAGGCGGGGGTGATCTGCGGGCCGATCTACACGATCGCGGACATCTTCCGAGACCCGCAGTTCCGGGCGCGCGAGATGCTGCTCGAGCACCACTGCCCCGAGATCGGCACCTTCGTCGGGCCGGGCATCGTGCCGAAGTTCTCGGACACGCCGGGCGCCGTCCGCTGGTCGGGGACATGGCAGGAGGGAAGCCACAACGAGGACGTGTACGGCGGCCTGCTCGGCCTGTCGGCGGACGAGCTCGACGACCTGCGCGCCGAGGGCGTCCTGTGATCGGCGTGGTCGTCTGCGACGTGGGGCCGCGGGACGGGCTCCAGAACGACCCGAAGGTGCTCGAGCCGGCGACGCGGGCGGAGCTCGTCAACCGGCTCGCGGCCGCGGGCCTGCGGCGGATCGAGGCGGTCAGCTTCGTCAATCCGGCACGGGTGCCGCAGATGGCGGGCGCCGAGGAGGTCGTCCAGGCGATCGAGCGCGCGCCGGGGGTGACCTACGCCGGCCTGGCCCTGAACGAGAAGGGCTACGACCGGCTGGTCGCGAGCGGCCTCGACGAGGTGCACTACGCGTTCGCCTCGACCGAGACCTTCAACCAGCGGAACTCGAACGCATCCGTCTCCGACTCGGTCGCGGCTGCGGAGCGGATCGTGGCCAGAGCGCACGAGGACGGGATCCGCGCGACGGTGACGATCGGCGCCTCCTTCGGCTGCCCGTTCGAGGGCGCGGTCGACCCGGGACGCGTGCACGAGCTGGCCGCGCGGCTCGCCGGCGCCGGCTCGGACGAGATCGTCTTCGCCGACACGATCGGCGTCGCCGTGCCGCGACAGGTGCGCGAGGTCGTCGCGCGGGCCGCGGCCGAGCTCGGCCGCCCGGTCGGCGTGCATCTGCACAACACGCGCAACACGGGGCTCGCGAACGCGTACGCGGCGATCGAGGCCGGCGCGACCGTGCTCGACGCGTCGGTCGGCGGCATCGGCGGCTGCCCGTTCGCGCCGCGCGCCACCGGCAACATCTGCACCGAGGACCTCGTCTACCTCTTGCACGGCGAGGGCATCGACACGGGCATCCGGCTCGACGCCCTCATCTCGGTCGCCGAATGGCTCGAGGGCGTGCTCGGGCGGCAGCTCGAGGGACAGGTGTACCGCGCGGGGACGTTCGCCCCGGTCGCGGCCTGACGACACGGAGGAGGAAGGAATGGCGTACAGGCTCGGAGTCGACGTGGGGGGCACGTTCACCGACCTCCTCCTCGTCCACGACGAGAGCGGCACGATGCACCGCGTCAAGACGCCTTCGACTCCGGCCGACCCCTCGCAGGGGGTGCTCACGGGTGTGAAGCGGATCGCCGACGAGGCGGGCACCGCCGTCGGGGACATCCGCAACATCCTGCACGGGACGACGGTGGCGACGAACGCCGTGCTCGAGTCGAAGGGCGCCCGCGTCGGTCTGCTGACGACCAAGGGCTTCAAGCAGATCCTGCACCTGGCCCGCTCGCAGACGCCGGGGCCGCTCGCCGGTTGGATCATCATGATCAAGCCGGACCCGCCGGCCTCGCTCGCGGACACGCGCGAGGTGGTCGAACGGATGGACGCGCGCGGCAACACGATCGTGCCCGTCGACGAGGCGCAGGCGGAGGCGGTCGTCCGCGAGCTGGTCGAGTCGGGGGTGGAGACGCTCACGATCGCCTTCATCAACTCGTACATCTCGAGCGCCCACGAGGAGCAGGTCGGGGCGATCGTGGAGCGCCTCTACCCCGGCTTCCCGGTCACGCTCTCCTCGCACGTGCTGCCCGAGTTCCGCGAGTACGAGCGCGCGCTGACCGCGTGCATGAACTCGTACGTCCGCCCGCGCGTCGCCGACTACGTGCAGAAGCTGTCCGGAGACCTGAAGGCGATCGGCGCCAGCGCCGAGGTCAACATCCTCCGCTCCGACGCCGGCCTGATGACGACGCGGGAGGCGGGGCGCAACCCGATCTACGGCGTCCTGTCCGGGCCCTCGGGCGGTGTCGCCGGGGCGCTGTACGTCGCACGGCAGGCCGGCTTCGACAACATCCTCACCTTCGACATGGGCGGGACGTCGACCGACGTCTCGCTCTGCCTCGGCGGCCAGCCGACGATCGGGCGCGAGACGTCGATCTCGCACTTCCGGCTGCGCGTCCCGTCCGTGGACGTGCACACGGTCGGCGCGGGCGGCGGCTCGATCGCGCACGTGCCCGAGCTGACGAAGGCGCTGCGCGTCGGCCCGCAGTCGGCAGGCGCCGAGCCCGGTCCGGCCGCGTACGGGAAGGGCGGCACGGAGCCGACGGTGACGGACGCGAACGTCGTCGTCGGGCACCTGCCGCCGCGGCTGCTCGGCGGCGAGATGCAGCTCGACGTGGAAGCGGCGCGGGCGGCCGTGCAGAAGATCGCGGACGCGATCGGCCTCGGCTCGGTCGAGGAGGCAGCCGAAGGGATCCTCGCCATCGTGAACGAGAACATGGCGGGCGCGCTCCGGGTCGTCTCCGTCCAGCGCGGCCACGACCCGCGGGACTTCGCCCTCGTCGCCTACGGCGGCGCCGGGCCGATGCACGCGAACGCGGTCGCCAAGATCATGGGCTCCTTCCCCGTGATCGTGCCGCCGGCGCCGGGGCTGCTGTGCGCGCTCGGCGACATCGTCGCCGACTTCCGCGACGAGTTCGCGCGCACGTACATCCGCGTGCTGGACGAGGCAGACCCGGCCGAGGTGTCGGCGATCCTCGACGAGCTCGGCGGGCGGGCGACGGCGTGGCTGTCCGACGAGGGGATCGCGCCCGAGGCGCGCAGCGTCTCCTACGTCGCCGACATGCGCTACCACGGGCAGGGCTACGAGATCCCGGTCTCGCTCGACCCAGACGAGGTGCGCACGGACGGCCTGTCCCAGCTGGACGCGCGCTTCAACGCCCTGCACGAGCAGCTGTACGGCTTCCGCATGCACGAGACGATGAGCGAGATCGTCAACCTGCGGGCGGTCGGCTTCGGGGCTGCGCCGAAGCCGGAGCTGCCGCACGGCGAGCCGGACGGCTCGCAGGCCGAGGCCGCGCTCGTCGACACGCATGAGATCGTGTTCGCGGGCGAGCGCCACCCGACGAAGATCTACGACCGCTCGAAGCTCGGTCCCGGCAGCCGCTTCTCCGGGCCTGCGATCGTGACCGAGTTCGACTCGACGACGGTCGTCCTCCCCGGCTACCGGGCCGAGGTCGACCGCTGGTTCAACATCCTCATCCGGCCGAGCGAGTAGGGGGAGCAGGAGATGGCAGTCACCGCCGGCAGGCCGCGGTTCGCCGCGATTCCAACCGACGTCGAGGTCGACCCCGTCACCCTCGACATCATCGAGGGCGCGCTGAAGAGCGCCCGCTTCGAGATGGACGCCGTGCTCTTCCGCTCGGCGATGAGCCCCGTCATCCGGGAGCAGCACGACGAGTTCCCCATGATCACCGACCCGAACGGCCGCATGGTGGTCGGCCAGTTCGGCGCCTACATCAACGAGATGATGGCGAGCTGGGAGGGCGGCATCTACCCGGGCGACGTGATCCTCACCTCCGATCCGTTCAAGTGCTCGGCCTCCATCTCTCACACGAACGACTGGCTCGTGCTCGTGCCGATCTTCTTCGAGGACGAGCTCGTCGGCTGGTCGAGCCAGTTCGGCCACCAGATGGACTGCGGCGGGCCGCTGCCAGGCTCGCTCCCGACCGGGGCGCGCACGATCTTCGAGGAGGGGCTGATCATCCCGCCGCTCAAGATCATCGAGCGGGGCGAGCCGTGCGAGGACGTGCTCAGGCTGATCTTCAACAACGTGCGGCTCCCGGAGATGAACCGGGCCGACCTGTTCGCGATCGTCGCCGGCTGCCGCGCCGGCGAGAAGCGGGTGCAGCAGCTGTGCGAGCGCTTCGGCAAGAAGACGTACCTCGCCGCCTGCCAGGCGCTCCTCGACCGCACGTACGAGGCGATGCGCACGCTGATCCAGCTCGCCATCCCGGAGGAGCCGCAGTCGTTCGAGGACTACGTCGACGACGACGGGCTCGGCAACGGGCCGTTCAAGATGAAGCTGACGATCTGGCGGGAGGGCGACCACGCCTTCTTCGACTGGACGGGCACCGACCCGCAGGCCCTCGGGCCGATCAACTTCTACCTGTCCGAGGGCATGTTCAAGATGTTCATCGGGGTCTACCTGATCATGGTCAACGACCCGCAGATCCTCTTCAACGACGGCTTCTACCCGCTCCTGCACATCGTGTTGCCGGAGGGCTGCCTCCTGCGGCCGCGCTATCCGTCTGCGCTCGGCTGCCGCACGCACGCGCTCGCACGGCTGTTCGACGTGCTCGGCGGCGCGCTCTGCAAGCAGGCGCCCGAGCTGAACACGGCCTCCGGGTACGGCACGAGCCCGTACATGCTGTACTCGGGCTGGGACTCGAAGGGCGACTTCTTCTACTCGATGGAGATCCTCTACGGCGGCATTCCTGGCCGGCCGATCGGCGACGGCATGGACGGCCACTCGTGGTGGCCGCTGTTCGAGAACATCCCGACCGAGTACCTCGAGGCGTACTACCCGCTGCGGATCGACGGCTACACGACCGTCGCCGACTCCGGCGGCCCCGGGCTTCACCGCGGCGGCAACGGCGTCGAGAAGCGCTACGTGTACCTGGAGCCGGGCGAGGTGTCGATCCACGACGACCGCTGGCTGACACGGCCGTGGGGGGTGCTCGGCGGCTGGCCGGGCGCGCGCTCGTCGAAGCTCTTGGTGCGCGCCGACGGCAGCGAGGAGGTGCTGCCGTCCAAGTGCGACCGCGTCGAGGTGCAGCCGGGCGACATGCTCGTCTACCGGACGGCGGGCGGCGGCGGCTGGAAGGACCGCCTCGAGCGGCCGGTGGAAGCCGTCGCTCGAGACGTCTCCTTCGGCCTCGTCTCGCGCGAGTTCGCCCGGGTCGGCTACGGCGTCGTCATCGCCGACGACGGGTCGGTGGACGAGGCGGCGACCGAGGCGGAGCGGGCGCGGCAGCGCGACGAGCGCGGCGAGCCGCTCGCCTTCGACTTCGGGCCGCCGCTCGAGGAGGTGCTCGCCCGCTGCGAGGCCGAGACGGGGCTCCCGCCGCCGAAGCCCGCGCAGCCGCTGCGCTGGTCGCCGCTGCAGCCCGGGGAGGAGGCGCTCGCGCTCGTGCGCGAGAAGGACGGTCTGCCCGAGCCGGCGAAGGCGTGACGGCCGCGTCCGTCCAGCGACACGTCCTGCACGCGGCGTCCGCCGTCGGCGAGGAGCTCCCGGACCCGAATCGCTGTCGCGCCTTCGATCTCGTCGGGTAGCGTCTCGTCGTGCGCTTCGAGGGCTTCCACGGACGGGCGGGGTTCGGCGAGCGACCGGCGCTCGTCGTCGTCGACGTCAACCGCGGCTTCACCGACCCGGCCTCGCCGCTCGTCTGCGACCTCGACGAGGTCGTGACGGCGATCGCCCGGCTCCTCGATGCCTTCCGGCGGGCGGGGCTGCCGGTCGTCTTCACCACCGTCTGCTACGACGACGCCGGCAAGCAGGCGGCGGCCGTGTTCCTGGAGAAGATCCCGGCGCTTGTCGTCCTCGAGCCGGGCTCGCAGTGGGTGGAGATCGACCCGCGCATCGCGCCTCGCGAAGGCGAGCCCGTGCTCTCGAAGCACTTCGCCTCGGCCTTCTTCGGCACGACGCTGGCGTCGCTCCTCGCCTCGGCGGGCTGCGACACGGTCGTGGTCAGCGGCGCCTCCACCTCGGGTTGCGTGCGGGCGACGGCGCTGGACGCGCTGCAGCACGGCTACCGCGTGGTCGTCCCGCGCGAGGCGGTCGGCGACCGCAACCCGGCCGCGCACGAGGCCAACCTGTACGACCTGGACACGAAGTACGCGGACGTCGTCTCGCTGGCGGAGGCGCTCGAGCGCGTCGACGAGCTCGCGGCGCTGCGGCGATGATCGTCCGCGACCGCGGCGACTCCTGGCAGGTGGTGATGCAGACGGACCACGCCGACCTGTCCGGGGCCTTCGCGCGGGCGTGGGCCGAGCAGAGGCCGGGGCACGAGTCGCTGGTGACGGCGGCGGAGCGGCACGACGACGGCTGGGCGGTGTGGGAGCAGGCGCCGCGCGTGGACGGGACGGGCACGCCCGTCAACTTCCTCGAGGTCGACGTCCGCTCCCACCTCGCCTTCTACCGCGCAGGCATCGCGGCGATCACCGACGAGGACGCGCGGGCGGGGCTGCTCGTTTCCATGCACGGCGCGGGTATCTACCGGCAGCGCTACGGCCTCGACCCCGGCCTCGGGCTCTCGCGGGCCGCGGAGGCGCAGGCGGAGGTGGACGCGTTCGTGGCCGAGCAGGAGGCGAAGTTCGGCGGCGACCCCGGCTGCGACCGGCGCGACTACGAGCTGCTCCAGCTCTACGACCGGCTGTCGCTCTACTTCTGCATGCGCGACGCGGAGGCGGGTGAGGCGGCCGAGGTGCAGGGCTACCGGCTCGAGCCGCTCGGGCCGTGGCGCGTGCGCCTCGACCCGTACCCGTTCGCCGAGCGTCCGGCGCGCTTCTCGCTCGTCCGCCGCGTCGTCCCCAAGCGCGCCTGGACGGCCGCGGAGTTCCGGGCCGCGCTCGACGCCGGCGCGGAGCGCGTCGCGATCACGGTCGAGCCCTGACGCGAGCCAAGTGACAGTCTGTCACTTGGCCTGGGGCGGGGGAGCCGGGCGGGAGAAGTCTGCGCGGAGCGGCGCTCTCTCCCCCCTGTCCGCTTCTCCCCACTGTCCGCTCCGTCTCAGTCGTCGACGATCGCGGCCGCCCGCACCGGAGAGCCGTAGGCGGTGACGAGCCGGAGCGGCAGGCCGACGAACAGGAAGCGCCGGCCGACGACCTCCTTCAGGTTGTTCAGGTTCTCGTAGTGGGTCAGCCGCCGCTCCGCGCAGGCGCGGTGGGTCGGGTACTCGTCGGTGAGGTAGACGAGGTCGGGGCTGATCGTCTCGACGCCGAAGATCTTCACGCCCCGGTCGGCCATCCAGTGCACGGCCTCGGCGGAGATGCCGCAGAAGCCGTCCAGGAAGGCGGGCGTGCCAGCCGTGCGGTTGTAGTGGTCGGAGCAGAACAGGAGCACGTCCCCCGGCCGCAGCTCCTGCCCGGAGGCCTCGACGGCCCGCTCGACCTCGGCCGCAGAGACGTCGTGGCCGCGCTCGTACTCGCGGATGTCGACGCAGATCGCCTCGCCGCAGAACGTGTCGAGCGGCATGTCGGCGATCGCCTCTCCGGCCTTGTCGTAGTGGCCGAAGGCGTCCACGTGCGTCGCCGCGTGGTTGGACGTGATGATCACCTCGGCGTTGAACGACGGCCTGCCCTCCGGCGCGTCCGCGTGGACGATGTGGCGCAGGATCTGCGTCTGGGCGAAGAACGGGTGCAGCTGCGTCTCTCGCGACAGCGGCTGCGAGAGGTCGATCACGCGTCGGGCCATGCCTCCTCCTTCTCCTTCCCGGCCGTCTCGCGACAGACCTGGACGATGCGTGGGACGAGCACCTCGAGCACCCGCTCGCCGGTCTGCGCGCTCGCGCGCGTGGCGTCGCCGACAACGCCGGATGGCGTGATGTCGCGCAGCATGTCCATCGGTACGACCACCTTCGGGCCGGCGTGGCGCATGCCGTACTGGCCGAACGACGTCCACGGAAGCCCGGCCTCGCGCACGGCGGCGCCGCGGTCCCAGGCGTCCCTCGTCGCCCGGTCGAGCTCGACGCGCTGACCGAGCGCGAGCGCGAGCGACGTCTCGGCCTCCTCGGCGTGGATCATCGGCCCCTCGACGGCGGCGAGCGCGTCGGCCGCCAGGTCCCACCACTGGACGAGGAAGACACGGCGGCCGGTGGTCTCGAGGTAGTGGTTCGCGGCCACGGTCAGCGCGGCGGCGTTCCCGCCGTGCCCGTTGACGGCGACGAGGTTGTCGAAGCCGTGCTCCGCCAGCGAGTCGCACACCTCGCGGAAGACCTGCAGGAAGGTGGCCGTCGACAGCCGGAGCGAGCCGGGAAACTGCATGTGGTACCAGGAGAGGGTCACGTTCAGCGTCGGCGCGACGAGGATCGAGACTCCCTCGCGCTCGCCGAGCTCGGCCGCCCGTGTCGCGAGCGAGCGGGCGATGAAGCAGTCGGTGTCGAGCGGCAGGTGCGGCCCGTGCTGCTCGGTCGTGCCGATCGGGACGAGCACGGCGTCGACGCCGGCGTCGATCCGCGCCTCGACCTCCGGCCACGTCATCCGCTCGAGCAGGTGCTCGCCCACAGACCCGCGTATCTTGACGCGGCCGAAGTCGGACTTCAACGGTTGTCAGACATCTGTGATACTCGGCTGCAACGCGACCGAGGAGGGCCCATGGAAGGGATGATCGAGGTCAACGGCGTCAACCTCTGGCACCGCGTCACGGGGGAGGGCGAGCCGGTGATCCAGATCCACGGGGCCGGGTTCGGCCACTACAACCTCGATCCGGCGACGCCGGCGCTGTCGCAGCGCTTCCAGGTGATCGACTTCGACATGCGCGGCTACGGCGCCTCCGACAAACCGCTGCAGCACTACGACATGGAGGTGTGGGCGGACGACGTCGCCGCCCTCCAGGACGCGCTCGGGATCGCCGAGTCGCACGTGCACGGGACGTCGATGGGCGGGATGATCGCCATCGTCTTCGCCGGCAAGTACCCGGAGCGGACGACGTCGGTCGTCATCAACTGCGCGGCGGCGAAGCTCGGGCGGGCAGGCCGGCTCATCTTCAAGAACTGGATCGACATCGCCCGCCTCGATCCGGACGGTCCGGGGAGCCGCATCCTGGCCGAGCTGATCTCCTGGCAGGCGGTCTCGAAGGCGTGGCTGGAGTCGGAAGCAGGCCAGGGTATCGTCGACCACTGCCAGCAGATCCTGCGCGACTCGAACCGGCTCGAGGTGTTCACCGCCGCCTGCCAGGCCATGTGCGACATGGACCTGACGCCGTGGCTGGCGAAGATCACGTCGCCGGCGCTCGTGCTCGGAGGGGACGAGGACATCATGACGCCCTGGGACCAGGGGCCCGAGGGCGTCGGCCAGGAGGGGATCTACCGCGCCATCCGTCGCGCCGAGAAGCACGTGATCAGGGGCGCCGGTCACTCGACGATCTTCGACTCGACCGAGGAGCACAACCGGGTCGTGCTTGACTTCTTCTCCCGGCACAGCCGGAGCGCGAAGGTCGGCGCGGAGCCCGAGACGGCCACCGCGTAGATGCCGGCCGTCGAGGAGTTCGGCGTCGAGCCGATCCCGGCGGAGCTGCGGACGGTCGGCTGGCGCGACCTGTTCGCGATCAACTTCACCTTCTTCCTCAACCCGGTCATGTACCTGCTCGGCGCCTTGGCCGTCGTCGACGGGCACCTGCCGCTGTGGTGGGCGGTCGCCGCCATGGCCGCCGGCCAGGCGCTCGCGTACGCGGCGCTCGTCGTCGTCGCGCAGCCGGGGGTCGACCACGGCCTGCCGGGTCAGGTGGCGATGCGGGCGACCCTCGGCTTCTGGGGCGCACGACTCCTCAGCTCCCCCTACCGGGTGGTCGCCGCCACCTACTGGTTCGCCGCACAGGCCCTGACCGGAGGGCTCGGCATCCAGGCCCTCGTCGAGGCAATGCCAGGCCACCACCACCTGCCGCTCGTGCCGACGGCGCTCTGCCTGGCCGCCTTCCACGCGGGGCTGGCCGTGCTCGGCTTCGACGTCATGCGCTGGCTCCTCCGTCTGGTGCTCCCCGTCTCGCTCGCCTTCACCGGCGTGCTCGTCGCTCTGTTCGCGGCGACGGACGACCCCCGCTTCGCTCCCGGCCGCGTCTTCCACTCGCCCGGCCAGCACCTCACCTGGACGGGCTTCGCCACGTACGTGACCGTCATGGCGGGTGCCTCGCTGACGCTCGTCGCCAACGTCGCCGACGTCTGCCGCTACACGCCGACTCGGCGCGACATGCGCATCGGCCTCGCAGCCTCGGCGCTCGCAGCCGCGATCGTCACCACCTTCGTCGGCGGCTACGCGGCGGCGGCGACCGGCGAGACGAACCCGTTCCTCGCCGTCTCCGCCCTCACCTCGAGCGGCATCCTGCTCGGCTGCCTGGCGGCGGCGATCGTCGTGCAGGGGATCGCTGCCAACATCACCAACGTGTACACGGCAGGGCTCTCGCTGGTGAACGCGCTGCCGGCGCTCGGGCGTGTCCGCTCCACGCTCGCCGCCGCGGCGGCGGCCGTCGCCCTGTCCGGGCTCCCCGACTTCGTGCACCACGCCCAGAGCTGGATCACGCACCTCGGAAACGTCGGCGCACCGCTCACGGGCGTCGTCCTCGCCGACTACCTCGTGCTCAGCCGGGGCCGGCTCGAGGTGGAGGCGCTGTTCGACCCGGGCGGACGCTACCGCTACCTGAACGGCGTGAACGTCACGGCGGTCGCAGCGGTGGCCGCCGCCGTCGCCGTCTACGACGCCGTCCCACCCGCCTGGCTGAAGGTCGTCTGGGGCATCGTCGCCGGTGCCGCCGTCTCGCTCCTTGGGGCCTGGACCGAGCGGGCCGTCGTGCGCGGGCGGCTCGTCGCGGCCGAGCCGGCGCGAGGGGCGCCGCCGCTCGGCCCGTGAGCGCGCCGGTGGGCGGTCGATCCGATTGCGGCCGCACGGCGAAAGGGAAGGGAGTGGGCTTCGCGCGAAGTCACCGGTACCTCATCCTCGGCGGAGCGTCGGCGCTCGCCGCGGCCGCTGCCTCGCTCGCGCTCGTCCTCTCCTTCAGCGGCGCCTCGACGGCGGCGCCGTCGAAGGCCGAGTACCTGGCGCGGGTCGCGGCCATCTGCCGGGTGTACGGGCCCCTTCTCGACCGGGTGCGCCCGCCGGACGTGGCGGAGCCGGCGAACGTCATCGCCGCGATCCGGATCGTGCTGCCGCTCGTGAAGGAGCAGGAGCGGGAGGTGCGAGCGCTGACCCCGCCGCGCGAGCTCCGCGCGCAGCTGGGGCGCTGGTTCGCGCTCCAGGACGCGCGCATCGCGAAGCTGGAGGAGGCGCTGCGCGCGGCCGACAGGCTCGACTTGCGGACGCTCAGCGTCGCCTACGTCGCCTTCGCCCTCGCCGGGTCGAAGGTCGGCCGGCTCGGCAGCAGGATGGGAATCCCGCACCCGCCCTGCTGATGCCGACAGATGTCAGACATCGGGGTGGAGTCTGACATTTGACTCGCGCGCGCAACCGCTGTATACAAGTCCCATTCCACGGGGCTGTGCATCACCCACGAGATCTGCGGTTGCGGCATCGACGGTGCCTGGATCGGGCGGCGTGATCGGCCAGCGTGGAACGTGGACACCCTCGACAGGGCGGCGGGGAGAAAGGAGCAAGGGCAGATGAGTGAGGAGTACGAGTACGACCCGTACGAGTACGCCAAGGCGCTCGAGGAAGGCGAGGACCTCGGCCGGAGCGACCTCGACGAGCACTGGCGGCTGACCCGGCGCGACCTGCTCGTCAAGGGCGGCGCCGGAGCGGCCGCGATCGCCGGGAGCGGAGCGCTCGCCGGCGCGGCGGCGGCGGCGGCCGACAGCGACAACTCGGTGGACAAGAACGGGAAGTTCACCGGCACGCTGCGCGTGCTCACGCTCGGCGTCGAGTTCCCGATCCCGGACATCGCCAAGCAGGCGTCCAAGGACCTCGGCTTCACCGTCAAGCCGATCCTCGCTCCGTCCGAGAAGCAGCCGCAGATCGCGATCACGTCCCCCGACACGTTCGACGTCTTCGGGGGCTACAACTACCAGTCGCTCCTCGTGTGGCCGTCGGGCGGCCTGCAACCGGTGGACACGCGCCGGATCCCGAGCTGGAAGGGCTTCTACAAGCTGTTCACGTACGGCAAGCTGAACCCGGCCTCGACACGGTGCACGTACGGCCAGGGCAACGCGCCCTTCCGCACGACCTTCGTCGATCCTCAGGGATCGACGAACGGGATCGGAAACAGCACCGGCCTGCCCGTGTACAGCAACGGCCCGACGAGCAACAAGGAGATCATCCGCTGGATCGGCGAGGACGGGAAGCCGATCAAGGGCAAGCCCGAGCCGCGCTGGATCGTCGGCCCGGCGGCGCACTTCAACGCCGACTCGATGGGCTACAACGCCGACGTCATCCAGAAGCGGCCGGAGCAGGTGTCCTGGGCGGAGCTCCTGAACACGAAATGGAAGGGTCGGGTCTCGCTGCTGCGCGACCCCGGGATCATGAGCCAGGACGCGGGTGCCGCCGTCACGGCGCTCGGGCTGATGAAGATCAAGGACTACGGCAACCCGACCAAGGCCGAGATCGACAGGCTGTTCAAGATCCTGACGAAGTACAAGAAGCAGGGCCAGTTCCGCGCCTTCTGGTCGGCGTTCACGGACTCGGTCAACTTCATGGTCTCCAAGGAGGTCGTGATCGAGTCGATGTGGTCGCCTGCCGTCGCGCTCGTCAAGGCGGCCGGCGTGAACGTCCTCTACGCCGTCCCCCCGGAGGGCTTCCGCGGCTGGTGCAGCGCCGAGGGCATCTCGTCGGCGGTGAAGGATCCTGCCAAGCTGCAGGCCTGCTACGACTACATCAACTGGAACTACAACGGCTTCCTCGGCGCCGTCATCATGCGCCAGGGCTACTACATCGCCAACGGGCAGAAGCTGCTGCCCTGGATCAAGTCGGCTGCCGGCAAGAAGGCCGGCTTCTCCCCCGCCGAGTACGACTACTGGTGGGGTGGCAAGCCTGCCCCGCGCGACCTGCCCGGCATCACCGGCAAGGTCGGCGACATCAAGAAGGGCGAGCGCCGGGAGGGCGGGTCGTTCCAGCAGCGCATCTGCAAGTACTACTCCTGGAACTCGTTCGGCCGCAACGCGGACTACCTCACCAAGAGGGTGAACGACTTCCTGTCGGCCTAGCGCGGATGTCGGCTGAGGGGGTCTCGAACACGGAGGGGGCGGCAGCCGCCGCCCCCTCCGCATCGACGGGGTCGGGGCTCGACCTCGTCGGGCTGACGAAGGTGTTCCCCGGCGGCACCGTCGCCGTGGACGCCGTCGACCTGCACGTCGACCACGGCGAGTACGTCGTCCTGCTCGGCCCCTCTGGCTGCGGCAAGACGACGACGCTGCGGATGATCGGCGGCCACGAGTACCCGACCGAGGGCGACATCGTCCTCGACGGGCAGTCGCTCGTCGGCCTGCCGCCGCACAAGCGCCCGACGACGACGGTCTTCCAGCACTTCGCGCTCTTTCCGCACCGGACGGTGTTGCAGAACGTCGAGTTCGGGCTGAAGATGCACGGCGTCCCCAAGGAGGAGCGGCGCAAGCGCTCGTTCGAGGCGCTCGACATGGTCGGCCTGACCGCGCTCGCCGACCGCAAGCCGCGGGCGCTGTCGGGCGGCCAGCAGCAGCGCGTCGCGCTCGCGCGGGTGCTCGTGACGAAGCCGAAGGCGCTGCTGCTCGACGAGCCGCTCGGCGACCTCGACCGGCTGCTGCAGCTGCGGATGCGCGTCGAGCTGCGCAACCTCCAGCGTCAGCTCGGCCTGATGTTCATCCACGTCACGCACAACCAGGAAGAGGCGCTGTCCATGGCGGATCGCATCGTCGTCATGAACGAGGCGCGCATCCAGCAGGTGGCCGACCCGCTGACGATCGCGACCAAGCCGGCGACGGAGCTCGTGGCGCGGTTCATGGGCGACAACAACATCATCCGCGGCAAGGTGACGGAGGCCGACGGCGACCGGCTCGTGGTCGAGGACGAGCAGCACGTGCGCGTCAGCGTGCGCGCCCCGGGGGCGAAGCGCTCCGTGGGCGACGAGGCGATGGTGTCCGTGCGCGCCGCCGCCGTCGACGTGGGTGCGAACGGCCAGGGGCCCGCGGACCTCAACTCGGCCGAGTGCGAGATCGTCTTCGTCGAGTTCCTCGGCGACCTGGTGAAGCTGCACCTGCTCGCGGGCGGCGAGCGGATGTTGGCCAAGGTGCCGGCCGAGCGCTACCCGGCGCTCCGCGGCCGCGAGGGCGAGCGCATCGCCATCTCCTGGAAGGAGGAGGATGTCCAGCTCCTCGACGCCTGAGCGGCCCGCAGACGAGGCGGCGAGGCTCGCGCTGGACGAGGTCGAGGAAGCCGAGTCGATCCTCGGGCAGCAGGCGCCGGCCGCCGAGGTCGCGCTCGGCGAGGCGCGCGGCGGCGGCGGCGGTGGTGGCTGGATCACGGCAGCGCTCGCCGCGCCCGGCTTCCTCTGGCTCGGCTTCTACCTGCTCGCGCCGCTCGTCGTCATCATCCTCGTCAGCTTCTGGACGCGGAGCTCCTCGGCCGGCGGCTTCGACAGGATCTGGACGACGTCGAACTACAGCTCGCTGTTCCACGACTCGACCTACTGGAACAACATGCTGACGACGTTCGAGACGTCGCTGATCGCGGTTGGGCTCTGTCTCGTCCTCGGCTTCCCGGTGGCGTACTTCCTCGCGCTCAAGGTGCAGAGCCTGCGCCTGCAGGTGGCCCTGTTCATCGTCGCGCTGGCGCCGTTCTGGACGAGCTTCCTCACCCGTGCCATCGCCTGGACGTTCCCGCTGATGGGAGACCAGGGCGCGCTCAACCAGATCCTGCAGAAGGTCGGCATCCTCTCCCAGCCCTACAGCGGCTTCGGTTTCTCGCTCCTCTCGGTGCGCGCGGCGATGATCCAGCTCTACATCCTGTTCATGGTCACGCCGCTGTTCTTCTCGCTCGCGCAGGTCGACCGCTCGGCGCTCGAGGCGGCGCGCGACCTGGGCGGGAACTGGTGGCGGACGTTCCGCGAGGTGATCCTGCCCCAGACGATGCCCGGCATCGTCATCGGCTCGATCTTCATCTTCGTGCTGACGATGGGCGACTACGGCACGGTGAACACGGTCGGCGGCGGCAACATCACCTCGGTCGGCACGATCGTCAAGTCGAAGGTCGACATCCCGGACTACCCGGGAGGGGCCGCCTCCGCCGTGCTGCTCGTGATCGCGCTGATGATCGGCGTGTGGGTGATCACCCGCTTTTCGAACCTGCGGGAGGAGCTGTGAGCGAGGCGATGGCGTCGGCCGCGGACGCCGCCGTCGCACGGCCGCAGGACGTCGTCGTCACCCGTAAGGTGAAGGAGCGGCGCGACTGGGCGAAGTACGGCCTCGCCGTCTACTTCGTCCTCTTCCTGCTCTTCCTCTACATCCCGATCATCCTGATGGCGATCCTCTCCTTCCAGGGAGAGACCGGCCAGCTCACCTTCCCCTTCCGCGGCCCGGTCTCGTTCGACTGGTGGAAGACGCTCTTCGACTCGAACGTCTTCAACACCGTTGCCGACGACGTACGGGCCTCCGGCGAGCAGTCGCTGTGGCTCAGCCTCGTCGCCGGAGGGATCACGGCGGTGCTCGGCTTCTCGCTGTCGATGGCGTTCCGCCGCCGCTGGCGCTTCAAGACCGACACGGTCGCCTTCTACGTGATCATGCTGGCGCTGATGACGCCGGCCTTCCTCGTCGGCCTCGGCAACCAGCTGCTGTGGAAGTTCATGGGCGAGACGCCGGATCTCTGGCGGACGGCGCTCGGAGCGAACGTCATCTGGGGCATCCCCTTCTCGTTCCTGGTCATGCTCGCCGTCTGGAATCGCTACGACCGGCACATCGAGGAGGCGGCGCGCGACCTCGGCGCGGACGCGATGACGACGTTCCGGGAGGTGACGCTGCCGCTCGTCTGGACGGGCGTGTTCGGCAGCTTCCTGTTCGGCTTCACGCTCACCTGGAACGACTTCGACCGGACGATCCTGCTGCAGAACGGCTACCAGGCGCAGCCGCTGCCGATCCTGATCGGCACCTGGCCGTCGAGCCGGCCGATCCTCCCCAACCTGTACGCGCTCGGGGCAGGGACGACGGCCGTGTCGCTGTTCCTGATCTTCCTGGTGCTGATCGCCGTCACGATCCGGCTGCGACTCCGCCGCGCGCCGGTGCACCGCGTGGCCGAGGAGCTCGGGGAGACCGTCGGGCTGGCGGACGCGCGCGGGCTCGGAGCGGGCGTCGGCGGCGGCGCGGGCTAGTCACGCGCCCGCCGCTCGCGCCGCGCACGCGCGGGGACGTGCACCGGCGCGCCCGGCCGGCGTGTCCGCCCGCCGGACGCCCGGCGCTTCGTCTACTGCCTTGGAAAGCGGCTCTTGAAGTCGTCTGCGAGCTCGTCGAACGTGAGCCAGCGGACGCCGTCGTGCTTGTTGATGTGCTCGATGATCCGCTCGTGCATGAGCAGCACCTGCGGGCGCCCGCTGACGTCCGGGTGGATCGTCATCGCGAACACGGCGTAGTCGTACTCGCGGTAGACGTAGTCGAACTGGTCGAGCCAGAGCTGCTCGATGTCCCGTGGGTTGACGAACCCGTGGCTGTTCGGAGCGGCCTTGATGAACATCATCGGCGGCAGGTCGTCGAGGTACCAGCTCGCCGGGATCTCGATCAGGTCGGTCTCGACGCCGCGCTCGAGCGGCTTCATCCACTCCTCGGCGGGCTTCGAGTAGTCGATCTTCGTCCACGAGTCGCCGACCCGCACGTAGTACGGGTGGTGGTCGTTGTGCATCAGCGAGTGGTCGTACTTGATGCCGTGCTCGAGCAGCAGCTCGTTCGTGACGGGCGAGAACTCCCACCACGGCGCCACGTAGCCGGTCGGCCGCCGTCCCGACACCTGCTCGACGAGCTCGATGCACTTGACGAGGACGGCCTCCTCCTGCTCCCGCGTCATCGCGATCGGGTTCTCGTGCGAGTAGCCGTGAACTCCGATCTCGTGACCGGCGTCGACGACCATCTGCGTCTGCTCTGGGAAGGTCTCGATCGAGTGCCCCGGGATAAACCAGGTCGTGCGCAGCCCGTAGCGCTCGAACAGCTTGAGCAGGCGGGGCGTCCCCACCTCGCCGGCGAAGAGCCCCCGCGAGATGTCGTCCGGGGAGTTCTCGCCGCCGTAGGACCCGAGCCAGCCTGCCACCGCGTCGACGTCGACGCCGTAGGCGCAGAGGATCTCCTTCGCCATCGCAACCTCCAGTCCGCTGGTAGAAACGGAATCTACGCCATCCGCTCGGGAGGTGACCCGTGACCCGCCGCGCTCGACGAGACGCCCGGCGCTCCGTACGACGAGATGCCCGGCGCTGCCTGCGAGGAGATGCCCGGCGCCGCGTCGCCGACGAGGGCCGCGACGTCGCTCCGCGGGGCGCGCGGGCCGTCGGCGTGGCGTTGCCGGGCACGCGGGCTGTCGGCTCCTGCTCTGGGGGGAGCGACTGAGCCGTGTGCGGTCTCTGCGGCGTCCTGCTCAGCGACCACTGGGCGGAGGAGGGCTCCGGCCGCCGGGCCCGTGCCTTCCGCGTCGCGCTCCTGAACCGCGTGCTCGGCCACTACGGGCTCGCGCTCACCGACTGGGCGGGAAGCGTGTACACCCTCCGCGACGGCAAGGGCGGCACCGCCGTCGTCACCGATGTCGGCTCGCTGTGGAGCGAGGCGCAACGCCTCGCCGGGCGCCCGCTCGACCCCCTCGACCCGGCCCTGCTCGCCACCCTGGGCGGCTTGTGATCCCGTGACCAGCCGGCACGGCGTGACCTTGCAACAGACTGTTACTTGCCCCGGGCGGCCTGCGGGATCCGGGCTCTGTGCGGCGTCTTGCGGCCTCTCCGCCGGCTTGCAACAGACTGTCACGTGCAGGGGGCGGCGCAGGTGAAGACTCCGGTCACGCTCGTCACCGGGTTCCTCGGCTCGGGCAAGACGACGCTCATCGCGCGCCTGCTCGCACACCCCGACTTGTCCGATACGGCCGTGATCGTGAACGAGTTCGGCGAGGTCGCGATCGATCACCACCTGCTGCGCCGCGTCGACGAGCGCACGGTGCTGCTCCGGTCGGGCTGCCTGTGCTGCACGTTGCGCGGCGACCTCGCCGACGAGCTTCGCGATCTCCTCGACCGGCGCGAGCGGGGCGAGATCCCGGATTTCCGCCGCGTCGTCGTCGAGACAACGGGCCTCGCCGACCCGGCGCCGATCGTGTACACGATCGTCTCGGAGCCCCTCGTTCGCCATCATTTCGAGCTCGCGGGCGTCGTGACGACCGTCGACGCCGTGCACCGTCTGCCCACGCCGGAGTCGGTCAAGCAGGCTTCTGTTGCCGACACGCTCGTCGTGACCAAGACTGACCTGGCTGCGCCCGGCCTCCTGCGGGCGGAGCTCGGTCGGTTGAATCCGCTCGCCCGCGTCGTCGAGGCGGTACACGGCGACGTCGAGCCGTCGTACCTCCTTCGACCGCCGCTGCGTGACCCCCGCGACGTCCGCGTCGACCCGCACGAGCACGGGGACGTGCGCGCCGTCTCCCTGTTCCTTGCGGACGAGCTCGACTGGACCGCGTTTGGTGTCTGGCTGACCATGCTCCTGCAGGCGCGGGGGCGCGACCTGTATCGCATCAAGGGGCTCCTCAACGTGGGTGGGCCCGGCCCCGTGCTCCTGAACGCCGTCCAGCACGTCGTCCACCCGCCTGAGCACCTCGACGCGTGGCCGGACGGGGACCGCCGGTCGAGGCTCGTCGTGATTGGCCGCCGAGTCGATCACGAGGCGCTCGACCGTTCGCTCGCCGCGTTCAACCGGGCAGCGCGTGTCTCGTAGGCTGCCGCGGCCGGGCTCGGGCCGGCGCCGAGCGGGCATCAACCCCGGCGCGGCGGCGGGCAGCTGCTGCTCGCTTCGGCGGGAGGGTGGTCGTGGCCCGGGAAGCACACGATCGGCACGTGACCGTCTGCGATCCCGGACGGGCGGGCCGATCCTGGACGGGGACGGCGATCCCGGACGGCGGGGGGTTCCCCGGCGGACCGCCGTCCCTCACCGGACTTCTTCGTCGCGGCGACCGGTTCGGATTGCCGCACGTGCTCGCGAGGCTCGGGCCGGTGTACGGCCGAGGTCGTCCCGCCGGGTTGCTCACGATCAGCGCGATGTGAGCCCGGCGCGATGCGCGTGCAGGTCGCCCCCGCCGGCAGGGTCTTCCCCGGGAGAGTCTTCTCCCGGCAGGATCTTCGTGCACAGCGGGGTCGGACCCCGCGTGCGCCCTGCGCACGAGTCGGGCGAGGACGTCCACACGTTCCTGCCGGCCGTGCCCCCGGGGTCAGCCCCGGTGGACACGGGGCGGGCCATGGCCGGTCAGTCCGAGGCGAAGCGTTCCACCCGGAGCAGGGACGTGTCATGCCGCGTCTCTCCGTGGATGGCCAGATCGGCTGCGATCTCGCCGAGCACGCTGCAGAACTTGAACGCGTGGCCGGATCCGCCTCCGACGAGGACAGCCTGCGGCGCCTCCGGGTGACGGCCGACGAGGAAGTGCTCGTCCGGCGTGTTCTCGAACAGGCAAACCCTGAGCGACAGCGTCGGCCCGGCGCCGTCCGGGAAGTAGCGCTCCGCGGCACGGCGGAGCAGCGCTTCGTCCTCTGCGCTCGGTCGACGGTCGACGAGATCCGGATCGACCGTCTCGCCGAGATGGTGGTAGCGGCCGAGCTTGAACCCAGGAATGCCGAAGACCGGGAACCCGTAGTAGTGCCCCTCCGGCACCTCGAGGTTGAAGACGGGGAAGCGTCCGAGCGCGAACTGGTCCGGCCGGCGGGGCTGCAGCCACGCGAGCACCTGCCGCTCGGCGACGACGAGCCTGGGCCAGCCAGGCCCGAGCTCGAGGAGACCGCCCAGCCAGGCACCGGCCGCGAGCACGAGTCGCTCGGCCGTGTACACGCCGCGGTCCGACCAGACGCGGACGCCGTCCCCGTGCGGCTCCCATCCGGCGACCCGCTCGCGCCCGTGCACCTCGGCGCCGGCTGCCATCGCGAGCGAGACGTGCGAGGCGATGCAGCGCTCCGGCACGAGGAAGCCGCCCTCCGGCTGCAGGACGCAGACGACGTCGGCCGGGAGCCGAAACCCCGGGAAGCGCCTCGTCAGCTCGGCCGAGTCGAGCACCTCGTGCGGGAGGCCGTGCTCGCGGCAGGATGCGAGCGAGCCGGAGAAGATCCGCTCGCCGCGGCGGCTAGCGTCGACAGAGCCCGTCACGTGCAGCAGGCGCTCCCCGGCGGTCGACTCGAGCTCGCGCCACAGCTCGTAGGCGCGGACGAGCAGCGGCACGTACGAGGCGTGCTCGTAGTAGGCGAGGCGGATGATCCGCGTCACCCCGTGCGACGAGCCGAGGTCGTTCGGGATGTCGAACCGCTCCAGCCCGAGCGCGCGGCAGCCGCGGCGGGCGAGGTGATACAGGACGGCGCTCCCGATCCCGCCGACCCCGACGACGATCGCCTGGTAGCGCGTGTCCACGGGAGCGACTATTAGGCTTCCGCCATGGCGCTGCAACCCGATCGGACCGTGCGGGAGCTGCGCGAGCTACGGGAGCTGACCGGCGACGAGAACGGCGCCCAGCGGGTGGCGTGGACAGACACCTGGGCGCGGGCGCGGGAATGGCTGCGCGGCAAGCTCTCGCCTCTCCCGCTCGAGGAGGAGATCGACGAAGCCGGCAACCAATGGTTCACCCTCCGCGGCCGCTCCGATCGAGAGCTGCTCATCGGCGGCCACATCGACTCCGTGCCGAACGGCGGCTGGCTGGACGGCTGCCTGAACGTCCTCGCGGGCGTCGAGGTGCTGCGCCGGCTCGCCGACGCGGGCACGCCGAAGGTGACGGTGCGGCTCGTCGACTGGGCCGACGAGGAGGGTGCGCGCTTCGGCCGCAGCCTGTTCGGCTCGAGCGCGGCCGCGGGCTCGATGCGAGACCAGGACGAGCTCCGCCAGCTCCGCGACCGCGACGGCGTCTCGCTGCCCGAGGCGCTGGCCGCGCACGGCGTCGACCTCGACCGGGCGGCCGAGGCGCGGCGACAGCTCGACAGGGCCGCCGCGTACCTCGAGCTCCACATCGAGCAGGGCCCGGTGCTCGAGTCGCTCGACCTCCCGCTCGGCGCCGTGCTCGGCACGTTCGGCGTCGAGCGGCACCGCATCACCTGGTCGGGGCAGGCCGCCCACGCCGGCTCCACTCCCATGGACCGGCGCCGCGACGCGCTCGCGGGCGCCGCGAAGCTGGCGCTCGAGATCCGCGAGATCGCGAAGCGGACGGGCGAGGGGGCCGTCTGCACGTGCGGCGGCATCGTCTGCCGGCCCGGGATCGTCACGTCGGTCGTCGAGACGGCCGAGCAGCTGCTCGATCAGCGTCACCTCGACGCGGGGAAGCTGGCGTCGATGCTGCAGCAGGCGCAAGAGGCTTCCGAGCGTTTCGCAGGCGAGGAGAAGCTGAGCGTGTCGTGGGAGCGCATCTGGTCGATCGAGCCGATCCTCTTCCACCCGGCTCTGATCGACATGTGCGACGCCGCCATCGAGGACGTCGCCGGCAGGTCGCACCGCCTGCCGAGCGGGCCGCTGCACGACGCGGCCGAGGTCGCACGGGCCGGAGTGCCGACGGTGATGATGTTCGTGCAGAGCCTGCGCGGGCTGTCGCACACGAAGCTCGAGGACACGAGCGAGGAGCACCTCGAGCTGGCCGTCGAGGCGCTCGACCGGCTGGCGTCGGCGGCGATCGACTGGGTCGCGTCGCAGTAGTGGCTGGGACGCTGCTCGTCTTCGGGGCGCGGCACCTCGGCCGGACGATCGCGCGCGAGCTGCTGGCAAGCGGCTGGAACGCGGCGGCCGTCGCACGGAGCGAGGAGACGATCTCGTCGCTCCGCGAGGAGTTGCCGACGGCGCTCGGGATCGTCGGCGACGCCACCGACGCGGCCGATGTCGAGCGCGCCTTCGCGGCAGCGGGCGACCGGTTCGGCCCGATCGACCTGGTCGTGAACGCGATCACCGCCCGCCCGCGCGGCGCATTCGGGGGCGGTGGGCTCGCGGAGGCCGCGCCGGACGCGATGGCGCCGTACGTCGACGAGCTGCTGCCGGGGATCTTCAACGTCCTCCGCGTCGGCTGCCGCGTGCTCGGCGAGCAGGGCCGCGGCACCATCGTGCAGATCACGGGCGGCTCCGCGCGGCGAGGGATGGCCGGCCGCGGGCCATGGGCGGCGGTGGCGTTCGCCACCCGAGCGCTCGTGCAGGCGGCGGCGCTCGAGGCGCGCGAGCGCGGCGTGCATGCGGCGCTCCTGATCGTGGACGCGACGATCGAGAGCGAGAAGACCGCCGACTGGCTCGAGGGGCAGCCCGCGGAGGTCTCGGCCAGCGAGCTGGACGTCGCCCGCGCGGTCATGTACCTGGAGGCACAATCACCGCGCGGCTGGACGCACGAGCTGCAGATCACGCCCCGGCTCGACCGCTGGGTGCCCTGACAGCGCGAGAGCAGGCACCCGCGCTCCTCCGGCGGGCTTTCCGTGACCGGTCGGGCTCTTCCCGACCCGGGCGTCCTCCAGGGACGGCTGGCACCGCGGTCAACTATCCTGCGCTGCTCGATGCTGGAGTTCGGCGTCACCGTGCTGCCGGATCCGCCCGCGAGCCGCCTCGTGGAGCTCGTCGGGCTCGCCGAGAGCCACGGCTTCCAGTACGGCTGGACGTACGACTCGCACATCCTCTGGCAGGAGCCGTATCCGCTCCTCACCATGGCGGCGCTCGCCACCTCCACGATCAAGCTCGGGCTCAACGTCACCAACCCGGGGACGCGCGATCCGACGGTGACCGCGAGCGCCTTCGCCACGCTGCAGGACATCACCGGGGGCCGCATGGTCATGGGCATCGGCCGCGGCGACTCGGCCCGGCGCACGATCGGGTTGCAGCCGGTGAAGGTTGCGGAGTTCGAGCGGTCGGTGGCGATGATCCGCGAGCTGATGAACGGCGGGCGGGTGCGCTGGAACGACGCCGACATCGAGCTCGCATGGGCGAAGGGGCTCGACCCGATCCCGCTCTACGTGGCCGGGTACGGCCCGAAGGTACTTGCGATCGCCGGTCGGCATGCCGACGGCGTCATCATCCAGCTGGCCGACCCGGACATCGTGGAGTGGATCGTCGGCCAGGTGCGCCGAGCGGCGGAGGAGGCGGGCCGTGACCCTGAATCCGTGCACGTGATGGCCTGTGCGCCGGCGTACGTCTCCGACGACCTCGCCGCGGCGTGCGACGAGGTGCGCTGGTTCCCGGCGATGGTCTCGAACCACGTCTTCGACCTGCTCGCCAGGTACGACAAGTCCGCGCTGCCGGCGCACCTGACGGACTACGTCGAACGCATGCAGCGCGAGGCGTACGACTACGCGGAGCACAGCCGCGTCGGAGCGGCGCACGGCCGGCAGGTGAGCGATGAGACCTGCCGCCGCTTCTGCGTTCTCGGCACCGTGGACGACCACGTCGACAAGCTGCGCCGGCTCCAAGCGGCGGGTGTCGACCAGTGGAACATCTACCTGATGACCCACGGCCAGGAGGAGACGCTCGCCGTGTACGGGTCGGAGGTCATCCCGCGATTCGCGGGGCCGCGCGCCTAGCATTCGTCGCGCTCGCGGTTGCGGGGGCGGGCGCCGCGGCGGACGCTCCTGGGAGGCTGCAACAGGCTGTGACAGAGGCCGGCGGCGGGGCCGCGAGCGGCGCCGTCAGCCGACCAGCAGGCTTGCAACAGACTGTTACAACCTCGCGCGAGGAGCTCGCGAGCAGCTTGTCGAGCCGGCCGCCGACCTTGCAACAGCCTGTTCCAAGGGGCCGGCCGGCGCGGCGTGGGGCGGGGGCGGCGGGGGTCGCCGCCGGCGGCTGGACGACGTTCGGCGGCGGTGGCGCGCGGCTCGGCTCGACCCCGGCTGCGGTCGGCGTGCCGAGGACGAGCTGGTTCGCCTCCCTCCCGGGCACGATCACGACCCAGCCGCTCGCCGTCACGGGCGTCCCGCAGGCGGGCGACGTCACGGTGTACGTCGGTACGGCCGCGGGCTTCGTCTACGCACTCGCGGCCAACGGCTACGTCCGCTGGCGCGCCGACCTCGGCCGGCTCACGCACGTCTGCAGCCAGGTGCCGGACGGCTTCGGCGTGACCGGGACGCCGGTGGCCGATCCCGCCACGCGCTCGTTGTACGTGGCGGACGCGTTCGGGCGCCTGCACGCGCTGGATCTCGCCACGGGAGCGGAGCGGCCCGGCTGGCCGGTCGTCCTCTACCGCGACGCCCGCCGCGAGCTCGTGTGGGGCGCCTCGCTCCTCGCCGACGGCGGCGTGTACGTACCCACCGGTTCGTACTGCGACATGCCGATGGAGGGGAAGGTGATCCGGGTCGACCTGGCGACGCGCCGGGTGTCGAGCTGGACGTCGGTGCCCGCCGCGCTCGGCGGCGGCGGTGGCATCTGGGGCTGGGGCGGCGTCGCCTACAGCGCGCGGCTGGACGCGCTGTTCGTCGCGACCGGCAACGCCTTCGAGGGCGGCTCGAACAGCGGCTCCCGCTTCAGCGAGGCGGCGGGCTACGGCGAGCACCTCGTCGAGCTCTCGCCGTCGCTCGACGTGCTCGCGGCGAGCGACCCAGGCCTCGTCGGGTTCAGCGACCTCGACTTCGTCGGCTCCCCTGTCGTGGCCGACACCGCGCGCTGCGGCGAGCTCGTCGTCGCGCAGGCGAAGAACGGCGTCCTGTTCGGGTGGGACGCCGCCGCCGTCGCCGCCGGGCCCGTCTGGCGGCTGAAGCTGCAGAACGCGGACCCGGCGGCCCCGCTCCTCACCCAGCCGACGTATTCGCCCGCGCTGTCGGCCTTCTACGTCGTCACCGCCTCGAGGCTCGTCCGCGTCTCGCTCGACGCACGCTGCCAGCCCCGCCTCGACTGGGGCCTCACCCTCGGCAAGCCGAGCCTGTACCCGTCGCCCACCGTCGCCGGCGGGCTCGTCTGGGTGGCGCTCCCGGTGGAGGAGCTGTCGGGCGTGCCCGAGGCGCTCCTCGGCGTCGACGCCCGCACCGGCCGCGTGCGCGTGCGGCGGACGATCGCGGGCGTCTCGTTCGCACCTCCGTCCGCGCTCGCCGGGATGCTCTTCGTCGCCGGTACGCACGGGCTCGCGGCGACCGGTTTTCCCGTCGGGCGCGGCCGGGCGGCGAGCCTCGTGCCCGGGCACGTGAGCCGCCTCGACGCGCGGCACCGGTGGGAGAGCCGCGAGGACGGCGTCTACTCGACGGACGACGGCGGGCGGCACTGGCGGCGGATCTCTCCCCGCTACGCGGACCGCGTCGTCCGCACCTCGCTCAGCTCCGGGCTGATCGACGCGCCGTACCCGGCGCCGGCCTGCGGCTGCGCCGGACGGAGGCTGTGGACGGACGACGGCGGCCGCACGTGGCGCGCCGTCGCCGGGATCGGCGAGCAGTTCGCCGGGCGCGGCTCCTCCCTGTACTGGTGGTCGGGCGGCTCCCTCTACCGGGCCGCACTGCCCCCGGCCCGGACCGCCGCCCCGCCGCAGCGGGTGGCAGCCGTCGAGGACGGCACGATCGTCGATGCCGCGCCGGTGCCGGGTGGAGCGGTCGCGCTCGCCGACCGGCGCGCGAAGCCGCCGCAGGTCGTACTCGTCCGTGGCTCGCAGGCGACCGTGGTGACGCTGCCGGACGCGGGCGACGGCGCCGTGCCGCGCTCGCTGACGGTCTCGTGGCCGTCGATCCTCGTCCGCGGGCGGGACTTCTCGTCGCCGGGGCCGTCGCCCGATCCGGTGGTCGAGTGGCGCTCCGGCGACGGCGGCCTGACGTGGAGCCTCCTCAGGTCGCCTCCGGGCGGCGGGGCGCGAAGCCGTACACTCCCGAGGATGAAGGAGGGCGGCAGCTAGTGGCGGTGCAGGGCGGCACGGCGAGCGAGCGGGTGCTCGCGGACCGGGCGCGGTACGTCGCGCGCGGCGTCGCGGCGTCGCCGGTCGTCGTCGCGCGGGCCGAGGGGGCGCGCATCTGGGACGTCGACGGCCGCGGCTACGTCGACTTCGCCGGCGGCATCGGTTGCCAGAACACGGGCCACAACTTCCCCGCCGCGGTCGCCGCCGTGCACGAGCAGGTCGACCGCTACCTGCACCAGTGCTTCATGGTCGCCGCCTACGAGCCGTACGTGGACGTGTGCCGCCGTCTGGCCGAGCTGTCGCCGTGCACGGGTGCCGAGCAGCGCTCCGTCCTCGTCAACTCGGGCGCCGAGGCGGTCGAGAACGCCGTCAAGATCGCGCGCTCGGCGACCGGCCGGCCGGCGGTCGTCGTGTTCGACTACGCCTTCCATGGCCGCACGCTCCTGACGATGACGATGACGAGCAAGGTCGTGCCCTACAAGCAGGGCTTCGGCCCGTTCGCGCCGGAGGTGTACCGGGTGCCGGCGCCGTACCCGTACCGCGGGGTGTCCACCGACGCGGCGCTGGAGGCGCTGCACCACCTGTTCAAGGCGGACGTCGACCCGGCCGCCGTTGCCTGCGTCGTGCTCGAGGCGGTGCAGGGAGAGGGCGGCTTCATCCCCATGCCGGCCGACTACCTCAAGGAGTTGCGGGCCGTCTGCTCCGAGCACGGCATCGTCTACGTCGATGACGAGGTGCAGTCGGGCATCGGTCGAACGGGCCCCGTCTGGGCGGTCGAGCACGCCGGCGTCGAGCCGGACCTCGTCGTCTCCGGGAAGTCGCTCGGCGGCGGGCTCCCGCTCGCCGGGGTCACCGGCAACGCGGCGATCGTGGACGCTGTCCCGCCGGGAGGACTGGGCGGAACCTTCGGCGGCAACCCGGTCGCCTGCGCCGCGGCGCTCGCCGTCCTCGACGAGGTGGCGACGTCCGCCTTCCGCGCCCGCGCGGACGCGGTGGGGGCGCGCGTGCGAGCGCGGCTCGAGGAGATCGCCGCGCGGGTGCCGGAGGTGGGCGAGGTGCGCGGGCTCGGGTCGATGCTCGCGCTCGAGCTCGTCTCCGACCCGGCGACGAAGGCGCCCGCCGCCGACCTGGTGAAGCGCGTCGCGGCGCTCGCGCTCGAGCGCGGCCTCCTGCTCGTCACCTGCGGTCTCTACGGCAACGTGATCCGGATCCTCGTGCCGATCCTCGCGGAGGACGCCGACGTGGACGAGGGCCTCGACATCCTGGAGGCGTCGCTTGTCGCTGGCAGCGCGGGAGCGTCCTGAGGCGGCCGCGGGGCTGCCGCGGGTTCCTCCTGCCGACGTCGAGCTGGTGTCCGTCCGCAAGAGCTACGGCGACGTCGTCGCCGTCGACGACGTCGACCTCGAGGTCCGCCGCGGGGAGTTCTTCACCATGCTCGGCCCCTCGGGCTCGGGCAAGACGACGACGCTGCGGCTGATCGCCGGCTTCGAGCGCCCCGACTCCGGGCGCATCCTGCTCGGCGGCCGCGACGTGGCGCGCCAGCCGCCGTACGAGCGGGACGTGAACACCGTCTTCCAGGACTACGCCCTCTTCCCGCACATGAGCGTCGCCGAGAACGTCGAGTACGGCCTCAAGGTGAAGGGGGTGGCCAAAGCGCTCCGCCGCAGCCGGGTCGAGCAGGTGCTGGAGATGGTGCGGCTGACCGGCTTCGAGCGACGCCGGCCGTCGCAGCTGTCGGGCGGCCAGCGCCAGCGCGTCGCGCTCGCCCGGGCGATCGTCAACCATCCGCGGGTGCTCCTCCTCGACGAGCCGCTCGGCGCGCTCGACCTCAAGCTCCGGCAGGAGATGCAGGTTGAGCTGAAGCGGATCCAGCGGGAGGTCGAGATCACGTTCGTCTACGTGACGCACGACCAGGAGGAGGCGCTGACGATGTCCGACCGGATCGCCGTCTTCGACCACGGCCGGATCGAGCAGGTGGGAACGCCGGTGGAGATCTACGAGCACCCGGCCAGCGAGTTCGTGGCTGGCTTCGTCGGCGTCTCCAACGTGCTCGAGCGCGGCGGACGGCGCTTCACGATCCGGCCGGAGAAGATTCGCCTGCTCGCGCCGGGCGAGACGGCGAGCGGTGAGGAGAGCGAGGCGGGCATCGTGCGCGAGGTCGTCTACGTCGGATCGACGACGCGCTTCGTCGTCGAGCTCGACCGCGGCGGCTCGCTCACCGTCGTACGCCAGAACGTCGACGGCGCCGGCGGACACGAGCGGGGGGAGGGCCGGCGGGTGCTGCTCGCCTGGCGGCCGGAGAGCACGTTCACCATCTCCGGCTCACGGCCGGAGCCAGAAGAGGAGGAGGTAGCTGGATGAGATGGATCTCCAAGCGGCGCGCGCTCGCGGCCGTGGTCGCCGCCGGCGCCGCCTGCGCGCTCGCCGTCCCTGCCGCCGGGATCGGCTCGCGGGCCGGCTCCGGCCTGCCGACGAAGATCGGCAAGGGCGAGGGGGCGCTCAACCTGATCGAGTGGCCGGCGTACTCGGACCCGAGCTTCGCCAAGCCGTTCGAGAGGCAGACCGGCTGCAAGATCAAGCGCAAGGACGCCGGCTCGTCGAACCAGATGGTGGCCCTCATGCACACGGGCGGGGGCGGCGGCGGCGGCCAGTACGACCTCGTCTCGGCGTCGGGCGACGCGAGCCTGCGGCTGATCTACGGCCACGACGTCGTGCCGATCAACATCGGCCTGATCCCGAGCTGGAAGGACTTCCTGCCGGCGTTCAAGTCGCCGCCGCACAACACGGTCGGCGGCAAGCACTACGGCGTGTCGCTGCAGTGGGGGCCGAACACGCTCCTGTACAACACGAGGAAGGTGAAGCCGGCGCCGACCAGCTGGAGCGCGATCTACAGCCCCAGGTACAAGGGCAAGGTCTCGATCCCGAACAACCCGATCCAGATCGCCGACGCAGCCCTCTACCTGATGAAGACGAGGCCGGCGCTCGGCATCAAGGACCCGTACGAGCTGACGAAGGCGCAGTTCGACGCGACGGTGAGCCTGCTCAAGCAGCAGAAGCCGCTCGTCAAGCGCTACTGGAACTACGCCTCCGACCAGATCCAGGACTTCAAGAACGGCGATGCCGTCATCGGCGCCACCTGGCCGTACCAGACGCTGACGCTGCAGGCGGCGAAGGTGCCGGTGAAGGAGCTGATCCCGAAGGAGGGCGCGACCGGCTGGGCCGACACCTGGATGCTGGCGGCGAAGGCGCCGCACCCGAACTGCGCCTACCTGTGGATGCGCTACGTGACGACGCCGCAGGTGCAGGCGAAGCAGGCGATCGTCTTCGGCGAGACGCCCGTCAACCCGAAGGCGTGCCCGTTCATGAACAAGATCCAGGCGGGAGCCTGCGCTCAGTACCACTTGAACGCGCCGGCGTCGTACTCGAAGTCGATCCGCTTCTGGAAGACGCCGGTTCCCGACTGCGGCTGGACGTCCAAGGAGAAGTGCATGGACTACACCGCCTGGCAGCAAGCCTGGACGCAGATCACGGGCTGACCGGCCTTGGCGGTCGACGTCGCACGTGAGGCGGGCCTCCTGCGGGGGGCCCGCCTCCGCGTCTCGGCGGCGTTCTGGCGCCGGCCGTGGCTGCGGCTCGCGGGCCTGATCCTGCCGCCTGTCGGCGCCTTCTGCTTCGTCTACGTCGCCTCGCTCGTCGTCCTGCTCGTCTCCGGCTTCTGGGCGGTCGACGCGTTCACGAGCCAAACCGTCCACCGCTGGAACCTCGACAACTTCCGGCTCGTCTTCTCGACCGCCGACCTCACCTACTGGCGGATCATCGGACGGACGGTGGCGATGGCGGCGGCGGTCACGGTCACGGACGCGATCCTCGCGCTGCCCCTCGCCTTCTTCGCGGCGCGCATCGCCGGCCGGCGCCTGCGGGGCGCGATCTTCGTGCTCGTGCTCATGCCCCTGTGGTCGAGCTACCTCGTCCGTATCTACGCGTGGCGGACGATCCTGCCCGAGCAGGGGATCCTCAACTGGGCGCTAAACGGCCTCGGCCTCCCCGACCAGCACCTCGCGTACACGGTGTGGGCGATGTGGATCGTCTTCTCGTACATCTGGCTGCCGTTCATGGTGCTGCCGGTGATCGCGGCCTTCGAGCGGGTGCCGGACAGCTACCTCGAGGCCTCCATGGACCTGGGCGCGCGCGGCTGGCAGACGTTCCGCCGCGTCGTCTGGCCGCTCGTCCTGCCCGGCGTGGTCGCAGGCTCGATCTTCACCTTCTCGCTCACGCTCGGCGACTTCATCACGCCCCTGCTGATCGGCGGCAGCGGCTCGTCGATGATCGGGCTGACGGTGGAGCAGAACGTCGGGCTGAACGCTCCGCTCGCCGCGGCGCTCACCACGGTGCCCGTCGCCGTCATGGCCGCCTACCTGGCGGCGGCGAAGCGGCTGGGAGCGTTCGAGGCGCTGTGAGCGGAACGCGCGCGACCAGGATCGGCCTCGGCGTCGCGAGCGCCCTCGTCGTCTGCTTCCTGTGGGCGCCGCTCGTCGTCATCGGCCTGTACGCGTTCAACCGCTCGAGCATCCAAAGCTGGCCTATCCCCGGCTGGACGCTGCACTGGTTCGGGGCGGCGTGGCGCGATCAGGACGTCCGCGACTCGCTCTGGCTGTCCGTGCGGGTCGCGCTCGTGGCGAGCGGGATCGCGCTCGTGCTCGGCACGATGGCGGCGTTCGCGATCCACCGCTTCCGCTTCTTCGGCCGCGAGTCGGTCTCGTTCCTGCTCCTGCTGCCGATCGCGCTCCCCGGCATCATCACCGGGCTGTCGCTCAACTCCTTCTACGTGTTCGCGCACCTCGGCTTCTCGATGTGGACGATCGTCATCGGGCACGCCACCTTCTGCGTGATCGTCGTCTACAACAACGTCCTCGCCCGGCTGCGGCGGACGCCGGCGTCGCTCGTCGAGGCCTCCATGGACCTGGGCGCCGACGGCTGGCAGACGTTCCGCTACGTCACCTGGCCGGTGCTCTCGACGGCGCTCGTCGCGGGCGGCCTGCTCGCGTTCGCGCTCTCCTTCGACGAGGTGATCGTGACGACGTTCACGGCTGGGGCGCAGGAGACGCTCCCCATCTTCATCCTCGACAACATCAACCGGGGCTCCGAGCTCCCGATCATCAACGTCGTTGCCTTCGCCGTCATCGTCCTGACCGTGATCCCGGTGTGGATCTCGGTCCGGCTCACGCACAGCTCGGGGCTGTCCGGACGGCGGTAGATTGAGCTCGACACGAGGAGGTTCGAGATGACGACGGCGGTGACGAGCTACAAGAACTTCGTCGGCGGCGAGTGGGTCGAGGCCGTCGAGGGTGAGACGATGGAGGTGCTGAACCCGGCGACGGGCGAGGTGATCGCCGAGGTGCCGCGCGGGTCGGAGAAGGACGTCGAGCGGGCGGTGCAGGCGGCGAAGAAGGCGCTCCCCGGCTGGCTCGAGAAGACGCCGAAGGAGCGCATGCAGCTCCTGCTCCGGCTGGCGGACGTGCTGGACGAGAACGCAGAGGAGCTGACGCGGCTCGAGTCGCTCAACGTCGGCAAGCCGATGTCGATCGCGCGGGACGAGATCCCGTTCTCGGCCGACAACCTCCGCTTCTTCGCCGGCGCGGCTCGCACGCTGGAGGGGAAGGCGGCCGGCGAGTACGTCGAGGGCTACACGTCGATGATCCGGCGCGAGCCGCTCGGGATCGTGGCCGGGATCACGCCCTGGAACTACCCGCTGATGATGGTCGTCTGGAAGCTCGGCCCGGCGCTCGCGGCCGGGAACGTGCAGATCCTCAAGCCGGCCGAGCAGACGCCGCTGACGACGCTCCGCTTCGTCGAGCTGGCGCAGGAGGCGCTGCCGCCGGGCGTCGTCAACGTGATCACGGGCGACGGCGTGCCGGTCGGCGACGGTCTCGTGCGCAGCCCCGACGTCGCCCTCGTCTCGCTGACGGGCGACGTCGAGACGGGCAAGACGATCGCGCGGAACGCGGCCGACACGGTCAAGCGCGTCCACCTCGAGCTCGGCGGCAAGGCGCCGATGGTCGTCTTCGACGACGCCGATCCCGCGGCCGTCGCGGAGGGAATCCGTCTCGCCGGCTACTGGAACTCGGGCCAGGACTGCACCGCCGGCTCGCGCGTTATCGCCGGGCCGAAGATCTACGACAAGCTGCTCGAGGAGCTCGTCCCGCAGGTCGAGTCGCTCAAGGTCGGCGACCCGCTCAACGAGGAGACGGAGATGGGCTCCGTCATCTCGAAGGACCAGCAGGCGCGCGTGCTCGGCTTCCTCGAGCGCGCGAAGGGAGCCACGATCCTCACGGGCGGCGGCACCGGCCCGGAGCGCGGCTTCTACGTCCAGCCGACGGTCGTCACCGACGTCGCGCAGGACGACGAGATCGTCCAGAACGAGGTCTTCGGCCCCGTCGTCACCGTCCAGAAGTTCGCGGACGACGACGAGGCGATCCGCTGGGCGAACGGCGTCCGCTACGGGCTCGCCGCGTCGGTCTGGACCCGCGACGTCGGTCGCGCGATGAACGCGGCGCGGCGCCTCCAGTTCGGCTGCGTCTGGATCAACGACCACCTCCTGCCGCTCGGCTCGGAGATGCCGCACGGCGGCTACAAGCAGTCCGGCTACGGCAAGGACATGTCCGCGTACTCGATGGAGGAGTACACGCAGATCAAGCACGTGGCGGTGAAGCTGGACTAGCGGAACGTGGCGTCGAGCTTGTCCCAGAGGCGCGTGAACGCGGGCTCGCAGTTCCCGTGCACGCGCACCGTTCGGCCTTCGAAGCGGATGTACTCGGTCGCGATGTCGGGAAGCGTGCCTGGGCACTGACGGCTCGAGAGACCGGGAAGCTCCCGCCGCAGCCGGGCGTCCATGGAGACGACGAGCGAGCCGCGCCACACGTTCAGCCGGAGCGGGCGGATGTTTCCCCCG
>DASREE010000015.1:0-70111 GCA_035652235.1 Gaiellaceae bacterium | reverse complement strand
GGCGGCGGGGGTGGGATTCGAACCCACGGGCGGCTCACGCCGCCAACGGTTTTCAAGACCGCCCCGTTCGACCGCTCCGGCACCCCGCCGGGTCGAGCGTAGCCGGTTTCGGCCCGCAGAGCCGTCCGTCCCCCGGCGCAGGGCGAGGACCGCACAGCCCGCTCAGGTGCCGGAGCGCGCCGGCGGGACGACGCCGCAGGTGGAGCTCCGCCGCTCGTAAAGCGCGTAGTTGTAGCGGCGGGCGATCAGTCGGTAGGCGGGAGAGGCGAGGAGATCGGCGAGCGGCGTCCCCGGCAGGTAGCGCTCGACCCGTGCGGAGCGACGTGACTCGTACGGGATGAGCCGGACGACCACCGCCACGTCCGGGAAGCCGTGCCGCTGCCAGTAGCGGACGAGATCGTCCTGGTAGGCCTCGGTGCGGTCGGAGCGAACGGTCGCGACCCAGGCGGCGTTCGTGTCCGGCCGCGCGGCTGTCAGCAGGTAGCCGGCCGGAAAGTCCTTGAAGAAGGCGATCCGGCAGCTGTGCCCGACACCGGCCAGATCGTGCTCGAGCTGGTCCAGGTAGAGCGCCTTGTTCGTGCTCGTCCTGATGCCGGCGAAGGCGCCGCCCGACACCGCCGTCGGCAGCCGGGAGAGCGGGCCGTCCCGGTACACGGCCGTGCCGAGGACGAGCAGGATCGCCGGCACGACCAGCGCCGGGGCAAGCGCGGGCAGCGCCGGTGCGGGCCGGGCGCGTCCGGCCCGCCGCAGGGCGTCCTCCACCGCCCAGACGAGGAAGACGGTGGTGACGAAGGTGGCGGGGAAGAGGCCGACGCCGGCGTTCACGCCGCCGTTCGAGCTCGCGTACCCGGTCGCGGCGCCGGCCACGAGCGCCGGCGCCCAGACGGCGACGAGCAGGCGCTGCGCCTCCGGCCGCCGGCGCACGAACGCGAACAGCGGCAGGGCGAGCAGGCCGTCGTGGGCGGCGAACTCGACCGAGGCCGAGAAGGTCGTCGGCGGGAACGCGCGCGAGAGCGACACCGGCCAGAGGACGAGGGGCAGCAGCGAGAGCACGGACGCCGCGAGCGCCGGCCGCAGACGCCATGCGGCGGCGGCGAGGGCGAGCACGGGCAAAAGCACGTACCAGTAGTGGAAGGTCGTCGCCTGGTGGTCGACGACGTCCCACAGCTTGCCCAGCCCGCCGCCGTGGCCGAGGTTGCCGGTCGAGTTCCGGTAGCCGCGGGCGACGGCGTGGAGCCCCGAGGTCGCGACGAGCGCCGTCATCCCCGCGAGCGGGAGCAGGACGAGCGGCAGCCCGAAGGCGGCGAGGTCGCCGGCCCGGCGAGAGGCGAGGAGCCGCGCCGCGAGGCAGGCGGCGCCGGCTGCGACGAGCGGCGGGTAGGCGAAGACGGCCAGGCCAAGGCAGGCTCCGGCGACGAGGAGCCTCCGCCGGCCGCCACGTCCGGGCGCGGCAGCGAAGGCGAGCAGCGAGCCGGCGGTGAACAGGCCGCAGCCGAGCGTGTTGTAGCTCAGGCTGTGCACGTCGAAGGGTACGAAGGCGACGGCGGGCAGGGCCAGCGCGACGGCCGCAGCGTCGCTGCGCACGAGACGGCGCAGCGAGACGAAGGCGGCCCCGGCGACGAGCAGCGAGAGCGCGAGCTGCAGGTGGCGGACGAAGAGCACGAGTCCGTCGACTCCGGCGAGGGCCGCGTACGCGCGCACGAAGGGGTAGACGAGGAGCGCCGCCTGCTGCGAGACAGTCGTCTCGTCCACGAACGGGCGCGCGCCGAGCACGAACCGATACGGCAGCGCGACGTAGAACGACTCGTCCGTCAGGTCGACGCCGTAGAAGAGGCGCCAGTACGTGACCCCGACGACCGCGAGCGAGAGCGCGCCGGCGAGCACGAGCCCCCGATCCAGCGGCAGGCGCCGCGTGGCGGCGCGCGCCCTCGAGCGGGCCGCAGCCGGGCGGGCGGCGGGGGTGTCGGCATCGGGTCGGGCTGCGCGGGTCAGCCCGACGCCTCGATGCGCGCGGGCGCGCCGAACCGCTCGAGCACGGGCGGTACGGACACCGAGCCGTCCTCCTGCTGGTAGTTCTCCAGGACGGCGAGCGCCGCGCGGTCGGTCACGGCGGTGCCGTTCAGCGTGTGCACGGGCTCGAGCCCGTGCGCGCTGCGGTAGCGGATGCCGAGCCGTCGGGCCTGGAAGTCCGTCGTGTTCGAGCACGACGTGATCTCCCGGTAGCGGCCCTGCGACGGAAACCAGGCCTCGATGTCGTACTTGCGTGCGGCCGAGGCGCCGAGGTCGCCGGCGGCGGTGTCGACCACCCGGTAGGGGAGGCCGAGCCCCTGCACGATCGACTCCTCAATCGCGAGCAGCCGCTCGTGCTCGGCCCACGACTCCTCGGGCCGCGTGTAGACGAACATCTCGACCTTGTTGAACTGGTGCACGCGGAACATGCCGCGCGTGTCGCGCCCGGCCGCGCCTGCCTCGCGGCGGAAGTTCGTCGAGAAGGCGGCGTAGCGGAGCGGCAGGTCCTCGGCGGCGAGGACCTCGCCCATGTGCAGGCCGGCGAGCGCCACCTCGGACGTGCCGGTGAGGAACAGGTCGTCCCCGTCGACGGCGTAGATGTTGCTCCTCTCGGTCGGGAAGAACCCCGTGCCGAACATCGCCTCCTCCCGGACGAGCACCGGCGGCAGCATCGGCGTGAAGCCCTCCTCCACCAGGCGGTCGAGCGCGTAGCGGTAGAGGGCGAGCGCGAGCAGGGCGGTGTCGCCGACCAGGTAGCCGAAGCGCGAGCCGGACAGCCGTGCCGCCCGCTCCATCTCGAAGCGGCCGAGCTCCAGGTGATCCTTCGGGTGGGCGATCGCCGGCGGCTCGCCGACGCGACGGAGCTCGACCGCCTCCTCCTCGCTCGTTCCGTCGGGTGCGTCCGGGTGGGGCGGGTTCGGCACGAGCTGGAGGGCCTCGTCGCGCTCCCGCTCGGCGGCCGCCAGCTCCTCCTCGAGCGCGTGCAGCTCCTCCTTGACGCGGCGGAGCTCCTCGGCCTGCTCGGGCGTCGGCTTGCCGGACAGCTTCTGCCGCGAGCGGAGCTCCTCGACGCGCGGCAGGACCGAGCGCCACCTCGCGTCCGCCTCGAGCAGCCGGTCGAACGCCTCCGCCGCCCCCTTGCGGGCGAGCGCGGCACGGAATCCCGCGGGGTCGTTCCGCGCTGCGCGGAGGTCGATCACGCCCCTGAGTCTAAGCCGCCGCTCCCTTGTAACAGTCTGTTACGAGGGGCGCGGCGTCCGTCGCGCCCGCATTCCGAGAGGCGCTTCACGGCCGCGATCGGGTCAGGTAACAGTCTGTTACGAGGTCGGGCCTGTTATGAGGCTCGGCTGGGCGGCGAGGAGGCGGCGGTGGCGAGATACGACTCGATCACCTGGGCGACGCCCTCCTCCTCCACGCACGGGCAGACGTAGTCGGCGAGCGCGAGCACCTTCGGGTGCGCGTTCGCCACGGCGACGCCGAACCCGGCCCACTCGATCAGCTCGAGGTCGTTCTCGCCGTCGCCGAAGGCGACCGTCTGCTCGCTGGCGAAGCCGAGGCGCCGGGCGGCGAACTCGAGCCCGGACCCCTTCGTCACCGCCGGGCTCGCGAACTCGAGGAAGTGCGGCAGCGACTTCGAGATGAACAGCCGTCTGCCGAAGTGGCGCTTCATCTTCTCCTCCAGTCGGTCGAGCGCGCTCGGCTCGCCGACGGCGACGAGCTTCGTCGGCGCCTTCGGGAGCCACGCGAGCAGGTCGCCGACGGCGTGCACGTCGAGGTGCTGGAAGCCTGCGTAGGCGTCGGACGCCGGCGTCTCGCGGGAGACGTACAGCTCGTCGTCCACGTACACGAGGATCGTCTCGCCGGTCGCCTCGACGAGCGAGATCACCTCGCGGGCCTCGGCGAGCGGCATCGGCACGTGCCGCAGAAACTCGCCGCTCACCGGATCGGCGACGACGGCACCCTGGTAGCAGACGACCGGGTCGGTGATGCCGGCGACGAGCGCGTACCGCCGCACCGACTGGAACATGCGACCCGTGACGAGGAGCACGTGCACCCCGGCGGCGCGCGCCGCGTCGATCGCCGCCAGCGTGCGCGGGCGGAGCACCGCGTCCTCGGCGATCAGCGTCCGGTCGAGGTCGCAGGCGAACGCTCGGACCTCGTGTGGGAAGCCCGGTGGCAGGACGAGCCCGGCGCGTCGCCGACGAGGAATTAGTGCGTCGACTGGTAGACGAACGCCGCCACGTCGGCGATCTGCTTGGACGAAAGCGACCCCTTGAAGGACGGCATCACGCCCTTCCCGTTCGTGACACGGTCGACGATCAGCGCCAGTGGCGGTTTCTTCTGGTCGAGGTTGGGGCCGACGGTGCCCGTCGCGTTCGCCGCCTTGAGCGTGTGACAGCCGCTGCACCCGGCCGAGACGAAGACCGCCTTGCCCGCCACCGGGTCGCCCTTCGCGGCCGGCGCGGTGGGGGTCGTCTGGGTTGGCGCCGGCACGCTGCCCTGGACGGTCTGCGGCGTCGCCGTCGTCACGCCCTGTGAGCCGCACCCGGCGACGAGGCCGGCGCTGAGCAGCGCCGCAGCGGAAGCGGCGACGGCGGCTGGGCGGCGCATGCGTGCGAGTCTACTCACCGCGCTCGACCCGGGTCACGCCTACCGGCACGCCTTCGGCTCTCCCCCCGCCATCGCCTGCAGCGCCCGGCCGGCGTCGACCTTGAAGCTGAGCTTCACGAACGACGGCCGCCGGGCGCGGAAGCGGATCAAGCCGTCCTTCCCGGCCGTGACGCAGCCGCGCGAGGCGTGCCAGTACGGGCTGTAGCGGATCGCGATCCGGTACACGCCCGGCCTGCAGACTCGGAGCGCCATCCCGTCCTCCGTCAGCGAGACGACGCGCGCGCAGCCGGGTCCGGTCACCATCGGCCGGGCGTGCGGGACCTCGTACACGGTCGCCTCGGCGGTGCGGAAGACGGGCCGGAGCGGCAGCCGTCCGCTGCGCACGAGCTTCGCCTCCGCCTGCGCGCTGTAGTCGGGCGGGGCGGAGGTGAGGACGACGTAGCGGACGCCGAGCCGGCGGAGCCAGGCCATGTAGGCACGGGGGCCGTAGTGCGAGTAGAGGATCGCGTTCAGCGGGAAGTCGTCCTGGCGGAACCAGCCCCGGGCGAGCGGGATCCGCGCCCGCGGCAGGTAGAAGGCGTCCCAGTGGCCGACCGTGTCGACCGCCTCGACGCGGTAGGAGGGGCTCAGGTGCCGGTGCAGGAAGCCGATCGTCGGCGCCCAGAAGCGGGCGCTCGCGGCGGGGTCGCCGCTCGACTTGGCGAAGCTGTCCGCGAGCGGCGAGACGTTCCAGGAGACGGCGAGGCCGAGGGCGACGACCGCGAGCAGCCGCGGCCGCCACTCGCGCAGGGCGAGCAGCAGCACCGCGACCGGCACGGCGGCGTAGCGGACGCGGATGACGTTGTCGCCGAGCGCCGAGGGGACGACGAAGGCGACGATGCACCCGAGCGCGTACACGGGGAAGAAGAAGCGGACGACGCGCGCGCGCTCGACCCGCCAGCTGAGCACGACGCCGAAGGCGCAGAAGACGAGGACGCCCGCCAGCTCCAGCCCGGAGAACGGGTACCGTCCGTCGTTCGGGAAGATCCGCCACAGGGCGAGCTCGGCGAGGACGAGCACGCCGATCGCGAGCCCCGCGCCGAGGAGCGTCCGCCGCTCCGTGCGGCGGCCGACGGCGAGCCCGCCGAGGATCAGCGTCAGCAGGACGAACGCGACCGGACTCGCGGCGAGCGTCAACACCGCGAGGGCGGCGAAGCGCCACAACCGCCGGGCCTGCAGCGCGCACATGGCGAGCAGCGCCAGCGCGGCGCCGAGGGCGAACGGGAAGGCGGCGGAGAGGACGATCCCCGCCCAGACGATGGCGAACGTCCGACTCGACCAGCGCGCCTTCTGCCCCCACTGGCGCAGGACGACGACGGCGAACGCGAGCGCGGCCGTCGCCACCGTGGCCACCGCGAGCAGCCGGATCCCGAGCCAGGCGGCGAGCGGGTAGTAGAGGAGGCTGTAGGTGACGAAGCTGTAGCGGCCCGCGTACCAGAAGTTGTTCCAGAGCGCGAAGCCGTGCTGGATGAAGATGGCGCGCTGGTAGACGTGCGCCGCGAAGTCGATGCCGGGAGGGCCTGCCCAGACGAGAAGCGCCGAGAGCGAGGCGGCCGCGCCGCCCGCCGCCACCACCTCCCGGGTGAGGGGCGATGCCCGAAGCGTCACGCACGGGACGGTAGCGCTTCGCACCGCTCGGCTGCGGCGCGCTCGTGCCGTCAGCCGAACGGACGGAAGACGAGGTGGGAGCCGAGTCCGGCCGCGAGCAGGGCGGCGGCGCCGGCGGCGACGCCGCTCTCGGCCGCGAGCAGGGCGCGCCGGAGCGCTCCCGCGAACCCGCGACGAGACGGCGGCGTCTCCACAGCGAGCGCGTCCGCGAGCGGCGCCGTCGGCGCGATCAGCACGCCGCCCGATCCACGTGCCCTGCTCGGTGTCGGACCAGACCGTCCACGCGAGGACGGCGGCGGCCGCGGGTGCGAGCGGAGAAAGCCAGGCCCAGGGCGGAAGGCGTCTGATCCCCCGGCACGCCGGCGCAGTCGAGGCTGGCTACCGGCCGGCGGGCAGCAGGCGCAGCCGCGCCTCCCAGGCACCGGCGAGCACGACGACGGCGGCGCCGCTCAGGACGACGAGCCCCTGGGCGGCGATCGCGAACGCGACCGCCCGCTCGGCGCCGACGCCGCTCAGCGCGAGCATCGCCGCGCCGGCGCCCGCCTGCGTGGCCGCTCCGGCCGGCGCGACGGGGAGCGCCGCCGAGGCAGCCGAGGCGCACAGGAAGAGAAGCGCGAGCACGAACGACGCCCGCAGGCCGAGGGCGAGGAAGAGGACGTACAGCGCGGTCGCGCGGAGCGCCCACGACGCGGAGATGAGCACCCACGCCTTCGACGCCTCGACCGTGTCCGCGGAGTGCGCCTCCAGCCAGCGGACGAGCCGGAAACGGGCGAGACGGTGGAAGCGGCCGAGCCTGGGGATGACCGCGACGATCGCGGCCGAGGCGATGCCGGCGGCGGCGACGACGGAGAGGCCTGCGCGCGGCAGGGCGGAGACATGCGTCAGGCCGGCGGCGACGGAGGCGAGCGGGGTCAGCGCCGCGCTGTCGAGGAAGCCGACGAGCACGATCGACAGGCAGATGGCGCCGAGGCCGGCCCGCGAGGTGCGGAAGCGGCGGACGACGGTGATGCGCACGAGCTCGTCGAAGCGACTCGGAAGCGCGAGGCCGGTGACCGTCGCCGCGCCCGTGGCGGCCGCGAGCGCGCGGGCGCTCGGGCGCTCGTGGCGGGCGAACAGGCGCTTCCAGCCGAACGCCTTGCAGGCGTAGGCGCCGAGGAAGAGCGAGGCGGCGGCGACTACGAGCCAGGGATCGGCGTTGGCGAGCGGCCAGCCGTGCGCGACGAAGTGGCGCACGGTCAGGGCGGCGGCGGCGAGGCCGGCGAAGCCGAAGGCGGCGGTGAGGGCGAGCCGGAACGGCCGCGAGCGGACGAGCGCGAGCGCACGGCGGGCGGATGCTGGTGACGGGATGGGTGGTCTCACTCGTCGAGGACTGCGAGCGGGGGACACCCGAGCCCATGGAGAGTATGCCGTGCCTGCGCGGCGTCCGCTCGCGCCGCCCGCCCGGCGTGCTCCGCCGCCCGCCCGGCGCCCGCTAGGTTTCCGGCGTGCTCGTCGTCCGCAGCCTCGATCCCGGATGGCTCTCCAATGCCTACCTCGTCTACGACCGGCCCGGCGGGACGGCGGTGTTCGTCGACTCGGGGGCGCCGCTCGAGCCGCTCGTCGAGGCGGTCGAGCGCGAGCGCCTGACGGTCACGCATCTTTTGACCACGCACTCCCACCACGACCACGTCGCAGGCGACGGCGAGCTCACCCGCCGCTACGGCATCCCGGTCGTGAAGGGCCCGATCGAGACGGGCGGCCTCGCCGTCGAGGCGCTGCCGACGCCCGGGCACGCCGACGACATGCTCGCCTTCGTCGTCAACGGCGAGGCGGTGTTCACCGGCGACACGCTGTTCCGGGATTCGGTCGGCGGCGGCAGCTTCGAGCAGGTCCGTCGCTCGGTGATGGACGTGCTCCTGCGCCTGCCGCACGAGCTGCGCGTGTACCCCGGCCACGCGGACGAGACGACGCTCGCCCGCGAGTGGGAGGAGAACCCGTTCGTCCGCGTCTGGCGGGGCGTCCAGGAGCCCGGCGACGAGCCGTGCCGCGTCGGTGGCCGGGAGGCGACGCTCGTCGTCTGGTCGCCCGACTACGACGGCAAGGGCAAGGCCTGGGTGCGCTACGCGGATGGGGAGGACGCCATCGTCGGCGGCAGCAGGGTCGAGCGCGCGTGAGGATCGGCGCCGTCTTCCCCCAGACCGAGAGCGGCACCGACCCGGGTGCGCTCAGGGCGCTGCTGGAAGGCGTGTGGGAGCTCGGCTGCACGCACCTGCACGCGTACGACCACGTGCTCGGCGCCGACCGCAGCCGGCACACGCATCTGACCGGCCCGTACGGGGCGGAGCACCAGTTCCACGAGATCCTCGTCTTCTTCGGCTACGCGGCCGCGGTCGTTCCGGGCCTGGAGCTCGTCACCGACATCGTCATCGCGCCGCAGCGCCAGACCGCGCTCCTCGCCAAGCAGGCGGCGGAGATCGACCTCCTCACTCGGGGCCGCTTCCGGCTCGGCCTCGGGATCGGCTGGAACGACGTGGAGTACGAGGCGCTCGGGATGGACTTCTCGAACCGGGGCCGCCGCTTCGAGGAGCAGATCGAGCTCCTGCGCCGGTTGTGGACCGAGCCCGTCCTCGACTTCCGCGGGCGCTGGCACACGGTCACGGCCGCCGGGATCAACCCGCTGCCGGTGCAGCGGCCGATCCCGATCTGGATCGGCGGCTCGGCCGAGCCGGCGCTCCGCCGCGCGGCGCGCCTCGGCGACGGGTACTTCCCGCAACGGCCGCTCGAGGGCGGCTGGCCGGCGACGATCGAGCGCGTCCGTGGCTGGGTGCGCGAGGCGGGGCGCGATCCCGACCGGTTCGGGATCGACGCGCGCATTCCCGTCTCGCAGGGGACGCCCGAGGAGTGGCGCGCGGAGGCTGAGCGCTGGCGCTCGCTCGGCGCCACGCACCTCTCGCTCGTTACGGCCGGCGGCGGCCTCGAGGGGCCGGACGCGCATCTGGAGCGGCTCCGGCTCGCGCTGGACGCGGTGCGCTGACGCCGTCGTTCGCCGGGCGTGCTCAGGGCTGCGGCGAGACGGGGATGCCGGCGCCGTGCAGCACGCGGGCGAGCGCGAGCGCGTTCGCCGGCCCCTGAGCGATCTCGCGCCCGACACGCGGGTCGAGGGAGCGCGCGTTCGTGTTCACGAGCACGTAGACCTGCTCGGCCTGCCCGGCCAGCTCGCGCAGCGGCTCCACCCACTCCATGAGCTCGCGCTCCTCGTACAGGTAGTCGAAGCGCTCGGCGGCCCCGCCCCCGCGGATGTTCCAGGTCCTCGCGTTGCGGCCGTGCAGGCGCAGGTAGCCGATCGGCGTCGTCAGCGCGACGACCGTGGGGATCAGGTTCTTGGCTTCCAGGCGCGGCGCGTCCACGATCACGTTCGTGAGCCCGTGCTGCTCCAGGAAGGCGAGGGTGCGCGCGCGATGCTCTTCGGCGAACCAGCTGCGGTGGCGGAACTCGACGAGGACGTCGTAGCCCTCGAGCTGTGCTGCGGCCCACGCGAGGTAGTCGAGCGAGCGGTCGCGGTAGACGACGTACGGCGCCATCTGCAGCAGGATCCCGCCGAGCTTGCCTGCCGCGCGCAGCGGCTCGATCGCCGCCTTGAAGGCCTCGAAGACGAGGCGCCGCGCGCCCCGGGGCATCCGCTCGACGCGGCCGCGCTCGTCGGGCGCGAGGAGCTCCTGGAGCTCGCGTGGCAGGGCGGCGTGGCGGACGCCGTGCCGCGTCATCGGGGCGAAGGCCTTGACGTGGAAGACGAAGCCGTCCGGCACGCGTTCGGCCCAGGCGGTGGTCGTCCGCTCCTCCGGCAGCCGGTAGAAGGTGGAGTCGATCTCGACCGTGTCGAAGCGCTCCGCGTAGTAGCGCAGGCGCGCCTCGCCGGAGCTCACGCCCCTCGGATACCACGCCTTCACGAGCGCCTCGTCGGCGAACGAGCACGTGCCGATCCGCACCGTGGCCGCCACGGCCAACACCTTAGGCGACGCCTTCCGGTCCACTTCCAGGGTCCACGTGCGGGGTCAACCCCTGGCGTCCCGGGTCAGACCCGGTTTACACCCGAGCGGCCACGGCTCGGCAGGCACTCGCCGGAAGTCACGACCGCGGACGTCTCGTCTCAGGGACGGACAGCCGCCTTGAGGTAGTCGCGCGGCGGATCGGCGAGAAGCGCGGCCACGCCGCCCAGGGGCACCTCATGCGTGATCAGCCGCTCCCACGGGTAGGCGCCGCTCGCGAGGAAGGCAAGCGCCGCGCGTACGTGGCGTGGCTCGTGCCCGACGGCGCCCGCCACCGTCAGCTCGTCCCGCCGCACCCGCTCCGCGTCGACCGCCATCGCGTTCCCCGCCGGCAGCGAGCCGAGGAGCACCACCGTGCCTCCCGGCTGGACGAGGTCGAGCGCGTCGCGGCGAGCCTCCTCCGTCCCTGCGGCCTCGACGACGACGTCCGCGTCGTGCGGGTCGCCGGGGCGGGCGCCGAACGCGGCCGCCAGCGCGTGTCGCTCCGCTCGCCCGCCCACGGCGGCGACGCGACCGCCCGCATCGGTCGCGCAGGCGCACAGCATCAGCCCGATCGGCCCCGCCCCGATCACGGCGACCAGGCTGCCGGGGCGCAGGCCGGCGCGCTCGACGGCATGGAGGCAGCAGGCGAGCGGATCGACGAGCGCGGCGACCTCCGGACGGAGCCCGTGCGGGACGGGGTGCGCGTTCACCTCGGCGATGCGGGCCGGCACGGCGACGAGCTCCGCGAAGGCGCCGCTGAGTGACGAGGGTCGTCGGCAGAGCGCCTCGCGCCCCGCCAGGCAGGGCGCGCAGTGGCCGCACGGCGCCACGGTCGCGACGGCCAGGCGGTGCCCGCTCGACGTGTCGATCCCGACCAGTTCGCGCCCGAACGGCGTCGGCGAGCCGTCGATGCTGTCGGCGCCCAGGGCGAACGAGGCGAGCTCCCGGCGCCCGGTCAGCGCGACCTCCACCTCGAGCAGGAGACCGCCTTCCTCGGGCTCGGGGGGCGGGAGCTCCTCGACCCGCAAATCGCCGGGCCCGTGCAGGCGCAGCGCTCTCACGCGGCGCTATCGTAAGCCGTTCGCGTCCCCGACCAGGAGGAGGACATGGCGGTCAAGCTCCACCGCTGCAGCCTCATGTGGGTGAAGATGGACGCCCATCCGTGCTGGCGCGTGCAGAAGGCGCTCGACGAGGCCGGAGTCGAGTACGAGGTGGTGAAGGGGCCGCTCGGCCGCGGGAAGCGGCACGAGCTCGAGCGCCTCTCGGGCCAGACGCTGTACCCGGTGATCGAGTTCGAGGATGGAAGCGTCTACCGTGAGGAGTCGAAGCAGATGGCCGCGACGATCCGCGCCGGAAAGCTCGACGAGAAGCGTGGCGGCGCGGCGGCGGGCCGCTCGTAGGTCCGCATCCCCGAGCGGCCGGCGAGGGAGGTAAGCGTCCTCGGGCGGCGAACGGTTGCTGCTTGAGACGCGATGCACGAGCTCGGACGAGGCCTGCGCGACGCCCGCCTGCGGCACGGACTCGAGCTGCGGCAGCTCGAGGGCCGTGTCCGGGTGCCGTCGAAGTACCTGCGCGCGCTCGAGTGGGGCCGCCTCGACCTGCTCCCGAGCGAGGAGGCGGCGCGGAGCATCCTCCGCGTGTACGCGCAGGCGCTCGGGCTCGACCCGGCGCGGTACGCGTCGAAGCTCGAGGAGGAGGTCGCGACGCAGGCAACGCGGCTGGGCGACGGTGCCGCTCCGGCGGCGCCCGCCTCGGCGCCGGCCTCGGTCGCGTCCCCGGCGGGCGCTCGGAGCGGCTGGCGCCGCCTTCGGCTCTCGCGCTGGCGCCGCGTTCGGCTCTCGCGCCAGGACGGCCTCGCTTCGCTCGTCGTGCTGCTGCCGGCGGCCTCCGCCGTCGCGGCGCTCCTGACGCTGGCCGGAGGCTCGGGCTCCTCGACGCGCCCGCTCCGCTCGGCAGGCGCTCGCTCGGCAGCTCCGGCCGCACCCCCGCCGCTGGCTCCGCGCCCGGCCACGAGGCCGAAGCCGGCTGTTGTGGCCGTCCGGCCACCGACCCGTGTCGCCTCTACGGACGCGCGCCCGAGGGCGCGGCCTGCCCCGAGCCCCCGCGCCGTGCTTCGCGTCACGGCGACGAGCGGCGACTCGTGGCTTCTCGTCCGGGCGGGATCCTCGTCCGGCCCGGTCCTGTACGAGGGAACGCTCGGGCGGGGCTCGAGCGTGCGTTTCACCCGGCCGCGTCTGTGGGTTCGGCTCGGGGCGGCGAGCCATCTCGCCGTGACGGTGAACGGGGCGCGGCCGGCGGTCGACCTGTACGGAACGCTCGACGCGATCGTGACGCCGTCCGGGCTTGCCAAGGTGCCGCTCGGCGGGACGGCCTCCGGCGGGTGACGACGGAGAGGGGAGGTGCGAGATGAAGCTCGAGCCGGTCGAGATCCAGCACGTCAGGATCGGACGCCGACTGTTCGGCTACGACCCGAGGGCGGTCGACCACCTGCTCGAGGACGTGACGGCCAGCTTCGAGGAGGTCTGGCTCGAGCGCGACCAGCTGCGCGAGGAGGTCGACCGCCTCCGCGTCGACATCGACCGCACCCGCGAGCGCGAGCGTCTCCTCGGCGACGTGCTCGTGAACGCCCGCGCGGCGGCCGACGAGACGCTGGCCGAGGCGAAGGCGCGCGCCGAGCGGACGGTGGCCGAGGCGAGGCAGGCGGCGGAGGCCGAGCTCGCGGAGGCGCGGCGCGAGGCGGAGGCGATCGTCGCCGAGGCGAGGTTGGAGCCGGAGCGCCTGCGGGGCGAGGTGGAGCGTCTGCGGGACATCGAGCGCTTGCTCCACGACCGCTTCGCGGCCTTCCTGGCGAGCGCGCAGGGCCTCCTCGCCGAGCTCGACGAGCTCGCCGGGCTCGAGCAGGCGGCGCCGCTCGGCGAGCTGCAGCTGCCGGACGACCACGACTCGGAGCAGGAGGCCGTGGGCCGGGAAGTGGACGCGGTGCCGCCGCTTCCGAGTCGCGCTGCCGGCGGCCGCTAGACTGTCCGCCGCGCGGGGCTATAGCTCAGCTGGGAGAGCGCCTGGATCGCACCCAGGAGGTCGCCGGTTCGAGTCCGGCTAGCTCCATGCCGATTTGCAGGGAGTTTTTTGAAGGTGGGCAGGGGACGCCTTCGTCTCGCAACCCATCTGCAACCCCCGCGTTCACGACCGTGGCTCGAGACGGACGAAAACGACTCGTCTCAACGAAGGTCGGGACGCAGGTGGAAGCTCGTGGCTGGTCGTGGCCAGTCGAGCAGATCCGGGCTCACGCGACCGCTGTCGCGCGCTCCACGTACACGCCGGGCCCGGACGGCTCGGGGAACGGCTCGCCGTCCTCTGCGAGTCCCTCGAGGTGGAGGGCGATCGCAGCGCGCATCTCCCGCTCGACCTCCTCGAGCGTATCGCCCGTGGCGACGCAGCCGGGCACGTCGGGCGACCAGGCCGAGTAGTTCGACGGCGGTCCGCCCTCGATGAGGATCAGATAGCGCTTCGCCTGTTCCTCGAAGTCGGTCATTCCCTCAAGCCTGCCTGACGAAGGATGGTCGCTGCGGTCTTGGGGTGCAAGTCGTCCGAGCCCTTGCCGGCGACCGTCACGCGTCCCCGCTTCGTGGGGTGCTTGAGCTGGCGATGGCTGCCCCGAGTCGTGACAACCTCCCACCCGTCCTCGGCGAGAAGCCGGAGAACCTCGCGGACCTTCACGACGCACGCGCTTCCGCGCAGCGGACGATCCGGTCGAGCGCATCTCCGACATCGGCGAACGCGTCCGGGAAGAGGTGGCCGTACGTGTTCAGTGTGACGTTGATCGACGTGTGGCCGAGCTGCGCCTGCAACAGCTTTGGATGCGCACCGGCGGCGATCATCAGCGCGGCGTACGTGTGCCGGAGATCGTGGAACCGGAGCGGCGCCAGTTCAGCGCGCCGCACGGCAGGCCGGAAGACGCGAGCCATGAAGTTGTCCTTACGCCAGACGCTTCCGTTCGGCGTCGGGAACACCAGCCCGAGCTCGTTTGGCTCGCGGGCGTGGAGCTGCTCGCGAAGGACACGGAGCGCCTCGCCGGAGAGCCGAACCTGGCGCCGGCCGGCGACCGTCTTCGTCGGGACGAGCTTGCCCTCGCGCGCCCCTCCCTCGACGGTGACTGTGGAGCGGCGGAGGTCAAGCGCCCTGTCGCGGAGGGCAAACAGCTCGCCTTGGCGCATGCCGGTCAGGCAGGCGAAGCGGATCAGGTTGCCATAGGGCTCGACGGTCTCGGAGGCGAGCTGCTCGACCTCCCTCCAGTCGAGGAAGCGCATCTCGGCGCGCTCTCTCCGCGGCGGTCGCACGCGCAGGACGCCTTCGTCGATCGTCTGGCCGCGCCCCTTGGCGCTACGCAGGATCATCTTCAGCGTGTCGAGCATCAGCTCCGCCGCCCGCGGCGCCCGCTGCGCGACCGCGAAGACGTGATCCTCGACATCGCCGGCACGGATCGTCTCGAGCTGCCAGCCGTCGAAGACGGCGAGCCGCCGCAGCGAGTCGCGGCAGCTCGCGAGCGTGGCCGGACGGAGGCGTTGCGCGTAGCGCTCCAACCACCCGTCGACGAACTCGGCGAACGTCTGCGGCTCCGACGGGTACAGCGCGCCGAGCGCGATGCGCCGGTTGATCTCGTCGCGGACGATCTCGGCGTCGCGCTTCCGCCGGCCGACCGTGCGCCAGCGGTAGCGGCCGTCCGGGAGCGGCTGCTTCACCGCCCACTTGTCGCCGCGCCTGACGATGCATGCCTTCGTCCTCATCACTCGACCTCCCCGTTCAGATCTCGAACAGCCGCGGCTGCGGCTCGTCGTCGGCGGCGCGGTCGGCCTTGGCCTCGCGCCGACGACTTACGCCGGTCGGCTGGGCGGCCTCGGACTGGCGCTCCTTATGTTGAACACGACGCCGGGCGGTAGCGGCGCTCGCCTTGCCGATGTTGCGACGGTCGCAGAGTCCGCTTCTGCGCCGTCCGGCCAGTCCGTTAGCGTGTCGGCTCGTGCTTCGGCCACTGAGCGAGGACGAGCGTCGGGACTTCCGCGAATGGATGGCACGTCCGGTACGGGCGCTCGTGCGGGACGCTGCCCGGGTGGAAGATCCAACCGAGCTCGAGCTGCTGGCGGCAAGCGTCGTCCCGCCGGTCCTGCACCAGGCCGGCCCGCCGGGTGCGGTCGCGGAGCTCGTGACGCTGGTGGCAGAAACGAAGGGCGGGCGCTCGCTGCTCCGGGCGCTGAGCGTGGCCGCGCTGCCGCCTGTCTCGACGCTCGCGGCCGCGGCGCTCGCTCGCCTCGGTGAGGGCCCCCTGACGGTGGCCGCGCAGCGAGCCGGCACGCTGGTGCCCGAGCGCGCGTTCGCGCTCGACGCGGATGAGCCGGTCACCTCGATGCTGGTCCTGTGCCGACGACCGGGCGGCGACGACCGCCAACTGCTCGGCTACACCTTCGAGTGGCCGGCGACGGGCGGAGCGATCAAGGACGCATTTGCCGGCACGGTGGAGCCGGGGCCGGGGCTCGAGGAGGCGTTGCTCGAGCCCGCGCGCACGCGAGGGATCGAGGTGGCGGAGATCCCCGTCGCGCAGGTCGTTGCGCGGGTGGCAGAGGGTGCGCGCCGTTGCGCCGAGGTCGGGTTCGGGCCCGATCGCGAGGCGCTGCCGGCCGTCACGCTCCTCCTGCGCGCCGCCGGCCATCCCGAAGCCGACGAGCTGGTCGCGCCGCTTGCCGGCCTTCCCGTCCTCGCCGATACCCTCGACGGCGTCCGCGACGAGGAGCTCGACGAGGAGGGGGCGGAGCGTGATGAGGAGGCGCTTCGTACGAAGCTCGACGAGCTCGCCGTGGCACTCGACGGCTGGTGCGAAGGCGAGGGCTTCGACGAGGAGTGGCGCGATCTCGTCTGCTACGCCGGCCGCACGATGGCCGACTTCCGCGCGTGGTATTCCGACGGCGAACCGACCGCCTGGAGCGCGGTCGCCCTCGGCGAGTACCTGCTCGACTTCGTGCCACGCAAGGTGGGGATCGAGGACGACCACCTCGAGCGGTTCCCGCAGGCAGTCGCGGAGGTGTTTCGCTTCCTGGGCGCGACGGCCCGGCTCGAGCCCCGAGCGGCCGAGCTGCTCGCGGCCGCGGCGGTTGCTGCGAGCGAGAAGTTCACGGCACGGGCGTCCGACCCGCGCAACTTCGGCCTCGCAAAGGCGATGACGACGGCCATGCTCGCCGACGGCGTCGATCTCGCCGATCGGCGTCAAGTCGACCGCTGGATCGCCGACTACAACGCGCTGCCCGAGGACGAGCGTCACCGCCGCGTGCCGGCGTTCGCGCTCCCCGGCCTACCGTCCCTCCCCTTGCCTGCGCCGAGCCGACAGCAACGGCCGGCGAGCCGCACGCGTAAGTCGGCAGCAACGGCGCGCAAGGCGAAGCGGCGGGCTCGCAGGCGGAACCGGTAACTCGACCGCCGCCGAGACCGGCGGCGCCGGCGGCGGAGCAGCTCGCTGTCGCGTACCACCCGCGCCCGAGGCGAAGACGACGTCGGTCGACGTCGTCTTCGCGGGTGCTGGGGGCGCCTACTGCGTAGCCGCCGCGGTTCCCGCCTGCCCTCGCCTCTCGCGTGCTACCGCGAGGGCGTGCAGCCCGAGACCGGTCGCGACCCCGGACAGGGTGAAGGCGAGGATCCAGACCCAGTTCGGGGCGACGAATGCGCCTGCGGCGGTCGCCGTCTGCCGGAAGGGGGCCCCGTCGCGGGCGATCGGCAGCAGCATGTACCAGAAGAGCATGAAGCTGACGAAGCTCCAGACGGCGCCCAGCGCGAACCTGCCGGCCAGCGTGCGCACGTGGTAGACGCGCTCGGCGAGCCCGGCGAAGCAGGAGCCGAGCACGCTCCAGTAGGCGAGCAGGAACAGCGCGCCGATGACGATCGGCCACCAGTGGTAGCTGTTGCGGCCGAAGTGGTCGAGGCCGAACAGCCATCCGGTCACGGCCATCGGCAGCTCCAGCGCGCTGTGGCTCGCCTTCGCCCAGTCGTAGATGACGAGCGGTGCGGCCAGCACGAGCCCGCCGACGACGCCGGCGACGATCCCGGTCGCGGTCAGCCGGCGCGGGCTGGTCGTCTCGCGATGCACGAGGTGCAGGTGCGGGACGTGCTCGCGCAGGCGGTCGATGAAGTGGGCATGAGCCTCCATGGTCGTAATCACCTCCTTCCTCGACAAATATAGCTGCATAGCAACAGTTGTCGTCAAGAGCAGTTACACTGTCAGGCGGAATGACTGCTGATGCACGACCCGAGGTCGAGGGGCGGCTGGACGAGCTGCTCGAGGGGCTGCTTCGCTGCGGGCCCGGGCTGGCGCACCTGCTGGTGAGCCGCCGGCTCTCCGGGGACGTGTACCGGCGGCTGGCCGAGGGGATCCCGCCCGTCCAGCTGCAGGCGCTCGCCGTGCTGTCGGCGGGCGACATGCGCATGCGCGAGCTCGCCCACCGGCTGGGCCTGGCGACGAGCACCGTTACACGGCTGGTCGACCGGCTGGAGGCGGCCGGGCTGGTGGAGCGGCGGGCCGAGCGACCCGATCGGCGCTCCGTCCTCGTCGGGCTGAGCGCCGCCGGCCGGAGCGCCCTGGCCAGGATCGGCAACCGGGCGCGTGTGCTCGTGCGCGAGCTGCTCAGCGGGCTCGCTCCGCACGAGCAGGGCGAGCTGCTGCGGCTGCTCACCAAGCTGGCCGAAGGGCTCGTCCCCGCAGCTCCCGAGCCGGCGCCGGCCCGCGCCCGCTCGCGCTGAGGGTGCCCGCGCCTGCGAGACTTCGAGCGGTGGCGCCGGCACGGCGGCCGATCGCACGCTCGGCGCAGGGCACGCTGCGTTGACGGGAGGTGGAGATGCGACTCGACTACAAGGGGACGTTCCCCGAGGCGTACGAGGCGATGCGCGGGCTCGAGCGCGCGGTTCGGGGAAGCACGCTCGAGCCCGGCCTGCTCGAGCTGGTCAAGCTGCGGGCGTCGCAGCTGAACGGCTGCGCCTACTGCCTCGACATGCACAGCAAGGACGCCCGTGCCCTCGGCGAGGACGAGCAGCGTCTGCACGTGCTCGCCGGCTGGCAGGAGGCGCCGTTCTACAGCCCCCGCGAGCGGGCGGCGCTCGCCTGGTGCGAGGCGCTCACCTTGCTGCCGCAGACCGGCGCGCCCGACGACGTCTACGCCCGGCTCGAGGCGGAGTTCACGGCCGAGGAGATCGTCGCGCTCACCTTCCAGATCGTCGCGATCAACGGCTGGAATCGCATCGCGGTGGGTTTCCGGGCGCCGGTGGGCAGTTACGTCTCGCCGCACGCGCGCGTGACCGCGACCTGACAGAACGCCCCGGGCGCGGGTCGGCCGGGGGTGTCTCGGCCGTCAGCGCGCCTGCCGACCTCGGCGGAGCAGGAGGTCGGCGAGGACGACGGCGCCGTTGTGCTCCGTGTCCCGCGCCCCGTAGACGAGCGTCACCGGCCCCGTGCGGGCGCGGCGCCGCAGCTCGCGCAGCTCCTGCTCGTGTGCGCGCAGCTCCTCGGCGTAGCGTCGGCGGAACTCGTCGAACCTGCCTGGGTCGTGGCCGAACCAGCGGCGGAGCTCGGGGCTCGGGGCGAGCTCCCGCGCCCAGGCGTCCAGGCGCGCCTGCTCGCGCGTCACGCCACGTGGCCAGAGCCGGTCGACGAGGACCCGGTAGCCGTCCCCGGGCTCGGCCGGCTCGTACGCACGTTTCACCCGCACGTCCACAGGTCCGCTCATCCGGTCCGCTCATCCGGCCCGATCGTCGTTAAACGCTCCCGATCGTAGCGGGTGGCCCTCGCCGTGCGCCCGACCGACCGCGGCCGAGGCAGCGCATCACGCCGACCGCGACAGCTATGGTGCTCTCGCATCAGGCCCTCTGTCGTTGGAGCTGAGTCCCGTGCTGGATCGGGTGTCCACGGGGCAGGCGGTCGAGCGAGACTGGCTGGCGTGGCACGCGGGCTACGACCGCCCGTCGGACCAGCGACGTCGGCTGCAGGTGGTGCGGAACGAGATCCGTCTGGCGCTCGACGCGCAGCCACCCGGCACGGTGCGGGTGATCAGCCTGTGCGCGGGACAGGGCCGGGACATCCTGCCCGTCGTCGCCTGCCACCGGCGCAGGGCGGACGTCCGCGCCAGGCTCGTCGAGCTCGATCCGCGTAACACGCGCATCGCGGCCGCGGTTGCCGAGCGCCTCGAGCTGCCCGATGTCGAGGTCGTCACCGGCGACGCGTCGTTGACCTCGGGCTTCGCGGACGCGGTTCCAGCCGACATCGTCCTCGTCTGCGGCGTCTTCGGCAACGTCGCCGCGCCCGATGTCGAGCACACGATCCGTGAGCTTCCGACGCTGTGCGCGGCGGGCGCTGCCGTCGTCTGGACACGCGGGCGCAGAGCTCCCGACCTGCGGGCGGCCATCCGCCGCTGGTTCGGCCTGTACGGCTTCGCCGAGCGCTCGTTCCACGGCGAGCCGGAGACCTACGGCGTGGGCGTCCACGTGCTGGCGTCGGAGCCGCGTCCGTTCGACCCGAGCGTGAGGCTCTTCACCTTCTTCCGCTGACGGCCGCTGGCGGGGGCACGACCGGACTGGTTGGAGGGGAGGCCTTGCTCGGATGCCGGCGCCGCTTGACCCGGTACATGTCCTCGTCGGCACGGCGCAGCAGCTCTGCCGCGCTCTCCGCACGGTTCCAGGTGGCGATGCCGATCGAGATGGCGACGCCGCTGGGAAGCGCGCGCTCCAGCCGTCTGGCAAGCCGGCGGGCGCCGCGAGCGTCGGATCCGGGCGCGAGAACGGCGAACTCGTCGCCGCCGAGACGAGCGAGGAAGTCTCCACCGCCGCGGACTGCCATCCGCCAGCTGCGAGCGACCGCTTGCAGCAGACGGTCACCGGCGAGGTGTCCGTGGTCGTCGTTCACGCGCTTGAAGTCGTCCAGATCGATCACCAGCACCGACAGGGCTCCACCGGAGCGCCGTGCGCGCTCGAGCTCTTCCTCCAGGCGCTCGTCCCATGCCCTGCGGGCGGCGAGCCCGGTCAGGGAGTCCTCGCCTGCGGCGCGGCGCAGGACGCTCAGCATCCCGACGACGACCATGACGGTGACCGTCGTCGTCCCGAACACCGCCAGCCACGCAGCTGCGGCCGACTCGCCCGATCGAGGCGCGAGCGCGAGCACCACGGCGTACGCGGCGCCGCACAGGGCGATGTGGGCGAGCGCGGATCGCAGCGGCATGTACAGGGCGGCGAAGACCGCGACCAGCAGATAGAGGTTGGCCAGCTGGATCTGTTCCTTCGCGGCCGCCCACGAGGCTGCGGAGACGGCCAGGGCGCCGAGGACGAGGTCGACGTGGAGCGTCCAGAGAGGAAGCCGCCGGCCGATGAAGACGCGGAGCCCTGCGTTGAGGACGGCGAGACCGATGACGACGGCGAAGACGACGAGCGAGCCGCGCGGCCACGACGCCAGCGGAACGACCGAGGCGATCGCCACCGCAGCCGCTCCCTCGAGCATCGCCGCCGCCCAGCTCGGGTGAGAGAGGAGCGTCCACGCCGGGGGTACCGCCGACGTCCAGCGGTGGGTCGTCCGGCGCCCGGGCGCCTGCGCCTGGAGCGGCTTGGCAGCCGGGCGCTCAGCCGCGTCGACGGCCATCAGCGGCCGGCGGTTCCCGCCGAGTGCGCGGAGCGGCGGAAGCTCCGCGAGCGGCGCGACGGATCGAAGACGTGGCGCATGGGCACGGTTGGCATCGCCGTGACGTCCGGCGATGCGGACAGGATCGGCACGCCGCGGGCTGGACCTGAGGCCCGGGGCGGGCGGCCGGCTCGCGCGCTCAGCGTTCGCGCGGCCTGACGATCGGCTCGACGGTGCGCATCGGCGCCGGCTCGCCGGGTGTTCCGCCGGGACGGTTGCGGTAGGCGGGTACGCCCACGCAGGTGAAGAGCAGCCCGAGCAGCGGCTCGCCGAGCAGCCGCTCGATCTCCGAGTCGACGAAGGTCATGCCCGAGGCGCCGACGCCGGCGGCGTACGCGGCGAGCTGCAGGCGGCCCGAGGCGAGGCCCGCCCCGAGCTGTGCCTCGCGGTAGCCGCGGTCGCTCAGGTCATCGCCGTCGACTGCTGCGATCAGCACGAAGGCGGCGTCGCCCGCGAGCGCCTGGTCGAAGCAGACGAAGACGAGCTCCTCGCGCAGGTCGCCCGCCCGCACGGGCTCGTCGAGGTGCGGCCAGCGGTAGAGGCCCGGCCGCATGCCGTCGACGGCGTGGACGGCGACGAAGTGGGGGATGCGGACGCTGCGGAGCGAGGCGGCGAGCGACCACTCGAGGAGCGCGCGCGGAACGGTGGCCGCGGCGTCCATCCGGCGCGTGGAGCCGCGGCGGCGGATGACCTCGTCGAGCGGGGGCGAGGGAGGCGGGGCGGCATCGAGGCGCCCCGGGCTCGGCCAGGGCTCGCCCAGCTGCTCGCCGTCACCCGCGTGCTGGGCGCGGGTGACGAGGGGGAACTCGAACGGCGCGCGGTCGACCTCGCCCTGCGCCGCCTCGCCGGCCGGCTCGATCGCGGGCGCGCCCCTGCCGAGTGCGAGCAGCGCGAGCGGGAACTCGTGCACGCCGTCTGCGCCGACGAGCCGGGTGACGGAGGCGTCCGGGAAGACGGTGAAGAGCCGCGGGCGAAGCCCGCCGCTCTCGGCCACGGCGAGCGCCTGGGCGAGCACGGTGCCGGCGTCCCAGTAGACGTGTCGGAAGCCGCGCTCGGCGTAGCGCCAGCCGGTGCGCCAGGGGATACCCGTCAGTACGATCGTCGTCGCCTCGCCGGCGGGCGGCGGCCCTGTCCGGCGGAGCGCGTGCGCGCCCGGGTCGTACCAGTGGACGCCGTCGTCCAGGCCCCCGACTCCGCGCGCGGCGACGTACACCTCGAGCGGGAAGCGCCCGCCGGCGGAGCCGGCCGCCCGGAAGCGGAAGGCGCCGTACGGCCGCTGCGCGACGCGCACGACGCCGGCCGAGAGGAAGAGCACGCGCGCGAGGCCGGCCGTGTCGAGCGCGCGCGCGGGCGCATCGCAGCCGCCCGTCAGCAGCTCCGCCGCCGACCCCTCGACCGCCGGCCAGGAGCGCGGCAGGCAGAGCTCGGGCAGCCCGTCGGGGTAGGCCTTCCACTGCCACGGGAGCCGCTCGAGGTTGTTCGCGACGAACTCCTGGACGACACGAGGGTCGTCTACCGGCGTCGTCCACTCGCGGTTCGCGTCGTAGGAGGTGAGGCGGTGGAGGAGGCGTGCGGTATCACCGGGGGCCACGGCCGACAGTCTCGCAGCGGACGGCAGCGGGCCGGCCGGGTCAGCCGAGATGGGCGGCGATCAGCGCCCGGCCCTCGGAGTCGATCGCGCATCCGCTGCCTCGTCGACGACGATCTCGCCGCCAGCGAGCACGTACACGCGGTCGCACACGCGCAGGGCGAGGTCGACCCGCTGCTCGACGACGAGGAGCGAGCGGCCCTGCTCGCGCAGCCGCTGCAGGGCCGCCATGACGCCTTCGATCGCGGGACGGACGTCGTAGCGACCGTAGGAGCTCAGCGAAGGCGCGGGCGCCGATCGGATGCCCGCGGGCGCCATTTCGCGTGGTGCGCGCGCGCCCAGTCCTCTCGCACCGTCCCGCGGACGATCCCGCGCAGCGCATGGCGGGTCGAGGGGTGGAGGAGCGACAGGTACAGGTGTCCCGCGACGACGACGACCGATACGTACATGAGCGCGTCGTGCAGGAGCACCGTGCCGCCGAGGCGGAAACGCGTGTCCCGCTCCCCGTACCAGAGGAGGAGGCCGGAGACGAGGAAGAGCACAGAGAAGGCCGCGGTCAGGATCGCGTTCACCTTCTGGCCCGCGTTGAAGCGGCCCTGCGGCGCCCGCACCTGCCCGGCGAGGAAGCGGCGGTCGTCCCGGTCGAACGTGTCGATCTCGCGCAGCGTGGCGAAGAGCGCGCGCCGGTTCCCGAGCGCGGAGACGGCGAGGATGGCCCCGGCCCAGGAGACGCCGGTCCAGAAGTGGACGTCCTTCACGAGCGGCCGCCGGCCCACGGCCGCCGAGAGCGACGGCAGGTAGAGGACAAGCCCCGAGCCGAGCAGGCAGAAGAAGGCGGAGGCGTGGACCCAGTGCAGCAGGCGCTCGGTGAGCGTAAAGCGCTCGACGTAGCGAGGGCGGGCTGCTGCGGCCGCCGTCTGTTCCAGCGCGCCCGCGCTAGCCATAGCCGTTCGAGCGCCCTACCCAGGCGTCGCGATCATAGCCGCGCTGCTCCCAGTAGCCGGACCCCGGCCGCACGACCAGCTCGATCCGCTCGACCCACTTGACGTTCTTGTAGCCGTACATGTCCGGGATCACGACCCGCACGGGCGCGCCGTGCTCGCGCGGGAGGGGCCTCCCGTCCATCTCGTAGGCGAGCATCACGTCGCGGAGGCTCGCCTGGCGGAGGTCGAGGTAGTCGTCGTAGGGCCGCTCGGCGGAGACGAAGCGGAGCGCCCCCGCCCGGGGTAGCACGCCGGCGGGCGCGAGCAGGTCGCGGAAGCGGACGCCTCCCCAGCGCACCCCGCCCACGACCCAGCCCGTCACGCAGTGGAAGGTGGACACCTGCTGCGCCTTCGGCAGGGCGAGCAGATCGCGGTAGGAAAGCTCGGCCGGCGTGCGTACGAGCCCGTCGATGCGCAGGCGCCAGGTCACGGGGTCGAAGGAGGGCATCGAGTCCGCGACCGTGTAGATCCGCCAGCCGCCCGAGGGGATCAGGCGGTCGAGCCCGGTCGCGTCCGAGATCGGGCTCGTGACGCGGCTCGCGACGCGCGAGACGGCCTGGCCGTAGAAGAGGGTGGCCACCCCGGCGCCGACGACCCCGAGGAAGCCGGCGCGCCCGAGCCGCCGCGCGCCGACGTGCTCGCGCGGCGGCTCAGCCAGCCCGTGCTCGTGCTCGTCCATCGCCCGCTACATGTGCGCCATGCCCGCGAACAGCTTCCCGCGCAGGTCGCCGGGATGGCCCTTCGTGTCCACGAGCACCCAGTACGCGCCAGGCTTCGACTCGAGATGCTCGAGCGTCATCGCCCGCGCCCTCGTGCAACCGGTGCGGGAGTAGGTCTTCCCGAGCCGCACGACGAGCGGCCCCTTCGCGCCAGCGTGGATGGACGCACCGGTGATGCCAGCCGTCGAGCGCAGCGTGAACGTCCAGCACAGCCGCCCGGCCTTACTCTTCACCTGCAGGTTGACGACGCCGTGCTCGCCCATGCCCGCCAGGCGGGCGCCGAGCTGGGGGTGCATCCCGGCCGCGACGGCCGCCGGCACCGCCAGCGCGAGCGCCGCGGCGGCTGCGGCCGCGAGCCGCAGCGAGAGGCTTCTCACACGCACGAACCGTACCTCCTCGGTCGACTGCGACCGACGGTAGCTCCGTCCTGCGCCGGGCACCATTACGAAACCCTGACGTCATCAACGTGTAAGGACCGGGGCCGCCCGCCGCGTGACAATGAGGCGGTGGGAACCGTCCTCGTCGTCGACGACGAGCCGATCGTCCGCGACGTCGTCGTCCGCTACCTGGAGCAGGAGGGGTTCCGCACCCTGCAGGCGGGCGACGGCGACACCGCCCGCGAGCTGCTCGAGCGGGAGACGCCGAGCCTCGTCGTCCTCGACCTGATGCTCCCCGGGACGGACGGGCTCGCGCTCTGCCGCTGGATTCGCGGACGCTCGCAGCTGCCCGTGATCATGGTCACGGCGCTGGGCGAGGAGTCGGACCGCCTGCTCGGCCTCGAGCTGGGCGCGGACGACTACCTGACGAAGCCGTTCTCGCCGCGCGAGCTCGTCGCCCGGGTGCGGGCGGTGCTGCGCCGCGCGGGGAGCGTGCCCGCGCCGCCGGCGCGGCTCGAGCTGGGCGAGCTCGTGATCGACGCGGCCCGCCGGGAGGTGCTGCGGCGCGGCGAGCCGCTCCGGCTGACGGCGCTCGAGTTCGACCTGCTCTGGTTCCTCGCGCGCCAGCCGGGGCGGGTGTTCACGCGGGCGGAGCTCATGCAGCACGTGTGGGGCTACACCTCGGCGCTCGACACGGGCACGGTGACGGTGCACGTCCGCCGTCTGCGCGCCAAGATCGAGGACGATCCGTCCCGCCCCCGCTACCTCGAGACCGTGTGGGGGAGCGGCTACCGGCTCGCGCCGTGACCGAGGTCGCGCTCTTCCTCGCGCTCGGCACGATCGCCGCGGGCGTCGCGGTCGCCTTCGCTCTGCGGCTGCTGCCGACGGTGCGGCTGCAGCTCGTCGGCCTCGCGCTGCTCGCCGTCGTCCTCCCGCTCGTCGGCGTGCTCGCCTCGGGCTGGGTCATGTTCCACATGCACGACGACGCGAAGATCCTCGCCGTCTCGAGCGGAGCGGCCCTCTCCGCGGTCGTCGGAGCGCTCCTTCTCGCCCGCTGGATCCTGAAGCCGCTCGACCGTCTGCGCTCGGCGGCGGGCGAGCTGGCGGCCGGCGACCTCACGGCCCGGGCGCCCGAGCGCGGCCCCGGCGAGCTGGCGGAGGTGGGCACGGCGTTCAACTCGATGGCCGCCTCGATCGAGCGCCTGTTCGAGGCGCGGCGCGAGCTCGTCGCCTGGGCGAGCCACGACCTGCGCACGCCGCTCGCCTCGATGCGGGCGATGCTGGAGGCGATCGACGACGGGCTGGCGCAGCCCGAGGAGTACCTGCCTGCGCTCGGCGACGGCGTACGGACGCTGTCCGGCCTCGTCGACGACCTGTTCGAGCTCGCGCGTATCGACGCCGGCGTGCTCACGCTACAGGTGCGGGAGGCGCCGATCGACCGGTTGGTCGCCTCCTGCGTCGGCGGCTTCGAGGCGGAGGCGCGGGCGAAGGGCGTCCGTCTCGGGACGACCCTCGACCGGCCCCTGCCGCCGGTGCGCTGCGCGCCCGACAAGGTCGAGCGCGTGCTGTACAACCTGCTCACGAACGCCCTCCGCCACACGCCCTCGGACGGCTCGATCGCGGTTGTCGTGCGCCCCGGCGGGGGTGCCGTCACCGTTGCGGTCGAGGACACGGGCGATGGCGTCACCGCGGAGGCGGCCGGGCGCATGTTCGACAGCTTCTGGCGGGGCGAGGCCTCCCGCAGCTCGCCCGGGTCAGGCCTCGGGCTCGCGATCGCGCGCGGCCTCGTCGAGGCGCAGGGTGGGAGGATCTGGGCCGAGGCTCGTCCGGAGGGCGGCGCCCGGGTCGCGTTCACGCTCCCGGCCGCCGGCTGAGGCGTCCGCGCCTGCCGCCTACGGCTGGTACTGCTGGTCGAGCTCGAGCACCGTGTCGACCCGCACCCGGATCCAGACGCCCGAGGCGAGCGGCTCGAACAGCTTCCGGTGCGGCCCGCCGTTGACGATGCGCGCGAGCTCGGCCACCGGCACGCGCGTCGCGGCGATGCCCCTCGTCCCCTGATTCGTGAGCACGGTGACCCGAGCGGTCGCGGGCAGCCGGTAGGTGAGGGTGCGGTGTCCCTCCTCGACGACGTAGTTGTCGTTCGGGACATCGCTCGAGCCCGTGTCCTCGAGCTTCGCCCGGCTGGCCGTGAGGCCGCTCGTGAACCAGGCGGGATCGAACCGGAGGAGGTAGCCCCCGCCCGTGCGCCGCAGTCCCTTGACGTGGCCGTAGAGCACCATCTGGCCGGCGGGAGCCGCCGGCGGCAGGAGCAGGAAGCCGGAGCGGGTCGCCGCCGCGGCTCGGGTTCCGGGGCCGGTCCACGGCTGCGCCGAGCCGACGAGGGCGGCGGCGACGGCCGCGACGACGGCGAGGACGACGAGCGGTCGCTGCACGGAGTCTCCTTTCGCGCCGGTGCCGATTCTCCTGCGCGCTCCGGCGGCGCGCTCTCGGCCGTCAGCGATCGGGGCTGCTACGCTGGTGGCCAAGGCGCCGTCCGGGCGCCGTGAGATTGACCTGCTCGTTCCTCCTTCGGGTGTTTCGAGTCGACGATCTCGAACACCGATTGAAGGAGGCGAACTATCATGTCACAGCAGCAGTCGTTCCGCGCGCTCGGCGTGCGGCCCGAGGTCGAGCGCGCGCTCGCCGCGCGCCGCATCCACCACCCCTTTCCGATCCAGGAGGTCGTGCTTCCCGACGCCCTCCGGGGAGCCGACGTGCTGGCCAAGTCGCCCACCGGGTCCGGCAAGACGCTCGCCTTCGGGCTGCCCCTCATCCAGCGGACGGCCGCGGGGCAGGGCGGGCCGTTCGCGCTCGTGCTCGTCCCGACGCGCGAGCTCGCGCTGCAGGTCGCGGGTGAGCTGACCGAGCCGGCGCGCGCGGCCGGGCTCAAGGTCGCCGCCGCCTATGGCGGTGTCCCGGTTGCTCGCCAGGCACGCCGTGCGCGCGAGGTCGAGATCCTGATCGCGACCCCCGGCCGGCTCGAGGACCTGCTCCGACGGCGCCTCGTCTCGCTCGACCGGGTTGCCACGTTCGTCCTCGACGAGGCAGACCGCATGCTCGACATGGGGTTCCGGCCGCAGGTCGACGCGATCGTCCGGCGCCTGCCCGGTAGGCGCCAGACGATGCTCTTCTCGGCCACGCTCGACGGCGAGGTCGGCGACCTCGCCCGGCAGTACACGCGCGAGCCGCTCCACTTCGAGGTCGCGACTGGGCGGGCTTCCGGGGCGGAGCAGACGGTCGAGCACTCGTTCGTCGCGGTCACCGCCGAGAACAAGTTCGAGCACCTCGTCCGGCAGCTCGCCGAGGCGGACGGGCTCGCGCTCGTCTTCGTCCGCACCAGGCGCGGCGCCGACCGCCTCGTGCGGCGGCTGACCACGAGCGAGGTCGCCGCGGTCGCGCTGCACGGAGACATGACCCAGGGCCGGCGGGAGCACGCGCTCGAGCGCTTCCGGGCAGGACGCGTGCAGACGCTCGTCGCGACCGACGTCGCTGCGCGCGGGCTCGACCTGGTCGACATCACCCACGTGATCAACTTCGATCCGCCGGCCGACCACACGAGCTACCTGCACCGGGTGGGGCGAACGGGGCGCGCGGGCCGCGGCGGCACCGGGGTGACGCTCGTGCTGCCCGAGCAGCAGGCGGAGGTGAGCCGTGTCGCTTCGCGCCTCGGCCACGGCGACCGGTTCGAGCGCGCGGGGCTGCGCTCCGCGCCGGCGCGCCTCCTCTACACGAGCCGCCGCGGCCGGCGCTCGCGCTGGTAGCCGGGCACCGCCGCCGTCCCCATCCGGGACGGGAGCGGCGAACAGGCTCAAGGAGCACGCAGTTCGTGCCGATGCCTCGGCTGGCGTCGCAACCCGAACGAGGGATGCGGGAGCACGCCGGATGGTGTTCAAGGTGAACATGGACGTCGTGTCGGGAGGAGAGAGAGGAATGACCGCGGCGCAGTTCGAGCAGCTGGCGGAAGCCGACGCGGAGCTCGTGCTCCGCTGGCGGTTCACCAAGCTGTGCGAGGCCGGCGACCCGTGCAGGGCGCTGCTTTTGGCCGTCCGCCCGGAGCTCGACCTCGAGCTCGCGGCCGACCTGCTGCGGGCGGCGCAGGCTGGACGCCAGCGCGTCGCCTGAGCGGGGGCAACGCATCACGCCACGACGAGTGAACGTGAGCGAGGACGGAACCCGAGAGCCGGCCGAGCTGCCGCTCGAACGCGTGCACTTCGAGGAGCTCGTGCGCGAGCTGCGCCGGGCCTGGGAGCTTCTCGAGCTCCCGCGGCGGCCGCGCTTCCGCCTGCTCGCGGGCGGCGGCGAGCGCGCAGGCACAGACGGCCGGGGCGCGCAGCTGCGGCTCGTCGACCCGGGGCCGCCGGGGCGTTCCCGCCGGAGCTGACGGGCGCCCGGCGTCGGCGGGCCGCCTCCCTGCGACCCGCGCTCAGCCCATCGGCTCGGCGGGGTTTCGGCCGCCGGCCGAGAGCCAGGGGTAGCGCTCCGTGTCCAGGCCCGCGTAGTCCGGGTCGAGGTAGATGAAGCAGCGCTGGATGAGGAAGTCGCGGACCTCGAACACGTCGCACCAGCGCCCGGCGTGGCTGACCCCGGCGCGCCAGCTCCCGTCACGGTGCTCACCCGCGCTCGTGCCCTCGCAGGCGAAGACGTCCGTGCCCGTCATCACCCAGTTGAAGGTCGCGTAGTCGTGCCGGATGGACGTGATCGTGGCGCCGACGTCCGCGAACAGCCGGCCGATCTCGTCCTTGCCGGTCGCGAGCCCCCATTTGGGGAAGAACACCTGGGCGTCGTCGGCGAACAGCTCCAGGATGCTGCCGCCGGTCGAGGTGACGCCGGCGTTGTCGAACGCCTTCAGGTACTCGAGGGCGACGGACTTGCGCTGCTCGTCCGTCATCGTGCCGCGCGTCAGTGCCACCTGAGACCACCTCCGAGGCCGATAGAACGCCGATGCGGCAGTATTGCGCGGATGACGATCACGGCCTCGCAGGTTGCCGCCGCGCCGCCCCGAGCCGGCGCGGCCTCGCTCCCCCGTCCTCCTGCGTCGATCGTGCCGCTGCGCGGCCTGCCGTTCGCCGCCGCCGCGGTCGGCCTGCTGATCGGGTCGATCGCATCCGACTGGACGTGGGGCCTCGACTTCTGCCACGTCGCCGGCGGCGGGGCGTGGACGGCGATCGACCTGTTCGTCGGCCTCGTCGTCGGACCGATCATCGGGCGCATGTCGGCGCAGGCGCGGGCCGAGTTCTCCGCGCGCTTCATGCCGGCCATGCTGCTGCTCATGCCGACGCTCGTGACGTTGACGCTCGGCTCCGGCTTCCAGCTCGCTCGGCACCTCCACTTCCTCGACACCTCCTACCCGGGGCACGCGTGGATCGTCGCCTCGTTCTTCGTCGTCGGGACGATGGCGGTGATCGCGATCGGCATCCTCGAGCCCGCCAACCTCGCGGTGCTGTTCGAGATGCGCAAGCCGCAGCCGGACGGGGAGCTGATCGGGCGGCTGATGAGACGGTTCGTGTACACCGCCGGCGTCACCGGGCTCCTGCAGCTCGGGACGCTGATCATCATGACCCACCTGGCGGCGTGAGCGGCGTGCCGGCGAGCTCCGGGCGCTCGGCGGGGCGCGGCGGCGGGCTCGATCGCCGCCTGCCCCCGGTGCTCGAGGTCGGCATCGTGGCGATGGTGCTGTGCATCGCGGGCGTGATCGACCTCGTCTCGCACGTGCCGCGGACGCCCGACCTGCGGCCGCCGCTCGGCCTGCTCGCGGCGGCGGCAGCGGTCGTGGCCGCGAACGTCGTCGCCCTCGCCCGCGTCGACGACTTCAACTGGCGCGTGTTCCGGGTCGTCGGCGCGTGGACGCTGCTCGCCTACGGGATCATCGCCGGCATGCTCGTGTTCACGTTCGTCTACGACCGGCTGCCGGCGGGTCAGCTGAGCCTCCTCGCCGTCACGCTCGCCGTCTTCGCCGTCGACATCCCGATGATGCTCGCCTTCTCGGTCGCGCGCTATCAGCCTGTCCAGACGGACGGGCGGTGAGCGCGGCCGGCGAGACGGCCGCACCGTCCCGCGACCGGCCGGCGACTTCCGCGTCGCTCGACCGCTGGCGCAGATCCTCCGGGCCGCGGCCCCGCTCAGCGCGCGGACCCGAGTGGACCCCACAGCGACGTCGCGCCGCTCGGAGGCGGGTCGGCGACCGTGTCCGGCAGGAGCGAGAGCGCGTACACGGTCTCGTGCTCGAGCCCCTGGAGCGGATAGGCGGCGACGACCCTTCCGGCGGCGAGGTCGCAGGCGTAGACCGCGAACGGCGCCTGGCTTCCGACGAGCCAGAGGCCGTCGGGCAGGCGCGCGAGCCCGCGGGCGAAGCCGGGGTTGCCCGGGATCGCCACGGAGCACGCCTCGGCCCGCTCGCGCAGGTCGTACGCGACGAGCCGGTTCCCGTTGCTGTCGTTGAAGACGACGAGGTCGCCGTCGTGTGCGACGTTGTGGTTCGGCAGCTCGATCCCGTCCACCCGTTGCAGCACCTCCGCCCGCCGTGGCGGCCGCTCGCCCGCGAGGCGGACGATCGCCGAGGCCGAGCCGGGAATGCGGCTCACCGGCTCGCGCCGGCCGCCGACGACCCCGCTGCGGCCGACGCCGAGGCGGTGCGCGACCCGCCCTCCGGCACCCCGCACGCGGCGGCGCACGATCTCGCGCCTGCCCAGGATGCGCCCGAGCGAGACGAGCAGGCTGCCGTCGCGTGCGCGCGCGACGCCATTCAGGTGCACTCCGTTGAACAGGCCGGTGTGCATGACGCGCGGGTCGCGGTAGTCGAGGCCGGGGTCGAAGCGCGGCAGCCCGCGAACGCCGAGCGCGCGCAGGAGCTCGGCGTCCTCGCGAGGCGACCACGTCTCGAGCAGCCCGCCCGTCCAGTCGAAGCGCAGGAGCGCGTCGCAGTTCGCGCAGGCGACCCAGACGCCGTCGTCCTCGGCGAGCAGGTCGTGCACGCCGCCGAGCAGCGGATGCTGGATGGTTGCGAGCGGCCGCCAGCACCGGTCGAAGCAGAAGACGGACTCCGAGTTGGCGACGGCGATGCGCTCGCCGTGGACGGAGATGCCCTTCGCGCCGCGGGCGCCGCCGCGGGGGTTCGGGTCGTCGCGCCTGCGGCTGCTCTCCGGCACGGGCGTCGTGAACACGACTTGGCCGCGTTCCAGGTCGAGCACGCGCAGGAACGCGCTCTGCTCGCCGGGCGCGGCGAAACGGACGGCGGAGGTGACGGCGAGACGGCCGGTCGGCGCGCTTGCGCTCGTCACGCGGCGCGACGCTAGCACACGGGAGCTACTTCTCGGACAGGGCCCAGGTGCCGTCCCAGTCGGCGGGCGGAGGGCAGGCGAGCAGGTGCTGGCAGCGCTCGACGTACAGGCGGGAGGGTCGATCGTCGGGGTTCGCCGTCAACGCCGCCTGGAAGGAGCGGGCAGCGCGCTCGAACTGCCGGTCGCGGTAGGAGACGAGGCCGTCGGCGAAGGCGCCGAGCGTCTCCAGCAGGTTGGGGAACGACTCCTCGTCGTGGTAGTCGAGCGCCTCGAACACGGACACCGGCGTCGTCTTGCCCTTGACGACGACGCGGTCGACCTCGCGCAGCCGGTACACGCCCTTGAGCTCGTCGCGGGTCAGCTCGGAGAGGAGAATGCGCGCCCCGTACTGCTTGCAGGCACTCTCGAGCCTGGCGGCGAGGTTGACCCCGTCTCCGATGATCGTGTAGTCCATCCGCTTGGGGCTGCCGATGTTGCCGGCCACGACCATGTCCGTGTTCAGGCCGATGCCCATGTCGATCACCGGCTCGCCTCGCTCTGCCCGCTCCCCGCTCCACTCGCGCAGGCTGCGGATCATCCCGATGGCGGCGCGCAGCGCCCGGTCGGCGTCCTCAGCGCCCGGCACCGGCAGTCCGAACACGGCCATGATCGCATCGCCGATGAACTTGTCCAGCATGCCGCCCTGCTCGGAGATGCATTCGACCATGCGCTCGAAGTAGTCGTTCAGCATCGCCACCGTGCCCTGCGGGCCCAGCTGTTCGGCGACGGTGGTGAAGCCGCGCACGTCGGAGAAGAGGACGGTCGCGACCGCCTCCGTGCCGCCGAGGAGGTCGTGCTCGCCGCCGGCGAGCAGGCGGTCGGCCAGCTCGGGATCCATGTAGCGCGAGAGCGTCGAGCGCACCCGCTTCTCGGCGGAGATGTCCTCGATCACGATGAGCGTGCCGAGCGGCGCGTCGTCTGCCGCGCGCAACGGCAGGAAGGTCATGTTCGCCGCCACCGTCTCGCCGCCGACGGCCAGCTCCGCCTCCAGCGCCAGATCGCTCTCACCCGTCTCGCGGACGCGCCCGATCCGCTCCACCACCCACGGGTTGCCGTCGAACACCTGGGCGGCGGGCAACCCCGCGAGCTCCGCCTCGTCGCGGCGCACGATGCGCGAGCCGGCCGCGTTGCAGGTCTGCAGCAGGCCGTCCTCGTCGAAGGTGAGCACGCCGTTCGACATGCTCTCGAGCATGCTCTGCGTGTAGTTCTTCATCGCCTGCACGTCCGCGAACAGCTTCGCGTTCTCGAGCCCGCCCGCGATCTGCGCCGTGAACGCGCGCAGGCGGCTCTCGTCCTCGGCGCTGAACGGGCCGCCGCGCTTGTTCAGGGCCTGCGTCACGCCGATCGCCTTGCCCGCCTTGTTGAAGATCGGCACGCACAGGATGGAGCGGGTGAAGTAGCCCGTCCGCCGGTCGAACTCGGGGTTGAAGCGCAGGTCGGCGTACGCGTAGGGAATCCGCACCGACTGCTGCGAGGTGAAGACTGCGCCGGCGATGCCGACGTGGTTGGGGAAGCGGATCTCCGTCTCGAGTCGGTCGCCGAGGTAGCTGAACAGCTCGCCCGTCTTGTCGTCGTTCAGGAACAGCGTCGTCCGGTCGGCGTCGAGCATCCGCGTCGCCTCCGACATCACCTTGCCGAGCAGGCTGCCGAGCTCGAGCTCCGCGGTCAGCTCGGAGACGACGTTCAGAAACTCGATCTCGCGCCGCCGCGACTGCGCCATCCGCTCGACGAGCTGCATCGACTGGAGCGTGATCGCGCACTGCGAGGTGATCCCCTCGAGGAGCGCGAGGTCGCGCTCGCCGAACTGGCCGTCGACCTTGTTCAGCATCTCGGCCGCGCCGATCGTCTCGCCTCGTGCGTTGCGCACGGGGACGCAGAGGATCGACTCGGTCGTGAAGCCCGTCTCGCGGTCGACCTCGCGGTTGAAGCGGGGGTCGGCGTAGGCGTCCGGGACGATCTGACCGACGCCGCTGCGGTACACCGCGCCGACGATGCCGAGGTGATCGAGGACACGGATCTGCCGCGTCCCCAGGTCGGTCGTCTTCACCGTGTACAGCTCGCCCGTCTCGTCGTCGTGCAGGAAGAGCGAGCCTGCCTCGGCGCCGACCTCCCGCTTTGCGGCCGTGACGAGCGCCTCGAGCACGTCCTCGAGCGAGTCGTACGCCGCCACCTCGCGCGACAGCGAGACGAGGAGCTGGAGCTGGCGCAGCTGCTCCGCCTGCTCTGCGAGCGCCGGAGCCGAGCCCGTCGGCTCAGGCACGGGCGTGTCCCTCGAGCTGCGCCCGGAGCGCTTGCACGGTCGCCTGCAGCTCGCGAGCCTCGTCGCGGTGCCGCCGCTCCGCCAGCTGCAGCGCCTCCTGGTGCGCGTGCTGGCGGGCCTCGAGCTCCTGCCGGAGGGCGACGATCGTCGCCTGCAGCTGGTCGGCCTCGGCCGTCGCCGCGGCCGCCTGCGCCTGCATGCGCTCGTCCGCCTCGCGGCGAAGCTCCTCGAGCGCACGGCGCATGGCGGCCACCATCTCCTGGAGGACGCGGACCTGCTGCTCCGGCTCCGGATCGGCCACGTTGAGGGGAGCGTAGGCTGTGCCGGGCGAGGGAACAAGGGCGATCGTGCGCGCTGTCGAGTCCGGTGCGTCCCGCCCATCTCGCGACGGCGACGATCACGGACAGGCGACCTGTCGAGGCTAGCCTCGCTCGGCGCCGTCGAGCGCGGCGTCGAGCTCGGCGGCGTCGACGACCGCGAGCCGGATCGGCCGGCCGACCAGCGTGCGCGCCTCCTCCGAGGCTGCCAGGTTGGTGGGGTCGTCGATGGCGACGAGGACGAGCCCGTCCGCGAGCACGCGGACGGGAAGGGCGCGGAGCCGCCGGGCATCGGCCGTCCGAAGCAGGGCGACGGCCTCGCGCTCGACCGTGTCCGGCCTGAGCTCGAGGAAGTCGAGCGTGAACTGGTCGGCGAGGGCGCGCGCGATCTCCTTGCTCGACACCCAGCCCCACTCGACGAGGAGCTCGCCGAGCCGCCGGCCGGTCCGCTCGCGCTCGCCGAGCGCGATCTCGAGCTGCTCGGAGTCGATCAGCCCGGCGCGAACGAGCAGCGTGCCGATCGGAACCCAGGGGTGAATCTCGTCCATCACCAGAGCCATTCGACGGCTCCGGCGGAAATCCTGATGCCTGTGTCGAGCGAGATGGCTCAGGCGGCCTGCACGGAGCGCAGCTCCAGCTCCAGCCCCGCGCTCGCGGGCGGCGCGTCGATCGCGAGCGACTGGCAGAGCGCGCGCGCGAGCCTCGCGCCGAGCTTCTCGTCCAGCCGCTGCCGCGCGGGCACGCGCTCGAGGTCGGTGACAAGCCCGATCGCGGCGATGTCGCGCAGCAGGCGCGTGCTGCCTTCCCGGAACCTGGTGTCCTGCTCGTAGGCCATGTGGCGACTCCTTCACGTCTTGGCTCGAACGGCCTTGCCTTCCAGCCATGTACCCAGGAAGACGCGAGAATCCTCCACCGCCGTCGCGGTGGTCGCGAAGATCACTCGTTCGAGTGAGCGCGGTCATGCGCGAACCAGACGTCACGCCTCGCCGCCGGGCGGCCTATCCTCCGTGACGTGCGTCGACTGGACGAGGTGTACCGCCGGTCGCTCGAGGCGCCGGAGGAGTTCTGGGCGGAGGCGGCGCAGGCGGTCGACTGGGTGGAGCCGTGGCAGCGGGTGCTCGACGACTCGCGGGCGCCGTTCTACCGCTGGTTCACGGGCGGCCGGCTGAACACGTGCTTCAACGCGCTCGACCGCCACGTCGAGCGCGGTCTCGGCGACCGGCCGGCGCTCGTCTACGACTCGCCGGTGACGGACACGATCCGCACGTTCACCTACCGGGAGCTGCGTGACCAGGTCGCCCGCTTCGCCGGCGCCCTGGCCGCCGAGGGGGTGGGGCGCGGCGACCGCGTGATCGTGTACATGCCGATGGTGCCGGAAGCGGTCGTGGCCATGCTCGCCTGCGCGCGCCTCGGCGCCGTCCACTCCGTCGTCTTCGGCGGCTTCGCCTCGCACGAGCTCGCGACGCGCATCGAGGACGCGCGGCCGAAGGTCGTCGTCACGGCGTCGTGCGGGCTCGAGCCGGGACGCGTCGTCGCCTACAAGCCGCTCCTCGACGCCGCCCTCGACATGGTCGAGCCGAAGCCGCGGCGCTGCATCGTCCTGCAGCGGCCGGCGCTGGCGGCCGAGCTCGACCCCGCGCGGGACGTGTCCTGGGACGAGGCGGTGGCGCGTGCGGAGCCGGCCGGCTGCGTCCCGGTCGAGGCGACCGACCCGCTGTACGTGCTCTACACCTCGGGCACGACCGGCAAGCCGAAGGGCATCGTCCGCGACAACGGCGGCCACGCGGTCGCCCTCACCTGGTCGATGCGCCACGTCTACGGCGTCGAGCCGGGCGAGGTGTACTGGGCGGCCTCGGACGTCGGCTGGGTGGTCGGGCACTCGTACATCGTCTACGCGCCGCTCTTCCATGGCTGCACGACCGTGCTCTACGAGGGAAAGCCGGTGGGAACGCCCGACCCGGGCGCCTTCTTCCGCGTCATCGCGCAGCACGGCGTCGGCACGCTCTTCACCGCGCCGACCGCGTTCCGCGCCATCCGCCAGCAGGACCCGGAGGGAGCGCACATCGCCCGCTACGACCTGTCCGCTTTCCGCGCCCTGTTCCTGGCGGGAGAGCGCTGCGATCCGGAGACGCTGCGCTTCGCCGAGGAGAAGCTGGGCGTGCCCGTGATCGACCACTGGTGGCAGACGGAGACCGGCTGGCCGATCGCCTCCAACTGCCTCGGGATCGAGCGCCTGCCGGTCGTTCCCGGCTCGGTGACGCGGCCCGTGCCCGGCTGGGACGTGCGCGTGGTCGGCCCGGACGGCGCGGAGCTCCCGCCTGGGCAGATCGGGGCGCTCGTCGTCAAGCTGCCGATGCCGCCCGGCTCGTCGCCGACGCTGTGGAACGCCGACGAGCGCTTCCGGGAGTCCTACCTGGACGCGTACCCCGGCTACTACCAGACGGCCGACGCGGGCTACGTCGACGAGTCGGGCTACGTGTTCGTCATGGCCCGCACCGACGACATCATCAACGTCGCCGGCCACCGTCTGTCCACCGGCGCCATGGAGGAGGTGCTCGCCGGGCACCCGGACGTGGCCGAATGCGCCGTGATCGGGGTCGCGGACGCCGTCAAGGGTCAGGTGCCGCTCGGCCTCCTCGTGCTCAAGGCGGGCGTCGCACGCGCGCACGGCGAGATCGTGGCCGAGGTCGTGCAGCTCGTGCGCGAGCGGATCGGACCCGTCGCGAGCTTCCGCACGGCGGTCGTCGTCGAGCGCCTGCCGAAGACGCGGTCGGGCAAGATCCTGCGCGGCACGATGCGGCGGCTCGCCGACGGGGAGGACGCGCCGGTGCCGCCGACGATCGACGACCCGGCCGCGCTGGAGGAGGTGGCCGACTGCCTGCGCTCGCTCGGGTACCCGCGGGCCGCCGCCGAGCCGGCGCGCGCGGACTCCCGCTAGCGGTAGCTGCTAGCTGCTAGCGCGCGCCGGGGGCTCTGTTCGCCCGCATCGCCCGCGGCCAGATGCCGTGCCGTCCCGGCATGAGGATGCCGTTCGGGTCGAGCGCGTCCTTGATCGTCTCCGTGAAGCGGCGGTAGGCGTGGTCGTTGAACGAGTACTGCTCCGCCGCCAGGTCCATGAAGTCGAGGTGCGCCCGGTACTCGCCGTAGCCCTGCTCGCCCGCCTCCCGCACGAGCAGCTTGCACGTCTCGTAGGCGCCCCGCACCTGCCGCTCGTTGCTCGTGTCGAAGATGACCATGGTGATGTGGATGAAGCAGCGCGGGTTGATCGGGAGCAGCGCCGCCAGGTAGTCGAGCTTCGCCCGCTTCTCGATCCGGTCGCGCAGGAGGCCGCAGATCTCGACCGCGTGCCGGCCCGTCATCGGCACCGCCGGCGAGAAGGCGACGTGGCCGCCCTCCTCGCCGCCGTACCAGCCCGTCATCGTGTTGATGTCGAGGTTGGGGATGCCGATCTCGACCTTCTCGGCCGGGTGCGTGATCCGCTCGTACTCGTCCGGCGCGTACTTCGTCCCCCACACCTCGGCGCCATCGATCCGCCCGAACGCCTCCTGCACCTTCTGGAACTCGAGGTCGACGACGGACTCGTCGCCGTAGAGCGCGAAGCGCATGATCCAGCGGCCGACCTGCATCTCCCTCGCCACCCGGTCGATCACCTCGTCGGGCATCGGCTCCTCACCCTCGTACCACCGGCGGCGGCTCGAGAAGACCGCGGCGAGGCAGAGCGTGTTCAGCACCTGCGGCACGCCCTGGATCGACCGGTCGAGCATCAGCACGCGCAGCGTGTCGATCACCTGCGGCAGGTCGGAGTCGTTCCACACCCGCAGCCAGCAGGGCATGTAGCAGGCGGGCGTCGGCATCAGCCAGACGCCCATCTTCGTGACGATCCCGTAGTTCGACTGCATGAACAGCTGGTCCGGCGTCGGCCCGAGGCCCCGCTTGTACACGTGCGCCGCCTTCGCGTTCGGGATCGCCCAGTTCCCGGTCCGCATCAGGTCGCCGTTGGGGAGGACGACCTCCATCCCGCACTGCATCATCTGGTCCTGGCCGTACGGCAGGTACGAGATGCCGTGGTCGAGCGTGTTGCCGACGACGCTGCCCCAGCCGAGGTCGACGACGGACAGGCGCAGCTTGTGGCCGCCCGCCTCGAGCGCCTCGTACAGGTCGAACCAGCGGACGCCCGGCTCGACGACCGCGTAGGCGAGCTCCTCGTTGATCTCGAGCACGCGGTTCATCCGCCGGAGGTTGACGACGACAGAGCCGCGGACGCGCGGCGAGGAGCCGCCGTAGCCGTTGTTCCTGCCCACGCCGGACACCCACAGCGGCAGCCGGCGCTCGTTGGCGATGCGGACGATCGCCTGGATCTCCTCGACCGACTGCGGTTGGACGACCGCGGAGGCGTCGTAGTCGTGCCAGCCCTTGAACCAGAACGGGTCGCGGAACTCGCGCAGGTCCTGCTCGGACGTGAGCACGTGCTCCGGGCCGACGACCCCGGCGAGCTCCTCCAGCGCGGCCGCGAGCGCCCGCTCCGAGAGCTCGGGCGGCAGCGCGACGGTCATGCGATCACCTCCTGGCGGTCGGCGCCGGCTGGCGGTGGATGGCGGCGACGACCCTACGGTCGATCGGGCAGCCTGTCAACGCGCGAGCCGACCAGAGCTCGACCTGCGAAGGTCTCGAACGCCGATGGACGCGCGACAGCACCCGGGAGAAGCCGCCGGTCGTCGCCACGGAAGCCGCCGGTCGTCGCCACAGTCGTAAAGCGCAGGCAAAGCGTCGCACGCGGGCGAGACGACGTCCGGCGGCGGCGGTACTGTGCACGGAGATGATGGGCGAGAGTCTCTCCAGCAGGCCCGGCAGCCGCCGGCTGCTTCGGGACTGCACGAGCTTCGGCCGCCTGGTCGCAGCGCCCCGCAGATCAGCCCGGGAGCGGCTCGAGGCGGAGCTCGGCGCCGAGCTGACCGCGCTCCTGCTCGCGTCGCTCACGAGCGGGGCGGGAATGCGCGAGGCCCGGTCCGAGCGGCGTGGTCGCGCCGCCTGAGCGGGCGGTCCCGAAGCTCGCACGCAAGCCGCCGGCGGATCGCTGCCGGGGACCGCTCGAGGCCTCTGCCCGACCGTATGCTGCGGGGGTGGCGCTCGCCCCCACCGGCCTCGTCGCAGACCTCGGCGGCTACGGGTACGCGGTCTACCCGTGCGTTCTCTTCCTGCTCTTCTTCGTCCGCGTCAGCGTGCCGCGCGCCGCCTTCGGCTGGGCGCTCGCAGCTGCGGCGGCCTTTGCCCTCGGTGCGCTCGCCGCGAGCGACGCGGTGCTCGGAGCGGCCCTCGCGGGAGGATTCCTCGCGCTCGTCGTGCTCGCTGCCCTCGCCGGCTCCCGACGGTAGCTCCGCCTCACCGGGCTCGGGCTTCCCCCGCCCGGCCCGGCAACGGCCGCCTCATGCCCCGCCGGCGGCGTCCGCCTCGTCCCCGCTGCGCTCGGTGGTGAAGCTCGCGCCGGTGACGGCGACCCCGAGCACGGGAGCGGGTGAGGGGGAGAGCCGGCGGACGAGCTCGGCGAGCTGCGGCCCGCGCGTCCTGCCCAGCCGGGCGACGACGATGATCGCGTCCGCCGCCGCGCTCAGCGCGAGCGAGTCGGCGGCGCCCAGCACGGGCGGGGCGTCGAGGAGGACGACGTCGGCGCGCCGGCGAAGCGCCGCGACGACGTCCGCCAGCGCCTGCGAACGGGCGAGCTCGCCGGGGCTCGCCGCCGGCGCGCCGCACGGCAGCAGCTCGAGCGTGCGCCCGAGCGCAGGCGCGCGCCCCGCAGGCTGCGGGAGCGGCACGGTCACGGGAAGCGGGACCGCGACGAGCGCCTCCTCCAGGCGGCAGCGGCCGAGCGCGACGTCGGCCATGCCCGGCTGCTCGCGGAGCGCGAAGTGCCTGTGCAGGCCGGGGCGGCGCAGGTCGAGATCGGCCGCGACGACCCTCCTGCCGGCGAGCGCGAAGGCGACGGCGAGGTTGGCCGTCGTCGTCGTCGCGCCCTCGCCGCCGTGGCCCGACGTGACGAGCAGCACCTCCTGCTCCCGGCCCCCGCCACGGGCGAGGAGCTCGACGGCGGTCGCGAGCTGCCTGAGCGCCTCCGCGGCATCCCCGTCGGGCTCGTCGAGCAGCACGAGCCGCGTCGGCGCGCGCAGCCTCCGTGCGAGCGTCGGCACTCCGCCGAGCACCGGCAGCCCGAGCTCGTCCCCGATTTGCCCGGCGGCGTGCAGGCGCGTGTCCCAGCGCTCACGCGCGACGGCCAGACCGAGCCCGGCGACGAGCCCGGCAGCGAGCCCGAGGAGCACGTCGCGTCCCGTCCGTGGCCGGACCTGTCTCGCCCGGCCGGCGCGCCGCACGACCCTGGCGGAGGAGCCTGCGACCGCCGCCGCCGAGGCGAGTCGGCGGCTCCGTGCGAGGAGTGCCGCGTACAGGGGAGAGCGGCTGTGGCCGGACGTGCGCAGGCGGGCGAGCTGCCGGTCGGCCCGCGCCCGCTCGGCGGCGACGGCGGCGGCGTCGAGCTCGCGCCGAACGCGGACCACCAGCTCGGCGTAGGCGGTCGCGAGCCTGGTGGCCACGTCCCGGCGCCAGTCGACGACCCGGAACGTGAGGACGTTCGCGCCGGTCACGACCGACACGGACGAGTGCGCGAGGAACTCGCCCACGTCGAGGCCCGGCGGACCGGCTGCGCGCAGCACCCGTCGCGCCAGTGCGGGCGTGTGCGCTGCCACGGCCTGGCTGCGCGCGAGCCGGGCCGGGTCGGCCGGCGCCGACACGCCGGCGAGCACGTCGCCCACGCTCCGCGGGTCGAGTGCGACCTCGGCGGATGCGGCGTAGCGCGGCTGCTCGCGGAGGGCGAACGCGAGCGCGCCCCCGGCGCCGAGCAGCCCGGCGGCGACGACGATCCAGGCTCGCCTGCGGAGGATGCCGAGGGGATCGCGGAGCATCGTCTCTCTCCCCGCGCCGGCGCGGCCCGCGCGGACGGCGGCTCAGGTCGGCGTGGGGCGTGAGGCGCCGCCGGGCTCGCGCTCGAACTCGGGCTGCGCCGGCTTCTCCCGGCTCTTCGAGCCGGCGACATCGAGGCGCGCGCGCCCCCCGGCTGCCGGGCGCCACGCGCGACGGCGCGCAGGCCACGGCTGCGGCTCCGGCACTGCCCCCGCCCCGCCCTGCGGCGGCGCGGCGGCGTTCTCTGAGCGGACCGCGTCGAGCTGCTCGAGGGTGGCCGTGAAGACGGCGGACAGATCCTCCCGGAGTTCGCGCGCGACCGCCTGCAGACGCCTGCGCTCCGAGTCGAGACGGTCGAGCTCGCGCTCGGCGCTGCGGACGATCTCCGCCTCCCGCCGCCGTGCCTTGTGCAGCGTCTTCTCGGCCTCCACCCGCGCCTCGCCCCTCGCCGCGTCCGCGGCGGCCTTGGCCGCAGCCAGCAGCTCGCCGAGCAGGAGCTCGCGCCGGTCGAGCAACGTCTCGCGCTGCTCGTGGCGGCCGATCTCGGCCCGGGCCCGCTCCAGCTCTCCCGCGAGCGTCTCGCCACGCCGTCTCAGTTCGGAGAGTTCGCCCGTGAGGCGCTCGAGGTCGCCCGTGAGACGCTGCTCGCGGTCGCGCAGCTCGGCGCAGGTCTGCTCCAGCTCCTCGATCCTCGCAAGCACGGCGTCTCGCTCGATGACCGCCTCGCGGTAGTTGGCGTCGAGCCGCTCGACGAGCCGCTCGGTCGCCCGGCGCTCGTAGCCGCCGAAGTAGTTCCTCGGCAGATGCTCGAGCGAGTAGTTGAGGGACCGCGGCAGCGAGCTTCCGTCCATGCGAGGCATATCTTGTCCTATCCCCGGCGCGAACTCAAAGGAACCGCTCGCAGTCTGTCACTTGGCCTGCTCAGGGAGGCGACCGCGACCGGGGCCCCGCACCGGGCCGACCCGACCGGGCACCTCGGCCACTCCGACGGGCCCGGGCGCAGCTCAGCCCGAGCGCGTGATGCGGTAGGGCGCGAGCTGCCAGGACGCCCAGCGCCAGTACCAGGCCGGCGGACGGGCGGGCGCCTCCTGCGGACGGGTGCCGGAGCGCCCGTGCCGCTGCCAGTCGAGCAGCTGCCAGGCCCAAGCGGGGATCGCCCGCGGGGCGGTGCTCGGCCTCGGCACCGGCACGACGACGACGGCGCGGGAGGGGATGCTCCGGTTCCCGGCCGCGTCGACGGCGACGACGCGGAACACGCTCGGGCCGTCCTGCCGGAAGGAGTCGATCGTCGCCGCCGTCCACGTTCCGGGGACGCGTACGAGCCGGGCGCCGGAGCGGTCGACCTCGTAGCTCGCGACGGTGCCGCTGTTGTCCGCCGAGGGCTGCCAGGCGAGGACGAGCTGTCGCCGGTAGAAGACGCCGGAGGGCGCCGCAGGGCGGTCGGGGGCGCCGACGTCGGCGAGGAGCCCGAACGTGCCGGGAACGAGCGTCGAGACGAGCACGTTCCCGCTCGGGCTGACGCGGTAGCCGGCCGTCGCCCCGGGCGGCAGCGCAGCCGACGGTAGCCGGAGGAGCACGCTCCAGGTGACGCCGCCGTCGGCCGAGAAGGCGGGGACGAGGCCGGCGCTGGGCGGCCGGAAGCGGAGGACGAGCGGCTTCGCGAAGCTCGTCAGCGGGCTTCCGTCCGACTGTCGTGCGGCGTCGAGGGCGACGAGGTAGCTGCCGGCGGCCCAGCCAGCGGTCGTCTCGGCGAGGGTCGAGGGCGTCAGCGTGACGGTCGCGGGCGCCGCGAAGGCCCCGTTCGGCCAGCTGACGCTCGTCCGCCCGTCGCTCGTCGAGGCGGTCCCGGCGGGCGAGGGGCCGGATGCCGTTCCCGACGGCGCGCCGGTCGCGGCGACGGCGGCGTCCACCGAGTTCGTGTCGATGCTGATCGTGACGCCCCCGTAGGTCTCCGGGTGCCCGCCGCGGTACTGGTGGACGCGCTGGTGGTTCGGCCAGTACGCGTCCGGCACGTACGGGTCGCCGAACACGCTGTCCTTGCCGTTCCAGTTGGCGATCCACACGTCGTCCGGCGAGCTGAGCGGCTGCAGCAGCGTCAGCGCGACGAGGTCGCGGATGGTCGAGGCGGCGCTCCCGTACACCCCGGCCGTGTAACCGAGCCGGTGGAGCTCGTCGTCCCAGGCTGCGAGGAACGTCTGCACGACGGTGCTGCAGGCGGCGTCGTTCGTCGCATACCCCTCCATGTCGAAGTAGACGGGGTCGCCGGGCTGGAGCCCGAACAGCTGCGCCCGCGAGACCGCGTCTTGGGCGGCGGCGATGCCCTCTGCCCCCGCCGAGGCCGGGTCGATCCGGCGCAGGTCCTTCTGCGCGACGCACGGTGCCTGCAACCCGACGTAGAGCGGCAGCACGCTCCAGCCGCCCGCCGCGGCGCTCGCGATCCAGGAGGCGGAGAGGTTGCCGTCCGCGCAGGCGCGGTTGGCGCCGCCGATGTAGATTCCGAGCGCGCGATAGGGCGAGGCGAGCCAGGCGCTGAGCGCGGCGAGCGAGGGCGCGGTGCAGGTGTCGAAGCCCTGTCCGGTGAACACGCGCGCCTGGACGCTCGCTCCTGCCCGCTCGCGCCCAGCCGACCCGGCCGACGCCCAGGCGGCGCCGATCGCGGCGGTGGCGACGGCAACGACGACGAACACTCGCAGGCGCACGGCCTCCCAGGGTGCCAGATGCGCTCGACGGTCACCCTGGCCAGGCGGCCCGGCCAGCTGGATACGCCCTCGGAAAGGGGGAACCGCTCGCCGGCTCGCTGCATCCGACCGTGCGCGCCCGGCGCGGTCGCCGCCTGCCATAGGATCGGCGCCGTGAACCAGGACCTCGCCTTCGCGCTCGAGCTCGCCGACCTGGCGGACGCCGTCACGAGCGAGCACTTCCGCTCGCCGGCGCTCGCGGTCGAGTCGAAAGCGGACCTGACGCCGGTGACGGTCGCCGACAGCCGCACCGAGCAGGCGCTGCGCGAGGCGATCGCGCGGGCGCGTCCGGGCGAGGCGGTGCTCGGCGAGGAGTCCGGCGCCGCCGGGGAGGGGGAGGGGACGGCACGCTGGATCGTCGATCCGATCGATGCCACCCGCAACTACGTGCGCGGAATCCCTGTGTACGCAACCTTGATCGCGCTCGAGCGGGACGGCGCTCTGCAGGCCGCGGTCGTGTCGGCGCCGATGCTCGGCTGCCGCTGGTGGGCAGCCCGCGGCGAGGGCGCGTTCGCAGGCGGGCGCCGCGTCAGCGTCTCACGAGTGGCCGAGCTGGAGGAGGCGACCTTCTCGCACGGGGGAGCGCGCACGTTCGCCGAGCTGGGCCTCGCGCCGCGCTTCCTCGCGCTCGCGCGGCGAGCGCAGGTCGAGCGCGGCTTCGGCGACTTCTGGCAGCACATGCTGGTGGCCGAGGGGAGGATCGAGTTCGCGCTCGACCCGCTCGCCGAGATCTGGGATCTGGCGGCCGTGCAGCTGATCGTCGAGGAGGCGGGCGGGCGCTTCACCGACTTCGAGGGCGCCGCCCGCCCCGACGGCGGCAGCGGCGTCTCGAGCAACGGGCTCGTGCACGACGAGGTGCTCGCGGCGCTCGGACGCGAACGGCCGCACTGACCCGACTCTCGAGCGGTCGCCGCGGGCGGCCCGTGCGGGCCGCTCAGCGGGCGAGGACGAAGGCGAACGCGAGCAGGACCGGGAGCAGCAGGGCGACGAGCCCACGCTCGAGCAGCGCGCCCTCGAGCGCCTGGGCGATCGTGCGCAGCCGTCGTCGTTCCATCCCCTGGTAGGACGGAAGCTTGCCGGATGTGATGTGAAGGCTTCGTGAAGGTTCGGTCAAGGCGTGCTCTCGGGCCGCCAGCCGTGCCGTTCCGCCCGTGAGCTCGCCGCCCTGGCGGCACGGACTCGGCCCGGGCGAGGGCGGTGCCCGGCTGCCCGCCGGGCGGCCGCGGGACGGCGCACCCGCTCCTCAGCCGGGCGGCGGCTCGCCCTCGACCGCCGACCAGTCGAAGTCCTCGCCGATCGCCTCGAGCGCCGCCTTCGTCGCCGGGTCACACAGAGCGCCGGCGACGCCGACCTCGTAGAACTCGCGTGCGCTCAGGCCCTTTCCGGTCGCAGCTGCGTACTCGCTCGTCAGGTCGGTACCGAACATGGCCGGGTCGTCGGTGGAGAGCGAGCAGCGGATGCCGGCGGCTACCATCTCCGGCAGCGGGTGCTCGTCGTAGGAGCGGACGGCGCCGACGCACACGTTCGCGGTCGGGCAGACGTCGAGCACCGTGCCGCGGGCGGCCAGCTCGCGCACGAGCGCAGGGTCCTCCATCGAGCGGATGCCGTGCCGGATGCGGTCGGCGCGGAGCGTCTCGAGCGCTCCCCACACCGACGGCGGGCCCACCACCTCGCCCGCGTGCGGAACCGATCCGAGCCCGCCGTCGCGCGCCAGGCGGAACACCTCGGCGTACGCCTCCGGCGGCGCCTGCGACTCGATCCCCCCCAAGCCGACGGCGACGACGCCGCGCTCGCGGTGGGCGATGGCCGCACGGACGATGCGCGTCGCCTCCTCGAGCGACGACGTACGGTTCAGGTCCGGGGTGAGGCGGACCTCGATGCCGAGCTGCTCGCGCGCCTCCTGGACCCCGTCGCAGTAGCCCTCGAACATCGCCTGGAGCGGGATGCCGTTGCGGGCGGGCACGGTCGGAGCGAAGATCGCCTCGACGTAGACGGCGCCGTGGCGCCCCGCCTCCTCGGCGTAGTCGACGGTGATGCGGCGGAAGTCGTCGGCGGTGCGCAGCGCCGCCGTGACGAGAAACCAGGTCTCGATGAAGTGCTCGAGGTCGCTGAACCGGAACAGCTCCTGCAGCCCCTCCGGCGAGTCGGCCGGGAGCGGCACGCCGTTCCGGCGCCCGATCTCGAACAGCGTGCGCGGCCGCACCGTGCCCTCCAGGTGTACGTGCAGCTCGATCTTCGGGTAGATCACCGCTGGATCATCGCCGCTTGGGGCGGACGGCGCGAGCCGGCACCGCCCGCCTCGCCCCGGCCACGTCCTCGGTAGCCTGCGGGCGCGGGCGGCTGGAGGCGGCGCGGGGGCGGTCGGCGGAACGTAGAGTCTGACAGCCATGGCGAGCGTCCAGCTCTTCGCCACGTGCCTCGGTGACCTCCTGTTCCCGCAGGCCGTCGCGGACGCCGTCTCCCTCCTCGAGGGGGCCGGCTTCGACGTCGACTTCCCGCAGGCGCAGGTCTGCTGCGGCCAGCCGGCGTTCAACTCCGGCCACCGCGGCCCGGCCCGCCGGGTCGCGCGCACCTTCGTGCGGGCATTCTCCCGGGCGGCGCCGATCGTCTGCCCGTCCGGCTCGTGCGCGACCATGGCGGCGCGCTACCTGCCCGACCTGCTCGGCTGCGAGCCGTTCCCGGTCAGCGAGCTCTCGGCCTTCCTGGACGAGCACGGTGCGGACGTGCCGGAGACGAACGCCGGCCGGCGCGTCGCCTACCACGACTCGTGCCACATGCTGCGCGAGCTGCGGATCGCCGACGCGCCGCGGCGCCTGCTCGAGCGCTCGGGTGCCGAGCTCGTCGCCCTGCCCCGCCCGGACCTGTGCTGCGGCTTCGGCGGCACCTTCTCCGTGCGGCAGCCGGAGGTGTCGGTGGCGATGGCGGACGACAAGCTGGCGGGCGCGGCCGGGGCGGACGCCCTCGTCACCGCCGATCCGGGCTGCCTCATGCACCTTCGGGGCCGGGCGGAGCGGGTGGCGGGCACCGTGCCCGTGGTGCACCTGGCGACAGCGCTGGCGCGGGGAGTGGCATGACGCGTGCCTCGCTCCCGCCGGCTGCGCGCGGCGTGCACGGCGGCGTCGCTCCTGCTGCCTGCGCCCGGAAGTCGGCGCAGAATCGGCGCGGACGCGTGTGGGCGCACGAGGTATCGTCGACCGCGAGGGCGGAGGGCGGCACCCCACCCTGGGTGGGGGCGTGCGCATACCCGGCGCCGGCCGAGCCGGCCATGGCCCGGGCGGACGGCGTGGGCCCGAACACGGCCCGGGCGGGCGCCGCCGGGCCGGCCGCGTCCCGGGTGGGTGGCGCGAGCGCGCTCCCGCCGCGAGCAGGCCGGGGTGACCCGGACGCACCCGGGACGGCGCCGACCCGTGAACGGGCGACCGCCGCAGCACGGGGGGCCCGCGCATGAGCACGCTCGAGCAGCCGCGCGGGCGGTTCCGCGAGGTTGCCCGCCTGAAGCTCGCCGACGCCCACGTCCAGCAGGCGATCGACACCTCCACCATCCGCCTCTACCGCCACCGCCAGGCGGCGTGGGCGGAGGTGGCCGACATCGAAGAGCTCCGCCAGCGCGCGCACGACGCCCGCATGCGCGTGATCGACGACCTCGACGCCCACGTCGCGCGCTTCACGGCGGCGCTCGAGGGGCGGGGCGGCCACGTCTTCCGGGCGGCGACGGCGGAGCAGGCGGCAGGCTACGTCGTCGACGTCTGCCGCCGCGCAGGCGCGAAGCTCGCCGCCAAGTCGAAGTCGATGGCGAGCGAGGAGATCCGTCTCAACGACGCGCTCGAGCGTGCGGGCGTGAAGGTCGTCGAGACCGACCTCGGCGAGTACCTCGTCCAGCTCGCCGGCGAGCATCCGGTGCACATCCTCGCGCCGGCGCTCGAGAAGACGGCCGCCGACGCCGCCGAGCTGCTCTCGCGCGTCGAGGGGAAGCCGATCCCGGCGGAGCTCGAGCCGCTCCTGCAGGCGGCCCGCCGCCAGCTGCGCGAGGTCTTCCTCGCCGCCGACGTCGGCATCACGGGCGCCAACTTCGGCGTGGCCGAGACGGGCTCGGTCGTGCTCGTGACGAACGAGGGCAACGGACGGCTCGTCAGCTCGCTCCCACGCGTGCACGTCGCGATCATGGGCATGGAACGGCTCGTCTCCGACCTCGCAGACCTGTCGGTCGTGCTCAGGCTGCTCGCGCGCAGCGGCACAGGCCAGCGCCTGTCCGCGTACACGACGCTGATCACCGGACCGCGCCGACCGGGTGAGCAGGACGGGCCCGAGGAGCTGCACGTCGTGATCCTCGACAACGGGCGCTCGCGCCTGCTCGGGACGCGCTATCGGGAGATGCTCGCCTGCATCCGCTGCGGCGCCTGCCTGAACGTCTGCCCGGTGTACCGTAAGACGGGCGGGACGGCGTACGGCCCCGTCTACTCCGGCCCGATGGGCGCGGTGCTGGTGCCGCTCCTCGTCGGGCTGGAGCGGGCGCCGGCCCTGCCGCACGCCTCGTCGCTGTGCGGCGCGTGCAGCGACGCCTGTCCGGTGAAGATCCCGCTGCACGAGCTGCTGCTCGAGCTGCGGCGCGACCTGGACGAGCAGGGTGTCGCCCCGCTCGCCGAGCGGCTCGCCTTCGCGCTGTGGTCGTACGCGTGGTCGACGCCGCTCGGCTACCGCCTGTCGACGGCGATCGCCCGTGCAGGGCAGGGCCTCGCCGCGCTCGCCGGTCCCGGGAGGGCGTGGGCGGGGGGGAGGGCGCTGCCACGCCTGGCGCCGCGCCGCTACCGCGACCGGGCATGACCGCCGACCTCTTCGTCCGCGGCGCGACCGTGTATCCGGGAGACGGGCCCGGCGGAGTACTCGACGTGGCGGTGACGGGCGGCGTGATCGAGGCGGTCGGCCCGGCGCTCGCCGTCGAGGCGCGGGAAACCGTCGAGGCGGCCGGGCTGATGCTCTGCCCGGGCTTCGTCGACATGCACGCGCACTCCGCGCTCAGGAGCTTCTCGCAGCCGCTCCTCGAGCCGAAGATCGGCCAGGGGTTCACGACGGAGTTGATCAACCCGGACGGCCTCGCGCCTGCCCCGGTCGCGCCCGAGCGGCGCGAGGAGCGGCGGGCCTACCTGCGCGGCCTGGAGGGCGACGGGCCGGAAGAGTGGGGCTGGTCGACGTTCGACGAGTACCTGCAGGCGCTGGAGGCGACCCGTCCGGCGACCACGCTCGTCCCCTCGATCGGCCACAGCGCGGTCCGCGACGTCGTCCTCGGAGGCGACCGGCGGGCGCCGGGCGCCGTCGAGCTACGGCGGATGCGCGACGAGGTCCGCTTCGGGCTTGAGGCCGGCGCGCGCACGCTCTCCTTCGGGCTCCTCTACCTTCCCGGCGCGTACGCGAACACCGACGAGCTCGCCGCGCTCGCCGAGGTGGCGGCCGAGTACGGAGCGCCGCTCGTGCCGCACATCCGCAACGAGGGCCTGGGGGTGCTGGGCGCGGCGGCCGAGATGCTCGATGTCGCCCGCCGCTCGGGCGCCCCGCTGCATATCTCGCACCTGAAGTGCCTCTCCGACGAGCGGCTCGTCGAGCCCCTGCTCGAGCTCCTCGAGCGGGCGAGCGCCGACGTCGACCTGTCGTTCGACCAGTACCCGTACGGCGCCGGCAGCACGCTCCTGTCCGCGCTCCTGCCGGTGTGGGCGCAGGAGGGCGGCGCCTCCGCCACGCTCGCGCGGCTCGAGCGGCCGGCGGAGCGCGCGCGCATCGCCCGTGACGTCGAGCACGGCCTCGAGGGCTGGGAGAACTTCCTCGGCACGGCCGGCCCGGAGCGGATCGTGATCGCGAACGCGGGCCCGCCCAACGAGACCGCGGCCGGGCGCTCGCTCGCCGAGCTCGCCGCCGAGCGCGGCCAGGAGCCGGTCGAGGCCGTCTGCTCGCTCCTCCTCGAGTCGCAGCTCGACGTGACCATGATCGAGCACTACGCCTCCGACCAGACGGTGAAGCTGGTCGCCGCTCACCGCCTGCACCTCGTCGGCTCGGACGGCATCTTCGGCGCGAAGCCGCACCCGCGCCTGTACGGCGCCGCGGCGCGCTTCCTCGGACGGTTCGTGCTGCGCGAGCAGCTCGTCTCCGTCGAGGAGGCGGTGGCGCGGCTGAGCGCGCGGGCCGCCGACCGGCTCGGGCTCTCCGACCGAGGCCGCATCCGGCGCGGGCAGCGGGCCGACCTGGTGCTGCTCGACCCGGCGCGGTTCGTGGACACAGGCACCTACGACGACCCCGCGCGCCACCCGGACGGCGTCGTCGGCGTCTGGGTCGCCGGGCGTCCCGTGTGGCGGGAGGGCCGCGCGACGGGCGAGCGGCCGGGCGGAGTCGTGCGGGAGCCGAGGCGATGAGCCTCGTCGACGAGTTCGCGCGCAACGCGGAGGCCGCCGGCTTCCACGTCCACCGCGGCGCTGCGCCGGAGCTGCCCGAGGCCGGAGTCTCGGAGGCCCTGTACGGGCTGGCGGACACCGGAAGCGTCGTCCTCGCCGCCTCGCCGCAGGAGCCGCGCTCGCGGTCGCTGCTGCCGGCGGCGCACGTCTCGCTCCTTCGCGAAGAGCGGATCCTGCCGGGTCTCGCCGAGCTGTTCGAGGCAATCGGCGCCGACCTGCCGAGCGCGCTCGCGATCGTCACCGGGCCGAGCCGGAGCGGGGACATCGAGCAGACGCTCGCCGTCGGCGTGCACGGGCCCGGGGAGGTGCACGTCGTCCTCCTCCCGGGCTCCCGGGACGGGTAGCGGCAGAGCCCGGCGCCGGCCGCCCGTGCCGGCGACCGGCCGGTCGGGGCCTCGGGCTTACAGACCGCCGGCGAGCGCGCGTGCGACGTCCAGGGTGGAGACGACGCCGATCGGGCGCATCGACCGGCGCTCGACGACGACGAGGTGTGAGACGCCGTGCTCGACCATGAGCTCGACGGCGCGGTCGAGCGGGTCGGCGGTGGCGATCGTGAGCGGCGGCTCGGCGGCCAGCGAGGCGGCCGTCTCGGCGTCGAAGTCGGTGCCGAGCGAGGCCGCCCGGACGAGCGCCGTGTCGGAGATCACGCCCCACAGCGTCCCGTGCGGCGGCTCCTCGCGCCCGTGCGCGATCACGACGATCGCGTGCACGCGGTAGCTGGCCATCATCCGCGCGACCGTGCGCAGTGGCGCGTCGAGCGGGCAGGCCACCACGCCGGGGTGCATCGCGTCGATCACGCGAAGCTTCGCAAGGGCGGGTTGCGGTTCGACGGCGGTCGCCATGGTGTGTCCTTTCCTTGCTCCTGCCGGGTGGAGGAGGATCAGTCGAGGCAGATGTCGGCCACCTGTGCGCCAGTCAGCGCGAGCAGGTCGCGGACCGTCATCTGTATCGACTCCTCGTGACTTCCGGCCTCGACGATGACCGAGTCGCGCTCCGCGATCCGTCGGTCGACGACGACCGCGTCGCCGTCCGGCCCGCCGAACGGCGGCACCGCGCCCAGCTCGAACATCGAGTAGCGAGCGCCGATCTCGGCTTCGCTGGCGAGCCGGACTGCGGCGCCGACCGACGGCAGCGCCCGCAGCTTGCGCAGGTCGAGCCGCTCCGAGGCAGGCAGGACGGCGCGGAGGAAGCGGTCGTCGTGCGCGAGCACGAGCGTCTTGCCGATCTCCTCGGGCGGGAGGCCGAGCGCAGCGGCCTCGTCGGTGGCGCGTTCCGTATGCGGATGACGCAGCAGCCGGTACGTCGTGTGCTGCTCCGCCAGCTTCCGGGCAAGCTCCGCGCTGGTCATGACGGCTCCTTTTCTGCGGCGTGCATCACCTGTCGAAAAGCGTGGCAGCCGGCGGCGCGACGCTCATCGGGGCCGTCCCTGACCGGGCGTCGGTGTCGGCACCGACGTCCGGCGCGGCCCCGTCCGGCCGGCACGGTCCCCGGGATGACGCGGCCGCCGCTGCGTTAGGGTCCCGCGCATGCTTCCCATCGAGCGGCCGCAGAAGATCATCTGCATCGGCCTCAACTACAAGGACCACGCCGAGGAGCAGGGGGTGCCGCTGCCCGAGCGCCCGCTCCTCTTCGCCAAGTGGCCGAACACCCTGATCGGGCCGGGCGAGCCGATCCGGCTCCCGCCCGTCTCGCACGAGGTGGACTACGAGGCCGAGCTCGGCGTCGTCATCGGCGAGCGCGTCAAGGGCGTCTCGCGCGAGAACGCGCTCGAGGCGGTCAGGGGATACCTGTGCGCGAACGACGTGTCGGGGCGCGACGTGCAGTTCTCGGACAAGCAGTGGGTGCGGGGCAAGTCGTTCGACACGTTCTGCCCGATCGGGCCCGAGCTCGTCCCGGCCTCCGACGTGCCGGACCCGCAGGCGCTCGGCATCCGCGCGATCCTGAACGGCGAGGTGATGCAGGACTCGTCGACCGCGAACATGGTCTTCGGCGTGGCGGAGATCATCGCCTTCGTCAGTCAGGCGATCACCCTCGAGCCCGGAGACCTCATCCTGACCGGCACGCCTGCTGGCGTCGGCATCTTCCGCGATCCGAAGGTGCTGCTCCAGCCGGGCGACGAGGTCACGATCGAGATCGACGGGCTCGGGCGGCTGACGAACCCGGTGCAAGCCTCGGATTGACGTCCGTGCGGCGCGGCGCGGGGCGGCCGCTCGGGCCGCCCCGCCTGTCCCACGCTCCGGCCCCGCCGCAGGCGCGACCCGCAGCGTCGGGAGCGTGGCCCCACGTGCTCGAGCTCGGAGCGGTCGTGGTCCGCGGGGGGCTCGCGGCGTCGTCCGCGCACCCTCGAGCAGCGGCCGGAGCGCGTCTCCGCCCGCGTGGGCGTCGTGTGCAGCCGTCGTCTGTGCGAGCAGCCTGCGCTCACCCTCGCCCGCGCGGCGGCGCACGGGCCGGTTGCCGGGCCCGACGAGCGCGAGAGCAGCCTGAAGCGCCCGGTCCTGCGCCCCCGACGTGTCGCCGCGGCGGGCGTGCCGGGGGCCGCTCCGCGCGAGCGCCTGCTGCTCCGGCACGATGCGCCCTTCCCGGACACGTCCGTCCCTGTATCGACCCCCCGGCCGCGGTCGCCGCTGCCGCAGACGGGGGACGCTCGGTAAGCCGTCCGTAAAGCCGCCCGGCCTCGGCGGGATCGGCCCGCGCGCGGAGGTGCCGCGCGCGCAGGTGGGGTCGGGGGGAGCGGGGCAAGCTAGGATCGGCCTGGTCGGCGGCGAGAGGGGGCGTGGATGGCGGTCGTTCTGACGGCGAGATGGGTGGCGCGCGAGGGCGAGGAGGCGCGCGTGCGCGCGTACCTCGAGCAGCTTGCGGGCCCGTCGAGGGAGGAGCCCGGATGCCTCCTCTACCAGCCCTGCCAGGCGCGCGACGACCCGCGCTCGTTCCTCGTCTTCGAGATGTACGCGGACGACGACGCGGTCGCCGCGCACGGCTCGAGCGAGCACTTCCGGCGGCTCGCCCTCGAGGGGGCGATCCCGCTGCTCGAGAGCAGGGAGCGCGTGTTCTACGAGACCGTCGACTGACGCGGCCGGCGGCGTGCGTCACCAGGTGCGCTTCGTCGCGGCGCTCTTCCTCGTCGCCCTGGCGCTGCGAACGCAGATCGTCGGCGTCGGCCCGCTCGTCCCGTCGATCCAGTCCGACCTCGGCGTGTCGCACGCGGTCGCCGGCCTGCTCGGCTCGATCCCGGTGCTGTGCATGGGCGTGTTCGCTCCGGCCGCGGCGTACGTGGCGGGCGCGATCGGCCCGCGGCTCGCGATCGCCGGCTCCGTCGCGCTGATCGCGGCCGGAGGGCTGCTGCGCGTCGCCGTCCCCGACGCCGCCGTCCTCCTCCTGTTCACGTTCCCGGTGGGCGTCGGCATCGCCATCTCCGGCACGCTGCTGCCCGCGGTCGTCAAGGAGAGGCTGTCGCACCGCCCCGCCTTCGCCACCGGCATCTACGCCAGTGGCATCCAGGTGGGCTCGGCCGCCTCCGCCGCGCTCGCGGTGCCGCTCGCGCACCTGCACGGGGGATGGCGCTTCTCGCTCGGCGCGCTCGCCGCGGCGGCGGCGCTGTCGTGCGCCGCCTGGCTCGGTCTCGGCGGCTCGGAGCGGGAGCGCGTACGCGTGCGGCCGCCGCGGCTGCCCGTGCGCAGCGCGACGGCGTGGGGCGTGACCGGGGTGTTCACGATGATCGCCATCTGCTTCTACGGCCTGTCGGCCTGGCTCCCGGACGCGTACGTCGAGCACGGCTGGAGCGACGGCAAGGCGGGCGCGCTCCTCGCGGTCGTGCAGGCGGTGACGGTACCGGCTGGGCTCGCCATCCCGTGGCTCGCCGACCGGTGGGGCTCGCGCCGCCTGTACCTCGCCTCGGCCGCGCTCGTGCAGATGAGCGGGCTGCTCGGCGTGCAGCTCCTCCCGGGGGGCGGCTGGCTGTGGGCGGTGCTGATCGGGATCGGGATCGGGACGCTCTTCCCGCTGGCGATGACGTTGCCGCTCGACCTGTCGCGCGACCCGGCGCAGGCGGGCGCGGTGGCGGCGATGATGCTCGGCGTCGGCTACGTGCTCACGGCCGCCGCTCCGCTCGTGCTCGGCGTCGTGCGCGACGCGACCGGCTCGTTCTCGACCTCGCTGTGGCTGATCGTCGGCATCGAGGCGTGCCTGTTCCTCTCCTCGCTCGGCCTCACCCACGAGCGGCTGCAGGCGCACGCGCTCCAGGGCGAGCCCGCCGTCGGCTGAGCCGGGTCGGTGTCGAGCGTCCTGCCGCTCAGGCGGCCGCTGTGGTGGACGCGCCCGCGATGAGGGTTTTCGCCTTCCAGTAGTCGTTCAGCGCCCCCTGCACCTTGAACCACCACACGAAGCCGCCGATCAGGAAGAGATAGATCCCGGGGAACAGCCAGAGCCCGGTCCATCCGCTCACCGGCGGCCGCTGGCCGTCGCGCTCGTACATTCTCCCGATCTCGGACGCGATCACGAAGCCGTTGACCGCGGGGACGAGGATCTGGATGACGAGCGCGATGACGCCGCCGATCCCGTCCCCGGTGTGCCGCTTCATCTCCTCCGCCGTCTTGTACGCCCAGTACCAGCCGTAGACGCCGAGGGTGACGACGAACATCAGGATCCCGAAGCCGACGCCCCGCGGCTGTCCGAGCGGGCCGGTGTTGCCGTTGCTCACGGAGACCTCCAGTCTCGCCGTTGCGATTGCGACCAGCGGCGCGACTCAACCACCGCCGCCGGACGGCGTCAACTCGCGCGCCGGGCGTTCGCCTTCCGACGGTGGGAAGGAGCGGCGCCGCACATCCCCCGCGCGGTCGCTCGGGACGGGTCAGCCGAAGCCCAGCGAGATGATCCCGCGGTCGACGAGGCCGCGCGTGAACGCGTCCGAGGCGACGAGCTTCACGCCGTACGCGTCGCGCAGGAACCACTCGAAGTGCACGAACACGCTCGAGCGGACCGCGTTCACCTTCTCCAGCCGCGCGAGGTCGTAGACGGCGACGCGGGCGCGGAGCGAGGCGTCGTCGAGGAGCGTCGAGACGAGCTCGTCCGTGAGCGCGGTGACGAGGAGCGTCGGCTCTTCGCGCCCGGCCGGCGGCGCGTCGGCGAGCTCGACGCTCGACCGCTCGCGGCGCCAGGCGAGGTCGAGCCTGGTCGGCGTCTGCGCGAGCACGTCCACGTCCTCGAGCTCGTCGCGGCAGTACGAAGCGAAGGCGTCGAGCACCTCGCCGTGCGTCGTCGTCAGCGCCGCCCACTCGACCGGGCGCTCGCGCGGCGCCGTCAAACGCTCGCCTCCGCGGCCGCGAGCAGGAGCTCGGGCGACAGCGCCGCCAGCGTGACGCGGGCGCCGCCGCTCACGTGCGCAAGCTCGTGCGTGCAGGTGCGCTCGCCGTCGGAGGTGTCGACGACGACGCAGCGGATGCGGGCGCGGCGCAGCGCGCGCCCCTCGGCGAGCGTGTCGGCCGTCGCGCTCGAGCCGGCCCGCAGCGGCACGGTCGGCTCGCCGTCCGTGACGACGACGACGAGCGGGACCGCGTTCGGGTGCTTCGACAGCTCCTGGCGGAGCAGGATGCGCGCTCGTCTGAGCGCGTCGGCCAGCGGCGTCTGACCGCTCAGCGGCACCCGCTTCAGCCTCCTCGTCGCCGCCGCCAGGCTGGACGTGAAGGGCAGCGCCACCGTCGCCTCCGGCACGCCCCCGCGGAAGGCGACGAGCGCCACCTTGTCGCCGCGCCCGGTCGCGTCCTCGAGCAGCCGGAAGACGACGCCTTTCACCTTCTCGACCATCCGCTCGGCGTGCACCGACCAGGAGTTGTCGACCACGAAGCAGACGGCGAACGGGGAACGGTGCTCGCGCACCTTCCGGCGCAGGTCGTCCGAGCGGACGCGGATCGGCGCCCGTCGGACGCGCACGGCCGCCGCGCGCAGGGTGGCGTCGACGGCGACGTCCGCCGGGCCGCGGACGTCCAGCCGGTGCCGCGAGTACTTGCCCTTGCGGTGGCTCGCGAGCGAGCGCGCCCGCCGCCCGGGCCGCGTCCGCTCGGTGCCGTCCCGGCGCAGCTCGTGCCCGAACACGTGCGCCTCGCGGATCTCCAGCCGCTCGATTCCCGGGGCACCCGTCGGCTCCGCCTCGAGCTCGAGGCCTACCTCACCGGGTTCGCCGCGGCTTTTTTTGAGCGCTCGAGCTCCACTGCCTCGTCGAGCAGGCGGCGCACGATGTGCGGCTCGAGGCTCGGCGGCGGCGCGAACGGGTCGGCCGGAAGCCGGTGGCCGAGCGCCAGGCCGGCCGCCGAGACGACGTCGTCCGGCCCCGCCTGCGTGCGCCCGGCCAGCGCCGCCGTCGCCTTCGCGCACTCGAGGATGGTGACGTCGGCGCGGTGGCTGGAGACGCCCGCCTTGACGACGAGCTGCGCGACCGCGGCGTACAGGTGGTCGGGGAGCCGCACCTCGGGGAGGAGCCGCTCGGCGGTCGCGAGCTCCCTTGCCAGCTCGGCCTGCGCGGCTGCGTACTCGGCCAGGAACCCCTCCGGGTCGGCGGTGAACGCCTCGCGCCGGCGCATGATCTCCGCGCGGGCCTCCGGGTCGGACACCGCCTCCACCTCCACGCGGAGCCCGATCCGGTCGGCGATCTGCGGGCGCAGCTCGCCCTCCTCCTCGTTCATCGTGCCGACGAGGATGAAGCGGGCCGGGTGCGAGACGGACACGCCCTCGCGCTCGACGACGTTCACGCCGAGGGCGGCCGCGTCGAGCAGCACGTCCGTCAGGTGGTCGTCGAGCAGGTTGATCTCGTCCACGTAGAGGATGCCGCGGTTCGCCTCGGCGAGCAGCCCGGGCTCGAGGGCCCGCTCGCCCTCGCGCAGCGCCCGCGCGATGTCGACCGTGCCCGACACGCGGTCCTCGGTCGCGTTCAGCGGGAGCGTGACGATGCGCCTGCGCCGCCGTGCCCGGGGCAGGTCGCCGCGTTCCCGGCAGGCGGGGCAGGGATCGCCCGGGTCGCAGGAGTACGGGCAGTCGGCGACCACCTCGATCTCGGGCAGGAGTTCGGCCAGGCCGCGCACGGCCGTCGACTTGCCGGTCCCGCTCGGGCCGACGACGAGGACGCCGCCGACCGCCGGGTTGACCGCGTTGAGCAGGAGCGCCTGCTTGAGGCGCTCCTGCTCGACGATCGCGCTGAACGGGTAGAAGCGGAGGCTCACGTCGCTACGGGAGGCTCACGTCGCTACGTGATCACCAGCCGCTTTCCGAAGGTCGGCTCGGCCTGCACGATCGGCGGGAACTGCCACGTCCCGATCAGCGGCACCGCCGTGTCGCGGTTCACCTTCACGTCGACGAGGAACGGCTTCCCCGCCTTGAAGGCGGTGTCGAACGCGTCTGCGAGGTCGCCCGGCTGCTCGACCGAGATCGACCCGGCTCCCATCGCCTCGGCCAGCTTGGCGAAGTCCGGATTCCACAGCTCGCCGGTCGCGTGCTTCATGAAGCTGGTGCCGATCTCGCGGTTGTCCATGTAGAAGCGCTGCAGGTCGCGGATGACGCCGATCGTGTAGTTGTTGAAGACGACCCAGACGACCGGGAGGTCGTGCTCGACGGCGGTGGCGACCGCGCCGGGGAACATCATGAAGCTGCCGTCGCTCGTCACGCAGACGGCCGGCCGGTCGGGCCGCGCCAGCTTGACGCCGAGGACGCCGCACGTGCCGAAGCCCATCCCTGCGAAGCCGCCGGGCGTGAACACGCTGCGCGGCTCGTAGGCTGCCCAGTACTGCTCGACCCACGTCTGGTGGTTGCCCGTGTCGGTGATCATGAGCGTGTTGTCGGGCGCTGCCTTGCGCAGCTCGCCGACCACGCGCCGCGGGTCGATCGGCGTCGCCTCGGACGCCATCTCCGGCCCGATGAAGTTCTGCCACTCGAGCTTCCACGCGTCGACGTCGTCGTGCCAGGACGTCCGCTCGCGCTTCGGGCTGCGGCTCGCGAGCTCGAGCAGCTGCTTCAGCACCTCGCGGGCGTCGCCGACGATGCCGAGCTCGGTCGGGTAGTTGCGGCCGATCTCGGTCGGGTCGATGTCGACGTGGATCAGCTTCGTCGGCGGGATGTTGTACGTGTAGCCGGGCACCCAGGACGAGCAGTGGATGTCGGAGAAGCGGGCGCCGATGGCGAGGATCACGTCGGCGTTGCGCGCCGCCTCCTGGGCCGGGTACTCGCCCCAGCAGCCGGCGATGCCGAGGTAGAGCGGGTCGTTCGCGGACAGCACGCCCTTGCCCATGAACGTCGAGTAGACGGGCACGTTCACGTGCTCGGCGAAGGCACGGAGCTCGGCGGTCGCGTCCGAGGCGACGACGCCGCCGCCCGCCAGGACGAGCGGCCGCTTCGCCTTCGTCAGCAGCTCGTACGCCTTCGCCACCGCCTCAGGCGAGCCGGGTGTGCGCCAGTTCAGCTGCAGCGAGCGCTCCTCCGGCTCGGGCACCTCGACGTCGCCCGTGCGGATCCACAGGTCGTAGGGAACGTCGATGTGGACTGGGCCCGGGCGGCCGGTGCGGGCGAGCTTGAACGCCTTCGGCAGGAACTTGGACAGGTCCTCGACCGAGTGCGCCTGGAAGCTCCGCTTCGTGATCACCTTCGCCAGCGACGGGAAGTCCGCCTGGTGGTGGCGGTACTCCTCCTGCAGCGCCCCCGAGTCGTACTGGTTCGTCGCGACCTGTCCGGTGATGGCGATGAACGCGGACGAGTCGTAGAACGCGTTGCCCATCGCGACCGTGAGCAGCATCGGGCCAGGGCCGGTCGAGGTGTACACGGGGATCACCTGCCCCGAAGCGCGGAAGTACGCGTCGGCCATGTAGCCGGCAGCCGACTCGATGCGCGGGAAGATGATCTTGATCTCGTCGGAGCGGTTGTAGACGCCGTCGAGCAGCCCCACGGCGCCGTGCCCGGCGTAGCCGAAGAGGTACGGCACCTTCTCCTTGATCAGGTAGTCGACGACGAGGTCACAGCCGCGGATTTCCGCCATCGTTGCCTCCCCCAGTTGTCGTCTCGCGGCCCCTCGTTGGGCCGCGACGCAACTATACGCCGCTTCGCTCGCAGGGCCGCCGGGTTCGAGAGGAGCCTCGCCGGGCTTCCGGGGACGTCGAGCCTGCGAGCCGAGGCGACTCCCGGCCGCGCGCCGCGGGCGGCCGAACATGCCCCTGACGAGGCGCGTCCTGCCACGGAAGCAGTCTGTGACGTGGGATGGAGGGCCTTCTCGGGGCAGCCGGGCGTCGAGGTCAGCCGGCGTGCGCGGGAGGGGCGAAGGCGAAGGCGAGGCCGTGGGTCAGCTGGTCGCCGTAGTCCGGCGTGCGCACGCTCGCCGGCACGTGCCAGACGGCGACGGGCAGGCCGAACGAGGCGAGCTCGCGCGCGAACGCCGCCGTCAGCGCAGGCGTGATCGCGCCGTGGGCGACGCCCGTCGAGAGCTCGAAGCGGACGCCGAGGCGACGCACCGCCGCCGCCTTCCTGCGCACGAGGAGCGTCGGGTCGTGCCGGTCGAGCACGGCCCGGTCCGCGTGCGCGAGCGGGCCGTCCGCGAACGGATGGAAGTACCCGCTCCACGACTCGAGCACGCCGAACACCCCCAGGTGGCGCAGGCCGATCGAGACCGCGCCGAAGCCGCCCGCGGACAGGCCTGCGAGCACGCGCCCGGCGGCGGAGGCGACCGTCGGCAGGTTGGTGTCGACCCACGGCACGACGCGGCGGACGAGGTAGTCCTCCCAGACGCCGGCCCACTCGCCCGAGTAGTAGCCGTGGTGCGTACCGGCGGGTGGGCAGACGGCGATGAACGGACGCGTGCGCCCGGAGGCGATGAGCGCGTCCGCGCGCTCGGCCAGGTGGAGCGAGTACACGTAGCTCGTCGGGCCGCCCGGCATGCCGTGCAGGAGGTACGCGACCGGGTAGCGCCTGGAGGGCGAGTAGCCGGGCGGGAGGTAGACGAAGGTGGGACGGCCGCGCGCGCCGGCGCTCTCGCCGGGGACGGTGCCCTTCCAGACGGTGCCGCCGGCGGGTCCCACCTGGACGCGGGCGAACCCGGGCACGGGCGCTCGCGACGGCGCCGCCGCCGGCAACCCGGCGAGCAGGCCTGCGAAGACGAGCGACGCAGCGGAGACCCTCACCCCGATGCGTATACGCGGGCGCCGTTAGGGGCGAGGGGAGAGGACGTTAAGCGTTGCTTCAGCGTGGGAGAGGAGCTCGGCGGCGGCGAGCTCGAGCGCGCGTCCGAGCGCGAGCACGACGAACGAGCTCCGCCGGGCGAGCACGCGGGCGACGGCGCCCGCGGCGACGAGCGGCTGCCAGCGCCCCGGCGCCGCCTACGGGCAAGCGGCGTCAGAGAGCTGGCGCTCGCTCAGCCGGCGGTGGGCGCGGGCGACGTGCGCCCCCAGGGGGCGAGGACGCCGCGGAGGCCGGTCGGCCGCGCGTCACCTGCGCCGATCGGCGTCGCGGAAGCGGTCAATCGTCTCGCGGACCGCGGTCTCGAACGGCGTCACCTGCGCGTCCAGGCGCTCGCCCGGGAGCTCCGGTGGGAAGGGCAGCGGTACGTCGTCGAACGTGACGAGGCCGGCGGCCTCGGGGACGGCCGCCTCGATCGCGGCGATCACCTCCGCCATCGACACCGACCTGCCGGGGAAGTCGAACACGGAGGCGCCCTCCCGTCCGGAGCGGGCGGCGGCGACGAAGCCGCGTGCCACGTCCGGCGCGTAGTGGAGCTCGGTGCGCCCGCCGAAGGGAATGCGGTACGGCTCGCCCCTCGCCGCGGCCTGCATGGCCGTCGTCGGCGCCGAGGTGAGGCCCTGGTCGCGCGCGGGGCCGAAGACGGTGTAGGGGCGGATACCGACGCTCGCGACCCCGTCGTCCGCCCAGTAGACACGGGCGGTGCCCTCGTTCGCCTGCTTGAACACGCCGTAGAGCGAGCGGGGCGCGTGCGCGCCGTGCTCGTCGTAGACGGCCGCCGTGCTCGCGTAGGCAACCGGCGTGGCGAGGCCGTGGCGCTTGGCCGCCTCGAAGACGTTGACGGTGCCGACGACGTTGACCCGGGCGCCGAGCGGCGGGTCGGCGCGGACGAAGGGGAGCTGCAGCGCCGCGAGGTGCAGGACGTGCGTGATCTCGTGCGCCGCGAGCGTGTCCAGGAGCTGGTCGAGGCTCGTCACGTCGCCGCGGACGAACGTGATCGCGGCGATCTCCTCCGGCGAGGCGACGACGCGGAGGCGGTGGTCGTCCTCGCCGAGGTCGTAGGCGACGACGTCTGTGCCCTCGCGGACGAGCAGCGTCGCCGCCCACGCGCCGATGCAGCCGAGGGCGCCGGTGACGAGGAAGCGCTCGACGCTCACACGTCCTCGTACACCGTGACGACCTCGGTGTAGAACTCGATCGCGGCGCGGCCCTGCTCGTGCGGCCCGAAGCCCGAGCTCTTGATGCCCCCGAAGGGAACGTGCACGTCGGCGCCTGCCGTCTGCCCGTTGACGCGGACGATGCCCGCCTCGATTTCCTGCACGAACGTCCGCGCCGAGGCGAGGCTGGAGGTGAAGATGGAGGCGGAGAGCCCGTACTCGACCGCGTTCGCGCGCTCGAGCGCCTCGTCCAGCGACTCGAAGCGGTAGAGGGTCGCGACGGGCCCGAACACCTCCTGGCAGGACAGGAAGGCGTCGTCGCCGAGGTCCTCGAACAGCGTCGGCGCGACGAGGTAGGCCTCGTCGTGCACGCGGCCTCCGCCCGCGAGCACGGTGCCGCCGTCGGCGCGGCCCCTGTCGATCCCCGCGAGCACCTCGGCGAGCTGCGCCTCGTTCACGATCGGTCCCACCTCCGTTCGCGGGTCGAAGGGGTCGCCGACGGCGCCGCGCCCAATCCGCTCGAGCAGGCGGCGCTTGAACTCGTCGTAGACGGCCTCCTGCACGAACATGCGCCGCGTCGCCGTGCACTTCTGCCCGGCCGACCAGAACGCGCCCGCGTAGGCCGCCTCGACGGCCCGGTCGAGGTCGGCGTCCGCCATGACGAGGAGCGGGTTGTGGCCTCCGAGCTCGAGCTGGACGCGCGCGCCGCGGGCGGTCGCCCGCGCGCGGACCTGCCGGCCGACGGCGACGGAGCCCGTGAACGAGACGGCCTTCACGCGCGGGTCGTCGACGAGCGGCGTTCCGACCTCCGAGCCGCGGCCGACGACGACGTTGCAGACACCCGCGGGCAGGCCTGCCTCCTCGAGGCAGGCGGCGAGGTGCAGGCCGGTCAGCGGCGCTTCCTGCGCCAGCTTCAGCACCACGGTGTTGCCGTAGGCGAGGGCGGGCGCGGCCTTCCACGCCGGGATGGCAGCCGGGAAGTTCCAGGGCGTGATCAGCGCGACGACGCCCAGCGGTCGGCGCAGCGTGTAGGCGACGCTGCCGGTGGCGGCCTGCTCGTAGCGGACGCCGACGTCTCGGAGGCCCTCGCCGGAGAAGAAGCGGAGGATGTGCGCCATCCGCGCCGCCTCGAGCCGCGACTCGCGGAGCGGCTTCCCCATCTCGAGCGTCATGTCCTGCGCGATCTGCTCGACGCGGCGCTCGACGGCGTCCGCTGCCCTGCGCAGCACGTCCCCGCGCGCCGCGGCCGGGCGGCGCGACCAGTCGCGGAAGGCAGCCGCCGCGGCGTCGACCGCCGCGTCGACGTCGGCCGCGTCCGAGGCGGGGAACTCGCCGATCGGCTCTGACGGCCGCCAGGGGCCGCGCTTCTCGTACGTGCGGCCGGACGCGCTCGGCCGCCACTCCCCTGCGACCAGGTTCGCGAACGCGGGTCTGACCGGGGCTTCCAGGACGTCGCTCATTGGCTCTCCCTCCGTCGTCGTCGTCAGGTCCAGCTCGCCCTCATCAGCTCGGCCGCCGGCGCGACCGGGTTGACGAGCGTGCCGATCCCGGGCACGTGGATCTCCACCCGCTGGCCCGGCTCGAGGGTGAAGTCGTCGGGCGGCACGAGCCCCGTGCCGGTGAGGAGCACGGTCCCCGGCGGGACGGGGTTGTCGCGGCGGAGCCAGCCGGCGAGCTCGTCGAAGCTCCGCTTCATGCGCGCGGTCGACGTCTCGCCGGCGAAGCGCTCGCGGCCGCCGGCGTCGAGGATGCGCAGCCGGATCTCGAACACGGACGGCGCGCCCTCGGCGGCGAGGACGGCCGGCCCGAGCGCGCACGCGCCCGCGAACAGCTTCGCCTGCGGCAGGTAGAGCGGGTTCTCGCCCTCGATCGCGCGCGAGGAGACGTCGTTGCCGATCGTGTAGCCGGTGATCGCGCCGCCCTCGCCCAGGACGAGGCCGATCTCAGGCTCGGGCACGTCCCAGGCCGAGTCCGAGCGGACCCCGATCGGGTGGCCGGGGCCGACGGTGCGCCGGCAGGCGGCGTCCTTGAGGAAGAGCTCCGGCCGCTCGGCGTCGTAGACGAGCGCGTACACGTCCTTGACGGCGCTCTCCTCGATGCGCGCGTCGCGGCTCCGCTCGTACGTGACGCCTGCGCACCAGACCTCGGGCGGCTCCACCGGCAGCAGCAGCTCGTACGGCGGCGGCAGCTCGAGCGTGTCCGGGTCGAGCGGAGCGACCGGCAGCTCGTCCACCGCCGCGCGGCGGACGCCGTCTGGGCCCCGGAAGCGCACGTGCCGCGTCACGGGACCATCGTAGTCTCCGCCGAGCGGCCGGCTCGCCTCGACCGCCTCGGTCTGCGCCGCGCGGGCTCGCTGGCGCCGGGGCCGGCGCGCGGCCGCGGCAAGGCTCTCCAGCCCCGTTTCGCGGGTACAGTAGTCGTGTCATGTGGGACGTGCTGACGTGGCAGAACCACACGCTCGGCGTCGCGTGGTGGGCCGTCGTCGTGCTGGTCGTGCTCGTGATCGTCGCGTCCGGAAGCCACGCGGCGAGGAAGTAGCGGCTCGGCTCGCCTCGCGGCGCCGGCGACTCGCCCCGCCCGGCTCTGCCGCCGCGAAGGGCTGCGGCGCGCCGCCGCGGGTACCGCCGTCGCCGGCCGCGGGCTGCCCTGTCAGTACGTGGCGCGGCCGCCGGAGATGTCGAACGTCGCCCCGGTCGAGAACGAGCACTCGTCGCTCGCGAGCCAGCAGATGAGGGCTGCCACCTCGTCGGGCCTGCCCGTGCGCCGCAAGGGGATGCGCTCGACCATGTAGTCGAGGTGCTCCCGCGAGAGGCCTTCGAGCATCGGCGTCTCGATCACGGCGGGCGCCACGGCGTTGACGAGCACGCCCGTTCCGGCCAGGTCCTTCCCGAGGACCTTCGCCAGCGCGATCACGGCCGCCTTCGAGGCCGAGTAGGCCGGCGCCATCGGGTTTCCCTCCTTGCCGGCGATCGAGGAGACGAGCACGATCCGGCCGTAGCCGCGCGCGACCATGCCCGGCACGACCGCCCGGCAGAGGTGGAAGGTGCCGTCGGCGTTGACGGCCATGACGCGGCGCCATTCCTCGTCCGTCGTGTCGACGGTGCGGACCGACGCGCCGGCGACGCCGGCGGCGTTGACGAGGATGTCGATCCTCCCGAGCGCGCGCTCCGCCTCGGCGACGGCGGCGGCGACCTGCCCGGAATCGGACACGTCGGCGGTCACGGCCGGCCCCTCGGCGCCGTCCACGTTCAGGTCGAGCACGCACACGGCGGCGCCGCTCGCCCGCAGCCGCCTCGCCGTCGCGAGCCCGATCCCGCTCGCGCCGCCGGTGACGAGCGCGCAGCGCCCGTTGAAGTCGTACACGGCCATCACCGCTGCCTACTCTAAGCTCTTCCCAGTGGCCTTCGATCCCGTCACCGACTTCCCGCTCGGCCTCGAGCGGCCCGATCTCGTCACGACTCCCGGCGGTCACCGGCTGGACGAGGTGACCCTCGAGGCGGTGCGGGAGGGCCGTCTCGGCCCCGACGACGTCCGGGCCACGGCCGAGACGCTGCGTCGCCAGTCGGCGGTCGCGCTCGCCTCGGGGCGCCGCCAGCTCGCCGACAACCTGGCTCGCGCCGCGGAGCTCGTCTCCGTCCCCGCCGACACCGTGCTCGACATCTACACGGCGCTGCGGCCCGGCCGCTCGAGCGCCGAGGAGCTCGAAGCGTGGGCGCAGCGACTCGAGGCGGAGTGGGACGCGCCGCTGACGGCCGCGTTCGTGCGCGAGGCGAGCGACGTCTACGCGCGCCGCGGCCTGCTCGCGAGCGGTGAGCGGGCCCGGATCTGAACGCTTCCGCGCCCGTGAGCGGCGCGGGCTGCGGCGGGAGGTGCTCGTCACGCCGTACCCGGAGCTCGGGCTCGTGGCCATGGACGGCCCGAACGACCCCGAGCCGAGCCTCGTCATCGAGGACGGCCGCGTCGTCGAGATCGACGGCCGCCGCGAAGCGGACTTCGACATCGTCGATCTCTTCCTCGCCCGTCACGGGATCGACCTCGAGGCGGCTGCAGAGGCGGCGGCGCTGACAGACGACGAGCTTGCGCGGCGGCTCGTCGACGTCGGTTGCCCGCGTGCCGAGCTCGTCAGGGTTTCGCAGGGGCTGACGCCGGCCCGGCTCGCGCGCGTGGTGGCGCGGCTCGACCCGGTCGAGATGATGTTCGCGCTGAAGAAGCTTCGGGCTCGCCGCGCGCCCGCCAACCAAGCGCACGTCACGAACCTGAAGGACAACCCGGCGCTGCTCGCCGCCGACGCCGCCGAGGCCGCCGCCCGGGGCTTCGCCGAGGTGGAGACGACCGTCGGCGTCTCACGCTATGCGCCGCTGAACGCGATCGCCGTGCTCGTCGGCTCGCAGACCGGCCGACCCGGCGTCCTGACGCAGTGCGCCGTCGAGGAGCGGCGCAACCTCGAGCTCGCCATCCGCGGCCTCGTCACCTACGCCGAGACGCTGTCCGTGTACGGGACCGAGCCTGTGTTCGTGGACGGCGACGACACGCCCTGGTCGAAGGCGTTCCTCGCCTCCGCGTACGCGTCGCGCGGCGTGAAGGTGCGCTTCACCTCGGGCGGCGGCTCCGAGGCGCTGATGGGCCGCTCGCTCGGCTACTCGATGCTCTACCTCGAGGCGCGCTGCCTCGCCGCCGTGCGCGCCGCCGGGTCGCAGGGCGTGCAGAACGGCTCCATCTCCTGCGTCGCGCTGGCGCTCAGCGTCCCCGCCGGGACGCGCGAGATCCTGGCCGAGAACCTGCTCGCCGCCTGGCTCGGGCTGGAGGTCGCATCGGGCAACGACGCGATCGCCTCGCACTCGGAGATCCGCAAGACGGCCAAGCTGATGGGGCAGTTCCTGCCCGGCACCGACTTCGTCACCTCCGGGTACTCGGTCATGCCGCGCTCCGACAACATGTTCGGAGGCGGCAACTACGACGCCGACGACTTCGAGGAGTGGCTGACGCTACAGCGCGACTGGCAGGTCGACGCCGGCATCGAGCCGGCCACCGAGGAGGAGATCGTCGCCGTCCGCCGCCGCGCGGCCCGTGCCGTCCAGGCGGTGTTCTCCGAGCTCGGGCTGGAGCCGATCACGGAGGCCGAGATAGAGGCGGCTGCGGTCGGCTACTCGAGCCGCGACCTGCCCGACCGCGACCGGGCGCAAGACGCCGAGGCGGCCGACCGGCTGCTCGCGGCCGGAGTGGGAGGCCTGGACGTCGCGCGCGCCCTCGACGCGCGCGGCTTTTCGGACGTGGCCGAGGCGATCGTGGCCATGCAACGCCAGCGTGTCTCGGCCGACTACCTGCAGACGGCCGCCATCATCGGGCCCGACGGGACCGTCCGCGCGGCCGTCAACGACCCGAACCTGTACACGGGCCCGGGCAGCGGCTACCGCCTCGACGGCGAGCGCTGGCAGCTCCTCCAGTCGCTCCCCTACGTCGTCGACCCGGCCGAGCTCGTCCCCGCCGCGGACGGCGCCCCGCCGGTCGTCGTCGAGACGGGCGAGGCGGCCCCGGGCGGGCGGCCCGGCGAGGTGGTGATCGCGGTCGGGCCGGCGTTCGGCGAGCGCCTGCGCGCCACGATCAACGGCCTGGCGCACGCCGACGTGCTGGCGGCGCTCCTCGACGGCGTGCGCGAGGGCGGCGCCGAGCCGAGGCTGGTGCGCGTGCGGCGGAGCTCCGACGTCGCCTTCATCGGGCACGACGGCGCGCGCCTGTCGGGCTCGGGCGTCGCCGTCGGCCTGCAGTCGAAGGGGACGGCCGTGATCCATCGCGCCGACCTGCAGCCGCTCGACAACCTCGAGCTGTTCGGCATGTCGCCGCTGTACACGCTCGACTCCTACCGCGCGATCGGCCGCAACGCCGCGGGCTATGCGCTCGGCCGGCCGGTCGGCCCGGTGCCGACGGCGATGGACAACTACGCGCGCGCGAAGCTGATCGTGAAGACGACGATCCTGCACGCGCGCGAGACCGAGGCGATCGTGCCGGGCGCGGCGGCCGTCGAGCTCGCGCTCTGCCCGTAGACTCCCGGGCCTGCGACCACCTCGACCAGGGAGGGAGAGATGGCAATCGTCGAAGACCAGCCGCTGGCCGGACTCGAAGGGTTCTCGGGGGAGCTGCTCCGACCCGGGAGCGACGGGTACGACGAGGCGCGCCGGGTGCACAACGGGATGATCGACAAGCGGCCCGCGCTCGTCGCTCGCTGCCGCGGCACGGCCGACGTCGTCGCCGCGGTGAACGCCGCCCGCGTGCACGGCTGGGAGGTGTCCGTGCGCGGCGGCGGCCACAATGTCGGCGGCACGGCCGTGACGGAGGGCGGCCTGATGATCGACCTCTCGCTCATGAAGGGCATCCACGTCGATCCGGCAGCGCGCACGGCGCGCGCGCAGGGCGGCGTCGTCTGGCGCGAGCTGAACCGCGAGACCCAGCTGCACGGGCTCGCCGTCACGGGCGGCGCCATCTCGACGACCGGGATCGCCGGCCTCACGCTCGGCGGCGGCCTGGGTTGGCTGATGGCCAAGCTCGGCCTCGCGGCCGACAACCTGCTCTCGGTCGAGCTCGTCACGGCCGGCGGCAGCGTGCTGACCGCGAGCGAGGACGAGCATCCGGACCTCTTCTGGGGGCTGCGGGGCGGGGGCGGCAACTTCGGCGTCGCGACGTCGTTCGAGTACCGGGTCCACCCGATCGGGCCGATGATCACGGGCGGCCTCGTCGCGCATCCGATCGAGGCGGCGGGCGAGCTGATGCGCTTCGTGCGGGACTTCGCGGAGGGCGCTCCCGACGAGCTGATGCTGATCACCGGCGCCGTGCACGCGCCCGACGGCTCCGGCCTGCCGATCGCCGTCGTCGCAGCCTGCCACTGCGGAACCCTCGAGCAGGCCGAGGCCGACCTCAAGCCGGTGCTCGAGTTCGGCTCGCCGCTCATGGTGCAGCTCGGCCCGATGCCGTACGAGGCGGTGTGCTCGATGCTCGACGACGGGTTCCCCAAGGGTGCGCTCAACTACTGGAAGTCGACCTTCCTGAGCGAGCTCTCCGACATCGCCGTCGACACGATGGTCGAGCGCTTCACGAGCTGCCCGTCGCCTATGTCGGCGATGATCGTCGAGCACTTCCACGGCGAGGTGACGCGCGTCCCGCTCGAGGCGACGGCGGTGCCGCACCGCCAGCCGGGCTACAACCTCCTCGTTGCCGGGGTCTGGCCGGACGCGGACGCGACGGACGCGAACGTGGCCTGGGTGCGCGAGACGTACGCCGCGATGCAGCCGTTCGCGGCTTCCCGCCGCTGGCTCAACTACCTCGCCTCGGACGACATCGACGACGTCGGCGTCCGCGCCGCGTACGGTCCGAACTACGAGCGGCTGACGAAGCTGAAAGCGACGTACGATCCGGACAACCTGTTCCACCTGAACGCCAACATCAAGCCGGCGTAACACCTGCCCGTCTGCGGGGACGAGAGGCATGCTCACACGCCTGCCTCTCGTCCTCGCCGCCGCAGCCATCCTGGCCGCGGCTCCGCTTGCGGCGCCGGTCCCGGCCGGTGGTGCCGGGACGCGGCCGACGGTCGCCGTGGCCCGCTCGGATTACGGCCCGATCCTCTTCGACGGGCGCGGGTTTGCCCTCTACGCCTTCACGCGGGATCCCGCCCGCCGCAGCGTGTGCTCGGGCGCCTGTGCGAAGGCATGGCCGCCCTACCTCGCCCGCGGCCAGATGAAGGCTGGTGCGGGCACGAAGGCGTCCCTTCTCGCGACGACGAGGCCGCCGGACGGCACACGCCAGGTCACGTACGCAGGGCGGCCGCTCTACTACTACGTCGGCGACCGGAGCCCGGGCCAGGTGCTCTGCCAGAACGTGAGGGAGTTCGGCGGCCTCTGGCTCGTCGTTCGCGGAAGCGGCAGGCTCGTGCGCTGAAGGGAAAATGACGCTGAGGGTGTGGGAACCGTCTGGCCTCAGGCGGCCTCCGGGAGGGTTTCGAGGGTGACTTTGTGGCCGAGGCGTTCGAGCTGGGCGACGAGCCGTCGGGTTTGGCGTTCCGGGTCGCGACGGC
>DASREE010000014.1:0-218209 GCA_035652235.1 Gaiellaceae bacterium | reverse complement strand
CGTCGCGACCCGGAACGCCAAACCCGACGGCTCGTCGCCCAGCTCGAACGCCTCGGCCACAAAGTCACCCTCGAAACCCTCCCGGAGGCCGCCTGAGGCCAGACGGTTCCCACACCCTCAGCGTCATTTTCCCTTCAGTACGATCCGGCCGCGCCCGGGCCGGAGGTCGTCCACTCGCGCAGGTCGAACCAGTGCGAGCCGCGCAGCGCCTCCGCCACGCGGGGATCGGTATGGCCCGGGTTGTAGACGTTGTGCTCGGCGTCGCAGCAGACGTTCACCTCGTCGAGCGGCGCGTCCCCGATCGCGACGAGCACATCGGCCGGGAAGGACAGCTCCCGGACGGTGTAGTGCTTGAACTGGAGCTCCGGCGCCTGCTCCATCAGCTGCGGCCAGTCGGGACAGGTTCTCGAGCTCATCCTTCCCCGATTGTCGCACCGGCGCGGTCGTGGACGAGCGACCAGCGGGCGTCGAGCCGGACGAGCCCGGTCTCGCCCTCCGCCGGGTAGACGACGAAGCCGGCGGCGTCGTCGAGCCAGTGGTAGAGGCGCCGGCGGGAGGCATCCGCGAGCTCGAAGCGGAAGCGGAAGCGGCCGTCGGCGAGCGGCAGGCTGTCCACCTCGAGCCGCAGGCGATGCTCGCGGCGCTCGGGGCGCCAGCCGAGCTCGGCCGTGTCCTGCGCCGCCGCCGCCACCTGCAGGCCGGCGACGTCGTGCAGCTCGTACGCGAGCCTCGGCGGCGGCACCGGCGCGCGCGAGACGACGTGCAAAGAGACGGCGAGCGGCTCGCCCGGGAGGAACTGCCTGCGCTCCTCGCCGTCGGGCCCCTCGAGCCGCACCGACTCGATCCGCAGCTCGCCGCTTCCGTACTCGCGGAGCCCCGCCCCGCGCTCGTCCGGATCGCGCTCCCCGGCGAGGAGCGCGTGGTAGCGCGCGATCGCCTCCCGCGTCGGACCGTCGAAGGCGACCCTGCCGTCGCGGAGCAGGACGGCGCGCCCGCACAGGCGCTCGACGGCGGCGGCGTCGTGCGAGACGAACACGATCGTGCCCCCGCGCTGCTTGAACTCGAAGATCTTGCCGAAGCACTTGCGTTGGAACTCCTCGTCGCCGACGGCGAACACCTCGTCGAGGAGGAGCACGTCCACGTCCAGGTGGGCGGCGACGGCGAAGCCGAGGCGCATGACCATCCCGGACGAGTAGGTGCGCACCGGCAGGTCGATGAAGCGGCCGAGCTCGGAGAAGGCGACGATCTCGTCGAAGTGCCGGCGGATCGCCTCGCGCCCGAGGCCGAGGATGGCGCCGTTCAGGTAGACGTTCTCGGCGCCCGTGAACTCGGGGTGGAAGCCGGCGCCGAGCTCGAGCAGGCTGCCGATCCGGCCGCCGACCGCGACCCGGCCGGCAGTCGGCTTGATGATCCCGGCGACGATCTTGAGCAGCGTCGTCTTCCCGGAGCCGTTGCGCCCGACCAGCCCGACCGCCTCGCCCGGCTCGACCGAGAAGCTGACGTCGGTGAGCGCGTCGATCTCGCGGCCGCGGACGCGCCTGCGCGCGAGGAGCGTCTCCTTCAGCGTCCGCACGGGCTGCGCGTAGACGCGGAAGCGCCGGCCGACGTGCTCGACCTCGATCGCGCCTCGGGCGGGCTCGCTCATCGTGACGAGGGTAGCGTCGGCGTCCGCTACCGGTCGGCCGGCGCGCCGCGAGCGTAGGAGCGGACGAAGGCAACGAGCCGCGTCAGCGCCTCCGGCCGCGTCTCGGGAAGCACGCCGTGCCCGAGGTTGAAGACGTGGCCGGGGCGGCCTGCTGCCCGGCGCAGGACGTCGGCTGCGCCCGCCTCGACGCGCTCCCACGGGCCGAGCAGGAGCGCCGGGTCGAGGTTCCCCTGGATGCCGCGCCCGCTGCCGATCTGGTCCCAGGCGCGGTCGAGATCGACGCGCCAGTCGACGCCGATCACGTGCCCGCCGGCCGCGGCCATGCGCTCGAGGAGGCCGGCGGTGGCCGTGCCGAAGTGGATCGTCGGCACGTCCACCGCGGCGAGCACGCGGCGCGAGTAGGGGGCGACGAGCTGCTCGTAGTCGAGCGGCGAGAGCACGCCGACCCAGGAGTCGAACAGCTGGACGACGTCCGCGCCCGCCCGCACCTTCGCCCGCAGGTACGCGGCCGAGACGTCGGCGAGCTTTTCCATCAGCTGATGCCACACGCCCGGCTCGCGGTACATGAGCGACTTGACGCGGAGGAAGTCCCGGCTCGGCCGGCCCTCGACGAGGTAGCCGGCGACGGTGAACGGGCCGCCGCAGAAGCCGACGAGCGCCTTGTCGGGCGCGAGCTCCCGCCGCACGAGGCGCACCGCCTCGAGCAGCGAGGTGAAGGCCTCGTCGGGCTCGGGCATACGCAGGCGCTCGACGTCGGCGCGCGTCCGCAGCGGGCGCTCGATCACCGGCCCGACTCCCTCGACGAGCTCGAACTGCACGCCCATGCCGGCGACCGGGGTCATGATGTCGGCGAAGAGCACGGCCGCGTCGACGTCGTGCCGGCGCACCGGCTGCAGCGTCACCTCGGTGCACAGCTCGGGCGTCGACGCGACCTCGAGGAAGCCGTGGCGCTCGCGCACGGCCCGGTATTCCGGCAGCGAGCGTCCCGCCTGCCGCATGAACCAGACCGGCGTTCGCTCGGTCGTCTCGCCCCGGCAGGCACGGACGAGGAGCGGCTCGGCCATGAGCCTAGACTAGTCCCGTGCCGGGCCCGCTCGTCGCACGCTGGCTCTCCTGGATCTTCGACGAGCCCCGCGCGGGCGCGCTCGGCCGGGCGCGCGTGGAGGTGGAGAACGCCGGCTCGGCCACGTGGGCAGAGGACGTCTCCTGCTCCTACCACTGGCTCGACCCGCGCGGGAACGCCATCGTCTGGGACGGAGTGCGGACGCCGCTTCGGCGGCGCGTCCCGCCGGGCGAGCGCGTCACGCTCGAGGTGCGCATCCGGGCGCCCGTCCCGCCCGGCCGCTACCGGCTCGCGCTCGACCTCGTCGCCGAGCACCGCGCCTGGTTCGGGGAGGTCGGCGCGCCCGGACCGGACGAGGAGCTCGACGTGCTGCCGCGAGTGCAGGCCGAAGCCCTCGCCGACGTCGCCGACGTGCACCTGCCGCCGGGCTGGGAGCTCTCCCCGGGCTCCGAGCAGCTCGCGCTGGCCGCGCACGCGGAGGGCTACGCCGTCGTCGCCGGCTCGGTCGAGGCGCCGCGGCGGCTCCGGCGCGCGCTCGCGCCGTGGGCGGGGAGTCCGGGCAGGAACCCCGCTTTCGCCGAGGCGCTCCTGTGCCCGTCCGTCCTGCGGGGCGTCGAGGTCGAGCGTGTCGGCGCGGTCGAGGGGCTGCCCGCGTTCGCCGCCCCGCGGGACGAACCCTGGATCTTCGACGGCAGGGTGGTCGTGCGGCCGGCGCGCTGACAGACGGCGGCGTCCTGACGCTCGAGGAGCGGAGCGTCCTCGGCGCCGCGACGGCGGAGCCGTCAGCCCCGGGCGGTACCGTGGCCGCATGCCGGACGAGCGGCGGCCGGTCGAGCCGAGCCATGGGCACACGGTGGAGGAGCTGCTCGACGAGGAAAGCCTGGCGGTGCTCGCCATCCTCCTCGCGGTCTCGCTCGAGTTCGGGTTCGGGTTCGCGAAGACGGTCGACTGGTGGGCGGGGATGGTCGCCGGCCCCTCGGCGCTCGCGACGCTCGTGACGCTCTTCCGCTGGGGAAGCGCACGGCGGCTCCTGATCCGCGCCGTCCGCTGGGCCGTCGGCCAGACGCCCTGAGCGACCCGGTGTCACGACCCGGTGTCGGACACCGAATCCGTCGAGTGTCCGCGCGCAACGAATGTGCGTACGCTCCACAGACGAGCCCGCATCCAGAGCCGCAGTCGTCGTGATTCCCCGGTCTCGCGGTCCGGCGACCTCGCTCCTCGTCAGCCGGCGGGACGCAGTGTCTGACGCCGGTGGCTGCCCGTGTCGGGCGCCGATCCGCCCCGACCGCGCCTCAGAGCTCGACGGCGATGCGGTCGTCGACGCGCCCGAAGATCCAGGCGCCGAGGGCGAGCGCGGCCGCGGTCGCGACGACGAGGTAGACGACGTCGCCGACGGCGGGCAGCCGGCCGGCGTAGAGAGGCGCGCGCAGCGCCTCGATCGGCGGCGTGATCGGGTTTCCCCAGCGCAGGATGTCCTTGAGCACGTGGTGCCGCGCGAGCCCGCCCGGCAGCTTGTCGAAGGCGTACAGGACGGGCGTGAGGAAGAACCAGGGGAGAAGCGCAGCCGAGACGAGGTGCTCGACGTCGCGGAAGACGACGTTCGCCGACGCGACCGCCAGCGCGAGCCCAGTAACCAGGCAGACGACGAGCGCCGCGAGCGGGAGCGCGAGCCAGATCTCCGCCCGCACCCGCGGCAGGGCGACGAGGTTGACGACGACGAGCACCGCCAGCATCGCCGTGAAGGCGACGAGCTGGGTGGCGACGACCGAGAAGGCGACGAGCTGGCGCGGGAAGCGCACCTTCTTGATCAGCTCGGCGTAGTCGAGCATCGCGCGCGAGGACGACTGCAGCGACGTCGAGAAGAACACCCACACGGCAAGGCCGCTGAGCAGGTAGAGGGGGTAGTGGTCGATCGGACTGACCGCCTTCAGCAGCACGCTGAGGACGAGCACGTACACCCCCATGAGCACGAGCGGGTTGGCGAGCGACCAGGCGACGCCGAGCACCGAGCCCTTGTAGCGGGCGCGAAGGTCGCGCCGCAAGAGGCTCGCGAAGAGCTCCCGGTAGCGGACGAGGTCGGCGTAGACGCTGATAGCCGGAAGTGTAGGAGCCGTGTCCGAAAGCGCCTCTCGACAGCCGGGCGCCCGCGGGCGATCCTGGAGCGGTGCGTCGCTTCCTCCTCTTCGCCTTCGTCGCCGCCCTCGCCGGCGCGCCGGCCGCCCCGCCGGCGCCGTCGCCCCGCGATCCGCCGGCCGAGCTGTTCGTCGACTCGCTCGGGAGCCGGCCCGGCTTGCCGGCCGAGGTGGGGATCGACCTCGCCGTGCCCACGGCCGGCCGCTCCTCGCTGGCGGCAGCCACGGTCTACGTCCCCGCCGGCTACGCGCTCGACCTCGACCGGCCGCCGGGGAGCGTCGTCGGCCAGGCATCGCTCTCCACCGTGGGCGGCCGGGCGGCCTCGGCGCTCCTCGTCGCCGCCGGCGGGCAGGCCCCCGGCGGCCCGGTCGCCTGCCCGGGCGCAGCGCGTGCTGCCCTGTGGCGCGCTCGCGTCCGCCTCGGCCGGGCGGTGCTCCCGCTCGTCGTGCTCGCCGAGCGGACGCGCGGCGGCGAGAGCGCGCTCGGCTCCTACCGGCTCGCTCTCTGCCCGCCCAGCACCGTGCACAGCCTGACCGGCGTCCGGCTCGACCTGCAGGCGGGAGTCACCAATCCGCCGTTCCCCGGGCTGTTCGCCTGGCGCGCGCTCGTCATCCCGGCGGGCCCGGGGCCGCCGGCCCGCCCGGTCGAGCTACGCAGCGTCGTCGCGATCCCGCAGGAGCTGACGCTCCACGCCCGGGCGGCGGACGGCTCGACGCTCGTGCTCGCAGGCCGGCTGACGGCCGCCGGCTCGCCGCGCGCGGAGATCGCCGTCCACCTCGTCCTCGCCTCCCGGCCGGACCTCGCCGACGCGCGCGAGCTTCCGGCCGCCCGCACCGGGCCCGACGGGCGCTACGCGCTGTCGGTGCGGGCGCCGCGGCCCGCGGCGTCGGCGCCGACCGTGCTCGCCTACGTCAACTTCTACGCCGGCGCCTGCGCGGGCGCGCCGGCGCCCACCGCCACCCGCTGCGCAGAGCAGACCTTCGCACCGCCCGAGCCGCGCGTCGCCGCCCTGGCCGTCCCCCGGGTCCGGCGCTCACCCACATCACGCTCACCCACATCAGTCACCGGAGCCTGCGCGCGTACAGGCTGACGCCGGAGTACCCCTGGCAGCACTGGGCGTACAGCGTCGCCGCGCTCCTGCCGACGAGCGGCAGCCGGCGGAGAGCCCGTGTCCCCCGCCGGCGGGCGAGGTCGATCTCCCCCTCCGCCTGCTCGACGCGCCTCAGCACGAGGCCGGAGCGCGCGAACGCCCACAGGTAGGCGACGAGTGTGTGCACGTGCTCGTTGATGCCGAACCCTTTCTCGCGTTCCTGCTCGGGCGTGTCGGGCGGCCGCCCGAGCGCGCGCGTGCCCTCGTTGAGCGCGCAGACGAGACCGCCCCGGCGCGTGACGCGGGCCATCTCGGCGACCATCGCGCGCAGGTCGAGCGCGTGGTGGAGGGCGGCCACGCAGAAGACGAGGTCGAACGAGCCCGCCGCGAACGGCAGGTGCTCGCCGTCAGCCTGCACCCGCGCGAAGCGGCCGGCGCGGCGCTCGTAGAAGGCGCCCCGGCCGAGGCCGATGCAGGGGTCGGCGACGAGGTCGGCGGCGACGTACTCGCAGCCGAGCGGGAGGAGGTGCTGCGCCGCCCAGCACTTCGCCGCTCCCACCTCGAGCACGCGCATCCCCGCGCGCACGTACCGCTCGACGAGGAGGGAGAACGAGTGCTCGCTGGCGCGCCAGGTGCGGTCGTCCCAGCCGAGGTCGCGGACGAGGTAGGGCAGGTGGGCGTCGATCTCGTCGTCGGGCTCGTACCAGCCCTCGGCCCGGGCGAGCGCCGGCCAGCCCTCGAGCTCGCGCCGCTTCAGCTCGATCCCCGGCAGCCGCTCGTCGAGCATGGACGGGATGCCGTCGCGCACGGGGTAGGTGGCGGCGCAGCGCAGGCAGCGGAGGCTCGCCCCGGCTTCGCCGTCCGCGACGCGGCCGAAGCAGACGGGACAGCGGAGGATGTCGAGCAGCGAGAGCATCGTCCGGAGCGCCTAGTCTTACGATGCTGGCGCTCGCGGGGAGCCAAACATCGGCTTAACAGAGGATCAGTAGCGTTCGTGACCGTGCCGCTCTCGACCGATGAGGAGGCGGCGCCGTGAGCGCGGTCATCTGCCTCGTCGCATCACCGGTCGCCGCGTCGGCGATCTGGGCCCTGCTCCACTCGCCGCTTCGCGCACGGGTGGTGGCCCGGCCGCGCGGCGACCGCTGGCACCTGGAGGAGACGCCGATCCTCGGCGGCGTCGGCATCTTCCTCGGCTTCGCCGCCGCCGTCCTGCTCGCGGTCGCCGCGGGGGCGGTCGGCGGCAGCTCGGAGCTGTTCGGAATCCTCGGCGGCGCGGCGATCGTGTTCGCCGCCGGTCTCGTCGACGACCTGCGCTCCCTGCCGCCGCTCGCCAAGCTCGGGGCACAGGTCGGAGGTGCGGCCGTCGTGCTCGCCTCGGGCCTGCGCGTGGAGATCGTGTCCAACGGCGTGCTGGCGGCTGTCCTCGGCGCGCTCTGGCTCGTCGGCATCACCAACGCCTTCAACCTGCTCGACAACATGGACGGGCTCGCGGGCAGCCTGGCCGCGGTCGCCGCCACCTTCTTCGCGATCGACGCGCTGACGCTGCACGAGGAGCGGATCCTGCTCGTCCTCTCGCTCTCGATCGGGCTGGCCGCGCTCGGCTTCCTGCCCTTCAACCTGCGGCCCCGCCAACCGGCGGCGATCTTCATGGGCGACTCGGGGAGCCAGACGCTCGGCTTCGTCCTCGCCGCGCTCGGGCTCGCGACGAGCTGGAAGGTGGCCGAGTCGACGATCGCGACCCTGCTCCTGCCCGTGCTCGTCCTCGCCGTGCCCATCCTCGACACGGCGCTCGTGACGGCGGTCCGTCTCGTCGAGGGGCGACCGATCACGCAGGGCGGCCGCGACCACGCGTCGCACCGCCTCGTCCGCGGTGGTCTCACCGAGAAGAGCACGGTCGTGCTGCTCGCCGCGGTGGCGGCAGGCCTCGGCGGCTCGAGCCTCGCCTACACGGCCCTCGACGACGCCCGCGTGACGCTCGTCGGCGTGCTCGTCACCTTCGTGCTGCTCGTCCAGTTCGCGGGCTTCCTCGCCGACCTCGACCGCGGGGACGCCGCCGGCCCGACCGGGCGGCCGGTGCTGTTGCGGCGGGTCCTGCTGTCGCCGCGGCGGCTCGTCGAGGTGCTCGTCGACTTCGTCCTCATCAGCGTCTCGTTCGGTGTCGCCTACCTGCTGTTCGTGAACGGGAGCGGGACGAGCTCACAGCGCCACCTGTTCCTCGTCTCGCTGCCCGTCATCCTCGCCGCCCGCTACGCGGCGTTCATCCTCTTCGGCCTGTACAGCGGCGTGTGGCGGTTCGCGGGGGCGCGGGAGGCGGGCGCCGTCGCCGCCGCGGTCGTCGTCAGCGAGCCGGTCGCCGTCGGCGTCGTCTGGCTGACCGAGCGGCCGTTCGGCGACTTCCCGGCCAGCGTCTACGTCGTCGACGCCCTGGTCGCGATCGTCACGATCGGCGTCTCCCGGTTCGGCGAGCGTGCGCTCTTCCACGCGCTCGGCGAGCTGCGGGCGCGCGGCGAACGCCGGCGCACGCTCATCGTCGGCGCGGGCCGGAGCGGCCGCAGCCTGCTGCGCGAGCTGCGTGAGACGGGCGGCGAGCTCGTCGTCGGCTTCGTCGACGACGATCCGCGGCTGCGACGCCGCCGCATGCAGGGCGTCCCCGTGCTCGGCGGCATCGAGCAGATCGACCGGGTGCTGCGCGAGACCCGTCCCGACGTCGTCTTCGTCACGATCCCGGATGCGCCGCGCGAGCGGCTCGACGCGGTCGTCAGCGGCTGCGAGAAGGCGGACGTCTGCTGCCGCTTCGTGCGCCGCCAGCTCGACCTCGACCCGGTCGTCGTGCTGGGGGCAGGCGTCGAGTGACGACTGCCGCCGCCCGCGAGGGGGCGGCCGTGCTCCCGAGGCGGACCTGGTTCGACCGTGTGTACGCGGCGATCCCGCTCGCGACGGTGCTCGTCGCCCTGCTCGCGCTGTACGCGTGGGAGACGTCCGGCCACACCTCGCCGTGGCTGTTCACGGACGAGCTGGAGCTGTCGCAGATCTCGCGTGCGGTCGAAGCGACCGGCCACGGGGCACGCCGCGGCGAGCCGTACTTCTGGCAGACGCTGTACACCTGGCTGATCGCGCCCGCGTGGGCGATCCACTCGGCGACGCTCGCGTACGCCGTCGTCAAGTACATCGGCACGGTGACGATGACGCTGTCGCTCGTGCCCACCTACCTGCTCGCGCGCACGATCGCCTCGCCGCGCGGGGCCCTGTTCGCGGCGGCGGCGACCGCCTCCGTGCCCGCGCTCACGTACGGGCCGATGATCCTGGAGGAGCCGCTCGCCTACCCGTACGCAGCCCTCGCCTTCCTGCTGATCGCTCTCGCCCTCGTCCGCCGGACACGCCGCTGGATCGCGGCCGCGGTCGTCGTCTCGGCCGTCGGCGGGCTGGTCAAAGGGGAGCTCGGCATCCTGCCCGTCGTCTTCGTCCTCGCCGCCGGCCTGTACGCCCTCTCCAGCGACAGCGGCCGGCGGTGGCGCTCCGGCTGGTCGGCATGGGACTGGTTGGGAGCGGTCGTCGTCGGCGCCGGCCTCGTCATCCTGTTCAGCGCCCTCGTCGGCAAGTTCTCGGACAGCTGGGCGGTCGCGACCGGCCACTACCGAGGGCGCATGCTCGAGTACGGGCTGTGGGCGGTCGGCGCACTCACGATCGGCGTCGGCGTGCTGCCGGTGCTGGCGGCGCTGGCGGCGCTCGCCCGCCCGCGCGGCGAGCCGCGCACGCCCGAGCTGCGCGCGTTCAGGAGCCTGTTCGTCGCCGCCTGCCTCGGCTTCGGCATGTACACGGCCGTGAAGGCCGCGTACGTGTCGACGACCTCGTTCACGCGCGTGGAGGAGCGAAACGTCATCTACCTCGTGCCGCTCCTGTTCTGCGCGACGGCGCTGTGGCTCGAGCGCCCGCGCCTGCGCCTCGCGCCGCTCGCGGCGGCGGTCGGCTTCGTCGCCTACCTGATCGTCTCCACCCCGTACCAGCTGACGACGGTGCCGGCGGGAGACTCGTTCGGCGTCGCCATCGTGCAGATGGCGAACCGCAACCTCGGACTCGCCCACGGCGGCATCGAGAAGGCGCTGATCGTCGTGCTCGTGCTGTCGGTCGCCCTCCTGGCGGCGCCGCGTCTAGTGCGCGGTCGGCCCGGCTGGAGCCGCGGGTCGCTCGCCGCCGCGGCGGTGCTCGTCCTCGCCTGGTGCCTCGCCGGCCAGATCTCCGCGGCGATCTACTCGAACGACGCGGCGCAGACCCTCGTGCGCCCGCCCGCCTACCCGCGGCCGCTCGACTGGCTCGACCAGGCCACGCACGGCCAGGGTGTCGTCTACCTCGGCCAGAACTTCTCCGCCGGCGGGGACCTCGGCCTGTGGCTGACCGAGTTCTGGAACCGCTCGCTGAAGAAGGTGTGGAGCATCGACCCCGCCTCGCCCGCGCCCGGGCCGGGGCCGACGCTCACGCCCGACCTCGCCGATCCCGCGACCGGCGCGCTCAGCCCCGACCCCGGCCTCCCGTACGCGATGGTCGAGAACGGCATCGACCTGAACGGGACGATCGTCGGCCGCTACGGCCTGAACGGGCGGTGGGTGCTGTACCGAATCCGCCCGCCGCTCCGCTACGCGCACACGCAGACGGGGATCTTCACGGACGGACAGACCGGCTGCAGCCTGCTCCCGTGCCCGGCCGCGCACAGCGCGTACAACCAGTTCTCCACACGGGGCAACCGGCCGGGGTTCGTCGTCGTCGACGTCTCGCGGCTGTCCGTGTGCGGCGCTCCACTCCCGCCGGCGGGCGTCACCGTCGTCGTCGGGACGCTGGTGAAGGGCGCCGACAAGCAGCCGCACATCGGCCGCGTGACGAGGCGACGCGAGTGGACGATCCGCCCCGGGACCGCCTACCGGTTCGTCATCCCCACGCCCCGGCCGCCCTTCCGCGTCGAGGTGCGCATCGCCCCCACCTACGCCCCGACGAGCTACGGCTCCTCCGACCAGCGCCAGCTCGGCGGGCAGGTCGGCTTCCGCTTCACGCAGGTGCCGGCCGAGGAGGTGCTAACTGCGTGCCCGGCCGCGCGAGGCTGAGCACAGGTAGCTGAAGCGGAAGCGGAGCGCGAGCCGCGCGAGCGGTCCCGAGCGCTCCGCCGCCCTCAGCACGGCCGCCGCCGGGCGCGGCAGCGCCACCCGCTGCGGGCTGAAGAACGGGCGCAGGTCGAGCCGGTCGAAGCCGGCGGCGCGGAGGTCGGAGCGCACGTCCTCGAGCTCGAAGCGGCGGGGGTCGAGGTCGAAGACGAGCTTCTTGTCCGTGAAGGAGGCGACGTGCCGGAAGAACGCGAGGCGGTCGCGGGCGTAGTAGACGGCGCGGAAGCACGTCGTCGCGGCGACGGGTGCAGGCGGCTCGAACTCGTTCAGGTCGCCCTCGTGGATCTCGGCCCGCCCGTGCACGCGCCGCCGCGCCGCCTCGACCATGGGGCGCGAGAGGTCGACGCCCAGGTAGCGCACGCCGTATGCGAGCAGCGGCTCGGCGAGGCCGGCATCGCCGCAGGCGAGGTCGAGCACGACGTCGCCTGCGGTGAGAGGGGGGCCGAGCGAGACGACGAGCTCGGCCCGGTGGGCGAGGTAGCCGGCCGGGTCGGCGTACTGCTCGTCGCTCCAGGCCTCGGCCGCCGCGTCGTACTTGTCCGCGCTCACCACGCCGGGTGCCGTCCCAAACCCCCGCCCGCCCACGGGGAAGGACGATCGTAGCGGGCCGAGACGCGCGCGGGCGTGCCGGATCGGTGACGATTCGGCCTACGCACCGATGTCCGCCCGCGCCGGGCCTGGGCGCCGCCTCCCACGCCCGCTCACCACAGCGCCCGCAGCCGTTCCGGATGCTTGCGCACGAAGCGCAGGATCCCGCACCAGTGCCACAGCGTGCGGCGCGTCAGCAGCCTGCGGTCGGTGACCGCGTCCCAGCGGTGGCGGACGACCGCTGCGGGGACGTACCACCGCTCCCAGCCGGCCCTGGCCGCCCGGTAGCAGAAGTCGATCTCCTCCCCGTACATGCGGAAGCCCTCGTCGAACCCGCCCAGCTCGTCGTAGGCGCTCCGCCGAACGAGCAGGAAGCCGCCGAGCATCCAGTCCGCCTGCACCGGCTCGTCCGGCTGCTCGTCGAGAAGGTAGTGGCGCCGCTGCCACTCGAGCGGCGGGAACAGCCGCCGCAGCGGCGTCCGCCGGACGAGCGTCCCGCCGACCGTCGGGAAGCGGCGGCGGGAGGGCTGCCAGCGTCCGTCCGGATCGAGCAGACGAGGGCCTGCGACGGCGCAGCGCGGATGCTCGGCCATGAACGCGCTGAGGACGGCCAGCGCACCTTCGTCTGCGACCGTGTCCGGGTTGGCGATCAGCAGCAGCTCGCCGCTCGTGACGGCGGCGCCGGCGTTCACGTTGGCAGCGAAGCTCCGGGGGCGGTCGTTCGCGACGACACGCACCCCGTGCTCATCCGAAGGCTCGCTCCCGGGAGTGTTGGCGACGACGACGATCTCGTCCACCTGCGGGGCGAGCGCGGGGAGTGAGCGCGCGAGCTCCTCGCGGTGGCCGTGGGAGACGACGACCGCCGACACCCTCATGCCTCCGCCAGCGCCTCCCGGTAGGCGGCGAGCGTCCGCCGCGCCGTCTCCGCCCACGAGTACCGCTTCGCCTGCTCGAGCCCGAGGGCGACCAGCCGCTCCCGCTCCGCGAGCGCGCGGCGCACCGCGTCGGCGAGCCCGTCCGCTCCGGCGAAGACGGCGGCCTCCCCGGCCACCTCCCTCAGCGCCGGGTCGGGAGTCGCGACGACCGGGGTGCCGCACGCCATCGCCTCGACCACCGGCAGCCCGAACCCCTCGTAGCGCGACGGGAGTACGAGGCAGGCGGCGCCGCGGTACAGGTCGACCAGCTCCTGCTTGGAGACGTACCCGCGCACGTCGGCGCCGCGGCGGACGAGCTCGCGCGCGAGCCGCCGGTCCCGGGTCGGGCCGGCAACGACCAGGCGCATGCCCAGCTCGGCCGCCGCCCGCGCGGCCGCGAGCGGGTCTTTCCGCGCCTGCACGGCGCCGACGAAGAGAAGGTAGGAGCCGCCCGGCTGACCCCCCGGCGTGAACTCGGGATCGACGCCGTGGGGCGCGACCGTGATCCGGCGCTGGTCGACGCCGTACAGGGAGGCGAGGTCGCGGCGCGTGCGCTCGGACACGGCCAGGATGCGCACCGCCCGGCGCACGCTGCGCGGCACGACGCGCCTGAAGATCGCCCGGTCGAGACGCCCCATCGCCAACGGCTCGCGCTCGAAGGAGAGGTCGTGCACCGTCACCACCGCCGGGCACGGGCAGCGCGCCGGCAGCGCGTGCTGGAAGTGCGCGAGCGCCGGGCGCAGCCGCCCGAGGGCATGGGGGACGGAGACGAGCATGCGCAGCTCCTGCAGGCGGGCGGTCACGTGCACCGGCTCCACCCCGGAAGGAACGAGGTCCGGCCGACGGGTCAAGGCGGCAAAGCGGAGCTCCCCCGCCGCGAGCGCAGGCAGGTGGCGGAGGAGGCTCGCGACGTAGGTCTCGTCGCCCGTGCGCTCACGGCCGAGGACGTCGGCGTCCAGCACGACGAGCGGCGCCGTCATGCCGCGGCGACCTCCCGGTAGACGGCCTCCGTCCGCTCGGCGGTCGCCCGCCAGCTGAACGCCGCCGCCCGCTCGCGGCCCCTGGCCGTGAGCTCGCCGCGGCGTGCCGACGCCTCCTCGATCCCGGCCGCGATCGACGCGACGTCGTACGGGTCGACGAGCACGGCCGCGCCGCCCGCGATCTCCTCCGTCGCCCCGCCACGGCTCGTCACCACCGGGACGCCGCAGGCCATCGCCTCGACGATCGGCAGCCCGAACCCCTCGTACAGCGAGGGGTAGGCGAAGCAACGCGCGCCGCGGTAGAGGCGGGCGAGGCCCTCGTCGGACACCTCGCCGAGCCAGCGCACGCCCGGACCGAGCTCGACCCGCCCCCAGCCGCGCGCGCCGGCGACGCGGAGCTCGCAACCGAGCCGGCGCGCCGCCGCGGCCAGGCGCGGCAGGTTCTTGCGCGGCTCGAGGGTGCCGACGGCGAGGACGTAGTCGCCCGCCTCGGCGGGACCCTCGCTGGTAAACACCTCGGCGACGCCGTTCGGCACGACGCGCACCTTCTCCTCGGGGACGGCGAGCAGCTCGACGAGGTCGCGCTTGGTCGCCTCGGAGACAGCGATCAACAGCCTTGCCGCCCTCGCCACCCGAGGCACGCACAGGCGGCTGACAAGCCGCGTCCACTGGTTGAACGTCTCCGGGTGGCGAAGGACGGCAAGGTCGTGAACGGTAACGACGAGGGGACAGGCGGGCGCTGACAGTGGCGCCCGGAAGGTCGGGCAGTGCAGCACGTCGAGCGCGAGCCGGCGTGCGCGCGCGGGCAGCACGAGCGGGTACCAGACGGCGTCGCGGTAGACGGTGACCGCGCGGCTGCGGCCCCGGCAGGCGAGCCGCACGAGCTCGACGCCGGCGAGCGCTTCCAGGTGGCGCAGGTAGCGGGACGTGCCGGCGCGGGTCTGCTCGAGCGGCGAGACGTCCAGGCCGACTCGCATGCTCAGCCTACGCGCTCGGCGGGCGGGTTGGAGCGCCCCGCACGCCCGCTCGAGCCACGGATCCCGCGCGCACGACCGGCCCGGTCGGGGCCCCGTGGCCGACGGCGCGCGTCTGAGGAAGCCGTCCCGAGCGGAGAGATGTCAGGCACCGTCGCGGAGTGTGCCCGATCGGGCGGCTTCGTAGCCGCGGAGGAAGGCGCGGCCCGTCTCGAGCCAGGTGAAGCGGGCAGCGTGGGCGAGCCCGCGCGCGACGAGCTCGCCTCGGCTCGCGCGCGCACGCTCGATCGCCCGCGCGAACGCCTCGGCCGACTCCGGGTCGGCCCGCAGCGCCGCGTCGCCGGAGGCCTCGTCCAGCGACGGATGCGAGGAGCAGACGACGGGGACGCCGCTCGCCATCGCCTCGACGATCGGGATGCCGAAGCCCTCGAAGCGGGACGGGTAGGCGAAGACGGTGGCGCCGCGGTAGAGGCGGGCGAGCTCCTCGTCGGGGACGAAGCCGAGCCGCACGATCCGCGGGTGGTCGAGCGACGGCTGCTCGCCCCAGCCCGCCGCCCCGACGACGACCAGGCGGAGGTCGGAGTCGGCCAGCAGCCGGACGGCGTCGACGAGCACGCCCAGGTTCTTGCGCGGCTCGAGCGTGGCGACGCTGAGCACGTACGGCCAGCCCAGGTCGGCCGCCGCCCCGTCGGGGCGGAAGGCCTCGTCCACCCCCGGGCGGGCGACGTGGACACGCTCGGGCGGCACGTGCAGGAGCTCCGTCACCTCCCGGCCGGTGAAGGCGGAGTTGACGAACACGGCGTCGCAGCGCGCCGCGTCGCGGTACTTGCGGGTGTGCATGCGCCGCGTCCGCGCCTGCACCCACTGCGGGAAGCGGATCGGGACGAGGTCGTGCACCGTCGTCGCGCGCAGCCCGGCGCGCTGCGGCGGATACATCCAGTCGGAGTAGTGGAGGACGTCGACGGGACCGAGGAAGCGCTCGACCGGCGGGCGGCCGAGCCGGCTCCACGCCTGGCGCCACGCGTGCGCGAACGGCAGGAAGCGGAGCCGCAGCTCCACCGGGATGCCGTCGAGGGCGGCCGGGATCGCCTCCAGGCCGCGCGGGCTCGTCGGCGCGAAGGCGACGATCTCGTGCTCGGCGCCCGCCGCGGCGACCAGCCCGGCCAGGGACCCGCGCAGGTAGGTGCCGATGCCGGAACGCGGGTGGGAGAGCGGCGAGACGTCGAACGCGATCCGCACGCTGGCTACGGCGTGTAGCGGAAGCTGTCGAAGTGGATGCCGAGCGCCCGCGGGTCGGGGTTGCTCCCGCCGGTGACGACAGCCGGGACCGCCGTCCGCGCGACGGTGAAGCGAACCTCGCAGCGGGCGCCGGCGGGCCGCAGCGGCACCCGCAGCGAGCGGGTCCCGACCCCGGGGACGCGCACGCGGCCGACGACGCGCCCCGCCTCGGTCGCGGTCACCGTGTTCGGCCGCGGGAACAGGTTGCCGTCGCTCTCGAGCACGACGGTGAGCGCGCCGCCCCGGCAGGCGACACGCGTGTACGTGACCGTCCGCTTCGACCACGTGTCCTGCGGCCACAGGCCCTCGACGCGGGAGATCTGCCGCAGCGGCCCTCCACGCGGCCCGCCGATCCGGTAGAGCAGCATCCCCTTCAGCCGGTCCTCGGCGATGACCGTGCCGGCGAGAGCGAGCGATCCGTCGGTGAGCGCGTAGCGCGCGCGGACGAGAGCGCCGGTGGGCCCGTGCAGGTAGCCGGTTCGCCGGTCGATCGTCACCGGCGTCTCGGCGAGGTCGCCGGGCAGCGGGGCGCCCGTCCGGTAGATCGTCCCGAGCGAGCGGTTGAAGATCTCGTTCTCCCAGATCGTGAACTTGTCCGTGTTGCCGGTCCACACGACGCTCACATGTGCGCCCGAGCCGACGCGGCGGTCGATCCAGTCGCGGTGCGGCGCGGTGATGCCGCCGAACAGCGACAGCTCCGACTCCTGGCGGTGCTTGCGCTCGATCGCCTGCTGCGAGACGGCGAAGTAGGCGAGGACGGCGAGCGGCAGCACGAGCGCGTAGCGGCGTGGCACGAGCAGGCAGACGAGGCCGGCGACGGCGCACGAGCAGACGACGACCAGGCCGACGTCGTCGAGGCCGAGACCGGACTCGACGAGCGAGCCGAGCGGGAGGAGCGCGATCGTGTCGGAGATCGCGTTCAGGCCGACGAGGCTCGCGTAGGGAAGTGCGCCGGGGAGCGCCGCGGCGACGACGATCGCGGCGGTGGCGGCGGTGGTGCCGCGCGGCAGGCCGGAGTCGACCCAGACGAGGAGCGCGATCAGGAAGAGCGGCGCGACGTAGAACATGTTCCGCTCCTCGACGCGGAACGACTGCGCAGAGGCGAAGATCGCCACCTCGAGCACGAGCCAGAAGGCGATCGACACGGAGGCGGCGACGAACGTGCGCCGCGGGCCCGGCAGACGGCGCAGGCTGAGCCCGAGCAGGACGAGCGCGGCGAACGGGAAGACGCCGAGCGAGAGGTCGAGCTCGGACACGTGGTAGAGGAACCAGCGCGCCACCTCGCCGGCGGAGTAGTGGGAGGAGCCGGCGGCGCGGTAGGCGCCGAAGACGCCGTACACGGAGGCGCCGCGCGCGAGCTGGACGGCGACGACGCCGGCCACGCCGGCGGCCGCGAGCCAGTACATCGGCCGGTAGCGGCGGAGGCCGGCGCTCCCGGAAAGCAGCACCGGCGCCGTCAGCACCGCCGGTAGGAAGGCGACCGCCTCCGCCCTCGTCAGGAACGCGACCAGGCAGACGCCCACGAGCAGGCACGTCCTCACCGGGCTCGGCTGCTCGAGCCAGAGCACGAAGGCGAGCATGGCCGTCAGGAAGATCGGGTAGAAGGCGTTCTCCGTCATCAGCGTGGCCGTGTACACCATGGACGGGACGGCGACGGCGAGCGCGGCCGCCGCCAGCGACAGCCACGGCCCGAGCACCCGGCGCGCGAGGAAGTAGGCCGGCACCGCAGCCAGCGACATGACGAGCGAGTTGATCCCCTTTGCGGCCGCATACGCGTCCGGCACCGCCCGGAAGGCCGCCCAGGCAGGCGAGATCAGGATCGGGTAGACGTAGCCGTAGGCTCCCGCGGAGTGGTCGCGGACGAGGAAGTGGCCGCCGGCCGCGAAGCTCTTCGCGAGCTCCGAGTAGATGAGCTCGTCGACCATGATCCAGGGCGCGACCGCGTGCCGCCCGAGCGCATAGCGGATGCCGGTCGAGAGGACGACGAGGCCGGCGAGCCATGCCCACACGGGGACGGCGCGGACGGCCGAGCCGGCCCGGTCGCGCTGGCGCACCGCGGCCTCAACGGCCACGCGTCACCTTCGGGGCGAGCCTTCCTCGGGCACGGTGAAGGCCGCTCCGAGGGCGACCTCGCCCAGGCGCGCGGCGAGCTCGGACGCTGCCTCGTCGCCCGCGCCGATGCCCACCTCCGCCGCCGCCTGGGCGACCTCGGCGAGGACGGCGTCGCGCACGGCGGCCCCGCCCGCCGCTTCTTCCAGCGCAGCCGCGTAGCGGTCGGCGACGGTGGCAAGCGCGTGCTCGCGCTCGGCGAGCGCCCGCGCGGCCGCGCCCATCGACTCGCGCCGGGGCGCGTCGGCGGCGAGCAGCTCGAGCGCCTCCTCGAGCCGTGCCGCCTCGTGCTCGTCGACCGGAACGCGGAGGGCGACCTCGTTCGGGAGCTCGGCGAACCAGCCGACGTCGGAGACGACGAGCGGCTTTCCGAGCGAGAGAGCACGGATCGCCGAGCCGGACGTCTCGCCCATGGTTGGCGTGCGGAGCGAGACGATCGCGTCGCAGGCCGCCATCAGCGACCACAGGCGCCGTTCCTCGACGTAGTCCTCGCGGACGACGCCGTCCGGGACGTCGAGGCGCGCGAGCCGCTCGGACAGCGCGCCGACGAGCAGCAGGCGGGCACCCGGACGGCGTGCCCGCAGGCGCGAGAACGCTGCCAGCAGCTGCGGGATGCGCTTGCTCTCGTTCAAGTGTCCGAAGCAGCCGAGGAGCGGCTGTCCGCGTACAGGGGCGGGGGCGGCCCCGGGGAAAGGCCAGGCGGGATGCGGGATCCGCCAGATCGGTCCGGCGTACCCGCTCGCGCGCGCCCGCTCCGCCACGAACGCCGAGTGGACGATCAGCCCCTGCGCCCGGCGCAGCACGTCCCCGGCGAGCGGGAACTGCTCGGGACGCGTCTCCCACAGCGGCGGGATGCGGTTGTCCAGCACCCCGTGCGCGAGCAGGCGACCGGCGAGCCCGTGCTCCCGCTCCATCGCGTCGAGGTAGCCGCGTGCGTCGCCGCGCGCCAGCGTGCGCCCGGCGACCAGGTGGTGGAGGACGAACTCGTGCAGGACGACGACGCCCGGACGGCGCTCGAGGCGGTCGACGATCCAGCCGTGCGCCTGCGGGTCGTTGCCGACGTGGTAGAGGAAGACGTCGGCGCGGGGCGCGCGGCGGAAGCGGCCCGGCCGCACCAGCTCGACCTCGACCCGCTTCGCGAGCTCCGGTACGAGCAGCGCGCTGTAGTCGGCGATCCCCGAGCGCGAAGGGGGCAGCGGGCTGTGGTAGGCGACCTTCACGCGAGCAGCCTGTCGAGCGCGCGGTCCCAGGTCACCTGCTCGGCGATCGCCCTCCCCGCCCGCCCCCAGGCGCGCGCGTCCTCCTCGTCGATGGCGAGGGCGGCCGCGACCGCGTCGACGGTCGGCTCGACGACGCGGCCCGTCTCGCGGTCGCGCACGACCTCGAGCGGCCCGCCCGCGTCCGTCGTCGTCACGACCGGCTTCTCAGCGAGGAACGCCTCGAAGGGGACCATGCCGAAATCCTCGTCGACCGGTGCGTAGAAGACGGCGCGGCAGCGCGCGTACAGGTCGGCGAGCTCCTGTTCGGAGACGCGACCGGCGAAGCGGACACGGCCGTTCGCCAGCCGCTCCAGCCGCTCACGGTCGGGCCCCTCGCCCGCGACCACGACCTCGAGACGACGGCGGGCCGCCGCCTCGATGAGCAAGTCGATCCGCTTGGCCCGGTCGAGCCTGCCGACGGAGAGGAGGAAGTCGCCGTAGCCGTCGCAGCGGTAGGGGAGCTCCTGGGGCGGGTGCGGCAGCACCTCCGCCTCGAGACCGACGGAGCGGCGCAGCCGCTCGGCCACGTTGCGCGAGGTGGCGAACAGCTTGCGCGCCTCGCCGAGCGCGACCGCGTCGAGCCGCTCGACCCGCCGGCGCATGGCGCGGTCCTCCGCCGACTCCGAGAACTGCCCGAGCGGGGTGCGGTCGAGCTCATAGGCCTGGCGGAACTGGTGCAGCAGCCAGACGACCTTGTTGGGATGGCGGACGCAGTAGGAGGGGAACTTCGTGGCGACGACGAGGTCGATCGGCCTCCCGTCCGCCTCGCTCAGGTCGAGCAGGCGCCAGACGAACGCCTGCGTGAGCACGCGTGCCCCCGGATACCACTTGAAGGGCACGGCGACGGCCTCGGCCTCGTGCCCTCGCGCGCGCAGCCGCCGAACGAGCTCGTCCACGAAGATCTCGGCGCCTCCCCGGACGAACGGGACCTGGGGCCTGCAGACGGCGATTCTCACCGGGGCGAGCTGTCGGCGGATCTCACTGTCCCGAAGTGTCGCGGAGCCGCGCGACGGCTGCACGCCGCCGGCGGCCTCGTTGCCGCGGGCGCGCCGCCGCGTGCAGCCTGGGCCCGCGCCGGCCGGCTCCCGGCCGTGCGGCGATCGCCCGTCTCGTGCCCGCGCGGACCTTGTTGACGCGTCGACATCGGGAGGACCCCACCTCCCCGACCCACGCGGCGAGCGTACCGCGCAACCCGTCGCAGGTGGCTGACGCGACCGTGCCGGATGCGTGCCGGTGCGGGCGGGCGTCGGTCACGTGCGCGCGAGGATGGCGTAGTCGAGCGGGGCGAAGAGGAGCTCGTTCAGGCGGCGGACGTTCGCGGCGACGACCGGGTCGTCGGGCACGGTCAGCTTCTCCGGCTCGTTCAGGAACCGCGTCTCCACGGTGCGGAAGCCGGCCTGCCGCGCGAGCAGCTCCAGCGTCTCCGGCACGAGCGGCTGGGCGTGGGTGAGGTCGGCGTAGTAGCTGCGCAGCGCAAGCGGCGAGAGCGGGTTGATCGTCTCGGCGACGAGCAGCCCGCCTGGGCGCAGCTTTACGGCGGCGAGCTGGAGCAGCCGGAGGAGCGCCGGCGGCGGCAGGTGCTCGACGAGCTGGCCGGCGAAGACGCCGCCGAGCGAGGCGTCGGCGAGGCTCTCGAGGTGCGCGATCGCGTCGGCCTGCTCGACGTCGAGGCCCTCACCGCGCGCGTAGGCGACCATGTCCCGGTCGGCGTCGACGCCGCGAGCCTCCACCCCCGCCTCGCGCAGCAGCAGCAGCAGCTCGCCGCGGCCGCAGCCGAGGTCGAGGACGGGAGCGGCCTCGCGCAGGTCGTCGACGTAGACGCGCTGGCGCTCGCGGATGCTGGCGGTCGAGCCGCGCATCCGCGACTCGAAGGCGAAGTAGTCGGGGAAGGCGGCGGCCGCCGGCTGCGCGGCCACCGTCTGCGGTAGGAGACGAGCGGATGTGCCGGTCTCCGCCCGGCGACGCTCGAGGCGCGCGAGCCGCTCCTCCAGCTCGGCGAGCGCGCGCGCCGCCGCCTCGCCCCGTGAGGCCGAGCGGTCGGCCGCCTCGAACAGGTCGTCGACGAGCTTGAGGAGCGCGTCGTTGAACACCCGCTGCTCGGCGGCGAGCGGCTCGACGTACCAGCGCAGGAACGGCCTCAGCGCCCGCTTGACTGCGTATGCTGCGAGGCCCCTCGGCCCCGGGCGGCGGACGAGCGGCCGCTCGGCGGAGACGCTCCAGGCGCGCTCCGCCTGACCCCGCCAGAGCACACGCGCGGGTGTCCCCGCCCCGGCGCCAGCGCCCGCGAGCTCCTGCTGGAGCCGGGCGAACAGCTCGTCGACCTCGGCCTCGGACGGGAGCGAAATCCCTGCAGACGCAGGGGTTTCTTCGGCACCCCCGGGCATCTGGCAATCATAGCCGCGCCCGGCGGAGGCCCGCCTGCCTAAGCTCGTGCGATGCGCATCGGGCTGAGCCTGCTCACCCTCGTGCCGGGAGTCGTCGGCGGCTCCGAGACGTACGCGCGCGAGCTCGCCCGCGCCCTCTCGCGCGTCGGCGAGCTCGACTACCTCGCCTTCTGCCCGAGGGTGGCCCCGGACGCCGCCGACGGGCTCCCCTCGGTCTCCGTCCCCGAGTACCGCGCCGCCACCGGCACGGCCGGGCGGCTCCTCGCCATGGCGCTCGCCTCGGCCGCGCCCGGGCGCATCCGCCGCCTCTTCGGCGAGGCGCGGCTCGACGCGATCCACTTCCCGCTCAGCGTGATGATCCCGCCCGTCACGTACCCGCCCGCGGCGACGACGGTGCACGACCTCCAGCACGAGCTCTGCCCGCAGTTCTTCTCGAAGGCGGAGCTCGCCTACCGGCGGCTCGTCTACGGCCGGACGATCCGCGCGAGCCGTCTCGTGATCGCCATCTCCGAGCACGCGCGAGGCACGCTCGTCGAGCGCTACCGGCTCGCGCCCGAGCGCGTGCGCACGATTCACCTCGGGGTCGACCACGAGCGCCTGCGTCCCGGCGGGCAGCCGCGCGAGCCGTTCCTGCTGTACCCGGCGAACCGCTGGCCGCACAAGAACCACCGGCGACTGTTCGAGGCGCTCGCGCTCGTGCGCGAGCGGCGCCCCGAGCTGCGGCTCGTGCTCACCGGGACGGGGCACGATCCGGCGGCGCTCCCGGCGGGGGTCGAGAGCCGCGGCCGCGTCTCCTGGGAGGAGCTCGTTCGCCTCTACCAGCGGGCGTCGGCGCTCGTCTTCCCCAGCCTGTACGAGGGCTTCGGCTTGCCCCCGCTCGAGGCGATGGCCTGCGGCTGCCCGGTCGCGTGCTCGAACGCCGCGTCGCTGCCCGAGGTGTGCGGCGGCGCGGCGGCGCTGTTCGACCCGCGCTCGGCGGAGGACGCGGCGAGGGCGATCGAGGCCGTCCTCGCCGACCCGGAGCCGTACGTGCGCCGCGGCCTCGCCCGCGCAGGCGAGTTCAGCTGGGAGGCGTGCGCCCGCGCGCACGAGGCCGTCTACCGCGACCTCGCCGGCGAGGCCTGACGGCCACGGCCCGGCCCGCCGCGGGCCCCAGCCGAGCGGAACCTTCGTTCGCCGGTCTTGCTAGGCGCGACGGAAGGTGAGCCTGACGACGTCTCCACCCGGGCCCTCTCGGCGGCGGGCGAGCACGCCGAACAACGGCCCGAGCGGCAGGAGCAGGGGAAAGGTGCGCGTGTACAGCGCGTTCAGGTTCGGGCGCAGCCGGCTGACGCTCGTCGACACGAGCTCGAGTGCCGGCGCGGCCGCGGCCAGCCGCTCGACCCGGGCGCGGTCGTACCAGCGCTGGAAGAAGTAGCGCCCTCCGCTTCCCCCGTGGTCGGCGTAGACCGGCTCGTCGCGCCAGTCCTCGCGAGAGCGCTCCGCGTAGGGCAGCGTGACGACGACGCGGCCGCCGGGCTTCGTCACGCGCGCGAGCTCGCGCAGCGCCTGCTCGTCGCCCGGCTCGGCGATGTGCTCGAGCACGGACACGCTGTAGGCGTGGTCGAAGGACGCGTCCGCGAAGGGCAGGGCGCGGCCGTCGGCGACGAGGAGCTCGACGTTGGCCTCGCCGGCCGCGAGCGAGCGCCAGGTCTCGACCTCGCGCTCGAGCGCGTCGACCGAGACGACCCGGACGCCAGCACGGCCGAGCACGACGGCGAGGAGCTTCGGGCTCGCCAGGTCGAGGACGCGGTCGCCCGGGCGGGCGGCCAGCTCCCGCAGCGTCTCGGGCAGCTCGAGGTAGCGGCTCGGGTCGAGCGGGCAGACGACGCGGACGACGGCCTCGCGCAGGTATCCGTGCCGCGCCAGATGCCGCAGACCGAGCCCGACGCTCGTGCGGTAGAAGCGCCACCAGCCGCGCATGCTCGCACTCTACGCAGGCAACCGCCGCGGGACGCCGACCGCACCGCCGCCGGAAGGCGCGTTCGAACGTTCCGAACACGTGCTCGTTACTCTTCGCGCCGATGAGCGAGACGCAGCCGCCGGCGAGCGACACTGTCTGGACAGAGACGGCGATCGCCGATCTGCGGCGTGAGCTCGGCGACGCCTACGCCGGTCGCACCGTCCTCGTCACCGGCGCCGACGGGTTCATGGGATCGCATCTGACCGAAGCGCTCGTCGAGCTCGGTGCGAACGTGCGCGCCTTCGTGCGCGCCACCTCGAGCGGCGCGCTGAACAACATCGGCCACCTGCGCGACCGCATCGCGGTCAAGTTCGCCGACCTGACCGACCGCACGTCGATCGACTACCTCGTCAGGGAGCTGGCCGCCGCCCCGGACCGGCCGTACGTCTTTCACCTCGGCGCGCAGGCGCACGTCGGCGAGTCGTGGCACCGCCCGTACGAGACGACGATCACGAACGTCGTCGGCACGCTCAACCTGCTGCAGTCGATCGTCGACCACGGCCTCGAGCTGGAGAAGTTCGACACGGCCGGCACCTCGGAGGAGTACGGGAACGTGCACGAGGCCGTCTCGCACCACCACGACTTCGACGCGGACGGCGGCGTCGTCTTCCACGAGCGCTCGCCGCTCAACCCGAAGTCGGTGTACGCGACGTCCAAGGTCGCCGCCGACTTCCTGACCATGAACTACCACGACGCCTTCGGCGTCCCGGGCGTGGTCACGCGCATGTTCAACAACTACGGGCCGCGCCAGAACCCGCGCTTCGTCACCGGCACGATCATCACCCAGGCGCTCGTGCGCGAGCGGGTCGAGCTCGGTCAGCTCGAGCCGATGCGCGACTTCTGCTTCTGCACGGACGGCGTCCGCGGCCACCTCACCGTCGCTGCGCAGGGGATCCCGGGCGACGTCTACGTGTACGGGCAGGGCGAGAACATCTCCATGCGCGACTGGGCCGAGCTGATCCTCCGCGTCGGCGAGCAGCTCGGCTACTGGCCGGCCGGGCGGCAGATCGTCTCCACCCCCGAGCGCTTCCGCCCGGGCGCGAGCGAGGTGATGGCGCTCCGCGTCGGCTACGACAAGCTGGCGCGCGAGACGGGGTGGGCGCCGAAGGTGTCGTGGGAGGAGGGCGTCGCGCGCACGATCGCCTGGTACGCCGAGCACCGCGACCGCTGGCTCGGCCGGGTGGACTGGACCGCGCGCGCGCGGAAGGCGGCGCCGGCGGCGTGAGGATCCTCGTCACGGGCGGCGGCGGGTTCCTCGGCTCGCACCTCGTCGAGCGCCTGCGGGCAGACGGCCACGACGTCGTCGCCGCGCGCCGGGCCGACTACGACCTGACGCGGCAGGAGCACGCGGCGCGGCTGTTCGCGGACACCCAGCCGGAGCTCGCCTTCCACCTCGCCGCCGAGGTGGGCGGGATCGGCGCGAACCGGGCAAACCCGGGGCGCTACTGGTACGCCAACCTCGTCATGGGCGCGAACGTGCTCGAGCAGGCGCGCCTGCACCGGTTGGGAAAGCTCGTCATCGCGGGCACCGTGTGCGCATACCCGAAGCACACGCCCGTGCCGTTCCGCGAGGAGGACCTGTGGAACGGCTACCCGGAGGAGACGAACGCGCCCTACGGCGTGGCGAAGAAGGCGATGCTGGTCGGCGCGCAGGCCTACCGGGCGCAGTACGGCCTGGACGCGATCTTCCTGCTGCCGACGAACCTGTACGGGCCGCGGGACAACTTCGACCTCGACACCTCGCACGTGATCCCGGCACTCGTGCGCAAGATGCTGACCTCGCCCGGCGAGGTCGTCCTGTGGGGCGACGGCTCGCCGACGCGCGAGTTCCTCTACGTCGAGGATTGCGCGGAGGGGCTCGTGCTCGCCGCCGAGCGCTACGACGGGCCGGAGCCCGTCAACCTCGGCAGCGGCCGGGAGATCTCGATCCGCGAGCTGGCCGAGCTCGTCGCGGACGTGACCGGCTTCGAGGGCGAGATCCGCTGGGACACGTCCATGCCGAACGGGCAGCCGCGCCGCTCGCTCGACGCCTCGCGCGCCAGAGCGCTCTTCGGGTGGGAGGCGCGTACGCCGCTGCGCGAGGGCATCGAGCGCACGGTCGCCTGGTATCGCCAGCACGCGCGCGCGGCGGCGTGAGGGCCGGAGCCGACACGGCCGTCCCCGCCGAGGCGGGCCGCGCCTGGGCCGCGCTCGTGCGCGCGTGGGAGCGCGTCCCGGTGCGCGAGCCGTGGCGGGTGCTCCTGCCGCTCCTTGCCGTCGAGTGGCTGGCCACCGCGGCGCTCGCGCTCGCCGTGCACCACAACGGCTGGCTCTTCTACCAGGGCGGCGACCAGATCTGGTACTGGACGACGAGCTGGCTGGCCGGGCACGGTCTCATCCCGAAGACGCTCATCTCGCCCGCCTGGTCGCTCCTGCTCGCCCCCTTCGCGCTCGTCGCAGGGCCAAGCTTCGTCGCCGGCCTGCCCGCCGCCGTCCTCGTGCAGACGCTCGTGCTGGCGCCGGTCGCGCTCTTCTGCGTGTACGACATCGCGGCGCGCATCGCCGGGCGGGCGATCGGCTACCTGGCGGCTGCGGCCTGGGTGGTGGGGCCGTTCCTTGCCGTGCCGTTCTTCGTCCAGCGCTACCACGACAAGTACGTCGACCAGTTCCTGCCGCACCCGCTCGGCCTGACGGCGATGGGCGACTTCCCGAGCGTCGTCTGCCTGCTCGCCGCCGGTGCCTGCATGGTGCGGACGTACCAGTCGCGGCGGGTCGAGTGGGGGCTGCTGGCCGGCCTCGTCGCCGGGCTGGCGCTGCTGACGAAGGCGTCCAACCTCATCTTCCTCGCGGCGCCGGTCGTCCTCCTCCTCGCCGGCCGGCGCTGGCGCGAGCTCGCGGCCTTCGTCCTCGCGGCGCTGCCGGCGCTCGGCGCGCTCGCGCTGTGGAAGTACCGGGGCTACGGCTACCTGCCCGCGTTCACCAACGCCTACGAGCCGCAGCGGCTCGCCCTCGGCCCGGCGCCGGCCGGCTCGATCCTGACGCCGTACCACAAGTACCTCCAGCTCGACTGGTCGCACCTCCAGAACAACCTCGACGGCCTCGGCGAGGTCTTCTTCAGCCTGCGACTGCTGCAGTTCCTGCCCTTCGCGGGCGCACTCGCCGTGGCCCGCCGTGCGCCGGCGCTCGCGCTGTCGCTGTCGGCCTGGTTCTGGCTGTACTTCGTCATCAAGGGCTCTGACGCCGTTTCCTCGGTGGACAGCGGGTCCTTCTTCCGGCTGCTGGTCCCCGCCGTGCCGCCGCTCGTCGTCATGACCGCCTCGCTCCCCGTACTCGTGCCCCGGCTCGGCCCGGCGCTCGCCGCGCGTTTCCCGGCGCCGCCGCCGCGCATCCCCTCGCGACGCGTCCTCATCGCCGCCGCCGTCCTCTTCAGCCTCGTCCCGCTGGTCGCCTCGGCCGCGCTCCGGCCGGTGCGCGGGGGCGCGCGCGTCGTCATCGTCCACCAGATCGCCGTCCCCGTCGACGGCGGCGTCGGGCTGCGGGCGGACGTGTCGAACGGCGCCGTCCACCTACGCTGGAACGCCATGGACACGCATTCGACCCGCGTCTTCTACCGCGTGCTCCGCCTGCGCGGGACGAAGGACGTCATCTGCCCCGGCCACGGCGGGGCGGACACGTGCGTCTACGCAGGGCTGCTCCGGCTGCGGACGCGCTCGACGGCGGCCGACGAGCGCCCGGGCCCCGGCACCTGGTCGTACCGGGTCGCCGTCGGGGCGAACTGGCTCGACGACCCGCGGCTCGGCGACACGTTCCTGCTCAGCCGCCGCGCCGTCGTCCGGGTGCCGTAGCCGAAGCCCACGGGAACGGCGGCCCACTCGCCGCAGCGCATCGACACCCCGTCCTGCCGCCCCAGAGGTCCCGCGTCAGGCTCGCTCGCGCAGCCGCTCCTCGAGCAGCGCGAGCCGCTGCGCCAGCGCCGTGTTCTGGTCGGCGAGCTTCGAGATGACGGTCGAGTAGTCGAGCAGCACGAGCAGGATGAAGAGCGTCGCCACCGCGAACAGCACCGCGGGCGGGTAGCCCTTCACCCCGAGCCAGCCCGCGATCGTGTTCAGCCCGCTGCGCCACAGGGAGAGGACGAGCAGGACGAGGCCGGTGGCGAGCCAGAGCAGGGCGTAGCGCTCGCGCAGGCGGCGCTTGCGGATCAGCTCGAGCACGACGAGCACGAGCAGAATCGAGGCGACCGCCCCCGCGATCGCGACCGACAGCGGCGTCTGCCCGGCGGCGAGGATCACTCCGGCACCGTGCCCGGCCGCCGGAAGAGGGCGACGAACACCGCGAGCAGCACCTTGACCATGTAGTAGACCGAGCGGACGGCGCCGATCGACGACTGCCCGGCCGAGCGCTCCCGCATCGACACGGGCACCTCCACCCGGCGCAATCCGTGCTTGGCGACGAGGACGGCAGCCTCCACCTCCGGGTAGTCGTACGGGTAGTCGGCGGCGAACAGCGCGATCGCCCGGCGGCCCGCGACCTGGAAGCCGGAGGTCGGGTCGGTCACCCGCTCTCCGACGGCCGCCGACACGGTCCACGCGAGCAGGCGGATGGCGAGCCGCCGCGAGCGCGAGGAGCGGTAGCCGTCCGTGCCGGCGAAGCGCGAGCCGACGGCGACGTCGGCCCTGCCCTCGAGCACCGGCGCGGCGAGCGCGGCCGCCTCGGCCGGGTCGTGCTGCCCGTCGCCGTCGACGCGCAGGACGAGGTCGAACCCGTGCTCGTAGGCGTAGCGGTAGCCGGTCTGGACGGCGCCGCCGATGCCGAGGTTGAACGGCAGCCGCACGACGCGTGCTCCCGCCGCCTCGGCCACGTCGGCCGTCCGGTCGCGGGAGCCGTCGTCGATCACCACCACCTCGAGCCCCGGGTCGGCGGCGCGCAGCTCGCGGACGACGGCCGCGACCGAGCCCTCCTCGTTGTAGGCCGGGACGACGGCGATGCGGCGGAGCGCGGAGACATCGGCCTCGGCCGCGCCGGCGAGCTCCCCGGCGAGGGCACGCGCGCCGTCAACCACCGGCGCCCACCGGGGTGGCCGCTGCGAGGCCGAGGAGCTCGAGCAGCCGCCGGGCTCGCTGCAGGTACGTGTGCTCGTCGAGCGCCCGCTCTCGCGCGGCCCGGCCGAGCTCCCCCGCTCGCCCGGGATCGTCCAGGAGCTCGCGGTAGGCCTCGACGGCCTCGTCGGCGCTCGCGACGACGACGAGCTCGCGGCCCGGCTCGAACCAGCGCTCGATCCCCTCGTACGGATTGGACACGACGGTCGCGCCGGCCATGGCCAGCTCGAACGGTCGGGCGGTCGACGATGCGTGCACGCTCGCGTGCGCCCGCCGCGTGATGTTCAGGTTCACCCGTGCCTCCGAGATCGTCCGCGCGAAGACGTTGAAGGAGACGTCGCCGATCTCCCGCGCCGCGCCCACGTCGCCGCGGAAGTCGCGGCCGCCGAGGGCGAAGTCGACGTGCTCGAGGCGCCGGCTCGGCTCGCCCACCATCGCCTGCATCCACTCGCGGCGGAACTTGTCGCCGTAGCCGTAGAAGAAGACGTCCACCTGCTTGTCGACCGGCAGCGGCTGGAAGAGCTCGGGGTCGGCCCCCCAGAAGACCGCCTCTGCCCGCCGGGCGCCGAGCGCCCGCAGGCGCTCCAGCCCGCCCTCGGAGTTGGACACGACGAGGTCGTACTCGGACGGGTCGGCGCCGTGGTAGTAGTTGAAGCCGGTGTCCATGCCCCCGAACTCGGGCAGGCTCATCGGCACGTCGCCGTCGTAGAAGACGACCGGGACGCCGAACCGCTCCCGCAACGCCGCCGGGACGCCGCGCAGGTGGCTCATGGGCACGGTGAAGACGACGACCGCGTCGACGTCGCGCTCCCGCTCCAGGATCCGGGTCAGGTGCCGTTGCCAGCGCGGCGTGACGAGCCGCCAGATCACCTCGCGCACGAGCCGGTCGGAGACGGTGTCCGGCGGATGCTCCTCGCGGCGGCGCAGGTGCGTGTCGCCCTTCACCCGGGCGACGAGGTCGCGAGCCTGCTGGAAGAGGTCGCCCTCGCGCTGGCACGGGTTCGGCTCCGTCCGCCACCACGGCGCCTCCACCGCCCGGCCCCGGTACGGGGTGACGATCAGGTCGCAGCCGGCCTCGTGCAACCCTTTCCACAGCTGCCACCAGGCGGGCGTGCAGCCGTAGCGGAAGTCGAGGTCGACGGCGGAGGCGACGGCCAGGATCTTCGGGGCGCGCGCGCTCACCGGACGTCAGTATGGCGGAGCAGCCTGCGCGCTCCGGCGGCGCTTACAGAATCCTCACGGCCGCTCACCCCGGCCGCCGGCGGCCGGGGCGAGGGCGGTAGCATCCGCGCCGATGCGTCGCGTCGCACTCGGCGGCCCGCTGCTCGTGCTCGTCTGCGTGGGCGCGGTGGCGGCGTCGGCGGGGCGGCCTTCCCCGTGGCGATGGCTCGCCTGGAACGCCCGTACGCATACCGTGCGGCTGACGCTCGCCGCCGGGCTCGGCGGTGCCAACGGGGGCTTCGACTTCGACGGGTACGGCCGCGGCGAGCTGCTCGTGACCGTGCCGCTGGGATGGCGGGTGATCGTCGACTGCGAGAACCGCGGCGCGCGGCGCGCCTCCTGCGCCGTCGTCCGCGGAGCGCTGTCCGTGCGACCCGCCTTCCCCGGCGCCTCGACGCCGCAGCCGCTCGCCGGCCTCGCCCCGGGCTCGAGGGCCACGTTCTCGTTCGTCGCCTCCCGCACGGGCTCGTACCGGATCGCGAGCCTCGTCCCGGGCGAGGAGCAGGCGCGCATGTGGGACGTGCTCGACGTCGTGCGGCGCGCGCGGCCGTCGATCTCCGCCCGCCCGGGCCCCTGACGGCCCCGCCTCGGCCACCGCGCCTACGTCGCCACGTCGACCGCGGCGAGCACGAACAGGAGGGCGAGGTAGAGCAGCGAGCCGTGGAAGGCGGCCGCGGCCCCCCGCCGTCCTCCCGTGCGCCGCAGCGCCAGCGAGAGCGCGAGGAACGCCGCTCCGAGCACGGCGGCTCCGACGCCGTAGACGAGGCCGAACGACCCGGTCGCGACCGGGACGGCGGTGAAGGCGACGAGCGAGACCGTGTACCAGACGATGCGCCGGCGCGTGACCGACTCGCCGCGCACGACCGGCAGCATGGGGACGCGTGCCGCCGCGTACTGCTCGCGCAGCAGGAGCGCGAGCGACCAGAAATGCGGCGGCGTCCACAGGAACACGATCACGAACAGCCACAGGGCCGGAAGCGCCAGGCTGCCGGTCGCGGCCGCGTAGCCGACGACCGGCGGCACGGCCCCGGCGGCACCGCCGAGCACGATGTTGAGCGGGCTGCGGCGCTTGAGGTAGCGGGTGTAGACGACGACGTAGAAGAGGTTGCCGGCGAGCGCGAGCACCGCCGCGAGCAGGTTCACGGTCGAGCCGAGCAGCACGAAGGATGCGGCCGAGAGGGCGAGGCCGAACTCGAGGGCGCGCGGAGCCGGCAGGCGCCCGGCGGCGACCGGACGGCGGGCGGTCCTCGGCCCCATCAGCCGGTCGATGTCGCGGTCGAGCACGTGGTTGAGGGCGCTCGCGCCCCCGCACGCGAGCCCCAGCCCGAGCAGCATGAGCACGAGCCGCGCCGGGTCTGGAGCCCCCCGGGCGCCGACCACCATGCCGCACGCGCCGGTGAGCAGGAGCAGCGTCATGATCCGCGGCTTCGTCAAGGTGGCGTAGTCGCGCAGGCGTCCGGGCGCGGCGCGGCCCCCACGGAAGGTCGCCGCACAGGTCGAGGCGGTGGCCGCGAAGGCGAGCGCCGCCAGCGCCAGGTGCAAGGGCGGGTCGGTCACGGCCGCGGCGGCGGCGACGAGCGCGAGCGCCGCGGCGGACACGGCCCGCAGCCGCCGGTGCGCCGCTGCGGCTGCGACCACGAGCGCGAGCAACGGCGGCACGGTCAGCGCCCCGAGCAGACGGTGCGGCGAGCCGCCTCCGGCGCTGGCGCCGCTCGCGACCGCGAGCAGCGACGCGGCCGCCGCCGCGAGCGCGGTCAGGCGCAGAGCCAGCCCCGGCGCCGCCGCCTGGCTCACGCGCCCGCGCGGGCGAGGGCGGCGAGGTCTCGCTGCAGGAAGCCCGGGAGGAAGGGGAACAGGTACGCCGTGCGCTCGTCGCCGCGCCGGTCGATCAGGTACAGCACGAGGCTGTGGACGATGTCGCCCGAGGCAGGGTCGACCGTGATCCCGTAGGCGCGCCAGACCTGCTCGAGCTGTGCGCGGCTGCCGTTCAGCCAGTGCCAGCGCCAGCGACCGGCGAGCCCCCACGACCGCATCGCATGGCGGATGCTCGCGGGGGTGTCGCCGCGCGGGTCGACGCTCACGACGAGGAGCGCGGGCCGGCTCGCGGCGGGCAGGCGGGTGAAGACCGAGGCGAGCTCCCTGCCCTCGACCGGGCACTGGTTGCGGCAGCGCGAGTCGAGGAACGTGAGCAGCACCGGCCGGCCGCGCAGCGAGGAGAGGGAGAGGGGCGCGCCGCGCTCGTCGCGGAGCGTAAAGCGCGGTGCAGGACGCTCGCCGGAGGCCCAGACGGCCTGTCCGTGGAAGGCGGGCAGCCGGCTCGCCGCCGGCGCGCCGCCCGAGCGGAGCTCGTGCAGCGCCACGCCGAGCCCGACGCCGACGAGCGCGGCGGCCAGCACCGCCGCTGCGACGTGCCGGGCGGAGATGCTGCCGGGCAGCGGTCCGTGGGGCCGGGCGACCACCCTCACTCACTCCATCTTGCCTGCGCGCGTTCCCGTCGAGCGCCGCATGAGCAGCCCCCAGTAGAGGCCAACTGCGAGCACGAGCGCGATGGGCAGCGCCCAGCTGAGGATCGAGCCGGCGAGGAAGTGCGCTGCGAGCGTCGACTCCACGAGATCACCTCCCCGATTCGATCAGGTGCCTCCGGCAGGGCCGGGCCGCCGTCCCGGCGGGCGGCGGCCCGCGCTGGCCGGCTCCAGCCAACGATAGAGGAAGAACAGGAACGCGACCGAGTAGACGAGCGACCCCGGCACCCACATCACGCCGGCCGCGATCTGCTGGTCGCCGAGCGCCGACAGGCCGCCCGGACGGCTCGGCAGCGAGGCGTACGCCTCGTACAGCGGTGACGGCGAGAAGGCGAGCACGATCGCGAGCACCCAGCCGACCGCGAGGCCCGAGGTGACGAAGACCGCCCGCCGGAGCCAGTCGAGCCGGGCCCGCAGGGGCGGCGAGTCGAGCACGCAGGCCCAGAAAACGAGGGCCGTACAGAAGAACAGGGCGTGCTCCAGGTCGTGCGCGGCCCGGCTGCGCAGCGTCGCGTCGTAGAGGGCGGGCACGTGCCAGGCGACGAGGTCGGCGTTGAACAGGAGCCAGGCGACGGCGGGCCGCGACACGCCGCCTGCCGCGGCGCGCAGCGGGCGGGCGCCGCGACCGTGCGCGACGGCCCTCGCCGTCCTGCGGCGCAGGCCGAGCGGGAGCGGCTGCCACACCCGGCCCCAGGGAGCGCCGAGGAGGACGAGGACGGGCGCCACGCTGAGGAGCAGGACGTGCTGCAGCATGTGCGCCGCGAACAGGCGCTCGGCGAGCGGGTCGAGCGGCGAGTCGAGGGCCCCGGCGACGACCGCGAGCCCGAGGTAGAAGCAGGCCGCCCGGGCGCGCGAGCCGAGCTCTCCACGGCGGGCGGACACCCGGCGCCGGCCGCCGAGCCAGTACAGGGCGGCCGCCGCCACGACGAGGAAGAGCGGCGGCTCCACCGGCCAGGCGGCGGGGCTCGTCAGGCTCGGCACGGCCGTCTAGGCAAGGTAGAGGAGGATCCAGGCGACGACGCCGATCCCCGCCAGGAAGCTCCAGTAGAAGGAGAGCGCCTCGAGGCCTGGCCGCACGAGCAGGGAGGCGCCGGCCACGTCCGGGCGAAAGCGGCTCGCCTCGCCGACGGCCTCGCCGGGCGCGAGCGCCGCCACGCGCCGGTGGCGAAGCGACGTGGCCAGGATCGTCTCCAGCCAGAACATCGTCCCTGCGACGAACAGGACGGAGAAGGCGGTCCAGCCGACGAACACGCTCGCGTAGCCGCCGTCGGCCGGGCCGAAGCCGACGGTCGTCCACTCCACCACCTGCAGGACGATCGAGGCGACGCCGAGGGCGAGCGCGGCGGCGCCCTTCCAGTGCCACGCCGTTCGCCGGCCATCCCGGTGATCGGCGAGCCCGAGGCGGACGCCGACGGCGCTCGCCACGGCGAAAGCCATGACGAGCGCGCCGAGCGTCTGCGAGGGGTCGACGTGCTTCGGACGCCACAGACCGGCGTTGTCGAGCGAGCGGAGGTAGAAGTAGGCGAAGACGAAGGCGAGGAAGAAGAAGGCGGTGGCGCTGGCGAGCAGATGGCCGGCCGAGCTCAGGTTGCGCCCGAGGAGCTCCGGCGGCTCCCGCTCGACCTGCTCGTGGGCGGCGATCTCCTGCGCGAGCTCGCTCACCTCGCCCTCCCTCCCGCCGGCGCGGGGGCGGCGACGGGCTGCGCCGGCTCGCCGTAGGCGTAGGGATCGCCGCTGATGACGGGGATCCGGTCGAAGTCGTGCACCGGCACGGGCGAGGGCAGCTGCCACTCGAGCGACCGCGACGCCCACGGGTTCGGGGCCGCGCGGACGCGGGCGAAGACGAGCGACCAGACGAGGTTGCCGAGGAAGACGAGCATGGACAGCCCGAGCACGAAGGCGGAGGCCGACACCCAGTCGTTGAGGAACTGGAGGTGGGCCGGGTAGGTGACGACGCGCCGTGGCTGCCCCAGGAAGCCGACGGCAAAGAGCGGCGCGAAGGTCGAGTTGAAGGCGACGAACATCGACCAGAAGTGGATCTTCCCGAGCCGCTCGTCGAGCTCGAGCCCGGTCATCTTCGGCAGCCAGTAGTAGATCGCCGCGAAGAAGGTGAAGATCAGCCCGCCCATGATCGTGTAGTGGAAGTGGGCCATCGAGAAGAAGCTGCCGTGCGTCGTCACGTCGCTCGGCACGTCGGACAGGAAGACGCCGGACAGTCCCCCGACCAGGAAGTTGAAGAACCAGGCGAGGCAGAAGAGCATCGGCACGGTGAGGCGGATCCGGCCGCGCCACATCGTCATCAGGCCGCAGACGAAGGTGAAGCCGGTCGGGATCGAGATCAGCTCCGTGGAGAGCATGTAGAAGGGGCGCAGGTCGCTGTTGATCCCGCTCACGAACAGGTGGTGCTGCCACACCATCCAGGAGAGGAGCGTGACGCCGAGCAGGCCGGCGACGGCGAGCCGGTAGCCCCACAGCGGCTTGCGGCTGAACACCGGCAGGAGCTCGAGCACGATGGCGAAGCCGGGCAGGGCGAGGATGTACACCTCGGGGTGCCCGAACACCCAGAAGAGGTTCTCGTACAGGTACTGGCTGCCGCCGCCGCTCGGGATGAAGAACGTCGTCTGCGCGGTGCGGTCGAGCATGGCCATCCCGAGCGCCGCGATCAGCACGGGCGCCGCCAGCACCATCAGCACGGCGGTCGAGAGGACGCCCCAGCAGAAGATCGGCAGGCGCGACCACGTCAGCCCCGGGGCGCGCATGGTCACGATCGTCGCGATCATGTTCAGGCCGAGCAGCGTCATGGACAGGCCGACGAGGGCGAAGAAGACGATGTACGCGTCCATACCCCCGTTCGCCTGGTCGTTGAGCGGCTCGTAGCCGGTCCAGCCGGTCGGGAAGCCGCCGAAGAAGATGGTGGTCGTCAGAATCGCCCCGGCGGCCATCAGCAGCCAGAAGGTGAGCGCCTCGATCCGCGGGAACGCCATCCGCCGGGCACCGATCATCAGCGGCACGAAGTAGTTCGCGAACGGGCCGAGGATCGCGCTCGTCATCATCCCCATCATCATCGTGCCGTGCATCCCGACCAGGGTCAGGTACTGGCCGGCGGGGAAGACCTGGGCGTTCGGCCGCAGCAGCTCGACCCGGATCAGCATCGCGTTCAGCCCGCCGATGAAGAAGAAGAGGCCGATGCCGGCCAGGTACTGGATGCCGACCACCTTGTGGTCGGTGCACAGGCCGAAGTAGCGCCCGACTCCCTCGGTCTCCTTCTCGCGCAGCGACGGCGGGTAGCCGCGGAGACGTGCGAGCGGGTAGTTGGCGAAGCCGAGGCCGACGAGGAAGCCGACCACCCCGAGGAAGTAGCCGAGGAAGATGGACAGGTCGTTCTGGTCGATGTCGCCGAAGTAGGCGAGGCTCGCCCCGTTGACCTGGTGGCCGACGAACCAGCCGAGGTAGTAGCCGCCCACGCCGAGCAGCACGCCGGTGAGGACGTTGAACCCGATCAGGCGCCGCCAGGCAGACGGGCGGACGGCGACTGCGTCCGCGCTCACCGGCGCTCCCCGCGCTCGACCGTCTGCCCTGCGAGCAGGGGAACGGGCGGGCGAGCCGTCGGCTGGGCCGGCGTCCGTGTCACGGTCACTCCTTTCGGCTGCGGCTCATCCAGCGCGCAGCTGGGGGTCGGGAAGGTAGTGGGTCGAGTACGGGGGCAGGTACTTGACGACCGGCCCGAAGTACGACTGCTGCTGTGCGATCCACGAGGCGAACTCGCGCTGCGGGACGACGCGGCCCGTGTCGAACATGTAGCCGTGCCAGAGCCCGCACAGCTCGGCGCAGTGGATCTCGAACGTGCGCGGCCCTTTCAGCTGCACGTAGACGACGTTGTCGCTGCCGGGGTTCGCGTCCGCCTTCACGCCGAGCTGGTAGGCCCAGAAGGAGTGCACCGCGTCGAGCGACGTGACGTGGAGCCGGACGAGCGTGTTCGCAGGCAGCACGAGATGCGGCGTCTCGACGCCGCCGTACGTCGGGTAGCGGAAGGTGAACTCCCACTGCTGCGCGATCACCTGCACGTCCATCGCCTTGCCGTGGTCGGGCGGGAGGAAGGCGGCGGTCGGCCCCTGGCCGCCGCCGGAGCCGCTCTGCAGGAGCTCGTAGGTGCCGAAGCCGGCGAGGAACAGGACCGTGGAGGTCGTGACGACCACCCACAGGATCTGGATCCTCCAGTCGCCGCGGACGGGCGGCCCGTCGACGGCCTCGGCCCCACGCGCGCGGAAGCTGACGAGCGCGTAGACGAGGAAGAGGACGACGAGGATACAGACCGGCGTGACGACCGACACCATCACCTGGTTGTCGAACACCTGCTCGGTCGCCTGGGCGCTGCCGTTACCGGGCGGGATCGCCGGACCGAGGAAGACGGCGACGAGCGGCGTCGCGATCGCACTCAGGACGAGCCAGAGCGCGAGGAACCGTCGGCCGTGTGGGACGTCGCCCGGCCTGACTGCGCCTGCTTCCTCGATGCTCGCCATCGCGTCAGACGACGTCGAGGAAGCCGTCCATGTACCCGATCGTCTGCATCGGGCCGCCGAAGCCGTACATGAACCCGGCGGCGCACGGGACGAAGCACTGCCAGCGGTAGTGGCCCGGCGCGCCGGTGCGGAAGGTGAAGCGGATGGTGCGGTGCGCCATCGACAGGGAGCACGGCGCGTAGCCGCACTGGTTCTTCGCGTCGTCGGCGACGGGCGCGATGGGCACGAGGATGCCGAGGGCCGGGACGGCGAAGGTGTGCGACGGCTGGTCCGGCGGCATGACCACGAGCGGCTTCCCGTCGACGAGCTCGGCGCCCACGAGGCCCTGGGGGCGGCCGAGGAACGGGTTGCGGAGGCCGCTCGCGCCGTCGAAGTTGTAGATCGTCACGTGCACGGTCGCGTGCGCCGGCAGGCGCCACACGGTCGTGTGGCGCCAGCGGCCGGCGGCGTCGCGGACGAGGAAGGACACCCAGTCGGGATGGGGAGCGAGCTCGGGGCCGACGGCGGCGACGGTCTGCAGGGTCAGGTCGACCGTCGGGCGGGCGCCGGCCCGCACCGCCGGCCGGAAGGACGGCGTGTTGCCGACCAGGTAGCCGGCGATGTAGAAGCCGATGAGCACGCCGGCCGCGGCGACAGCCGCCGAGACGCCCGCGAGCTTCCACGCCAGGGGACGCACGTCGGCTCCCCGTATACCGTGGCCGGGCCCGGCCGGGCCAGTGAGATGACCGAACTGTCATCTCCCGGTCATTTACAGGTCATCTCCGCCGCGTTACGCTCGTATCGCGGCGCGATGCACCGTCCGCCGGCCGATGCGAATCCTGATCATCGAAGACGAAGTCCGGATCCGGTCGTTCCTCGCCCGGGGGCTCGAAGCCGAGGGCTACACGGTCGACGGCGCCGACAACGGCCGCGACGGGCTCGCGCGGGCGCTCGAAGCTCCCTGGGACCTCGTCGTGCTCGACCTGCTGCTGCCCGGGCTGAGCGGCCTCGAGGTGCTCCAGGCGCTCCACTGCCAGCGTCCGGGGCTGCCGGTGCTCGTCCTCTCCGCCCGCAGCGACCTGCCCACGAAGCTCCGCGGCTTCGAGCTCGGCGCGACCGACTACCTCGCGAAGCCCTTCTCGCTGCCCGAGCTGCTCGCCCGTGTTCGCGTCCAGCTCCGCCTGTCCGGGCCCATCGGCGACGACGGGAACCTCCTGCGCGGCCGGCGCCTGGTGCTCGACCTGGCGCGGCGGACGGTGCGCTTCGGCGACCTCGTCTGCGACCTCGCCGACCGCGAGTTCCGGCTGCTCCACCAGCTGCTGCTGCACGAGGGCGAGGTGATCAGCCGCGAGCGCCTGCTGGCCGAGGTGTGGGGCTACAGCTTCGATCCCGGCTCCAACGTCGTCGACGTGTGCATCCGGCGGCTGCGCAAGAAGCTCGGACCGGGAGCGCCGATCGAGACGGTGCGCAATGCGGGCTATCGGCTGGTGCCGTAACAGGGTTCTCGACTGGCTCCGTCGCCGCTCGGTCGAGCTCGCCTGGACGTCGTTCGCGGCCGCCAACGTCGCGGCCATGATCGTCTGGCCGAGCTGGGAGACGATCCCCTTCCACTTCGTCTGGATCAGCCTCACCCTCGTCTACGGCTTCCGCGTCTGGAACCCGCCGGCCACGGCCACGGTCCTGACGGCCGTGGTGCTCACGACCGGCAGCTCCATCCTCGTGGACGCGTTCGACGGGATCCAGCTGTGGGGCGAGCTGTTCGAGGTGCCCCTGATGTCGGCGATGTTCCTGGCCATGGTCTGGCACGCCCGCCGGCGGCAGGCGGTCGCGCGGCAGGTGCAGAGCCTCGCCGAGAGCCGCGCCGAGCTGCTCGACCGGCAGGAGCGCTTCCTGCACGACGTGTCGCACGAGCTGCGGACGCCCGTGACGATCGCCCGGGGCCATCTCGAGCTCCTGCGCCAGCAGAGCGGCGAGACGAGCGAGCTCGCGATCGCCATCGACGAGCTGGGCCGGATCGAGCGCATCATCGCCCGCCTGCTGCTGCTCGCCAAGTCGGGCCGCCCGGACTTCCTCGCCGCCTCGCAGGTCGACGTCGAGGCGTTCCTCGAGGACGTGTTCGTCCGCTGGGCCGAGGTCGCCCCCCGCGGCTGGGTGCTCGGACCGATCGCGCGCGGCCGCGTGTGGGCGGACGAGGAGGCGCTGCGGGCGGCGCTCGACGCCCTGCTGGAGAACGCCGTCAAGTACACGTCCCCGCACGACACGATCGAGCTGAAGGCCGCCGGGGTGGGGCACGAGCTGGTGATCGACGTCTCCGACAGCGGCTGCGGCGTCCCGCCGGAGGCGCTCGACCGGATCTTCGAGCGCTTCGCCCGCGCCGACGACGCCCGCTCCCGCACGAACGGCGGCGTCGGGCTCGGGCTGGCGATCGTGAGCGCGATCGCGGAGGCCCACGGCGGCGGCTGCGAGGTCGTCCCGCTGTCGGCCGGGACGCTCTTCTCGCTGCGCCTGCCGCGCTTCATCCCCCTCTCGCCGCCGGTCGCCGGCGCCGGGCTGGTGGAGCCCGTCGGCGCTCGCGGGCGCGCCCTCGCCGAGGCTCCCGGGCCGGCCCTCCCGAGCGCCGAGCTGTATCAGTAGGCGCCGCGCCTCGACACGACGGCGGGGATCGTCCTCGCCAGGATGGAGATGTCCAGCCAGATCGACCAGTTGTCCAGGTAGTAGAAGTCGTAGCGGACGAGGTCGTCGAACGACAGGTTCGAGCGGCCGGAGATCTGCCACAGGCCCGTCATCCCCGGCAGCACGAGGTAGCGCTTGCGATGCCACTCCTCCAGCAGGGCGTAGTCGCGGACGGGCAGCGGCCGCGGTCCGACCAGGCTCATCTCGCCGCGGAGGACGTTGACGGTGTTCGGGATCTCGTCGATCGAGTAGCGCCGGAGCAGCCGGCCGACCGGCGTCACGCGCGGGTCGTCGCGGATCTTGAACAGGGCGCCCTCGGCCTCGTTGCGCTCCTCGAGCTCTGCCTGCCGCTCCGCCGCGTCGACGTACATCGTCCGGAACTTGAGCATCCCGAACTCGTGCTCGCCGAGGCCCACCCGCCGGTCGGCGTACAGCACCGGGCCGGGCGAGGTGAGCTTGATCGCCGCCGCGATGGCGAGCCAGAGGGGAAGCCCGAGCAGGATCGTCGCGCTCGAGACGACCAGGTCGAACGTGCGCTTGACGAGCCAGTCGGTGCCGACGAGCACCGGCGGGCGCAGCTCGAAGAGCGGCGCTCCCTGGCCGGGCACGAACTCGGCTCGCTGCATGAGCAGCTCCGTCGTCTTCGGCGCCACCCGCACCTTCACGCCGCAGCGGTGTGCCTGGTCGACCATGTCGAGCAGCTGACGCTCGCTGAAGTCGGAGTCGGTGACGATCAGCTCGTCGACGTCGTGCTCGGCCAGGATCGCTCGCAGCTCGCCGATCTGGCCGAGCACCGGCAGCCCGATCCCGCCCGGCGAGGCGGCGACCGCGCCGACGAACTCGTAGTCGATGCCGCTGCGCCCGGCGCCGAGCGTCCGGTACAGGTGCAGGAGATGCTCGTCCTCGCCCGCGAGGATGGCGCGGCGCCGGACGCCGAGCATGCGCAGCGCCTCGCGCGTGAGCGCCTCGTACGAGGCGCGGAAGAGCCCGATGAGGATGGCCCCGATGACGAGCGTGGTCGGGATCAGGCCGAAGGTGGAGAACCTGTGTCCGGTGCCGAGCCCGAAGGCGAGCACGATCAGGCTGACGATGACGAGCGAGGAGACGACCCGGCCGAAGCCGGCGCGCTGCTCGCGGCGAGCGTACAGGCCGGCCTGCCAGAAGACGAGCGCCGTCACGAGGAGCAGGAACGGCAGCCAGTCCGTCTCCTGGTCCCAGAGGATGCCCCACAGGATCGTCGACGAGCCGTAGTAGAGCTCGCGCAGGACGAGCGCCGCGTACAGGGCCAGGCCGACGCCGACCAGGTCGAGCCCGATCAGCCCGCACAGGCTCGCCGTCCGGACGAGGAGCCTCCGCAGCGACGACCGTGCGAGGAGGTACGGCTGTCCCTGGCGGATGTCGGCCGGGAACGGAGCCGGCTCAGGCTTCGTCGCCACGGACATCACATGTTACTCGCCTCCGGGGAGCACACTCACCTCCCGGAAGCCCACCTCCGGCCTTGTAACAGCCTGTTGCAATGTCTCGAGGTCGCTGGTGACGCAGCGGCGGCCGAGGATCGCCAGGGCGCAGGCGAGGGCTGCGCGGCGGGAGCCCGAGAGGAGATCCGTGTCGTGGAAGTAGACGTGCACGACGGGCACGTCGAGACGGGGAGCCAGCGCCGCGCGCGTGGCCATGCCGAGCGAGTGCGTCGCCGGGAGCTCGAGCAGACGCGAGCCGCTCGGCAGGACGAGCCGGGCGGGTGCCGCCAGCTGCAGGCGCGGAGCGCCCTCGGCCAAGTAGGCGGGGCGGAACGCCGTCGCGGTGCAGTCCGCGTAGCCGAGCTCGGCCAGCGCCTCCGCGAGCGTCTCGTCCATGTACCAGCCGCCGCCGCAGAAGACGGTCGCCTCGAGGCCGTGCGCGCGAAGCCACGCCGCCTCGCGGCGGACGCGCTCGGCGTGCTCCGGCCCGGTGGCCGCGGGCCGCGCCCGCTCGGGGGAGACGAAGTGCGTGTGGTGGCCGAGCGGCCCCCGTGCCGAGGCCTCCCGCGCCCGCGCCAGCCAGCGCTCCGCGTCCTCCCCCGCCGTCCCGTCGGGTGGGCGCATGAGCGCCGCGATCCGGAAGCCGCCCGGGCATCGGGCCTGCAGCGCCGTGAAGCGCGACCAGCAGGCGTCGTCGAGCGGACGCTCGACGTGGCAGGAGACGACCGCGTACCGTTCCGCGGAGATGTGCGGCATCTGCGGACTTCTAGCACCGTCCGGAAGCGCCGATCCCGCCCTTGTCGCCCGCATGAGGGACGCGCTCGTGCACCGCGGGCCGGACGAGGGTTCCGTCGACGCCTTCGGCGCCTGCGTGCTCGGGCACCGGCGCCTGCGCGTGATCGACCTCGAGACCGGCGGTCAGCCGGTGGGGGACGAGCGGGGAGAGGTGGCCGCCGTCTTCAACGGCGAGCTGTACGGGTGGGACGCCCGCCGGCAGCGGCTCGTGCTCGCGCGCGAGCGGGTCGGGAAGAAGCCGCTCGTGTGGACGAGGCTCGCCGACGGCACGCTCGCCTTCGCCTCCGAGGTGAAGGCGCTCCTGCGCCTCCCGCAGGTGCGACGCGCGGTCGACCCCGAGCAGCTCGACGCCTTCCTCGCGCTCCAGTACGTGCCCGGCGGTACCGGGCTGCGCGGGATCGAGAAGCTGCCGCCCGGCCACCTGCTCGTCGCCGGGGGCGGCTCCGTCCGCGTCGAGCCCTACGCCGAGCCTCGCGAGCTCGGGCCGCGGAGCGACGCCGAGTGGCTCGAGCTCGTCCGTGCCGAGGTGCGCGAGGCGGTCGAGCGCCGGCTGGTGGCCGACGTCCCGCTCGGGGCGCTCCTGTCCGGCGGCCTCGACTCGAGCGTCGTCGTGGCGCTCATGGCGCAGGCGTCCGGCTACGAGCGCCACCTCGCCCACGAGCTGGCCGCCCGGCTGGCGGCCGGGGGCGCCGCCGCGGGCGCGCGCGCGCTGCGGGCACCCTCGCGCGAGCCCCGCTCGGCCGCGGCGAGGGCGGCGCGCTTCCTGGGCATGCTCGCCGCGCCCCCTGCCGCCCGCTACGGTCGCCTGGTCGAGGTCTTCCCGGCAGCGCTCCGCCGGGAGCTGTGGCAGCCCGGCTTCGTCGCCCGCAAGACGGGCTTCGGCGTCCACCTCTCCGCCCGGTTCAGCGGCCAGCTGGGCGAGCTCGCCGCCGACGTGCTGCTCGACCGGTCGGCGCGCGGCCGCGGCCAGCTGCGCCCGGCCGCCGTCGAGCGCCTGCTCGCCGAGCACGTCTCGGGGCGCGCCGACCGCGGCCACCGCCTGTGGTGCCTCGTCGTGCTCGAGCTGTGGCAGCGCGCCTGGGTCGAGGGGGTCGAGGCGACCCCTCCCGTCGAGGCCGCCGCCCGATGACCGGCCGGCGCGCGTATGCCCTCGTCGTCGCGACGTGCGTCCTGCCGCGGCTCGCCGTGCTCCTGCACGAGCGAGGCGCCATCCTCGCCAACTTCACCGAGAAGAGCGACGACTTCGCCCGCACCTTCGTCCATTCCGGCACCTTCGGCTTCGTCCCCGGGCAGCCGTCCGCGTGGACGCAGCCGCTCTACTCGTTCTTCCTCATCCCGGTCTACTGGATGTTCGGGCGCAACTGGCCCGCCGTCGGCCTGTCGCAGATCGCGCTCGCCGCCGCGACGGCCGTGCTCGTGTACGAGATCGGCCGGCGCTTCCTCTCGCCCCGCGCCGGCCTCGTCGCCGCCGTCGTGTCGACGCTCAACCCGTACCTGATCTGGCACGACGTGCACGTGAACCGGGAGATCGTCGACCAGCTGTTCGCGGCGGCGGTCGTCCTGCTCACGCTCGTCGCCGCCGACCGGCGCACCGCCCGCGTCAAGCTGGCGGCCGTCGCCCTCGGCGTCGTCCTCGGCCTCGCCATCCTCGGGAACACGCGGCTGATCGTCCTGCCGGTCGTCGTCTGCGGCTTCGTCCTCTGGCAGCGCCGCCGCGTGCTCGCGCCGGCCCTTGCCGTCGGCGTCTGCGCGCTGGCGCTCGTCCCCTGGGCCGCGCGCACGGACGCCTCGGTCGGCTGCTTCACGCTCACCACCGACGCGCGGGCGCTGTGGAAGGCGAACAACGAGCACACCTACGCCACGCTCGCAGCCGGCAAGTGGATCGACGACGTGCCGCGCATCCCGGGCTCGCCCTACACGCCCGAGGAGGCGGAGACGCTCTACTACCAGGACCACAAGCTCGTGCACGTCGACGAGTGCGCCCAGATGCGCTTCTACCGGCACAAGGCGCTCGCGTTCATGGTCGACCACCCCGCCGAGAAGGCGAAGCTGATGGGGCAGGCGGTGCGCATGCTGTGGGACCCGCGCGTGCAGAAGACGGAAGGGCGGCCGGGCGCGGGCGGCTTCGTCGACCGCGTGCGCACGTGGGTGCAGCCGGTCTACGAGATCCCGCTGTACGCGCTCGCCCTGATCGGGCTCGTGCTCGTGCCGCGGCGGGTGGCCGTGCTCGTCGTGCTCCTGCTCTGCTACCAGACGCTCGCGGCGATGGGCTTCGCCGGCGACACGCGCTACCGGGTGCCGTGGGACTTCACGCTCGCGCTCGTCGCGGGCGTGGCGGTGCTGTCGCTCGCGCGCAGGCTGCCGCCGCGCGTCCGCGACAGCGCCGCGCGGCTCCGCGGCACGGTCTCCGCGGCCCCGTGAGGGTCGTCCGCGCCCACCGCGTCCGGGGCATCGGCGGCTCCGAGCGCCACCTGCTGACGCTGCTTTCGGCGCTGGCCGCGCGCGGGCTGGACGTCTCCTTCGTCGGCCTCGACGACCCGCGCGGCGAGCTCGAGCAGGCGCGTGTCGGGTTCGAGCGGCTGCCCGCCCCCCGCGACCTCGATCCCGCGCTCGCGCTGCGGCTCGCGCGGACGCTGCGGGCGCAGCGGGCGGACGCGTGCACACCCATCTCGTCCACGCCGACGTCTACGGCGCCCTCGCGCCCGGCGCCGCCCGTGGGCGACCGACCCGCCGCTGCCGCTCTTCGACGGGGCGCGCGTGCTGCTCGCCGTGTCGCGGCTCGCGCTCCCGGTTCTCCGTCGAGCGGATCGCGGCTGCGACCACCGCCGTCTACGAGAGCGCGCTCCGGTAGAGCTCCTCCGTCCGCTCGACGCAGCGCGACTCGCCGAACTCGGCCAGCGCCCGCCGGCGCCCAGCCTCTCCCATCGCCGCCGCCCGCGGCAGGTCGGCGGCGAGCTCGACGATCGCCCGCGCGAGCGGCTCCGCCGCGCCGGGCTCGACCAGCAGCCCCGTCTCGCCGTGCACGACGAGCTCGCCGAGGCCGCCGACCGCCGCTGCGATCACCGGGCGCGAGCGCTCCATCGCCTCCAGTGCGACCATGCCGAAGCCCTCGCCCAGCGAGGGGACGACGACGACCGCCGCCGACTCGATCGCACCCTGGATCGGTGAGACATGGCCGAGGAAGCGCACGGCGTCGGCGACACCGAGCTCGCGGGCGAGCGAGCGCAGGGTCGGCTCGAGCGGCCCGCGGCCGGCGAGGTCGAGCTCGAGCGCCGGGAGCTCGGCCCGAGCCTGCGCAAACGCCCGCAGCAGCACGATGTGCCCCTTGATCGGGATCAACCGACCCACGCACAGCAGGCGCGGCGCGGTGCCGCGGTAGGGCGCGGCCCCGTCGCGGGGCGCGATCCCGTAGTGGACGATGCGGAAGCCGGCCTCGTCGAAGCCCTCGGTCTGCGCCAGGTAGTGGGCGAGCCCGCGGGAGATGGCGATGTGCACGTGGACGAGGCTCGCGACGGCACGGTCGGCGAGGCCGAAGACCCGGCTCTCGCGGAACTCGTTGAAGCCGTGCTTGGTCGAGATGCGGACGGGGACGCGCGCGAGCACGCCCGCCAGCTGGCCGTAGGCGTCCGCGTGGACGAGGTGCGTGTGCAGGATGCGCGGCCGCGTCCGCGCCAGATAGCGGACGAGGCGGGCGAAGGCGGCCGCGTCGACGTCGCGGGAGATCGGGATCGCGTCGAGCGGTACGCCGCGCGCAGCGAGCGCCCGGGCGAAGTCCCACGCACCCGGCTCGTCGCCGTGCAGCATGAGCAGGCGGACGTCCCAGCCGCGCTCGCGCAGGCGCGGCAGGAGCGACAGGAGGTGCGCCTCGGAGCCGGAGATGCCGGCCACCTTCTGCACGTGCAGGACGCGGACGCCGCCGGCAGGCGGCTCGGACCGGTCGCTCATCGCGCGGCCGCTTCGAGCACGGCGTCCGCCCAGTGCTCGACGGAGTGGCTCGCCGCGACGCGCTCGCGCAGCGCCCGGCCGATCGCCCGACGCTCCTCGGGCGCACGCGCTGCCAGCTCGCCGATCGCCGAGGCGAGATCGTCCGGGTCGTCCCGGTCGAAGCGGAGCCGGACGCCGAGGCCGTCCACCAGCCGGTCGAAGACCGGATTCGAGACGACGACGGGCCGGCAGCTCGCCGCCGCCTCGAACACGACCTTGTCGGGCGCCCCCGCCTGCATGTTGTTGACGAGAGCGCTCGCCCGCGCCAGCACGCCGGGCACCTCCGAGCGGAGCACGGCGTGCCCGAGCCGCACGCGCCGCGAGAGGTCGAGCGCGCGGACGAGCCGCTCGAGCTCGGCGCGGTGCTCGCGCTCGGCCGCGTTCAAAGCGGGGCCGAGCACCTCCAAGCGGACGTCGAGACCCCGGTCGAGCGCGAGGCCGACGGCGCGGACGACGACCTCGAGGCCCTTGGCACGGGAGTAGCGGCCGAGCGCCGCGAGCCGGAAGTCCCGGGTCGCCTGGCCGTCGGCGCAGGGGAACTCGCCGAGGTCGATCCCGTGCCCGATCGGCACCACCTTGGGCGAGCCGATCGGGAACGAGCGGCGGTCGACGGACACGACCGTGTCGGCGAGGCGCGCGGCGGCGGCGAGCGTCCGCGTCCGCGCCCAGTGCGTGTACCAGAGCAGGAGCGGCACGCGCAGCGGCCGGGTGAGCGGCGCGGCGAGGACGGCGTAGATGGGGCACATGTGCGCGACGACGGCGAGCGGCCGGCCGCGCGCCAGTTCGCGCGCGAGCAGCGAGGCGAAGCGCGCGCCGCGTCCGGCGCGGCTCGGGGCGGCGAAGCTGAGCGAGCGGCAGTTTCCGGGCAGAGCTCCGGCGACGGCGCGGTCGGCGAGCACGACCACCTCGTCCACCCGCTCGGCGAGCGCGCGCACCTTCGGCACCGTCGCCGCGAGCGCCGGGTGGCCGGGGTCGACCTGCTGGGTGATGAAGACGAGCCGGCGGCCGGGCATGCCGCCATTGTGCGCGTGCGCCGCTCGCCGCGGCGGAAGAGGGCGACCGCCCAGCCGCGACCTCCGGCGACGCGGGGGGCTGCGAGCGCTACGTCCTCGGCGAGCTCGAGAAGGCGTAGATCGTGTGCGTCTGGAAGGTCTGACCTGGGCCGAGCACGGTCGAGGGGAAGTTCGAGTGGTTGGGGGAGTCGGGGAAGTGCTGCGTCTCGAGCGCGAGCCCGTCCCCCTGACGGTAGGCGTTGCCGCCCGTTCCCACGAGCGTCCCGTCGAGGACGTTCCCCGAGTAGAAGTGGATGCCGGGCTGGTCGGTGGAGATGGTCAGCGTCCGCCCGCTCGCCGGGTCGGTCACCCGCGCCGCCCAGATCGTCGAGGTGTCGGTCGGGCTCGGACGGTTGAGCACGAAGTTGTGGTCGTAGCCGCGGGCGAACTGCATCTGCTGGTTGCCGGAGTCGCGGATGCGCTCGCCGATCGGCGTGGGCTTGGTGAAGTCGAGCGGCGTGCCGGCCACCGGGTCGATCGCGCCGGTGGGGATGAGGGCGCTCGTGATCGGCGTGTACTGGTCGGCGTTCAGCTGCAGCACGTGATCGTAGATGTCGCTCGTTCCCTCGCCGTGCAGGTTCCAGCAGGCGTGGTTCGTCAGGTTGACGATGGTGCACAGCGTGGAGCTGTCGTTCGTCGCCTTGTAGTCGATCTTGATCCGGTTGTCGTCCGTCAGCGTGTAGGTCACCCACACGTCCAGGTCGGCGGGGAAGCCCTGGTCGCCGTCGCGGCTGAGCAGGTGCAGCTCGAGCTCGGGCCCCTGCGGGCCGACGTCCGCCCTGACGACGTCCCAGACGTGCTTGTCGAAGCCGAAGAAGCCGCCGTGGAGCGAGTTCGGCGGGTTGTTGATCGGCAGCTGGTAGGTGGTGCCGTCGAGGGAGAACTGCCCGTTCGCGATCCGGTTCGCGTAGCGGCCGATGAGCGCCCCGAAGTACGGGCTGTTGCCGCTGCCGACGTAGCTGTCGGTCGAGCTGCCGTTCACGTTCGCGAACCCGAGCGTCACGTTCGCGACCCGGTGCCGGCGGTCCGGCACGTTCACCTCCTGCAGGATGCCCCCGTAGGTGAGGATCTTCACCGACATGTCGCTGCGGTTCGTCAGCGTGTAGCGGTCGACCGGCTTCGGCGGGCGGTCGAACGTCCCGGTGCCGACGTCGGCCTCCTTGCTGATCGTCGGCATGCGCTTGTTCGCCGACGAGGCGGATGCCCTGGACACCATCGTCGCGACGATAGCGGCCGCTCCGGCTGCGAGCAGCGATGGGCCGAAACGGACGCTCCGCCTCGACGGACGTCGTGCACGAGCACCCCTCGTGTCTCGCGGTTCCCAGATGAAGTCGGTGTCGCCGAGGGTGAAGCGCCACGCGGCCAGATCGGCGTCGAGCGCCCCGGCGAGCGGCTTCCCGAGCAGGCGCAGGGTGTAGGGCGCGGGCAGGAAGCCGAGCGAGAGGAAGGTCGCGCGCTCGTCCGGCGCCGGCAGCGCGATCATCACCAGGGCCCGGCCGGCAAGGCCGATCGCCCGGCGCAGGAGCGCCCGCGAGCCCCCGCGGGGCGCGACGAGCTCGGCGAGGACGGCGACGTCGAACGCCGAGCGGCGGATGCGTCCGACGACGGCGTAGCCGGCGCCGTCGACCGCCACCCGGTAGCCGCGCGGCGAGGCAGCGTAGCGCCAGGCGAGGTGTCGGCGGTCGCGGATGACGTGGTTCGGCCAGGCCGCCGCCGCGTCGGCGTCGACGCCCGGCTCGGGCTCGTCCGCCGGCGGTGATCAGGACGGCGCGGGCGGGCAGCGGCGCGTGCTCTGCGTCGTGCGCGACCACCTCGCCGATCGAGACCGGCTGGTAGCCGAGCTCGGCGAGCTGCGCCATCTGCGCGTCGAACAGGGCGACGGGGACGGTGATCGAGTTGCCGATCACGGCGGGCGTGCGCTGGGCGAGCGCGCGACCCGCGAGCACGAGCGGAGGCCGCGCGCGGGTCCTCGGCCACGATCGCCTGCGGCGCGAGGGCGCCGATCGCCCGGCGCACGCGCAGGGCAGCCCGGCGGAGAAGCCGACGCCCCCCGCCGGGACGAGCTCGCGAAGCGGGCATCGCCCGTCAGCGTCGGCCAGCCGGCCCGCGCCAACACGTACCGGTCGAGCACCTCCTCGAGCGCCGCCCACTTCCACTCGATCCCGGGCGCGAGCGGAAGCCGGTATCGCGTCGACCCGACGAAGAGCACGCGGGGAGCGTCACCCGGCTGCCTCCGCGCAGGCGCTCTGCCGCCGTCCGGCCAGCACCCGCTCGACGAGCTCGCGCACGCGGCGGGCGTACTCCTCCGGCGTCGCGAGCCACGGCTGGACGCTCGGCCGGGCGGCGGCGGCGAGCCGCCCGGCGAGCGCGCGGTCGGACAGGCAGCGGACGAGCGCCTCCGCCAGCGCCCGCGGGTTCCGCGGCTCGACGAGCAGGCCGTTCTCGCCGTCGCGGACGAGGTCGACGATGCCGCCGACGCGCGTCGCGACCACCGGTCTGCCCCGGCACAGCGCCTCGACGACGACTCGGCCGAGGCCTTCCGAGCGCGAGGGCAGGACGAGGATGGTGGCGGCGTCGAGCTCGGCCGGGACGGCCGCGTTCGGCAGCTCGGGGATCCACGCCGTCTGCCGCGGCAGCTCGGCAACGAGCCGCTCGGCCACGTGCGCCCGGCTGCCGCGCCCGACGAGGCGGAGAGTCGCCCGCGGGAGCCTCGGCGCGGCCAGCCGCCAGGCCGCGGCGAGCCCGTCCACGTCCTTGTAGCGCTCGAGCACGCCGACGAACAGCGCGCGCGGCTGCTCGGGAAGCGGCGCGGGCGGCGCCAGGAACGGGTCGAGGTCGATGAACGCGGGGAACTCGGCGGCGGGCTCCACCCCGGCGGCGCGTACGAGGCTGCTCGTGTACGAGGAGATCGTGCGCACCGCGTCGACCCGGCGCAGCGCCGCGCGCGCGATCCGGTCTGCGAGCGGCGCCGCCGGGCGCCGCGCGCGTGATCCGTACAGCCTGGTCGCCGTCCGCCAGTCGCCGTGGATCTCGACGACGACGGGACAGCGCGGCTGCGCGAGCACGACCGCCGCCGCCTCGTACGGGCTCTGCACGAGCACGGCGTCGGGCCGGAACGCCGCCAGCTCGCGCCGCACGCGCAGCGGCAGCGACACCCAGAAGCGCGGGCCGTCGAGCGCCCGCCGGGGCGGCGCGAGGGAGAAGGTGTCGTCGCGCAGGGGCGACCCGTCCCGGGCGGAGGCGAGCACCCGGAGCTCGAGCTCCGCCCGCAGCGCGGCGAACTTGCGCTCGAGGTTCGGCTCGAGCGGCAGCCGGTAGCGGCTGCGGCCCACGATCAGCAGCCGCGGCTTCACCGGGCGGCGGCGCGCAGCAGGATCGCCTCCAGCTCGCCGTAGACGCGCTCGGCCGAGAAGCGCTCGGCGGAAGAAGCGGCGGCCGCCGCGAGGCGCTTCCGCAGCTCCTCGTCGGCGAGGAAGCGGCGAACCGCGGTGGCGAGCGCCTCGGGGTCTCCGGGCGCAACGAGCAGGCCGTTCTCCCCGTCGGCGACGATCTCCGGCACGCCGCCGACCGCGGTCGCGATCGCCGGCGTCCCCACGGCGAGCCCCTCGACCAGCGTGTGCGGGAAGTTCTCCCAGCGGGAGGAGAGGAGCACCGCGTCCGCGCGGCGGAAGAGGGCGAGCACGTCCTCGCGCGGCAGCGAGCCGAGGAAGCGCACGCGTCCGTCGAGGCCGAGCGCGTGCGCCCGCGCCTCGAGCGCGGCCCGCTCGTCGCCGTCGCCCGCGAGCACGAGCTCGACCTCGGGCACGCGCGCGACCGCCTCCAGCGCGACAGCCAGGTCCTTCGGAGCGGTCAACCGGCCGGCGAAGGCGAGCAGCGGGCGGCCGGAGGCAGCGCGCGGCGGCAGCGCCGCGACCGGCGGCACCGGGTTCGGGAGCACGCTGATCCGATCGGCCGGGACGCCCCAGCCGCGGACGAGCCCGGCGAGGAACGCGCTCGGGCAGATGACGTGCGCCGCGCGGCGGAGCTCGGCGTCCCGCGCGGCGCGCAGGAGCGGCGCCGCGCGCGACGACTGGAACTGGACGGGGTCGCCGCGGAAGCGGCCGCGGCGGAGCGCGCGCTCGAAGGCCGGGTCCTGCGTCAGCTTGACGACGAACGGCCTGCGGGCGAGCGCGCAGCCGACAGCGCTGCGCCCGAGCATCCCGGTCGAGTAGACGACGTCGCAGCGTGCGGCGCGGCGGCCGACGAGGCCGGCGGCAGCCAGATGGCGGGCGCCGACGGGGAGCCGGCGCGACGCCCACCGCACCGGGTAGGCCTCGGCCGCAGGGGCAGCCGCCGCCGTCGTCACCACCTCCACCTCGTGCCCGCGGCCGAGCAGGAACGCCGCCAGCTCGGGGGCGTGGCTCGCCGGGCCGCCCACGTCCGGCGGCCAGATCCCCGAGACGACGAGGACTCTCACAGCCGTGCCGCCTCGGCCCCGCTCGGGCCCGCCGTCCCGGCGGCGATACCCACGCGGACGCTGTCCCGGCGCACCCGGGCGAGCAGCACGCTCCACAGCGCCGCGAAGACGGCGGTCGAGGCGAGCACCGCGCCGCCCGCGCCGGTCGCCTTCCAGAGGGAGCCGAAGGCGACGACGAGCGGGACGAGCACGAGCGACTCGACCCCGTGCGCGAGCACGCGCAGTCCAGGCCGCCCGATCGAGACGGGGAACGACTTCGTCCACCCGAGCGCGAACTGGATCGCGCCGGCGACGAGGATCAGCCTGGCTGCGGTCGTCGCGCCCGCGTACTGGCCGCCGAAGACGGCGCGGATCAGCTCGGGCATGAACGCGTACACCGGCGGCACGAGCACGACCATGAGCAGGCTCGCCCCGAGCGTGTAGGTGCGGATGCCGCGCAGGACGACGTCGAAGGCGCCGCGCGACCAGTCCCGGGTCTGCTCGGTGAGCAGGATCAGCCGCGCCGGCGCGGACACCGAGGCGAGGCCCTGCTGCGGCGCCTGTGCGATGCGGAAGAAGCCAACCTCGGCCGGGCTCGCGACGACGCCGAGCAGCACCGGCGCGAGCGCGCCACGCAGCGAGACGACCCCCGTGGCCAGGCTCGACTGGACGACGAAGCCGAGGATGGCGCGGCGGTGGTCGCCGAGCGGCGCGTGCGCCGCGCGGGGGAACCGGCGGAAGGCGGCGATCCCCGCGGCGCCGAAGAGCGCGGTCGCGGCCGCCTGCGCGGCGACGATGCCGACCACGGCCTCCGTCACCCCGAAGTGCGCGCCGATGCCGATACCCGCCAGCCGCAGCGCCATCGCCGCCGCCAAGAACGCGCCGCGCACGTCGTAGCGTCCGTGCAGGATCAGCGCCGCGCTCGACACCCCCTCCGGGCACTGCGCGAACGGCAGCGCCGCGGCGACCAGAAACGGTGTCTCCAGCCCGTGCGCGCCGAAGATGCGTCCGGCGAAGGGCGCGAGGGCGACCAGCACGGCGGCGGCGAGCAGCCCGCCCGCGGCCTTCACCGCCAGCGCCGCCCGGAACAGGCGGCGCAGCCTGCCCCAGTCGGACGCGTTCGTGTAGTCGAAGCCGTACTTGACGAGCGCCTCCTCGGCGGTCAGGTCGAGCAGCGTCTGGAAGAAGCCCGCGGCGACGACCACCTCCGAGAAAAGGCCGAACTCGTGCTTGCCCAGCTGGCGCGCGGCGATGATCGTGGCCGCGACGCCCAGCCCGACGGACAGGTAGATGCCGGCCGCGGCCGCCGAGCGGCGCCGCAGGGTGGAGCGAAGGCTGCTCATCGCCGCGAGCCGCACGGTAGCTCGAACCCCGGCCGGCCTGGCATGCGAGCGGCAAAGCCGGTCAACGGCACGAGTATAGTGGCCGCCGGTGGCCGTCCGACTGCCCTCGACCCACCCGGCGGACGCCCCGCTGCGAGTGCTCGCCCCCGCCCGCACGCTGCCGGCCTCGTCCGTCCTCGCGGCCGCGCTGCCCCTCCTCTTCCTGCACGTCGACTACCAGCCGGGCTTCCACGTCCACGCCGGCCCGGCCAGCGCGCACGTCGTCCTCTCCGACCTGGCCGTCCTCGCCGTCGCGCTGAGCGCCCTCGCCGCCGGGCTGCGCCACGGCTTCGCGCCCCTCCGCGCCGGCACGCTCGTGTGGGCGGCCGGCGCCGTCTTCCTCGCCGACGTCGCCGCCGGCAGCGTCTACCCGCGGCTGTGGACCGCCGACTACGCCGTCGGCACGCACGCCGTCACCGCCGGCAAGTTCGCCGAGTACGGCCTGCTCGCGCTGTCGGTGCCGCTGCTCGTGCGCGCCCGCCGCGACCTCGCCCTCCTCCTCGGCGTGCTCGCCGCCTGGTCCGTCGCCGCCACCGTCGTCGGCCTGGCGCAGATCTTCGGCGCCGACATCTGCGAGGCGTGGCCAGCCGGCCGGCGCCAGCCGTCGTTCCTCGGCCACCACGACTTCGCCTCCCTGTCGGGCGCCGCCCTCGGCGCGGCGCTCGTTGCGCTCGCGCTGCGCCCCGTCTGGCGACCGCCGGCGGCGCCCCTCGCCGTCGCCGGCCTGTCCGGCGCGGCCGGCCTCGTCCTCTCCGGCTCGAGCGCCGGCGCCATCGGGCTCGCGGCCGGGGCGGGGGCGCTCGTCTTGGCGGCGCGCCTGCGCGGCTGGGTCGACCTGCGGCGGGCCGCAGCCGTCGCCGGTGTCGTCGGCGTCGTCCTCGGCGGCGTCTTCGTCATGCGCGCCGGCGAGATCAACCAGTTCCTCCGCTTCGTCGGCCTGGAGAAGGCGAAGGCCGAGAAGAAGGCGGTGCAGAGCTACGTCCAGCGCACGCTGCTCGCCTACATCGGCTGGCGGATCTTCGAGGACAACCCGATCGGCGGAGCGGGCTGGCAGGCCTCGTCCGAGCTCGCCACCTACGGGCCGTACCTGCCCGCGGCGCGGCGCGAGTTCCCCAGCGCGCCCGCGCAGGCGTTCCCCTCCCCCGCACACCCGTGGGGCGTCCAGAACGCCTACGTCCAGGCGCTGTCCGACCTGGGCGCCGTCGGGCTTCTGACGCTCCTCGGGCTGCTCGCGTCCGGGCTCGTCGTCGCAGGCCGCGCCGCGCTGCGCGCCCCACCGGACCGCGCCGTGCCCGCGCTCGGCGCGCTCGTCGCGCTGCTCGTGGCGATGGGCATCCTCAGCGCCCTCGGCCTCGTGGCCGGCATCCCGCTCGATGCCCTGCTCTGGCTGTCGCTCGGCCTGGCCGTGCACGCAGCCGGCCGGACGCAGCGCGGCCTGGCTTAGAGTCCCGTGACGATGGATCCCCCCGCCCGGACGATCGGCACGTCCACGCCGGCCTGGCCGGGGAGCGGGCACCGCCGGCCGAGACGGAGCGCCGTCACCTACCCGGTCCGCAGGCACCTGTCGGCCTGGCTCGAGGAGCAGGCGCAGCTCGCCGCCCGCGACCTCGGTCGCTACCGCGTGCTGGACGTCGGCTGCGGGTCGAAGCCCTACTACCCGTACTTCGCGCCGTACGCGAGCGAGTACGTCGGGGTCGACATCGACATCGACAACCCCGCCGCCGACGTGCTCGGCCCCGTCGAAGACCTGCCGCTCGAGGACGAGTCGTTCGACGTCGTGCTGTGCACCCAGGTGCTCGAGCACTGCGCCGATCCCGACCGGGCCGTCCGGGAGCTGTGGCGGGTGACCGCCCCCGGCGGCGCCGTCCTCGCCTCGACGCACGGCGTGCAGGTGTACCACCCGTCTCCGGAGGACTACTGGCGCTGGACGCACACCGGGCTGGAGCTCCTCTTCCTGCGCAACGGACGCTGGGCGTCCGTCGCCGTCGAGCCCGCCGGGGGCATGGCCACCTGCGTCGCCGCGGTCACCGGCCGGTATGCCGACCTCCTCTTGCGCCGAGCCCGTCTGGCGCCGGTGGCGAAGGGCGTCGTCTGGCTCCTGAACACGGCGGGCGCCGCCATCGACCGGCACGTGCCGGCGCTTCGGGAGACGAAGCCGGGCTCGATCTTCCTCAACTACCACGTGCTCGCCCGCAAGCCGCGATGAGGCGCGAAGCGGAGGTGCGGCCGACGTGCGGAAGGACGCCGGCGGCGGCGAGCGACCGGCCCGCGGCGACGCGGAGAGGTGTGCCGTGAGCCGGCTCGTGCTCGTCACCGGAGGCGCGGGCTTCATCGGTTCGAACCTCGTGCGGACGCTGCTCGAGCGGGGCGACGAGGTGCGCGTCCTCGACAACTTCTCCACGGGGGCGCGCGCCAACCTCGACGGTCTCGACGTGGAGGTCGTCGAGGGCGAGCTGCGAAGCTACGAGCGCGTCCACAACGCCGTGCGCGGCGTCGAGGTCGTCTTCCACCTCGGCGCGCTCGGGTCGGTGCCGCGCTCGGTACAGGACCCGCTCACCTCGACCGCGGTCAACGTGGAGGGAACGTTGAACGTGCTGCTCGCGGCGCGCGACGAGGGCGTGCGCCGGGTCGTGTTCGCCTCCTCGTCCTCCGTCTACGGGCCGCAGGAGACGCTGCCCATCCCGGAGCAGGCGGCGCCCGACCCGATCTCGCCCTACGGGGTGGCCAAGCTCGCCGCCGAGCGCTACTGCGTCAGCTTCGCCCGTGTCTACGACCGCCTGGAGACGGTCGCGCTCCGCTACTTCAACGTCTTCGGCCCTCGCCAGAGCCCCTCCTCGCAGTACGCGGCCGTCGTCCCTCTGTTCATCGCCGCGATCGCCGCCGGCCGGCCCGTCACCATCCACGGCGACGGCGAGCAGTCGAAGGACTTCACCTACGTGTCGAACGTGATCGACGCGACGATCGCCGCGGCGGATGCCGCCGGGGTGAACGGGCGCATCTTCAACGTGTCGGCGGGCTCGGCGGCGACGGTGAACGCCCTCGCCGACCTCATCGGCCGCATCCTCGACCGTCCCGTCGAGCGGCGCCACGCCCCGCCGCGGCCGGGCGACATCCGCCACTCGTGGGCGGACATCGGCGCCGCCCGCGAGACGCTCGGTTACGCGCCCACGGTCAGCCTCGAGGACGGGCTGCGCGCCACGGCCGAGTTCCTCGTTGGTTGAGCCGGTTCGCGTGCTGCGCGTCATCGCGCGCCTGAACATGGGCGGGCCGGCGCTGCACGTCGCCTACCTGTCCGCGGGGCTCGCCGAGCGTGGCTACGAGACGACGCTCGTGGCCGGGAGCCTCGCGCGCGGCGAGGAGTCGATGGCCGGCGTCGCCGAGCGCCTGGGCGTGCCCATCGTCACGCTCGCCGAGCTGCACCGGGAGATCTCGCCGCTGCGCGACCTGCGGGCGGTGTACCGGTTGGCGGGGATCATCCGCCGCGTCCGCCCGCACATCCTGCACACGCACACGGCCAAGGCCGGCGCCATCGGCCGGCTGGGGGCGCTGCTCGCGGGCGGCGCGAGACCGCCGATCGTCGTGCACACCTTCCACGGCCACGTCCTGCGCGGCTACTTCGACCCGGTCCGCGCCGGCTTCTTCCGGCGGCTCGAGCAGGCGCTCGCCCGCACGACGACCGCCCTCGTCGCCGTCAGCCCGGAGGTGCGCGACGACCTCGTCTCGCTCGGGGTGGCGCCGCGCGAGCGGTTCACCGTCATCCGGCTCGGCATCGAGCTGCCCGAGCGGGTGGGCGCCTCGGACGCCGAGCAGGGCGTACGCACGCGCCGCCTGCTCGGGATCCCGCCGCAGCGGTTCACGGTCGGCTGGATCGGCCGCATGACCGCTGTCAAGCGGACGGACGACGTGCTCGCCGCGCTCCGCCGCCTGCGCGAGCTCGGCGTCGACGCCTGCCTGTGCCTGGTCGGCGACGGCCCCGAGCGCGAGGCGATCGAGCAGCGCGCGTACGAGCTCGGCGTCGTCCGCCACACCTACTTCCTCGGCTACCAGGAGGACGTGGCGCCCTTCTACGCCGCCTTCGACGCCCTCATCCTGCCGTCGGCGAACGAGGGCACCCCCGTGAGCGCGATCGAGGCCCTCGCCGGCAGGCGCCCCGTCGTCGCGACGCGCGTCGGCGGCGTCCCCGACGTCGTCCGCGACGAGGTGGACGGCTTCCTCGTCGAGCCGGGCGACGTGGACGCGATGGCCGAACGGCTCGCGCGGCTCGCCGCCGACCCGCAGCTGCGCCGGCGCATGGGCGAGGCCGGCCGGGAGCGCGTCCTCCAGCGCTACGCCGTCGAGCGGCTGCTCGACGACGTCGACCGCCTGTATCGCTCGCTGCTCGCGGCGAACGGCATCCGGCCCGTCGGGGCCGCGCCTGAGAACGGTCTCCGCCGCTCAATGAGGTAGGTGCTGGAACGCGGCGAAGGCGGGCTTCTTCTTCCCCGTCACCGTCTCCAGGCCCGACTGCCAGCCGGCGAGGTCGGGCTCGTCGCGGAGCAGGAACCAGAGCATGAGCGTGATCCGGGGGTTGGCGCGCGCGATCGCGAACGACTGCGTCAGGTACTGCGCCTGCTTCGCCCAGGGCACGCCTGCGAAGCGGTCGGGCGGGTTCGTCTGGTAGCCATACTCGGTGATCCAGATCGGCTTGCGGCCCCAGTAGCGCGTGACGAGCGAGATCAGGGTGTCGATGTTGCCGAGCGTGACCGCCGTCGGCGCCTTCCCGGCCACCGAGCGCGGCTTCTCAGCCGGCGTCTCCGTCGGGCTGACCGCGTAGGGGTGGTGCGCGAACGCGTCGAAGCGCTCGAGCCCGGCCGCGTGCAGCGCCCGGACGAAGACGAGCGGCGAGACGGACGCGCGCGCGCCGGACGGGTTGTTGTTGCCGCGCGGCGCGGTCACGCCGCAGGCAACCTGCTCGCCCGGCACGCGCGCGGCGTGGATGCCCGAGTAGATCGCGTTGCAGATCTTCGCGTACTCGATCGCGCTCTCGACGACCCACTTGCCGCCGACGCGGCGGTACTGCGGCACCAGGAAGACAGGGTTGTTCGGCTCGTTCCACGCCACCCACAGGTGCACCGCCGGCAGGCGGGCGCCGTCCGTCGACGTCCACGTGCCGCTGTAGCGGGTGGCGGCGGCAACGGCGAAGTCACGCAGGTCGCGCGGGTTGCGGGGCGCGTGGTTCCAGCCGGTGGCGCCGCTCGCCCACGACGGGGTGCCGACGATCGAGAACAGCACCTGCAACCCGTACCTCGCCGCGTACTGCACCGCGCGGTCGTACGGCGCCCAGTCGTAGGCGGAGTCGTTGGGGTCGACGGGGTCGAGCGGCCGCGTCGGCGCGACGGCGGCCGGGCCGCCCCAGTGCAGGTTCAGCCGGATCACCTGGGCGTGCAGCGCCCGGAAGACCGGGAAGACGGCAGCCGGGTTCCCGTACAGCGTCGCGCCTTCGTCGTACAGGCCGACGAGCATCGTCCGCGAGGAGGCGGCGCGCGTATCTCCGGAGGCGGACAGCGTCGTCGTCGCGACACCGACGCCGGCCACCGCAACGGCCGCCGCGACGAGCGCGGCGAGCCGCCTACGTGTCAACGACTCCCGCCCTGATCTGGAGCGAGTCGACGAGGCGCCGCAGGCCCTCCTCGAGCGAGACGACCGGCTCCCAGCCGAGCACCTGCCGCGCCCGGGTGATGTCCGGCTGGCGCACCTTGGGGTCGTCGACCGGCAGCGCCTGGAAGACGATCTCGCTCGGCGAGCCTGTCACCTCGAGCACCGTCTGGGCGAGCTCGAGCAGCGTGTACTCGGCGGGGTTGCCGAGGTTGACGGGCAGATGCTCCGAGCTCGTCGCCAGCAGGTGCAGACCGCGGATGAGGTCGTCGACGTAGCAGAAGCTGCGCGTCTGGGAGCCGTCGCCGAACACCGTCAGCGGCTCGCCCGCCAGCGCCTGCCGGACGAACGTCGGGATCGCGCGCCCGTCGTAGGGACGCATGCGCGGGCCGTACGTGTTGAAGATGCGGACGATGACCGTGTCCACGCCCTGCTGGCCGTGGTAGGCCATCGTCAGCGCCTCCGCGTAGCGCTTGGCCTCGTCGTATACCCCGCGCGGCCCGATCGGGTTGACGTTCCCCCAGTAGCTCTCCGGCTGCGGGTGGACGAGCGGGTCGCCGTACACTTCGCTCGTCGACGCGAGCAGGAAGCGGGCCCGCTTGAACTTCGCCAGGCCGAGCGCGTTGTGCGTCCCGTAGGAGCCGACCTTGAGCGAGTGCAGTGGTTGGCGCAGGTAGTCGATCGGGCTGGCGAGCGCGGCCAGGTGGTAGACGAAGTCGACCGGCTCGTCGATCTCCAGGTGCTCGACCATGTCGTGGTTGCGGAAGACGAAGTCGTCCGAGCGAATGTGCTCGATGTTGCGGAGCGTGCTCGTCTCCAGGTTGTCGACGCAGATCACGCGCTCGCCGCGTGCGAGGAGGTAATCGCAGAGATGGGAGCCGAGGAAGCCGGCTCCGCCCGTCACGACCGCGGTGGCCACCGGGCGCTCATGCTAGCCGTCGACGCCGGCGCGTTGCCGAGCCGGGCGGCGCCGTTTACGAAACTCTTATGCGCCGGCCGGACGTCTCGAACCACCGGGCGGAGCGGTCGTTCATGGTTCTCTCACGCGCCGACGGTACCGTGTCGGTGCGTGGGTCCGCTGCTCGACCGGCCGAGAACGTCGGCTGCCGGGGTCTCGGCCGCCTCCGAGCGGGATGCCGTCGGCGACGAGCGGCGCGCGCGGCGCCGGCGGGCGCGGCGACGGCGCCGTCTGCGCATCGTGCTCGTCCTCCTTCTCCTCGGCCTGCTGGCGCCGGTCGTCTACTCGTACGCGAGCACGATGGCGAGACCGTCGAGCCTGCCGCTCTCCGTGCGCACGGTCGAGTGGATCAGGAGCCATCACGGCGCCTGGCTCGTGGACACGGCCGAGCGCTACTGGTACTCCTGGCACACGCCGAAGAAGGGCGGGCCGACGCTGAGGCGCCTGCCGACCGTCGGCCTCCGCCTCGCCCGGACGACCGTGGCCCCCCGCTCACCACACGCCGCGCGGCCCTATCGGCCGCCGCGGATCCAGCCGGTCCTCCACCCCCCGCTGCCCGGAGAGGGGGTCTGGCGCCGGGTGGGACCCGACGTGCGCGGAGCGCCGCCGCTTCTCGTCACGACCTTCCGTTCCGACCGCGACTATCCGCGCGTCGTCGCCTACGTCGCCTGGATCGACCATACGAGGACTCGCCTCGGCCTCTACCCCGGCCGCTACGAGCCGCCGGGGGCGTCTCCACGCGGGCCGATGGAGGTCCCGCCCGGAGAGCGGCGCCGCCTCGTGGCGACCTTCAACAGCGGCTTCACGTACGGCGACGGACACGGCGGCTTCGTCGTCGACGGCCGCACGGCCGAGCCGCTCCGCTCCGGCGACGGGACCGTCGTCGCATACCGCGACGGGCACGTCAACATCGTCTCCTGGAACGGGGGCGGCCAGCCCGGACCGTCCGTCGTCCTCGCCCGTCAGAACCTGCCGCTGATCGTCGTCCGCGGTCGCCCCAGCCCGCTCCTGGACAGCAGGCGCAACTGGGGCAACACGCTCGGCGACGCCGTCAGGGTGTGGCGCTCCGGCCTCGGAATCGACCGCCGGGGCAACCTGATCTACCTCGCCGCCGACCTGCAGACGGTGAAGACGCTCGCCGCCGCCCTCGTCCGGGCCGGCGCCGTCCGGGCGATCGAGCTCGACATCAACCCCGAGTGGCCGACCTTCGTCGCCTACTCCGGCTGGGGCGCGCGCGGGCCGCTGAAGGTCGTCCCCAACGGGCAGCAGCCGGCGACGCGCTACCTCGTCCCCGACGACCGCGACTTCTTCGCCGTCTATCGCACGAACGGGCGGCTGCCGGCGACCGTGCCCTTCCGGTGATCGATTCCGCGCTCGCCGGCGGCGTCTCGGCGCGCGCCCATGGGCGGACGCTCAGGCTGCTCGTCGCCGCCGCCCGGCCGCGGCAGTGGACGAAGAACCTCGTCCTCGTGGCGGCGCTCGTCTTCGCCGGCAGGCTCGGCGACGCGGACAGCTGGGGCAAGGCGGCCACCGCCGTCGCCGCGTTCAGCCTCGCCTCGAGCGCGGCCTACCTGCTGAACGACCTGCGCGACGCCGAGGCCGACCGCCGCCACCCGACGAAGCGGGAACGCCCGCTCGCCAGCGGCGCTCTCTCGCCGCGCGCCGGGCTTGCGCTCTGCGCCGGGCTGGCGGCCGCGGCGGTCGCCGCGGCGGCGGCGCTCGGCCCCCATCTGCTGCTCTTCCTCGGCTCGTTTCTCGCCGGCCAGCTCGCCTACACGCTCGGGCTCAAGCGAGTCGTCGGGCTCGACGTCGCCACGATCGCGGCGCTGTTCGTCGTTCGCGCCGCGGCCGGGGCCGCCGCCGTCCAGGTGCGGATCTCGCCCTGGCTGCTCGCCTGCACCGCCCTGCTCGCCCTCTTCCTCGCGATGGCGAAGCGCCGTGCCGAACTCGTGCTCGTGCACGCCGAGGCGACGCCCGGACGAGCGGTCCTCGCCTCCTACTCGCTGCGCGTGCTCGATCGGCTGCTCGACCTGGCCGCGGCGGCGACGGTGCTCGCCTACGCTGCCTACGCCTTCACCGCGCGTGACTCCGCAGAACTCGCGACGACCCTCCCCTTCGTCGTCGTGGCGCTGCTCCGCTACCGCTTCCTCGTCCGCCGCAGGGGCGCCGGCGAGGAGCCCGACCATCTGCTCCTGACCGACGTCCCGATCCTCGTCTCGGTCTGCGCGTGGGTGCTGTCCGCGGCACTCGTGCTCACGCTCTCGTAGCGGCGGCCGTCGTCGGCGCGTGCGCCGCGGCTGGTGCTGCGCAGCCGGCGGAGGGAGGACCGCCGGACGTCCTCGCCGGCCCCTACGGCTCCGGGGCCGCCGCCGTCTGGATGCTCGTGCCGCGGGCGCGGCCGCGCTCGGCCGTCGTCTTCCTGCACGGCTGGAAGGCGACGCCGCGCTCGTCCGGCTCGGCCTGGGTGGCGCAGTTCCGTCCCTGGCTCGACCATCTCGCCAGCCGCGGCTCGGTCGTGCTCTTCCCCGCCTACCAGACGGGCGGCGACGGGCAGGGCCCCGGGCGGGTCGCCTCCCTGCGCCGCGGACTCGAGACGGGGTTCGCACGCCTGCGCCTGGACAGGCTGCCCCTCGTCGCGGCCGGCTACTCGTACGGAGCGAGCCTCGCCTTCGCCTACGCGGCCAATGCCCGCACGTGGGGGCTGCCGCAGCCGCGCGCCGTCGACGCCGTCTTCCCGGCCGCGCCGGTCGCCGGGGCTCCGCTTCCGCCGCTCGGACGGTCCGTCGAGGTCGTCATCGAGGTCGGCGACCGGGACACCGTCGCGGGGCGGAGCGGCGCGGACGCCTTCTGGTCGTGGCTGGGCGGACGGGGCCGTGCCCGCCGCCTCGTCGTCGTCCGCTCGCACGGCTCCTTCGTCGCCGACCACGCAGCCCCGAAGCTGACCTCCGCCGCCGCACGGCGCGCCTTCTGGGACCCCTGGATGCGCTCGTCAGCCGCGCTTCAGCGTCTTGATGTAGGCGACGAGCGCCCGCAGCTGCTGGTCGGAGAGGATGCCGCCCCAGTGCGGCATGCTCACGATCGGCGGACGGCCGATGACGCTGCCCGAGCGAATCACGTCCATGATCTTCTGGTCGGTGTCGAACTCCTTGAAGAAGGCGGCGCCGGAGAGCGGGGGGATCGTCTTGTCGGGGGAGAGCGGGTTGGGGACGCCGCCGAGGCCGTTCGGCCCGTGGCAGTTGACGCAGCCGTAGCGCTGGTAGAGCGCCTGCCCTTCCACCTGCAGGCCCTGGTCGGTCGGTACCTGGACGGGCGTGGCCGCCGGCACGGTGGGCAGGCCGGCCCGGATGTAGGCGATCAGGTCGTTGATCTGGTGGTCGGAGATGATGCCGCCCCAGACGGGCATGTACGGCTTCTTCGGGTTGGCCGACTCGCCGAGCCCGTGGTCGATGATCACGCGCAGCTCGGCGGCCGTCAGCTTGCTGGCAGCGGACAGCGCCGGCACGTCGGGGGAGACGCCGCCCCGGCCGTTCGGCCCGTGGCACTGGGCGCAGGCGAAGTTGACGAAGTCGTGCGCCCCCTGGGCGACGTCCGGGCTCACCCTGCTGGCGGCTGGCTGCGTCGCGGTCGCCGCCGTCACGATGGTGCGGGCGCCCTTCGTCGCCCGCCCGAGGAAGACGCCGCCCGCGAAGGCGCCGCCGACGAAGACGAGCGCCGCGAGCACGAACACGGCGCTCGCCGACTCGGGATCCCAGGGACGCCGCACCGGCGGATGCTCGCACACGCGTGCGAGGCGGGCACTGTGGAGAACTACGGCTTTCGCATCAGGGGGCAGCACCGATGCGCGGGCGGGCGCCGCCGGGCGAGGCTTGTGGTCGTGCGCGTGAAGGAGTACCGCTTCCCCGTGGCGGTCGACTGGGTCGGCGGGCGCCGCGTAGCGGCGCGAGTCGGGCGCAAGCAGCCGATCGAGCTCGCCCCGCCTCCCGAGTTCCGCGGCACCGATCCCACGCTGTGGAGCCCGGAGGACCTGTTCGTCGCGGCCGCGGCCTCCTGCCTCGCCGTGACCGTGACCGGCCTGGCGGAGCGCGAGCGGCTCCCGCTGCAGCGGCTCTCCGTGCGGGGGGCCGGCACCGTCGGCCGGCGCTCCGACGGCCGCTTCGGCTTCACCCGCGTCGAGCTCGAGCTGGAGCTCGAGACGGAGCCCGGGCGCGAGGAGGACGCACGGCGGATCGCGTGCACGGCGGAGGAGACGTGCCTCGTCTCCGTCTCGCTCGACCTCGCAGTCGAGACGCGGATCGCCGTCAGCGCCTCCCGCGCCGCCTGACCCAAGTCGCGCCGGCGGGCAGGACGAGCGCCGGCAGACGTCGCGCGGTTGCGGTTGAACGCGGCGGCGCGCGGCCTATCTCTCGCCTCGAGGCAGTCGTTCGACCGGGACGAGGTGGAGGGAGACTCGATGACGACCGTGCTGCGCGACGCGGACGAAGATCGCGACGACCTGACCGCCGAGCTCGGGGGCGTGTGGCGGGACGGACCGGCGGCTCCCCCGTCTGCGCAGCGGTACGTCGTCTGCACCGAGTGCGGGTACGGGGCGGTGCTGCGCCGCGCCACCCCGCCCTGCCCGATGTGCCGATCGGTCAGCTGGCGCGAGCGCTCGCGCCCGCGCGTCGCCGCCGCGTAGACCCGCCCTCTCCGCGCATCTCACCGCACCCGTTTTCCCCGGGCGCCGTTTACACCAGCCGGGTCTTCGCTTACGGTGTGCGAGCCGGCAGGGGGAAGCGAGGGAGGTTGAATGCGGCGCGTCGGCGCAGGATCGCGGACGGAACGAAACGAGGGGCAAAACACGGAGGCGCGGACGGCGCGGACCGTCCACGTGCCAGGCGTATGAGCTCGAGCGGGCCGGTCGGAGCTCCCTCCGCGCCCACCTCGGGCGGCGGTCCCGGGCAGCGCCGGGCAAACGGCGGGTCGCCCCGGACGGGCGCCCAGCCCGCTGTCAGCGTCATCGTCGTCAGCGAAGGGCCGTCGGAGACGCTCGAGCGGCTCGTCCGCAGCCTCGCGCAGGTCGTCGGTATCGAGCAGGCCGAGCTGCTCGTCGGCCTGTACGGCGCCGACGGGCAGCGGGCGACGGCGACGCTCCTCCGGCGCCACCTGCCGTCGACGCAGGCGACGGTGCACAGCCTGCCCGACACGGACGCGGTCGCCGCAGCCGCCGCCGTCAGCGCGCACGCGCAGGCGGAGCTCGTCGTCTACCTGCCGGAGGAGAGCGAGGTGCCGCCCGAGCTCCTCGTGCGGGCGCGGCGGATCATGCGCGACGAGCGCCTGTCCGCGATCGTCTCGCCCGCGCCGCAGGAGCAGGCGCCGGATCGCCCGAACGCGAGCGGCGACGGGCACGCACGGCGCGTCGCCGTCGTCAGGCGCGCCGTCCTGGACGCCCAGCGGAGCTTCCCTCCCGAGCGGCACCCGCTCGAGCGCTTCCTGCTCTCCGGCGGCGAGCTCGTCGCGCACCCCGGGCTCCTCCCCCAGCCGGTCGAGACGCCGCCGGCGAGCGCGGCTTCCGGGCGCGGCGCGCTTCCCCGGGAGCTCGCCGTCTTCTCGACCAGGCGGGTCCGCCTGCTGCTGCTCGCCAACCTCGCCGCCGCGGGCTTCTACGTCTCCTGGTGGGTGAGGCCGGGGCACGTCGGCGTGCCCGCGCTGTTCGCGGCGCTCGCCGCGGCGGAGGCCTTCAGCATGTTCCACGTCGTCGGGCTGTGGTGGACGGTGTGGTTCACGCGCCTCGACCCGCCGCCGGCGGTGCGCACGTCCCGCTCGATCGACGTGTTCGTGACGACGTGCGGGGAGCCCCTCGACGTCCTCGAGCGCACCGTCCGGGCGGCCGTCGCGCTCCGCGGGGAGCACGAGACGTACGTCCTCGACGACGCTGCGCGGCCGGAGGTCGCCGACCTCGCCGAGCGCTGCGGGGCGAGCTACCTCTGCCGGACGAGCCGCGCGGGCGCGAAGGCCGGGAACCTGAACCACGCGCTCGCCCGCACGTCGGGCGAGCTCGTCTGCACCTTCGACGCCGACCACGTGCCCCATCCCGACTTCCTCGAGCGGCTGGCCGGCTACTTCGAGGACGAGCGGGTCGCCTTCGTGCAGACGCCCCAGTTCTACGTCAACGCGCGGCACGAGCGCGTCGCCCGCGGCGCCTACCAGCAGCAGGCGCTCTTCTACGGGCCGATCTGCCGCGGCAAGAACGGCCTCAACTCTGCCTTCTGCTGCGGCACGAACGTCGTCTTCCGCCGGAGGGCACTCGAGGACGTGGGCGGCTTCGACGAGAAGAGCGTGGTCGAGGACTTCGTCACCTCGATCCGCATCCACCGCCGCGGCTGGCGGTCGGTCTACTACCCGTACGTCCTCGCCGAGGGGCTCGGCCCCGGCGACCTGCGCAGCTACTTCCGGCAGCAGTTCCGCTGGGCGCGGGGATCGGTGGGCGCGCTCGCGACCCTGGAGCCGTTCCGCCGCGGGCTGTCCCCCGCCCAGCGCGTGCAGTACCTGCTGGCCACGACCTTCTACCTGTGCGGCGTGTTCACGCCCGTGTACGTCGTCCTGCCCATCCTCTACCTCACCGCAGGCTGGAGCGCCTTCTCGGCGAGCAGCGGCAAGTTCGTCTTCTTCTACATCCCCTACCTCGTCCTCGGGCTCGTCACCGTGCGCGTTGGCCTGGGCGGGCGCCTGCGCCTCGAGCACCTCCGCTACACGTTCGGCGCGTTCCCGGTCTACGCCGTCGCCTCGCTCGCCGCCCTCGTCCACGTCCCGGCTCGCTTCCGGGTGACCGGTCGCGCCGGCTCCCGCGGATTCCCGCCTTTGTCGGCGGTGTCGCTCGCCGCGTTCGCGGCCAGCGCGCTCGCGGTTCCCGTCGGGCTCGTGCTGCGGCCGCTCGATCCGGCGACGTTCACGAACGTCTCCTGGGCCGGCGTCAACCTGCTCCTGCTGTCGGGGATCGTGGGAGCAGCCGCGCGGGAGCTGAAGGGCGTGTCGCGCGTCGCCGCCGCGCTCCCCAGCCTGCAGCCGGCGCCCGCGACCGCCCCCGCGCAGCGCCCCCTGCTGCAGCTGCCGGAGCGCTCCCTGCCCGTCTTTCGGCTGCGGCAGCTCGTCGACGCGGTCGCGGAGCAGCCGGTCGCCGCCTACGTGACGGGCCTGACGGTGGTCGCGTTCATGCTCCGCATGGGCCTGATCCAGGTGCAGAGCATCCGGCTCGACGAGTCGCTGAGCCTGATGGAGGCCCGTCTCCCGCTCGCGACGATGCTCCACAACCTCGCCAGCTGGGACATCCACCCGCCGCTCTACTACACCCTCCTGCACGCCTGGGTGTGGCTGACGGGCTCGGGCACGCTTGCGCTGCGGCTCCCCTCCGTCCTGCTCGGGACCGCGTGCGTGCCCATGCTCTACCTCGTCGGGCGGCGAATCGTCGGCCCCCAGGCGGGCGTGCTCGCGGCGGCGCTCGGAGCGGCGTCCCCGTTCTGGATCTGGCACAGCGACGAGGCGCGCATGTACCCGCTCTTCCTGTTCATGTCGCTGGTCGCGCTGTGGGCGCTCCTCAAGGCAAGCGAGCAGGGCGGCACGCGGCGCTGGCTCGTCTACTCGCTCCTGCTCGGGACGAGCCTGTACAGCCACTACTTCGCGGCGCTGATGGTGCCCGTGCACCTGGCGTACCTTCTCACCCGCCGCGCGCCGAGGCGGACGCTCGCCGTGTGGGCGCTCGCGGCCGCCGGTGCGGCCGCCACCTTCGTGCCGTGGCTGGTCTTCCTCGCCGTCGAGCGCGGCGGGCTCGGCAGGATCGGGACGCTGGAGACGGGGCTCGTCGCCCCGCACCAGAGCTACTCGCTCGTCGGGACGACCTACTCGATCTTCCTGTTCCTGCTCGTCTACATCATCGGCTACGGGCAGTCGCTCGCGGGCGGCGCCGGCGTGCTCGGCATCGTCGCTCGCGTGCTCGCCGGCAGCTGGCCGCTCGCGGCGGCGTTCGTCGGGCTGAGCCGCGACGCCGGCCGGGCGCTGCGCTCGCCGCGCGTCGTCTTCCTCGTCTCCTGGCTCGTGCTCACCCTGGGCACCGTCTTCGGCCTCAACGTCTGGAAGCAGAACCTGTGGCTGCAGCGCTACGTGATCGTGGCCTCGCCTGCGCTGTTCCTGCTGCTCGCGCTCGGCACCTCGCGCCTCGCCGGCCGGCGCACGCTGCTCGCCGTCGCCTTCGTCGTCGCCACCTTCTCGGCGGCGACGTTCGTGGACAACTTCGACGCGTCGAACCAGGCGCGCGAGGACTGGCGCGGCGCCTCGTCGCTCATCGTCCGGCACATGCGTCCGGGCGACGCCGTGATCGTGATGCCCTGGTTCTACACGACCCCCCTCGACTACTACTTCCACGAGCAGCTGCCCGTCTACGGCCTGCTCAGCGCCGGCCACGGCCCCGCGCGCACCGTCCGCTCGGACATCCCGCGGATCGCGGCACGGCACGCCGGCTCGGCGCTGTGGGTCGCGATCGCCTTCGAGAACGTCTTCGACCCGGGTGGGAAGATCCGCGCAGCGCTCGACCGCCGCTACCGGCTGACCGCCGACTACCGGCTGGGCGGCGAGATGGAGCTGCGACGGTACGCCGTTCCGGCGGCCGGCGAGGCCGAAGTTCCGGCTACGGCCGGAAGTAGGCGTCGTTCGCCAGCGCCTTGAAGGAGGCGAGCGAGGAGGCGGACGAGTCGACCTGCCAGTCTGCCTCCTTGCGCTGGTCGAAGTAGACGAGCGCGGCCACCGACCGGAACGTGGACTTGATCGCCGACCGCACGTCCTGCAGCCAGGTCGCCTTGCTGCCGCCCTGCTCGGTGGAGGCGGTCTCGGCGACCATGATCGGCTTCCGCGCCGCGTACGACGCGTACACGCCGGCCATCATCGAGGCGAGGCTCGTCCACGACGACCACGACTGGGTGGTGCCCCAGTTGTAGGCGTCGAGCCCGACCCAGTCGACGTACGCGTCGCCCGGGTAGTAGTTCGTCCAGTGGTTCCAGGGCTGGGCGGGGACGTCGGAGGCGTTCGGGCACCACACCCAGACCGCGTTCCTCGCGCCCTCCTGGACGAAGATGTCGTGGATGTGACGCCAGGCGCGGACGTACCGCGACGGCCCGTCGGTGGAGCCCGGATCGCTCGCGTGCGTGCCGTCGTACGGCGACCAGTTCCCGTTCATCTCCCACGCCCAGCGGAGGAAGAGCGGCGATCCGAAGTCGCGAACCGCGTCGGCCCGCGCCCGGATCATCGCGTCGTCGTCGCCGCGCAGGATCGAGTCGAGCGCCGGGCCACCCCAGCTGATGAGCGGGATACGCCCGTTGGCGACGTCCCAGCGCTCGAGCGCGGTCGGGAAGGAGTCGGTCCAGGCGTAGTAGTGCTGGTCGACGGCGAGCTTGCGGCCGATCAGCTGCTCCAGCCTCGTCACGGCGGCCTCGGCCGTCTGGTCGTCCACCCAGTGCCCGACGTCGTCGGCCCAGGCGCCGAGCAGCGCTCCCTGCTTGGGCACGAGCGGGCCGGGCGGACGGGCCTGGCCGTTTGCCCGCGGATCGCTCGCGATGCCCGCGGACGCGAGCGGTACGACGATGCTCACGAGGGCGATCGCTCCTGCGTACACGAGCCTGCGGCGGTGGCGTTGCACACGGTGTCCATCGGCAGGTGTGCCGGCCGGAGGGCATCCCCCGATCGGGCCGCCCGGGTGGGGCGAGCCGGTGTCGCTACCCCGCCGCCGGCCGTGCCCGGCGCTGCGAGCTCGCCCAGGCGGCGGGCGCGGACAGGATGGCCACTCGGCGGACGGTCGCGCGGAAGGCGGCGAGCGACGCCGGCGACGAGGTGATCCGCCAGTCCTGCAGCTTCGAGTCGCGCCCGTCGTACCAGACGAAGGCGCGGACGCGCGGGTAGCGCCGGAGGATGGTCGCGAACGTCCGGCGGATCCACGCCGCCTTGTCGCCGCCGACCTCGGCGGCCCCGATCTCGGTCAGCACGATCGGCTTGCGGAACTGCATCAGCAGGGAGATCCGCTTCTCGTACAGCTCGTCGAAGCTGTCCCAGGCGCTGTGCGGGCTCGACGTGCCCCAGTTGAAGCCGCTGATCCCGATCCAGTCGACGTAGCGGCTCCCCGGCCAGTAGCGCGTCGCGTCGTTGGCGCGCGTCGCCGGGACCGACTCGTGGTTGACGCTCCACACCCAGGTGACGTTCGTCGCCCCCACCTGGTCGAAGATGTGGTGGATGTGCCGCCAGGCGGCGACGAAGGCCGCCGGCGAGTTGCCGTTCACCGTCCCGCCCCACGGGTACCAGAAGCCGTCCATCTCGTGGAACGGGCGCAGCATCACCGGCCCGCCGTACCCCTTGATCTGCTCGGCGTAGGAGCGGATGTAGGAGTCGAACGCGCCGGCGGCGATGCGGGCGAGGCGGAAGCGACGCTGGTTGACGACGAGCTGGTGCAGGATTTTCGGCGGCCGCCACGGTTCCCAGGTGACCATCGGGACGATGCCGTGTGAGAGGAGCCACCCCGCGTCGCCGGCCGGGAAGGGTCGCTTCCCCGCCCACTCCTGGTACCACATGACGATCGCCGGCCTGCGTCCCACCGCGCGCTCGACGGCGACCAGCTTCGACCGGTCGTACGGAGCTCCGGGTACGTACAGCCCCCACAGGACCCGCTTCCCGCTCGGCATCCTCACCTTGCCTGCGAGCGCGCGGGAGGAGCCGCCCGGGACGCGGCGAACTGGGTTCGTGCCGCGGGGGGTCGCGCTCCGCACGCCGCCGGAGTTCGATCCGCCGAAGTACACGCCCGCGGCGACCGCGATGCCGACCCCGACGATCCCCACCGCGACGGCGAGCCAGCGTGCAGACGATCCCCGCCGCGTTCGCTGCGCCCGGTGCGGCTCACGGTCTCGCCTCATTCGAGCAGTGGTCTAGCATCCTAGCCTCGCGCGATGACCCGACTCGCACGGTTGTCAGCCCTCGCCGCCGCCGGGGCGTTCCTGCTCGCCGCCGTCGGTGTCGCGGCGGCCGGCCCGAGGTCGGCCGGGGGGCGCTCGGCGGTGGCCGTTCCCGCTCGCGGCGCCTACCTCGGCGCCTACGTGCAGTCGTCTCGCTGGACGCAGACGGCGCGGCGCTTCGCGGGCTTCGAGGCGGCGATCGGCCGCCGCCTGGCGATCGACAACCAGTTCTACGGCTGGGCGGAGGGCTTTCCGACGTCCGTCCAGGAGCTCGACCGGCAGGCTGGCCGCATCTCGATGATCACCTGGAAGGCGCCGCCGCTCGACGAGATCACCTCCGGCTCGCAGGACGCCCTCATCGCCGCCCGCGCCGACGCCGTGCGCGACTACGGCGCGCCGCTGTTCATCCGCTGGGGCTGGGAGATGAACGGCTACTGGACCGAGTGGTCGGGGATCGCCAACAACTCGCCCGGCCGCCGCGACGGCCCCGCCAAGTACGTCCGCGCCTGGCGACGGATCCACGACATCTTCGAGCGCGAGGGGGCGACGAACGTGTCCTGGGTGTGGGCGCCGAACGCGGAGAGCATCCCCAACGTCCGCTGGAACCGCATCGGCGCCTACTACCCCGGCGACGCCTACGTCGACTGGGTCGGCCTCAGCGCCTACAACTTCGGCAACACGCGTCCGTGGTCGCACTGGTCGCCGTTCTCGCAGATCGTCCGCCCGGTCTACGCCGCGTACGCCGCCAGGAAGCCGATCATGGTCGCCGAGACGGCGAGCACGACGAGGGGCGGAGACGAGTCGCGCTGGATCCGCGGCGTCGTCCCCGCCCTGCGCGCCCTCTTCCCCCGGATCAAGGCGGTCGTCTGGTTCGAGCATCCGCCGGAGTGGTCGGTGCGCTCGTCGGCGCGAGCGCTGGCCGCCTTCCGCACGCTCGCCTCGGCGGCGCTGTTCGAGCCGATGCCGTAGGCGCGGACGCCGCGGCCGAGCCGGGCCGGGCCGGGCGGCCCCCGTCAGAACAGGTAGAAGAAGCGCCTGCTGACCGCGGTCCCGCTCGGTGTCGTCACCGACCACCTGTAGGCGCCTGTGCGCGCCGACGGCGCCGTGGCGACGATGACGGTGCTGGAGCTGACCGCGAACGGCGCGGGCGTCGCCCCGAGCTTCACCGACGTGGCGCCCGTGAAGTTCGTGCCGGTGATCGTCACCCGCGTACCGGCGTGGCCGCTGACCGGGCTGAAGGACGTGATCGTCGGCGCGCCGCCCCCGCCGCCCGTGACGGTGAAGCTGGACGCGCTCGTGCCGGTGCCGCTCGGCGTGGTGACCGCGATCCGGCCCGTCGTCGCGCCGGCCGGGACGTGCGCCGAGATGTCGGTCGCCGAGTTGACCACGAAGCCCGGGTCGGCGACGCCGTTGAAGGTCACCCTGGTCGCACCAGTGAAGCCCGTCCCGCGGATGTCCACCGCCGTCCCGACCGGCCCGCTCGCCGGGCTGAACGAGCTGACCGTCGGCGGGCTGCCCGCGCCGGAGGGTGCGAAGGCGTACAGCTTGCCGTCCCAGGCCGGGACGAGCAGCATGCCGTCGACCACGGTCGGCGCGGCGTACACGCCCCCGCCGATCGTCGACCCGCTCGACCACAGCTGCGCGCCGGTCGCCGCGTCAAACGCCCGCTCCGTGTTGCCGAAGCCGTCGCCGTAGTAGACGACCCCGTTCGCGACCGTCGGCGGCGAGACGCTGGTGCTGTTCGGACCGACGGTCTGCTGCCAGGCGAGCGACAGCTGGCAGTCGGCGCCCGCGTGCAGCGCGACCAGGCCGTGGAAGTACGTCCCGGCGCTCGAGTCGGAGCTGTTCGAGACGTAGAGCATGTTCGTCACCGGGTCCCAGGCGGGGATGCCGTTGAACTGGTAGTCGTTCACGTCCGCCATCTGCAGCCGCTGCGTGTAGCCCGCGTCGAGCGCGCCCTCGTCGTAGACGACGAGCACGCCGCTCTTGTTCTTCGCCGCCACCTGCGTCGTCGGGCAGCCGGCCGGCCGGTAGAGGATCGGCGTCGCGCCGAAGTCGACGTCGACCCCCGTCAGACCCGGGTAGTTGGCGCCGACGAGGTTGAGCGACGCGTCCAGCTCGACGACGGAGTTCGAGTGGAAGTAGTACTCGGGGTCGGTGAGGGCGTTGCCGGTGGCGGCGAACACGTGGCCCGTCGCGGGGTCGATGGACGCGCCCCCCGGTCCCCACACCCCGCCCCCGTCCACGTCCGGCGTGGCCGGGTAGAAGCTCGCCTGGACGGTGCGCGTGGCGATGTCGATCTCCGACACGCGCCCGTGGTAGGGGACGAAGTCGCAGTGGCTGGCGACGGTGACGTAGAGCTTGCCCGCCCGCTCGTTCAGCCCTCCGTACACGTGCTCCTGGCGCGGGTCGAAGACGTTGCGCACGGGCCAGCCGGGCTGCTCCTGACCGCTGGCAAGGGAGAGGGCGTGAACCGCCCCGTCCCCGCCGGCGACGTACACGACCCCGGCCGCCGTCGTGCGGTCGACGACCGCGGCGCCGCCGACTCCGAACACGCCGTCCGGCATGTCCTCGCAGCTCGTCTGCTCCGAGCCGAGGTTCTTCTGCCACAGCACCTGGCCGGTGGCCGCGTCGAGCGCGTAGAAGTCGCCGTGCTCCGTGCCCTCGTAGACGACGTTCTTCGTGCCCCGGCCGGGGATGTACACGCTCTCTGCCTCGACAGCCTGGGCGATCATCACGTCGCCCAGCGCCGCCGTCCAGCGCAGCCGGAGCGACCCGGCGTTGGCGCTGCCGAGCACGGTTTCGGTCGGGTTGTAGCCGGTGCGCTGCAGGTCGAAGCCGTACGTCGGCCAGCCCACCGCCCCGGGCCCGTTCCCCCCCGATCCGGCCGCGGGCAGCGCCGCGAGCGTGACCGAGCCGGCGAGCGCGAGCGCTGCCGCGAGCATCCGCAGACGACGAGCCGACATGACCTCCGTTCCCCCTGGTTCCGACGACGTGACCACCTGATCTTGGCGGCGAAACCGCCTCCGCGCAATCCCCACCCGCCCCGGCCTGGCCGCTCGGACGGGTCGCCGCCCGCTAGCGCAGCTCCTTGTTCGACTCCATGTCGAACCACATGGCGAAGAGCGTGAACTGCACGCCGAAGATGAGCAGCAGCGCGACGAGGACGATCGTCGCCGTCGGGATGACGTTGCCGAGCGCGCGCAGGACGATCTCGGCGACGCCGAGGCCGAGCCCGCCGACGAGCATCAGCGCGCCGAGGCCGTAGAAGAAGACGAGCGGGTGGAAGTCGCGGATGACGTACTTCTCCTTCATCCGCCAGACGAAGGCCCTGAGCAGGAGCAGGGACATGCGTGGCACGACCGTGCGCAGACGGATGCCCGACTTCTCGCCCACGCCGTAGACCGGCCGCGACGGGACGTCGCGGACGCGGGCGTTCCACACGTTCAGGTGCACGAGCAGGTCGTTGGGGAAGCCGTAGCGCGGGTAGATGCGGTCGAGGTCGAGCACCTCCAGCATCGGCAGCGAGATGGCGGTGTAGCCGGCCTGCGAGTCGGCCACGTGCCAGTAGCCGGAGGCGACCTTCGTCAGCAGCGACAGGACGGCGTTGCCGAGGTAGCGCGAGTGGGGGATCAGCTGCCAGGCCTGCCCCGTGAACAGCCGGTTCGCCTTGGCGTAGTCGACCTCGCCGGCCGCGACCGGGCGGACGAGCGTGGCCAGCTCGGCCGGGTCCATCTGGTTGTCGCCGGCCATCACGCAGGTGACGTCGATGCGCTCGCCACGCGCCCGCTTGTACCCGGACACGATCGCCGCGCCCACGCCGCGGTTGTGCTCGTGCGAGACGAGGACGACGCGCGGGTCGCGCTCCGCGGCCGCCCGGGCGCGCTCGGCGGTCGCGTCGCGGGAGGCGTCGTCGACCACGTACACCCGGTCGACGAAGTCGGGGATGCCGGCAAGCGTCTTCGGCAGCAGCTCCGCCTCGTTGTAGGCGGGCACGACCACCGCCACGCGCTTGCCGTCGAGCACGGCCGGGCCGCGCTTACGTCGCCTGGCGCACCCTGACCGCCACCGGCTCCCACAGGACGGCCGCGAGCAGGCCGAGCAGGAATCCGATCACGGCGCCGACGACGATCGCCGAGCGGCGGCTCGGCCCGCCCGAGCGGGTCGCCGCCGCGAACGCGATCACCCGCGGCAGCTCGAGCTCCTGCACGGCGGCGATCTGCTGCTGGATGCCGGTCTGGTCGCCCTGCAGGTTGTACTGCTGGAGGACGAGCGAGTTGACCAGACTGTTCAGGTTGAGGCTGGCGATCAGCTGCTCGGTCGACGACAGGGCGTGCCCGCCGGTCAGGGCCCGCTGCTGGGCGAGCGCGGTGTCGAGGCGGCTCGTGACGAGCTTGAGCTGATTCTTGTCGCGCGTGAGCTTGGCGTTCAGCGTGTCGAGCTTCGAGATCGAGTACCCGCTCAGCTTGCCGACGACACCGTTCGCGAGCGCGTTCGCCGCCCTCGGAATCTTGCTGCGGGAGGAGCCGGTGACGGTGATCTCGATCAGCGGCGCCGCCGTGCCGAGCTTCGTTCCGGTCAGGCCGAGGATCGGCTTCGAGCTCACGTGCCCGCGCAGCTCGTCCGGCGTCAGGTCGGCGCGGGCGGCTGCGTTGCGGATCGCTGCCTCGCTCGTGACGTAGAACGCGGCCAGGGCGAGGCTCGTCGAGTAGCTGGTGAGCGGCTGCAGACCGCCGGGGCTGAGCGGCTGGCCGAGGTAGACCTCGGAGGTCGCCGTGTACTGCGTGCCCCCGCCGAGCGAGACGAGCAGGCCGATGATCGCGCCGGCGACGAGGCCGATGAGGATCAGCCACCAGCGCAGGACGATCGCCTTCCAGAAGCGGCCGAGCTCGATCTCCTGCTCTGCGTCGAGGTCTCGCGGGCGCTCACGCACCTGGGCGTCCGGGCTCATCGCGCGCCGACTTTAGACGAAGCCCACCGCCACTGCGCCGCCAACCCGTCCTCGAGCGACACGCGCGGCTGCCAGCCGAGGTCCGTCCGGATGCGCGTCGTGTCGGCCTGCGAGCGGCGCTGGTCGCCCGGAACGGGCGGGCTGGAGCGCACCTCGAGCCGGCGGCCGGCGACGCGCTCGAGCGTCGCGATCGCCTCGCGCATCGTCGCCTCGACGCCGCCGCCCACGTTGTAGGTGCCCTCGCCCCGTTCCATCGCGGCGACGGTGGCGGCGACGGCGTCGTCCACGTACGTGAACGACCGCGTCTGCAGGCCGTCGCCGTACAGGTGGAAGGGTCTCCCCTCGGCGAGCGCGAAGGCGGCGCGCGTGAAGGCCATGTCCGGCCGCTGGCGCGGGCCGAAGACGGAGAAGTAGCGCAGCACGACGACGTCGAGGCCGAAGCTCCGCTGGTACGCGCGGGCGAGGTGCTCGCAGGCGAGCTTCGTGATCCCGTACGGCGAGAGCGGCCTGGGCGGCGTCTCCTCCGGCGTCGGGTAGCGCTCGGCCTCGCCGTACACCGAGGACGAGGAGACGAAGACGACGCGCACGCCCGCCGCCGCCGCCGCCTCGAGCAGGCGTTGCGTCGCGACCACGTTGTCGCGCACGTAGCGGGGGAAGACGTCGCCGAAGCTGCGCACGCCCGGCTGCGCGGCGAGATGGAAGACGCCGTCGAAGCCGGACACGTCGAGCGGGTCCTGGGCGAGGTCGGTGCGGCGCACGTCGAGACCGCGCGCGTTGTCCTCCTTCAGCCGCGGGTCGTAGTAGTCCGTGAAGCAGTCGATCCCGACCACCTCGTCACCGGCCGCCTGCAGCGCGGCCGCCAGATGCGAGCCGACGAACCCGGCCGCTCCGGTCACCAGGTACCTCACGCCACTCGCCCCTGCCGGCTGCCGGCCGCCGAAGCCGGGCTCCGCCGACAGGCGACGCCGGCGGCGCGGTGAGCCGCCCGCGCGCCCCGTCCGCGCCCGGGCGCGCCGTCCTGCGCCCCGCGGACCCGTCTGCCGGGCCAGCCTCGCAGTGGCGCGAAGAGCCTCATCGCGGCACCAGAGCGTAGATCCGGGCGTAGCCGACGAGGTACACGCGCTTGCCGTCCGAGACGACCGGCGAGTACTTCCCGTCCGGGAAGCTCCAGACGAGGCGTCCGGTAGCGGCGTTCAGGGCGTACGTACGCCGCTCGAGCGTGGAGAAGTAGACAAGGTTGCCGAGCACGGTGGCGGACCCGGAGATGGGGCCGTTCGCCTTGAACTGCCAGCGGACGTCGCCGGTCGCGGCGTCGAACGCGGAGAAGGTGCCGCTGTAGGAGCCGACGAGGATGCGCAGTTTCCACACCGCGGGCGAGCCGTACACGTAGCCGCCGGTCGACCGCGACCAGCGGAGCTTTCCGGACGCCGCCCCGAACGAGTACACCTTGCCGTCGGTCGAGCCGATGTACACGCGCCCGTAGGCGACGGCGGGTGTCGAGTAGAAGGTGCCGGAGCCGCCGAGGCGCGGCTGCCCCGACGCCCGCCAGATCAGCCTTCCCGTCTGCGCCGACAGCGCGTACACGTGGCCGTCGTAGGAGCCGACGTACAGCCGGCGCCCGGCGAGCGCGACGCCCCCCTTCACCTTGCCGCCGGTCTGGAAGCTCCAGCGCGGACGACCCGTGCGTGCGCCGAAGGCGTACACCTTGCCGCGCCAGTCGCCGACGTAGACGAGCCCGTTGGAGACGAGCGGCGAGGACTCGCTCGGCCCGATCGCGCGCCGCCAGCGCACCCTACCCGTGCGGGCGTCGAAGGCGACGAGCTCCCCGTCGATGTCGCTGCGGGTCGAGTTGCAGGGCGGCCGGTTGAGGAACGCCTCGTACACGAGCCCTGCGGCGAGCGCGGGCGAGGCGGCGACGCAGCGTCCCGACCGGTACGACCAGGCGACGCGGCCGGTCGCAGCCGCGAGAGCGTACAGAACGCCGGCGTTGGAGGACACGTACAGCCTGCCGTCCGCGATCGCCGGCGGGAACTCGACGAGCGACCCGGCGCGGAAGAGCCACCTGCGGCGGAACGGGGGGCGCAGCGAGCTGGCCAGGTAGTGGAGGCGGCGAGGGTCGAAGGCGAACATCGGCCAGTCGGTCGCAGGCGTCGTCTTCCCGGGCGCAGGCGCCGGCGAAAGCGGCTGCGTCTCCGTGGGCACGAACTCCTGCGTCGAGGAGCCGCGCACGTCGGCGCCCCGCTCGCGGACGTAGAGGACGTAGCCGACCGCCGCCCCGCCCACGGCGACGACGATGCCGGCGACAGCGGCGAGGACGAGGCGCCGTCTCCTCAGCGCGCTCGCCCCGTGACCGTCCCGAGGTCGACCGCCGTCGCCCGGTGCGCCGAGTTCCCCGCCACGAGCGTCGCCTGCCAGCTGCCCGGCGGCAGGGAGAGCAGGGCGCGACCCGAGAGCGGCCGGCGCCCGAGGTCGCGGTAGCGGCGCACCGCCCCCTGCTCGAGCCGCACGACCAGGTGCAGCCACGGCGTCCCCTCGTCCTGCGCCTCCCACACGAGCGTGCGCAGCCCGACCACGTGCGCGTCCACTCGGGGGGCGAGCAGTGGGCGGATGACGACCTGGCGCAGCGCCACCCGCACCGTGTTCCCGGCCGGGCCGTGGGCCGTGAGGTACGGGTGGTAGGTGCCGGGAGCGCGCAGCCCCGGCGACCAGACGATCGTGTGCGACCCGTGCGCGAGCTCGAGCGACACCGTCCTTCCACCCGCGTGCAGCGTGACCGTGGACAGCTTCGACAGCCAGAAGCGGAAGCTCGCCGTGTCGAGGTAGCCGTCCTGGGGGTCGGGGTAGATGACGATCGGATCGTCCGCGGCCGGCGCCGCCGCCGGGGCCGGCTTCAGCGCCGGGGGCTGCGACTCGTAGGCCTCGAAGCGGTCGGCGAACTCCCGCCACCTGCCGTCGCCCGTGCGGGAGGCGAGCTTCTCGAGCAGGCTGACGACGTAGTCGTGGTAGGAGAGCGGCGCCTCGGAGCCGGACAGCGAGTACAGCGACCAGTAGCCCGTGTCGAAGCGCGGGAGCATCGCCTCCGCCGCCGCCCGTAGCGCCGCGGCGAGCCCGGCGGCGCCCGTGTTCCCGGAGATGTCGGCGTAGTCGGCGATCGAGATCGCGCTCTGCAGCTGCGCGTTCAGGACGGCCGAGCGGTCGAAGCTGTACAGCTTGATCCACGGCCCCGCCGGCAGGCGGAAGTCGAGCCGTCCCGGGATGGCCGCGTACGCCTCGTCGGCCGCGTCCAGGAGCGTCTGGTCGCCGACCGCCTCCCCCGTGCGCGCGAGCGCCTGCGCCGCCACCGCCTGCGCCATCCCGGACGTCCACGGCGGCCGGCCCGACCCGAACGGGAACGGATACGCGAACGACAGCCGGCCGTCGCGGAGGACGCCGCGCGCGACGAGCGCGGTCGCGAGCTGGTGCGCCTCGTCGTCGGATCCGGCCAGTACGAGCGTGTTCAGCCGGGCGAAGTTGGCGAGCGGGTGGAACTCGTAGCCATGACCCTTCACGAAGCGGTAGACGACGCCGTCGTCGCCGATGCGGTCGGTGCCCGAGGCGGGCAGCCGCTCGAGCGTCAGCTGGCGTTCGTTGAACTCCAGCATCGAGAAGAGCGTGAGCGCCCAGGGCGTCGTGTAGCCGCGCCACTGGGCGGCGACGTCCCGCAGCATCTCGAGCAGCGTGGTCGCGCGGAGCGGCGGGAGTGTGGGGAGCTCGTCCACCGCCCGCCTGGCGACCGCAGCGTAGCCGGAGGCCGTGCCCGGGTCGAGCTGCCCGGCGCCGACCGCCTGCGCGAGCCCCTTCCGGATCAGGTCGAGCGGGCTCGGCTTGTTCGCGGCTGCGGGCGAACCGGCGGCGGCGATGGCGGCGGCGATGGCGGCGACGGCCGCCGCGAGGGCGAGTGCGCGACGCATACGGGGCGAGGCGGGAGGAAGGTTAGCGACGATCGACCTCTGCCTTCGGCCGAGGCGGACGCCCTCCGACCGGCGCCGGCTCCGGCAGGCCCGAGCCCCGGCAGGTCGTTCACGCCCGCCCGGCGTCCGCCGCCGTCCCCGGGATGGCCGGCTCCCGGACGACCGGCTCGGGAAGCTCCTCGTCGAGGGGCTCGAGGCGGCCGTCGCCGTCCGCGGTCAGGCAGAGGTGCGAGAAGAAGCGCGTCATGACGACGCCCTCGCGGAACTCGCCCAATCTCGGCTCGGGCCGCTCCCCGCGCGCGAGCTCGAGCGCCAGCTCCGGGTAGCGGCTGCCGGCCGCGCGCGGCAGCGGGAAGGCACCGCCGAAACGCGGGTTGACGTCCGTGACGGGCAGGCTGCCGTCCGGCTCGCGGAAGCACTGGATGTTCGCCGGGCCGACGAGGCCGATCGTCTCGGCCACCCGGCGCCCGTGCTCGATCAGCTCCCAGTCCTTGACGGTCATGCCCTTGATCGACTCCCCGCCCTTCGACTGGATCATGGTGCGGGGGATCGCGTTCAGGCAGCGGCTGTCCGTGTCGCAGAAGACGTCGATCGAGAACTCCTCGCCTGCGCACGCCTGCTGGACGAACGAGTCGACGGTCGTGTAGCGGAGGAAGAACGCGAGCTCGTCCGGGTCGGACGCGCGGTAGATGTGCCGCGAGCCGAAGCCCTGCCGCACCTTGACGAGCAGCGGGTAGCGCGCGTCGTCGGGGACCTCGTGCGGCAGCCAGCTCGGCGGGCTCGGGATGCCGCGCTCGACGAACAGCCGGTGGGCGAGGTACTTGTCACCCACCTGCTCGCACACCTCCGTCGAGGGCAGAAGGACGAGCGCCGGCGCCAGCGCGTCGCGCGAGCGCGCGAGCACGACGTGGTCGAGGTCGGTGAGCGGCACGACGAGCCGGACGTCGTGCTCGCGGACGAGCGCGGCGAGCGCCGGCACGTATCCGGGGTCGTCGACGCGGGGCACGAGCGCGTGCCGGTCCGCGTGGTAGAGGGTCGGCGCCAGCCTGTCCGCCTCGGCGACGACCGTCGTCGCCCCGGCGCGGGCGAACTCGGTGACGATGTCGACGCGCTGGCCGGCGCAGGTGAAGAGAACGGCCGTCACGCCCGCAGCGTAATCCTTCTCGAGGAGGAGGCGGATCGCACCCGCGGAGGAGGCGCGGACGAGGGCGGCACGCGTACCGTCACGGTGTGGAGCTTGCGCTCGAGACACGCGGGCTGACGAAGCGCTTCGGCGACCGGCTCGCCGTCGACGGCGTCGACCTGCAGGTGCCGCGCGGATCTGCCTTCGGTTACCTCGGGCCAAACGGCGCGGGCAAGACGACGCTCATCCGCATGCTGCTCGGCCTGACGCGCGCCACGGCGGGCGAGATGCGCGTGCTCGGCCGGCCGGTGCCGGCGGAGCGGGCCGAGGCGCTTCGCCGGGTGGGCGCGATCGTCGAGGAGCCGCGCTTCCACGACCACCTGACGGGCCGCGAGAACCTGCGCATCGTCGCCGCCGCGCGCGAGCCGCAGGCACACGCGCGGATCGACGGCGCGCTCCAGCGCGTCGGCCTCGCCGCGCGGGCGGACGAGCGCGTCCGCTCCTACTCGCAGGGGATGCGGCAGCGACTGGGCGTGGCGCGCTGCCTGCTCGCCGACCCCGAGCTCCTCATCCTCGACGAGCCGACGAACGGCCTCGACCCGGCGGGGATCCAGGAGTTCCGCCTGTTCGTGCGCCAGCTCGTCGCCGAGGGGCGCACGGTGCTCCTCTCCTCGCACCTGCTGTCCGAGGTGGAGCGGATCTGCGACGCCGTCGCCATCGTCGACCGCGGCCGCGTGGTCGCGCAGGGGCCGATCGCCGACCTGTCGGCGCGGGAGTCGCGCTCCGTGCTCGTCGGCACGGACGACCCCGAGCGGGCGCGGACGCTCCTCACCGCCCTCGGCGAGGTCGCCCGCGTGCACGCGGACGGCGACGGGCTCCGGGTCGTCCTCGGCCCGAACGGCTCGCTCGAGCGGGCGGCCGCGGAGATCAACCGGCTGCTCGTCCGGTCCGGCCTCGCCGTGCACCGTCTCGAGCCGCAGCGCGCGTCGCTCGAGCAGACGTTCCTCGAGATCACCTCGAGGCTGGAGGACGCCACGTGACCGCCGCCGCCTCCACCGTCGCGCTGCGCCGCAGCGCGAGGCCGCTGCCCTTCCGGCTCGCCCGCGCGGAGCTGCTCAAGGTCCGCAAGCGCCGCGGCCTCGTGGCGACGGCGGTGCTCCTGACCGTTGCCGCCGTGGTCATCCTCGAGGTTGCGATGGAGCTCTTCCACCTGTCCAACCCCGTCAAGTACAGCGCCGCCGGCGGCGGCGACCACTTCCGCCGCGCCATGTTCCTGCTCTCGCAGCTCGGCTCGGTGGCGGCGGCGCTCGTCGGCGCGAGCCTCGGCGCCGACGACGTCAGCGCCGGCGTCTTCCGCGACCTCGTCGCCACCGGCCGGTCGCGCGCCGCGCTGTTCGCCGCTCGCATTCCCGGCGGGCTGGCCATGGTCTGGCCGCTGACCGCGGCGGCGTTCACGATCGCCTGCCTCTTCACCGTCGGCCTCGCCGGCGGCAAGCCGACGCCGGACACGACGCTGTTCGTCGAGAGCGGGCTGTGGGTGGAGCTCGCCGTCGGCCTCGCCTTCGCCCTCGGCCTCGGCCTCGGCTCCGTCATCTCGTCGCGTGCCCAGACGGTGTCGATCCTGTTCGGCTGGATCGTCATCGTCGAGCCGCTGCTGACGCGCGTGACCGCGCTCGCTGCCGGCCGGGAGTGGCTCCTCTCCGCCGGCGTCGACCGGCTTGCGCCCGCCGGCATCCTCCCCGCGCGCGACCGGGTGCCGATGTCGCTTGGGGTGGCCGTCGCCGTGACCGTCGCCTGGGCGCTCGTCCCGCTCGCGGCGGGGCTGTGGCGGACGCGGACGCGCGACGCCTGAGCGCGGCGGGAGTACCCTGCGAAGGATGGCCTGGGAGCGGCTCCGGCGGAACCCGTGGCTCCTCGACGCCGCGCTCGTCCTCGCGCTGGTGGCGTTCGCCCTCGTCTGGGCGAGACGGCGCGACTCGGCCGAGGCGATCGTGCCGCTGGCGCTCGCGCAGACGCTGCCCCTACTCGCGCGCCGGCGCCACCCCGTCGCCGTCTTCGCCGTCTGCGTCGCCGCGACGGTCGCGCTCACGATCGCGGAGCACGCGCTCAACCCGCTGCCGCCCCTCCTCGCCTTCTTCTCGCTGTCGGCGCACGCGGACCGGCGTCCGGCGCTCGCCGCCGGCCTCGCCGGGCTCGGCGCGCTCGTCGCCCCCGTCCTCTCGGACACGCACTACGACGGTGCCGCGTTCGTCTTCCACCTCGTCGTCTTCCCCGCCGGGTGGGTGCTGGGCGACAACCTGCGCACACGGCGCGCCTACTACGACGCGCTCGAGGAGCGGGCCGCGCGGCTCGAGCGGGAGCGGGAGGACGAAGCGCGGCGCGCCGTGGCCGAGGAGCAGGCGCGGATCGCGCGCGAGCTGCACGACGTGCTCGCGCACAACGTCAGCGTCATGGTCGTCCAGGCGGCCGCCGCGCGCGACGTCTTCGAGGCGAGCCCGGCCCGCGCCCTCGAGGCGCTGCGCTCGATCGAGCAGACCGGCCGGGCGGCGCTCGGCGACCTGCGCCGCCTGCTCGGCTCGGTGCGCACGGGCGGCGCCGAGCTCGCGCCCCAACCCGGCCTCGCACGTCTCGGCGAGCTCGTGGCGCAGGTGACGAGGACCGGCCTTCGCGTCGAGCTCGCCGTCGAGGGGAGGCCTCGCCCGCTCACGGACGGCGTCGACCTGTCCGCCTACCGCATCGTCCAGGAGGCACTGACGAACACGCTCAAGCACGCGCACGCCTCGCGCGCCGACGTGCGCGTCCGCTACAGGGCGGACGGCCTCGAGCTCGTCGTCTCGGACGACGGCGTCGGCGCGCCCGCGAGCAGCGGCGGCGGCCACGGCCTGATCGGCATGCGCGAGCGGATCGCGCTCTGCGGCGGCACGCTCGAGACGGCGACCCGGCCCGGCGGCGGCTTCGTCGTGCGGGCGCTGCTGCCGGCCGAGCCGGTCGGCGCGTGACGACGAGCGTCCTCATCTGCGACGACCAGGCGCTCGTCCGCAGCGGCTTCCGCATGATCCTCGAGTCGCGCGAGGACCTCGTCGTGACGGGCGAGGCCGAGGACGGGGCGGAGGCGGTTGCCCTGGTCAGGTCGCTCCGCCCGGACGTGATCCTGATGGACGTGCGCATGCCCAGGGTGGACGGGATCGAAGCCACGCGGCGGATCGTCGCCTCGGGCGCGCCGAGCCGCGTGCTCGTCCTGACGACGTACGACCTGGACGAGTACGTGTACGCGGCGATCCGGGCCGGCGCGAGCGGCTTCCTGCTCAAGGACGTCGAGCCGGCGCAGCTCGTCGAGGCCGTACGTGTGGTCGCCCGCGGCGACGCCCTGCTCGCGCCAACCGTGACCCGGCGGCTGCTCGAGCGCTTCGCCGACGTGCTCCCGGGCGAGCCTCCGCCGCCGGCGGCGGAGCTGGCCGCGCTCACGCCGCGCGAGCTCGACATCTTCGAGCTCGTCGCCGGCGGCCTGTCGAACGCGGAGATCGCCGAGCGTCTGTACCTCGGCGAGACGACCGTCAAGAGCCACGTCTCGAGCGTCCTGCGCAAGCTCGGCCTTCGCGACCGGGTGCAGGCGGTCGTGTTCGCCTACGAGAGCGGGATCGCCCGCCCGCAGGCGCAGGGCTGAGCCTCGGCCGGCCGCGCCGGCTTTGCAGCTCGCGCCCCGCCCGGCGCTACTCGCGCGCCGTCGGGGCGGTCGGACGGCCCGCCTCGCCGGCCGGCTCGCGCCAGCCGCCCGCCTCGCCGCGGTAGGTGCCGCTCGCGAGCGCGAGCGGCGTGCGCAGGAGGATGAGCAGATCGATCCACGGCGAGCGATGGTCGACGTACCACAGGTCGAGCTCGATCCGCTCGGTCCAGGGAAGCCGGGCGCGGCCGTGGACCTGCGCCCAGCCCGTCAGCCCCGGACGCACCTCCAGCCGGCGCCGCTGGCGCTCCGTGTAGCGCTCGACCTGGTAGGCGAGCGTCGGCCTCGGCCCGACGACGCTCATCTCGCCGCGTAGCACGTTCCACAGCTGCGGGAGCTCGTCCACCGACAGCCGGCGCAGGATGCGCCCGACGCGCGTGATCCGCGGGTCGCCGCGGTCGACCGCCGCCCCCGCGCCGAGACGCTCGGCGCCGACCACCATCGTCCGCAGCTTGACGAGCTCGAACTCGGCGCCGCCCAGCCCGACCCGCCGCTGCCGGTAGAAGACCGGCCCGCCGTCCTCGAGCTTGATCGCCAGCGCCGCCGCCGCCAGCAGCGGGCTCGCGACGAGCAGCCCAAGGCCGGCGAGCGCGACGTCGGCGGCGCGGTTCACCGCCCTTCCTCCCCGCCAAGCGACAGACTGTTGCAAGCGCTGGACGCGTCGGCGCGGCGGCCCGCGATCGAGATCGCCCGGCCGTGCGCGGCCACGTAACGGCCAAGCGCCGCCAAGTAACAGACTGTTACTTGGCGGAGGCCGGGTCGGTCGTGGACAGAGGATGTCATCGGGGCGGAGGTGTCATCACGTCCCCTCGCAGGCGGAGGTGTCATCGCGTCCCCTCGGCCTTCTCCCACACGGCCGGGACGCCGCGGCGCAGGTAGTTCCGCAGCGCCTGCACGGTCGCCCAGGTGACGAGCGTGTAGTAGCGAGGCAGGCCGGGGCGGGCCGCGGCGCAGCCCAGGAAGGCGAGCTGGCCGAGCAGCGCCGCGCGGTAGAGCCGGCCGCGCGGCGCGAGGGCGACGCTCGAGCCGAGGAGCGCCAGGTGCGCGAGGCCGCTCCCGTAGCGCAGGTGGCGGTGCGAGACGAGCTTGACGAGGTAGCCGGGTGGCAGGTCGCGCAGCATCCGGCCCTCGACCACGATCAGCCAGCAGTGCTCGAACATGCGCACCTTGCGCGCGTACTCGTCCTCGATGTCGCGCGAGGGCTTCTCGAACGCGAGCGCCTCGGGGTCGTAGGCGGCGCGACGCCCGCGTTGCACCATCAGGTACGGGAGCGCCAGATCGTGCCCGTAGCGCGGGTCGACCTCGACATACTCCGTCCGCCGCACGGCATAGATCGAGCCGTTCCCGCCCGTGACCGACCCCGTCTTCGCCTCCTGCTCGCGCAGCCAGGTCTCCAGGCGCCAGTACGCGCCCTCGACGTTCGTGCCGTCCGCGTCGGCGAGGACGAGCCGGCCGCACACGTACGCGACCTCCGGGTCGGTGAAGGAGCGGACGAGCTTGCGCAGCGCGTCCGGCGCCCAGGTGCAGTTCGCGTCGGAGAAGGCGACGATCTCGCCGCCCGTCTCGCGGACGGCGAGGTTCTGCGCCGCCACCTTGCCCCCGCGCGGACAGCGCAGGAGGCGGACGCGCGGCTCCCGGGCGGCGACCTCCTCCACGATCGCGTCCGTGCCGTCCTCGGAGGCGTCGGAGGCAACGACGATCTCGAGCCGGTCGGCCGGGTAATCGAGCGCGAGCAGGTTCTCGAGCCGGCGCGCGATCACCGACTCCTCGTCGTGCGCGGCCACGATCACCGTCACCGCCGGCGTCTCGTCCCCCTGCACCGGCGGGTCGGGGAAGAGCCGCGCGGCGGCTGCGGCGGCGAGCGGGTAGCCGACGTGCGTCCACGCGAGCGCCGCCGCCGAGCCCCAGAACAGCTTCCTCACGCCGGCTCCCCCGCGAGCTCGCGCAGCACGCTCCGGTAGCGCCCGACCGCCACCCGCCGATCCGCCTCGGCGGTGACGTACTCGCGGCCGCGCCAGCCCATCCCGTCCAGGTCGAGCCTGCCCTCGTAGGCGTCGCGGACGACGCGGGCGACGAGCTCCGGGCGGCCGGGCGGCACGACGACGCCACAGCCGACCCGGGAGACGACCTGCGCCGTCTCGCTGTCTGGATCGGCCGACACGAGCACGGGCCGGGAGGCGGCGAGGATCCCGTACAGCCGGCTCGGCACCACGTAGCCGGCGAGACCCTTGACGAGGCCGACGAAGTGCAGGTCGCCGGCGGCGAGCGACAGGGGCAGGAGCTCGCGCGGCTGGTAGGGAAGGAAGCGCACCTTGTCCGCCTCGAGTCGCTTGGCGAGCGCCAGGATCTCCGCGTGGCGCGCGCCGAAGCCGATGATCACCACCTTCAGGTCGTCGAGGTCGCGCAGGAACGTCGTCGCGCGGACGAGGACGTCCAGGTCCTGCGCATGCCCGACGTTCCCGGAGTGCATGACGACGAACCTGCCGGTCAGGCGCTTGTCCTTCCTCCACTCGTTCTCGCGCGGCTGCGGGGTGATCGCGCCGGTGTCGACCCAGTTCGGGATCACGCGGATCCGCTCCTCGGGCGCCCCCTTTGCCTCGAGCCGCAGGCGCATCGTGTCGCCGATCGCCACCACCCGGTCGGCACGCCTCAGGTACAGGCGGACGAGCTGACGCAGGACGCCGACGAGGATCGGATTCTCGAGGCGGCGCAGCTTCGTCGCGATCTCCGGGAAGACGTCCTCGCTGATGACGAGGAGCGGCACGCGGAAGCGGCGCGCCACGGCGAGCGCGACGTCGCCAACCATGGGCGGGTCGGTCATGCACAGGACGAGGTCGGGCCGGGGCCCGGCGAGCGCGGTCACGAGCGCGCTGCCGAGATAGCTGACGTAGTTGAGCCCGCGCAGGCGCAGCTGCGAGCGCTCGAAGGCCGTGGACAGCACGCGGACGATCTCGACGCCGTGACGCAGCTCGCGCCTCGGCGCACTCTCGTGCCCGTGCAGCACGCCCGTCAGCACGCGGATCTCGTACTCGTCGGCGAGCGCCTCGCACAGGTCGGTGAGCAGGTGCGCCGTCGCCTCGACGCCGGGCCAGTAGTACTGGTTGAGCACGAGCAGGCGGGGTCGGGCGTGCGTGTCCGCGGGAGTCTCGTTCGTCGCCGCCACCGCTGCAAGGCTAACGTCCGCACCGATGGCCGGACAGCCGTTGCGCATCCTCTTCGCCAGCCCGGCCTGGTGGCCGGCGACGTCCTTCGGCGGCCCAGTCGCCGTCGGGCGGGAGCTGACGGCCAGGCTCGTGGCGCGCGGCCACGCCGTCTCGGTGCTGACGACGGCGCTCGTCGACCTGCACGCGGCTCCCGCCCGGCGGACGCGCGAGGCATCGGACGGCGGGGTGCGCGTCCGCTACCTGGCGACGCCGCTCCGCTACCGCTGGATGGGCATCACCCCGACGCTCCCGCTCGAGCTGCTGCGGGCGCGCCGGCCGGACGTGCTGCACGTGTTCGGCTTCCGCGACCCGGTCACGACCGGGGCCGCCGCCTGGGCGCGGCTGCGGCGCGTGCCCTACGTGTTCGAGCCGCTCGGCATGTTCCGCCCGCGCCTGCGCAAGGTGGCGCTCAAGCGACTCCTCGACTCGACCGTCTACCGGGGCATCGCGCAAGGCGCGGCGGCCGTCGTCGTCTCCTCGGAGCTCGAGCGCGACGACGTCATCGCCGGGGGCGTGGACCGGGAGCGCATCCACGTGCGCGGCAACGGCTTCCCGGCTCCCTACGACGTCGAGCCCGCCGACCGCGCCGAGCTCGGCATCCCGGAGGGCGCGCCCGTCGTCCTGTACGTCGGCCGCCTCGCCGCCGGCAAGGGGATCGAGCACCTGCTGGCGGCGTTGCGCGTCCTCCCCGACGCCCACCTCGTCCTCGTCGGTCCCGACGACGGCCACGGCGTCGCGCGCTCCCTCGGCGGCGAGCGCGTCCACGTGCTGCCGCCGACCGACGGTCCGCCGCTTCGCCTGTACCGCCTCGCCGACGTGCTCGCGCTGCCCTCGCAGGGGGAGAGCTTCGGCCTCGCTGCCGCCGAGGCGGCGGCGGCCGGCACCCCCGTCGTCGTCAGCGAGCGCTGCGGCGTCGCCGCCTGCTTTCGCGAGGGCGAGGCGCTCGTCGTCCCCTACGGGGAGGCGGCGCTCACGGCTGCGCTCGAGCGCGTGCTCGCGGACGGGGAGCTGCGCCGGCGTCTGGCCGCCGGCGCCCTCGAGGCGGCCAGACGCTCGTCGTGGGAGGCCGTCGCCGAGCGCCAGGAGCAGGTCTACCGGCTCGCGGTCGCCTCACGCACCGCCGCGAGCAGGTTCTCGACCGACGGGCCGTAGCCGAGCGGCGCCGCGAGCTCGCGCGAGCGGGCGCCCATGCGCGACCGCAGCGTCGGGTCGGCGGCGAGCGCGCGCAGCGCAGCGGCCGCCGCGTCGACGTCGCCCGCGGGGACGAGCACGCCGTTCTCGCCGTCTCGCAGCAGGTCGGCGGCGGCTCCCACCCGGTCGGAGAGGACGAGCGGCAGGCCGCAGGCGGCCGCCTCGTTCACGACCACTCCCCAGGGCTCGTGCGTGGACAGCAGGCAGAAGACGTCGGCCGCCGCGTACGCCTCGAGCACCCCGTCCGCCGAGCGGCCGCCGGCCAGGATCGCCCGCACGCCGAGCTCCCCGGCCAGCCGGTCGAGCCGGCCGCGCTCCGGCCCGACGCCGACGAGGACGGCCGCGAGCCGCCCATCCCGCGCCTTCGCGGCCGCGCGCAGCAGGACGTCGAGTCCCTTCTCGGGCGCGAGCCGCGCGACGGAGAGGAGGGCGACGTCGTCGGGCCGGACGCCGAGCGCCGCCCGCAGCTCCTCCCGGCGCCCGGCGAGAGCGTCCGCCCGGGCGGCGTAGGCGGGGACGTCGACGGTGTTCGCGAACACCCGCACCCGTGCCGGGTCGGCGCCCTGGGCGAGCACCGACTCGCGGGCGAGCGAGCCGACGACGAGCAGCCCCGCGGCGCCTCGCACGAGCGGCGGCACGACCGCCCGCTTGACGGCCCGGCGCCAGACCGCCTTCGGTCCCGCGTCGTGGCTTTCGACGAGGAGCAGGTAGGGGACCCGGCGCGTACGGCACCAGGCGATCGCCGCCTGCGCCGCGAAGGTGCTCCAGCCGGAGACGACGACGCAGTCCGGCCGTGCCCGCCGCAGGGCGCGCCAGATGCCGGGCGTGACCGGGTAGTCGTGGCGGAGGAGGCCGCGCAGGCCGGGTACGGACACGCCCCGCAGGAACACCGCCCGGTGGGCGAGCCGAACCGACCAGCTGCGGTCCGCGACCGTGCGCGCGGCGTAGACGACGGTCAGGTCGAGCTCGGGACGGGCGGCGACGAGGTCGAGGAGCGGCGCCCGGTACGGCGTCGGCTCGGGCGAGACGAACGCGACCCGGATCACCGCCGGCCCAGCTTCCACGCCGCCTTGCGCAGGCGCTCCCGCCAGCGCAGCGCTGCGCCTGGGTTGCGGCGGAGCCTGCCGTCGCGCAGCACGTGGCTCGCGTCGTGCAGCGTATACAGGCGGCCCTTGCCGCCTGCGAGCTCGAGGTTCCGCGCCGCCTCCTCGCCGTAGTACGCCTCCTCCTTGCCGCCCGCCAGGTGGTCGTAGCCGTGGCGCAGGTGCGCGGCGACGACGTCGTGCGAGGCGTCGACGACGATCCCCCGCCGGCGCGCCTGCCAGACGAGCCAGTTGTCGAAGCAGGCGCGGCCGAGCGCGAACGGCGGCACCTCCGGGTAGAGCCCGGCCGGGAAGACGAACCAGTCGAGCGCGGCCACCCCGCGCGGGCTGCCGAGGCGCCTCGCCTGCTCGCGCGTGACGGGCTCGTCGACGTCGAGCGTCTCGCCGACGAGCAGGAAGCGCGGGGCGGCGCGCGCGACGGCCTGCGCGCTCGCGAGCAGGTCGCCGAACAGGAGCACGTCGGCGTTGACGAGGGCGCGCAGCGGGTGGCGCGCGACCGCGTCCACGGCCGCGAGCGCGGCGTCGAGGCGCGGCGTGCCGCGCGCGGTGCGGCCGACCTCGCCGACGTGCTCGGCGCCCGCCGCCCGAGCCGCCTCGGCCGCGCCCTGCTCGTCGCCGAGCACGACGACCTGGACGTCTGGGCCGAGCGCAACCCAGCTCGCGAGGGCGGCCCGCTGGTTGTCGCCGATCCGGCCGCGGAACGGCTTCGGTACCGAGAACAGCGTCAGCACGGCTCGGCCGCCTCCGCCGCGCCGCCCGCCCCGACGAGCGAGCAGTAGAGCTCCAGGTAGGCGTCGACCGCCCGCTCGAGCGAGAAGCGCTCGCGCGCGTCGCGCGCCGCCGCCGCGCCCATCCGCTCGCGCCGCTCGGGATCGGCGAGCAGCCTGTCGAGGGCCGCGGCGAGCGCCTCCGGATCGCCCGGCTCGACGAGGACGCCCGTCTCGCCCGTCACCTGCTCGGGGATGCCGCCGACGCGGCTGGCGACGACCGGGACGCCGCAGGCGAGCGCCTCCAGCACCCCGGTCGGGAACGTGTCCGCCCGCGACGGGTGCACGTACAGGTCGGACGCGGCCAGCCAGCGCGCGAGCTCCGCCCGCCCCACGGCGCCGACGGCGCGCACCTCGGCGCGTCCCACCCGTCCGCGCGCCGGCGCGGGGTCGCCGAGGCGGACGGCCGCCAGCGGCCGGCCGAGCCGCGCGAGCGCCGCCTCGAGCGTCGGGTAGTCGCGGAACTCGTTCGCGCGCCCGCCCTGCGCGGCGAACAGCACGAGCGGCACGCCCGGCGCGAGGCCGAGCTGCGCGCGCGCCGCGGCGCGGTCGCCGGGACGGAAGACGGCCAGGTCGACGCCGTTCGGGATCACCGCGCGGCGCACGGCGGAGGGGGCGAGCACCGACCGCTCGACCATGTCCATCAGCCACCGGGACGGCGTCACGGCGGCCAGCTCGAGCTGCGCGTACACCGCCCGCTTGCGGGCGAGGTTGAAGGCGGTACCGTCCCGCACGAGCGCCGGGTACGTGCCGAGGCGCGGGCAGCCGCCGCAGCCGCGGAGCCAGCCGTCCGAGTCGAAGGGGTGCGCGCAGTGCCCGGTCAAAAGCCAGGCGTCGTGCAAGGTGGCGACGAGGCGCGCCCGCCGGGCGAGCTCCGGGAGCGCGCGCAGGTCGAAGTAGCCGCCGTGCAGGTTGTGGACGTGGACGATGTCAGGCGGCGCCGGGACGAGCTCGAGCAGGCGGTGCGAGGCGGGGAAGCGCAGGTCCTCGCGCCCGCGCAGGGCGTCGGCGAGGACGGCTGGCTCGCGCAGCAGCCGCCGCCGCCGGGAGCCGACGTGGCCGCCGATCTCGAGCACGCCCGGCTCGTCCGTCCGCCGGTAGCCGACGGCAAGCCACGCCTCGTGGCCGCGCGCACGCAGGGCGCGGTGCAAGCCGAGCGCGACCGCCTCGGCGCCGCCGCCGCGGTCGGCCGTCGAGATCTGCAGCACCCTCACGGCCGCACCCACCCCGCCAGCCGGCGGCCGCTCTCCCGCAGCCGCCCGTGCCGAAGCGCACGCTCGAGCAGCAGAAGCTGCGCCCGGCGGGCGAGCGTCCGCCGCGGCGGCGCCTGCGCGAGCGCGGCCGCCCTGTCGAGCAGCTCCTGCGCCTCGCGGCGGCGCCCGGCCCGCTCAAGCGTCGCCGCCCACTGCACCGCGTCCGCGACCACCGTCCGCTCGAGCGCCTCGGTCGAGATGCCGAGCCTCGCCGCGACCGCCTCGTCGAGCCGCGTCACGCCCTCGAGCGGGTCGGGCCTGCCGGCCCGGCGCTCGCGCGCAGCCGCCCGCACGCACAGCGAGCCGAGCGCCTGCCGCTCGAGCTTCGTGACCGAGAACTGCCCCGGGTGCAGGCGGTAGCGGACGACGGGCTCGCGCAGCCCCGCCACGCCGTGCCGCTCCTCCAGGCGCAGCCACAGGTCGTAGTCCTCCGACTGGTCGAGCCGGTAGCCGCCGGCCGCGCGGAACGCATCCGTCCGCATGACGACTGTGCCGTGCACGAGCTCGTTGCGCTCGATGAGCGCCGGCCGCTGCCGCCCGGGCTCGCGGTCGATCTCCCGGCCCGCCTCGTCCACGAGCACGATCCCGCCGCCGAGGAGCGCGACGTCGGGCCGGGCGTCGAGCAGCGCGAGCTGGCGCTCGAGCCGGCACGGGCAGGCGACGTCGTCGGCGTCCATGCGCGCGAGGTACGGGGCGGACGCCTGCGCGCAGCCGGCGTTCAGCGCCGGTGCGAGGCCGGCCGGCGGGCGGGTGATCACGCGCACGCGCGGGTCGCGGCGGGCGAAGCGGGCGAGCAGCGCCGGCGTCGCGTCGGTCGAGCCGTCGTCGACGACGATCAGCTCGAGGTCGGCGAGCGTCTGCCCGAGCACGCTCTCGAGCGCCTCGGCGAGGAAGCGCTCGCCGTTGCGCACGGGCATGACCACGCTCACCCGCGGCGTCATCGCGACACCAGCCGCTCGAACAGCTCGCGGTGGCGCTCGATCCAGGGCTCGAGGTCGAACGCACGGGCGCGCTCGCGCGCGGCGGCGCGGTAGTCGCCGAGCTGCCCGAGCACCGTGCGCACGCCCTCGGCGAGCGCGTGCGGGTCGGGCGGCACGTCGCGCTCCCACGACGTCTCCGACGGGACGCCGACGCCGGCCGGGCCGACGAGCTCGGGCGTGCCGCCGCTCGCCGAGTGGACGACCGGCAGCCCGCAGGCGAGCGCCTCGAGCACGACGTTCGGGCAGGGGTCGTTCACCTTCGGGTGGAGCAGCAGGTGGGCGCGCCGGTACACGCCGGGGGCGTCGCGCTGCGCGTAGCGGCCCGAGAACAGCACCCGGTCGGCGAGGCCGAGCTCGTCGGCCAGGGCGCGGCCGCTCTCGAAGACGGTGCCGGTGACGAGCAGGCGCGCCTCCGGCAGCAGCGCGAGCGTGCGCAGCCCGGTCTCGAGCCGGTAGGCGGCGGTCTGGTCGCCGCCGAGCAGGAGGACGGGCCCGCCGGTCGGCGCCTCGGCCGCGGGGGTGAAGACGGTCGTGTCGACCGCGTTGTGCAGCACCTCGCAGGTCGCCGCGGGGGGCGGGGAGAGGAACAGGTCGGCGGCCCTGCGGCAGAACTCGCTCTGGTAGACGACGTGGTCGGCCGCGTGCAGGACGCGGCGCAGACGGTCGTTCAGCGCCTCGCTGCGCTCTCCCGCCCAGCCCGGGTAGGCGACTCCGTCCTGGTTGACGACGACCGCCGCGCCGCGGCGCCGGGCGAGCCGGATGACGGCCTGCTCGTCCGCAGGCAGCGAGCTCGAGCCCAGGTAGAGCAGGTTGAAGTCGCGTGGGCGGTTGGGGAAGACGGTCTGCAGCCGCTGGAACTTGACCATCCCGCCCTCGACCGGGTCTCCCGGTGCGGGCAGGCGCCGGTGGCCGTAGAAGACGGCGACGCCGCCGCGCGCGGGCCGCGACAGGCCGATCGCAGCCCGCAGCAGCCTCCTCACGGCTCCTCCATGGCCACGAAGCCTGAGAGCAGCGAGCGCCAGGCCGGACGCAGCGCCTCGAGCGAGCAGGCAGCCGCCGTCGCCAGGCCGGCGGCGACGACGCGCTCGAGCGTCTCGCCCGGCGCGCGTGCGACGCCGGCCGCCGCCGCCGCCAGCGCCTCGGCGTCGCCGACGGCGCACAGGCGGCCGTTCTCCCCGTCCCGGACGAGGTCGGCCGCCTGGCCGACACGCGTCGTCACGACCGGCACGCCCGTCGCCATCGCCTCGAGCAGCGCCTTCGGCCCGCCCTCGTCGCGCGAGGTGACGAGGCAGACGTCGACGGCGCGGTAGGCGCGCGCGACGGCGTCGAGGTCGGGCAGCAGCACGTGCCGGTGCGGGATGCCGAGCTCGTCCAGCCCGCGCCGCACGAAGCCGCGCGCCGGGCCGGTCAGCAGCACGACGAGCTCGGGCACGTCGCGGTGCAGCAGGCGCGCCGTCTCGACCAGCACATCCGGCCCCTTGATCAGCTTCGGCTCGAGCCCTTCGCCCCAGCCGACCCCGTCCTTCTGGAACGAGCCGGCGACGAACGCGTTCTCCGGCAGCCCGAGCTCGCGCCGCGCCTGGACGCGCGAGGCGGCGTCGCGGGGGCAGAAGCGCGCCGTGTCGACGCCGATCGGGATGCGGAACACCTTCGCCGGGTCGATCCCGGTCGTGAGCACGAGCTCCTCCATCGCCCGGCTCGAGACCTGCACCCGGTCGAGCTCCTCGTGGCGGCGCCGCACCGTCTCGTAGCAGGTGTCGAACTCGGGCATGCCCGGCGTCCCCGGCCTTCCGTGCAGGTAGGCGACTCCGAGCCGGTTGCCGGCGCGCTCGAAGGGCTGCCCGATCAGCGTGAACTGGCTCGTGTGGAAGATCGACTGGCCGCGGACGGCGGCGATCCAGCGCTCCGGCCCGACGCGGACGCCGAGGGAAGCCGCGAGCCGGCGCAGCTGCTCGGCGTCGTCGGCGATCGCCCAGCGGTTGCCGTCGCCGGCGACGAACAGCCGCGAGTGGCGCGGCCACGCCCCGGTGCGGCGCGCGATCAGCCGACGGCGGAGCGGCGCGCCGACGGGCGCGGCGATGCGGCGGGCACGGGTCGTGAACGGCACGTGCACAAGCATTGCAGGGGAGCGTGCGTGCCCCGCGCCCGCAGGCGTCGCGCGCCGGCGCCGCTCAGCTCGCCCCGGTGGAGACGAGCTCGCGGTAGCGTCGGATCCAGTCGGCGTTGACGCCGTCTGCCTGCCGCTCGGTGCGGGGCCGGACGGCGAGGCCGGGCGGCACCTGCACGCCGAGGTGCAAGAGCGTGCGCCGCGCGACCGAGGCGGGGTCGGCGACGAGCTCCTCGTACGTGAGCCGGAGCGGCTCGATGCCGTTTGCCCGGAACCACGCCTCCCAGGCCGCGTTGTGCTGCTCGATCCGCCGCAGGCGCGTGCGGATGCCGTCCGCGTCGAAGCGCGGCTCGCCGACGGGCGGGCGCCCGTCCGTCCACCTGCCGGTCGTGATCGCCTTCCACCAGGAGACCGCCTGCGCCACCTCGTCCTCGCGCCGGAGCGAGACGAAGCGCACAGACGGGAAGATCGCCTCCAGCACCTCGCCGTCCGAGCGCCCGGAAAGCCCGCGCCGCAGGCGCAGGAGGTGCAGGAACACCTCGACCTGGTCCCAGTGCAGCTTGACCCCGAACGCGCCCGTGCCGCGGGCGTGACGGGTGCAGGCGACGAGGTAGTCGTCGAAGCCGCGGCGGCTGAGCCCGGGGACGACCTGCCGGCGGAAGGGCTCGCCGAAGTACTCGCCGGCACGCCCGACGAGGCCCGTGTCCGCGAGCAGGTCGCCGAGCATCGTCGAGCCGGTGCGCGGCGTCGAGCAGACGACGAACGTGCGCTCGACCCCCGCGGCCGCGAGCCGCCCGCGCAGCGCCGCCGCGTCGCTGCCGAGACGGACGAGCGCGACGCGGAGGGCGTCGATCGCGCGCCTGCCCCGCACGCCCTCCCTGCGCCCGCCTCAGGCCAGCGCGTAGCGGACGACCGGGTCGAGCGACCTCGTGTCCGTTCCACGCGGCAGCTGGTAGTTGCGCTCGGTGAGCGCGGCCAGCGAGGCGGGCGAGCAGTACGTGACGGCGGCGAGCACGCGCGGCGAGCGCTGGGCGAAGCCGCCGCGGTGCAGGCCGCTCGTGTTGCAGAAGATCATCGTCCCCTTCGGCGCGGTGAAGGTGCGGATGTCCTCGGCCGAGACGAACTTGGCGAGCTCCTTGTCCGAGATCCGCCCCACCCCCATCGGCTGCCAGGGGTGGACGCCCGCGTAGCGGCCACCGGGCTGGCTGCCGGGGACGTACTCGAACGGCCCGCAGCCCTCGTCGACGTCGACGAGGTAGCAGAAGACCTTGAGCAAGTGGCTGTCGTCGAAGTCGCGGTGCCAGATCTGCGAGGCCCGGCGCTCCGCGTTGTCGCCGAGCGGCAGCGAGTACCACAGGTCGACGTACTCGAGCTTCGGCCACAGCTGGAGGTACTCGCTCGCGATGTCGAGCATGCGCCGGCCGGCGCAGGCCGCGAGCCATGGGTTGTCGAGGGGGACGACGCCGCGCACGTCGTACTTGCGCACGAGGAAGTCCTTGCCGCGGACGCCGGCGCGCAGATCGCCGCGCTCGGTCGCCTCGACGAAGGCCTCCCCCTCCTCCTGCACCGCCTGCCACTCCGCCGGCGAGAGCAGGTCGGCCGCGGCGACGAGCGCGAACCCCTGCTCGTGCAGCTGCTCGACGATCCGGCGCTGCGTGTCGTCGAGCGACGGCCGGCTCGCTGCGTACAGGGCGCGCGAGCGCCGGTTGGAGAGGAGGCGGTCGTGCAGCTTGTACGTCGTCGCCACGCCGCGGCGGTGCAGCTCCCGCGCCCGCGGCTGGAGCCGGGCCGGCGCCAGCGTGACCATGGCCGTCCGCGATCGGTGCACGCCGGAACCCTACCTGCCGGCCAGGCAGGGACGTCAGGCGCGCAGCCGGCCCTCGCGGACGAGCCGGCGGCCGACGCGGAGCGCCCGCCGGCCCGCCGCCGCGACCCGGCTCGGGAGCTCGTACCGGACGCGGTCGGCGGGCGCGAACAGCCGCCCGACCGTCACCTGGCGCTCGACCCCGAGCGTGGCGTGCAGCAGGCGCACGTCCGGCGCGGTGTTCGTCCGGAAGCGCATGTACCGCGGCGGCAGCGCCGGGTAGTGGTAGACGACGACGTCCGGCAGCCTGGTGCACACGAGCCCCCGCTCCTTGAAGGAGAGGAAGAGCGCGACGTGCTCCCCGGCCACCTTGAAGCGCGCGTCCCACGGGTCCGGCCCGAGCGTGTCCGTGCGTGCGAGGAAGAACTGGTGCACGATGTCGAACACCGGCAGCCCGTCGAGCGAGCCGCGCGTGGCGCCGAGGCGGTGCACGAGCGTGCCGTGCTCGATCTCCAGCGTCCCCTCGTAGCGCCGATACCCGCGCCGCAGCGAGCGCCACGGCTCGTGGTCCATCCAGCGGCAGGAGACGACGTCGAAGCGCGTCGTCACGAGCGTGCGCAGCATCCTCGCCAGGTCGGTCCGCCGCCCGAAGACCATGTCGTCGTCGCAGAAGAGCACGAACGGCGTCCTCACCTCGCGCAGCCCGAGGTTGCGCCCGGCCGAGACGCCGAGCGAGTCGAAGGGGAGGTGCAGGTAGCGCGTGATCCCCTCCGGCACCGGCTCGAGCGGCTGCTGCGAGTCGTCGACGACGAGGATCCCGATGCGCGGGTAGAAGCGCCGGATGGAGCGGACGAGGCGGCGGAGCTCGTCGGGCCGCTCGAAGGTCTTGACGAGGACGGTGACGTCCCGCTCGACGTCCACGCCCGCAGCGGGTCGCACGCAGGGATTCTAGGCTGACGCGAGATGAGCCGGCTCTCCCAGCTCGTGCGGCCGCGCCGCGCCGCCTCCGCCGGTACGGCCGCTACCGTCGCCCGCGTCGCCTTCAACATGCGCCCGGTCGAGCATCCCTGGGGCGGCGGCAACTGGTGGCTCGCGCAGATCGTGCGGCACCTGGAGGCGAGCGGGTACGAGGTGCGCTTCGACCTCGACGCGGCGGTCGACTGCGTCGTCCTCGCCGACCCACGCGTCGGGGGCACCGTCACCTTCGGCGCCGAGGCGATCGCCGAGCACAAGCGCCGCCACCCGAACGCCCGCTGCGTGCACCGGGTCAACGAGTGCGACCTGCGCAAGCGGACGAGCGAGATCGACGCCCTGCTCGCGGAGGCAAACCGGGTCGCCGACCACACCGTCTTCATCTCCGAGTGGCTGCGCGACTACCACGCCGAGCGCTGGTTCGACCGCTCGCGCCCGCACACGGTGATCGTGAACGGGGCCGATCCGGCCGTCTTCCACCCGGTCGGCAGCCGCTCGCCGGCGCCCGGGGAGCCGCTCCGGCTCGTCACGCACCACTGGTCGGACAACCCGCTGAAGGGGTTCGACGTCTACCGGCAGGTCGACGGCCTGATCGCCTCGGGCGAGCTCGCGGACGTCGAGCTGTGGGTGATCGGTCGCTGGCCGCGGGCGTGCGAGTGGCGGGCGGCCCGCACGTTTCCGCCGCTGACAGGCGCCGAGCTTGCCCGCCTGCTCCGCAGCTGCCACGCCTACCTCACCGCCTCGCGTTTCGAGCCGGGCGGCATGCACCACGTGGAGGGCGCCCAGTGCGGGCTGCCCGTCCTCTACCACGAGGACGGGGGCGGGATCGTCGAGCTGGCGAGCAGGTACGGCATCGGCTACCGCGACGACGTGGCCGCGGCCATCGCCGAGCTGCGCAGCCGCTACGGCGAGCTGCGGGCGCGCGTGCTCGAGCTCGCCCCCGCCGGCGACGAGATGTGCGCGCGCTACCGCGCCGTCCTGCAGCGCGAGCTCGTCCGCTAGCGTCGCGTCCGTGGACCGCGACCCGGAGGACGTCGCCGCCTACGACCGGGAGCTCGCCCGCGTCACGATCGGCGGCCCGCAGCCGCTCGCGGGGCGCATCGAGCTCGCCGAGTACGACCCCGCCTGGCCGGCTCTCTACGCCCGCGAGGAGCGCCGGCTCCGCTCACTCCTCGGCGAGCGGGCGGTGCGGGTCGAGCACGTCGGCTCGACAGCGGTTCCGGGCCTGCGGGCGAAGCCGATCGTCGACGTCGCGCTCGAGGTGCCCGACTCCGCGGACGAGGCGGCGTACGTGCCCGATCTCGAGGCGGCAGGCTACGCGCTCCGCATCCGCGAGCCGGAGTGGCTCGAGCACCGCCTCGTCAAGGGCCCGGACACGAACGTGAACGTGCACGTCTTCTCGGCCGGCTGCGACGAGGTCGAGCGGATGCTCCGCTTCCGCGACCGGCTGCGGGCAGACGCAGCCGACCGGGAGCGCTACGCGCAGGCGAAGCGCGAGCTCGCGGCGCGCGAGTGGAGGTACGTGCAGCAGTACGCGGACGCGAAGAGCGGCGTCGTCGCCGACATCCTGGCCCGGGCGGACGAGGCCACCGACGGCTGACGTCAGACGCCGAGCTCGCGCAGCCCGTCGAGCGCCGCCACCCGGCCCGACTCGCGCGTCTCGGCGAGCAGGGCGTCGTTCGGGCGGCGGCCGGCCTTGCGCGTCTCGTGCCACAGGTGCAGCACGGTGCCGGCCGGGCCCGGCCAGCCGCAGCGCAGGCCGAGCCGCCGCAGCCTGAGCGCCATGTCGACGTCCTCGGCGCCCCACCCCTCGTAGCGCGCGTCGTACCCGTTCACGCGCACGAAGTCGTCCCGCGCGACGCCGAGCAGGAAGCCGTAGCCGTCCGCGTGCGGCACGAATTCGGGCAGGCCCCGGCGTCCGGGCCGCCGCCGGTCGAGCGGCGTGAGGGCGGCGAGGGGACGCACGCGCCCGCGCCCGGCGAGGGCGAGACGGGGAGGCGACCAGCGGTGTACGGGCAGCCCGCCGGCGAGCACGCGGGCGGACAGCTCGCGGCCGAGCTGGACGCGCTTGCCGGCCACGAACCAGCCGGGCACGACGCTCCGGCGAAGCGCGGCCACGAAGCCGCGGCGGGGAACGACGTCGCCGTCGAGGAAGACGAGGAAGGCGCCGCGCGCCGCCCGCGCGCCGAGGTTGCGCACGCGGGCAAGCCGGTAGCCCTCGTCCGCCTGCCGCACGTGGACGAGCCGGTCGCCGAAGACGCTGCGCCAGGCGTCCACGAGCGAGGCCGTCGCCGGCCCGGAGCCGTCGTCGGCGACGACGACGTCGAAGTCGGCGTCCGACTGGTCGGCGAGTGCTCGGAGCACGGCGGCGAGTGCCTCCGGCCACTCGTACGTGGCGACGACGACGCTCAGGCGCATGCCGGCGCGAGGAAGGGCGAGGCGTCCTTCGTGACGAGCGGGCCCTGCCGGTACTTGTCGAGCTTCCACGATCGCCCCGGCTCGGCGCGACGGCGCAGGAGGAGCCGCTCGACCCGGCCGCGCAGGTCGCGCCGGTACGTGTTCCCCTCGGCGATGTTCAGCCGCACGGTCGCCGCGCCGTCGCGGCTCGAGCGCCGCAGGAAGCAGGCGTGCAGGCAGCGGAAGGGGTTGTCCTCCCAGGCGTACGCGTCGCCCAGGCTCGCAACCGACTCCCACTGCCAGCCCTCCCGAAACGACACCTCGCCCTCGTGCAGGCGCTCCCGGTACACCCGCTCCCAGGCGTCGATGGCCGCGAAGTTGAACAGCTTCGGCCCCGAGCGCGCCGGCGGTGCCAGGTGACCGGTCGCGGTCATGGCCACGGGGTCGAGCTCGACGCAGTGCAGCATGCCCGGGAAGAGGCGGAAGCACTCCCGGTAGCGCCCCTGCTCCAGCTCGGCGCGCAGGCGGCGCAGCCCTTCCGGGTCGAAGATCTCGTCGCCGTCGGGGCTCAGCACCCACGTGTCCGTCCCGACGTACGGCTGCACGAGGTCGTGCGAGCGAGCCGCATGCGAGATGCGCACCGCCTCGACGTGGTCGAGCTCGGAGGCGAGCGCCGAGACGATCTCCCACGTGCGGTCGCAGGACGCGTGGTCGGCGACGTGGATCCGGTCGCAGAACGCGCTCACGTTGCGGATCACGCGCTCGGCGAACACGTCCTCGTTGTGCAAGAGGACGATGCCGACTACGCGCACGCGCCTGGCGGCGGCACCTTCACCGCCTGATCCGGATCGCGAACAGCCGCCGCCCCGAGATGCCCGCGAGCAGGTCCTCGCCCTGCCGGCGGGCACGCACGAAGACGGCGACGCTCCGCTGGCGCGGCCCGAGCGGGAAGCCCGCCAGCGGACGGAACGTCAGGGTGACGAACCCGCCGCGGCCGGTCGCCGTCTCGGGCGGCGTCGACAGCTGCCCGAACGGGACGGCGGCAGCGTAGACGAGCGCGCCCTCCACCGACTGGCCGCACGTGTCCGAGACGTGGTAGCGGACGACCACGTCCTGCCGCGAGCCGACCTGGATCGGCTGCGCCACCTGCCGGTCGATGACAAGCCGCGCCGGCGAGCTCACCGCCGACACCGGGACGGGCCCGCCGCCCGGCGGGCAGCCGTCGGCCGTGACGGGCGGCGGCGCGGCCACGGGCTGACCGGCGGCGCCCGGGACGACGGCCGTCGGGCTCGACACGACGACCGTCGAGCCGGCCGGGTTCGTCGCGGTCACCTGCGAGCGCAGGGTGGAGCCGCGGTCGTCGGCCTGGACGACGTACTGCGGCCCGCTCGCTCCGGTCGGGCTGCAGCTTCCGCCGCTCGCGTCGCAGCGCAGCCAGGCCTCCGCCCAGGTGACGAGGAACCTGCTCTGCCAGGAGCCGTCGTCCGTGGTCAGCGTCTGGCCGACGGCGGCGGTTCCCGACACGGTCGGAAGGCCGGTGCTCGTCGGCCCGACGCCCTGGCCGCTGATGGGCGCGGTCGCGTTCGACGTCTTGACGCCGATCTTCTGCCCGCTCCCGTCGAAGGCCTTCACCTGGAGACGGATCGTGAAGCCGACGTCCTGCCCCTGGAGGACGTACGTGTTCGATGGGCCGTCGACGATGCCCTCGCAGTTCCCCGCCCCCTGGCCGCCGTCCGGCGGGCAGCGCCGCCAGTTGTACTTGAAGCTCGCCGCGCCGTCCCAGGAGCCCGGGGAGCCGGTCAGCGTGTCCCCGACGGAGGTCCCGCCCGAGATCGTCGGCTCCCCCGCGCTCGACGTCCCGGCCGCCCCCAGGCCGGGCAGGAGCAGGCCGAGGAGCGCGCAGACGACGGCGAGCGGCAGCGCGCAGCGGAGCGCCCGCCTCGAGCGGACGCGCGTGGGCACAGCCCTCATGTCGAACCTCCCGGTGGTGCGATCGGCGAATCCGCCTGGAAATCGAGCAAACGAGTGAACGAGGGTAGCGCCCGAGCGCCCGCGCCGCCAGATCAGCGCCGCTCGGGAAACGTCCACAGGCGGTTGGCGAGGAACGTCGCGACCGTCACCGGCGGGACGGCGACCAGGTACGCCTCGCCCCGGCCGACGGCGGCCGCGCGGACGACGGCCAGGACGAGGGCGCTCGTCACGCCGGCGCCTGCGGCCGCGAACAGCAGGTAGAGGATCCGCGAGCGCGCCGAGTCGGACGCCGCATACGTCCAGCGCCGGTTGATCCAGTAGCCGTTGACCGCGCCGGCGACGAACGCGACCGGCGCGGCCACGACGTAGGGTGTGCCGGCGACGAGCAGCAGGCGGTAGACGAGGAAGCTCAGCGCCGTGTTCCCGGCGCCGACGAGGACGTAGCGGACGAACTGGCGGAGCAGCTCGCACCGCAGGAGCGTCTGGTCGAGCCGCCCCAGCACAGCCGGGGCCTGCCGCTCCCGGCGCGGGCGCCCGGCGGGCACGCCCTCGCCATGCGAGACGAAGGGACGGCGCCGCAGGCGAGCGGCGCAGGCATGCGCCGGCACCGGCCCCGCACGGCTGCCGCCGCGTCGGCTCAGGTCGTCCATCCGTACGAGGCGAGGTCGATGCCGATCAGCTCGGCGGTGCGCCGGTTGCTGTCCACGTAGCGGTCGCCCACGGCCTCCTCGACGGTACGGCGGAGCTTCGCCTCCTCGCGCGCCACGGCCTGGGGCGGCGCGAGCGCGGCCCTGTCGATCCGCTTGCCGAGCCGCCAGAAGAGCGGCGAGGCAAGCGGCGGCGCCGGGTTCAGGTCGGAGCGCACTCCGATCAGGTTCAGCCAGCGACGCGCCTCGACGGCCGTCGCCGGCGGCCCCGGGTTCGTCCGCGAGCCGAAGGCGAGCGAGGCGAGCGCCTGCTCGCCGAGCGGGCGCCCGGCGAAGGCGGCGATGCGCTGGACGAACGAGCGTGGATCGGCGGCGAACTGCTCGTACGGCAGCGCGAGCACGGACTCCTCGCCGAACAGCCGCCGGTAGTACTCGAGCAGGCGGTGGTACTCGAAATGGCGGAAGTCGAACCAGGGCACGCGCATGCTGCGCGAGCTCGGTGGGCGCATGAACATGCGCACCGGCAGCGCGCCGCCCTCGCGTACGTACTGCTTGTACGTGGAGACGATCATGCTCCGTTGCTCGCGCACGACGGCGAGCACGCGGGCGTCCGGAAAGACCTGCGCAAGTCGGTCGGCGATCTCCTTGCTGTCGTAGCCGCCCGAGAACGGGTTGCCGGAGAAGCGCTCGAAGGAGACGACGGGCGACAGGCCCGCCTCCACGATGCGGCGGAGCAGCGGCTCGAAGCGCGCCCGGCTCTCGTCGGGGTCGAACTCGAGCGGGCGCGCGCCGACGAGCTGCCTGACCGGGTGGTCGGCGCCGGCCTTGCCGACCCAGCCGAAGCCGGTGGCGGCGTTCCCGAAGAAGAGCGAGCGCAGCCAGCGGCTCCCCGTCTTGTGGTAGCCGACGTGCAGGAGCACCGGCGGCGCCGGCCGGCTCAGCGGCGCTCGCTCGTCCATTCGAGCAGCGGCCGCACGCTCCCCCGGAACTGGCCTGCGTAGCGCCCCTTCGCGGTGTCGCCCTCGCCCGGGTCGTGCACGTGGAAGGCGACGCCGTCGGGGACGCGCGCCTGGTGCACGAGCTTGCTCGAGCCGAGCGCGCCGAGGCTGGCGATACCGGGCTCGACCGTGTACAACCCCTCGTTCAGCAGGTTGCCCGGGATCCAGGCGGTGGCGACGTGGTCGCCGAGCGCGGGAGGCTCGCTCCAGACCGGGCTCGCATCGACGGTCGTGAAGGCGTTGTTGCCCTCGCGGTCGACGACCTTGATACGCGGGAAGACCGGCACGTCGTCGCGGAGCACGGTGAAGCTGATCTCGATCCCGACCGGCTGCCGCACGTCGACGCTGTCCACGAGCCGGCCGCTCTCGTCGACGACGCGGACCTCGCGGATGCGCACCCGCTTGCCGCCGGGAGCCGTCTGGAGATCCGGCCACACGCGGCGCGAGCCCGTCCCTCCCTCGGCCTGCAGGTAGCGGGCGACGACCTGCTCGCTCGGGCCGTCCTGCACGACGCGGCCCTCGCGCAGCAGGATGGCGCGATCGCACAGACGGGCGAGCACCTGCATCTGGTGGGAGACGAACAGCACGGTCCGGCCGTGGCCCGAGAGCTCCTCCATGCGGCCGAGGCAGCGCCGCTGGAACTCCGCGTCGCCGACCGCCAGCACCTCGTCGACGAGCAGGATCTCCGGCTCGAGGTGCGCGGCGACCGAGAAGGCGAGGCGCACGTACATGCCGCTCGAGTAGCGCTTGACCGGCGTGTCGATGAACCGCTCCACACCGGAGAAGTCGACGATGTCCGGCAGTTTGCGCGTGATCTCGCGCCGGGTCATGCCCAGGATGGCGCCGTTCAGGTAGATGTTCTCGCGCCCGGTGAGCTCGCCGTGGAAGCCGGTGCCGACCTCGAGCAGGCTGCCGACCCGTCCACGGATGACGGCGCTGCCGCGGGTCGGGGCGGTGATCCGGGTGAGGATCTTGAGCAGCGTCGACTTGCCGGCCCCGTTCGGCCCGATGATGCCCAGCACCTCCCCCTGCTCGACGCTGAAGGAGACGCCGTCGAGCGCCCAGATCCGCTCCGGCTGCGGCCGGCGCTCCCGCTTGAGCAGGCGGCTCGCGCCGTGGGCGATCGTGTCCCGCAGCGTGTCGTAGCCCGCCTGCAGCTGGCCGAGCCGGTACTGCTTGGCGAGATCCTCGACCTCGATGACAGGCGCGGGCATGCGGCGAGCTAGATCGTGTCCGCGAAGCGCGGCTCGGCCCGGCGGAAGACGGCCAGGCCAACGAGGAGGAAGACGGCGGCGGCCGCGACGCTGAGCAGCACCTGCAGCGTGGAGGGGGGCGTCGTCCCGAGCAGCGACCAGCGGAAGCCCGTGATGACGCCGTTCATCGGGTTGAGCGAGAGGATCAGCCGCTCCCACGCGTGGTGCAGCGCGTTCGTCGGGTAGATGACGGGCGAGAGGAACATCCAGATCTGGATGACGAACGGGATCGCGTACGGCACGTCCCGGTAGCGGACGTTGATCACGGCGAAGACGAGGCCGACACCGAGGGCGCTCGCCGCGGCGAGGATCATGAACACCGGCGCGAGCAGCGCGTGCACCCCCACCGACAGGTGGTAGTAGCCGATGAAGCCGCCGAGGACGGTGCAGGCGAGCAGGAAGTCGACGGCGGGCACCGTCACCGCCGCGAGCGGGAGCAGCACGCGCGGGAAGTAGATCTTCGTCACGAGCGACGAGTTCATCTGCAGGCTGCTGCTGGCCGCGCCGAGGGCGGCGGCGAAGTACACCCAGGGCAGGAGCCCCGAGTAGGAGAAGACGGGGTACGGGAGCCCCTGCGAGGGCACGTGCGCGAACGTGCCGAAGACGAAGGTGAAGACGACCATCGTCATCACCGGCTGGAGGATCGCCCAGGCGGCGCCGATCAGCGACTGCTTGTAGCGCACCTTGAGATCGCGCCACGCGAACGTCGCCGCCAGCTCCCGGTACTGCCACAGCTCGCGCAGGTCGATGCGCAGCAGGCCGGACGCCGGCCGGATGACGGTGACCCGGTCGGAGATCGCCGGCAGCTCGTCGTCGGCTTCGATCGTCTCGGCGCGCTGCGCGACCGCCGTCCGCTCGAGCATGCTCACGCGCTCGATGCTAGAGCATCCCCCGGCCCGTCCCGCCGGTCCCCCACGGATCTCGACCGTCTCCTGACAGGCTCTTAACCTCTCGGCCGCAGCGACAGCGAGGCGGCGAGCTTGTCCGCGTAGGCGCGAACGGCGAACTCGCGTCGGAAGCGCTCGCGCCCGGCCGCGGCAAGCCGCCCGCGGAGCCCGGCGTCCGAGCGCAGGCGGCGGAGCGCCTGCGCGAGTGCGGCCGCGTCCCCCTCCGGCACGAGCAGACCGGCCTCGCCGAGCGCGTCCGGGATGCCGCCGCTCGCCGAGGCGACGACGGGCAGGCCCATGGCGAGGCCGTCGAGGATGGTGCCGCCGAGCTGCTCCTTCCAGCGCGGACGTGTCAGCGAGGGGACGGCGAGGCAGTCGAGCGCGGCGTAGAAGCCCCACAGCTGCTGCTTGGGCAGAAGCCCGGCCACGTGCACGCGCGCGCCGAGAGCCGCCTCGAGAGCGGGCAGGTCGGGGCCGTCGCCTGCGACGGCGAGCCTGAACTCGTCAGGCAGCTTGTCGAGGGCGCGGGCGAGCACGCGCCAGCCCTTCTCCTCGACGACGCGCCCGGCGAAGCCGACCACGAAGGCGGAGGGCGCGAACGGGAGCAATCGGCGCTCGACCTGCGCGGGGGGCTCGAGCCCGCCGGCGACGAGCGTCCTCGCGGGGACGAAGGACGGCATGCCGGCGGCGCGGATGCCCTCGAGCGACGGCCCGGCGACGGCGACGAGCCCGTCCAGCCGCGGCCACAGCGCCCGCCGCAGCGCCCGCTCGACGGGATTGCGCGGCGGGGGGAAGATGTTCTCGCAGACGGCGGCGACGATGCGCGGCCGCGGACGGAAGCGGTGCAGCGCCAGGATCTCGAGCAGGAAGGGGTCGATCGGCTCCTCCTGCACCCAGACCGCGTCCGGCCGCAGCGAGCGCAGCTGGCGTGCGAGCCAGGCGACCCGCTCCCACCTCGACCCGGGCGGCATCCGCCGCACCTCGATGCCCGCCGCGCCGCCGTCCTGGCCGGCGGTGCCGTGCGCGCCGTGCACGCTCGCGAGCTGGGGCGCCGGCGCCGCGAGCACGACCGCCCGCACCCGGTAGCGCGCCGCCAGCTCCTCGAGCGCGAACCAGTGGACGGGGTAGAAGGCGAGCCTGCTGTACAGGACGAGCGTCTCGTCGCCGGCCGGCATCAGCCGCCCGCGCGCACGCCGAGGGCGTCGACGATCGCGTCGACGACCCGCTCGGCCGCCCGCCCGTCCACCTCGCCCATCACCTCGCGCGAGACCCGCGCCCGCTCGGCGGCGCGCTCGTCGGGGCGCGCGAGCGCGCGCTCGACGGCGGCGAACAGGCCGTCGAAGTCGTCCGCGCGCTCGAGGGCGTCCGACTCGATCAGCTCGCGGTAGTGCTGCCCGCCGAGGTTGAGGTCGGCCCAGCGCTCCCCCGGCGGCCCCGCGTCGAAGGCGATGCACACCGAGGGACGGTCGTTGGCGACGGCGTCGAGGAGGATGGTGCCGCCGTTCGCGACGACGCAGGCGACGTGCTGGAGGAGGACGGCCAGGTCGTCGAGGTCGGTGTAGCTCGCCTCCTGCACGGCGAGCCCCGGGCGGCCGAAGGCGGCTGCGAAACGCTCCCGGACCTGGTTGTCGCGCGGGTGCGGCCGGAACAGGAGCTGGAAGCGCTCGGCGCCGCCGCTCGCCGCCCACCACTTCACCATCCTGCTCACGTAGCTCGCCTCGTAGGGCTGGTTCGTCGGCGTGTTCCCGGCGTAGAGGACGACCGGCGTGCCGGGGTCGAGCCCGAGCCGGGCGAGCAGCGCCTCGTACTCGGCGCGCGGCCGGCGGCGGTGGTAGACGTCGGACTGCGGCCAGCCGGTGACGACGACGAGCGACGGGTCGATGCCGTGGTAGCGCTCGAGGTCGGCGCGCATGATCTCGTTCTGGACCAGGTAGCGATCGAGGCCGGGCGAGAGGACGCCCTTGCCGACCTGGTGGTCCCAGCTGGCGACGTTGCCGACCACGGGCAGCCCGAGGCGGCGCGCGGCGAGCATCGGCGTCATCGACACGCGCGCCTGCAGGTTGGTGACGACCAGGCCGCTGCACTCGGCGCGCATCCGCTCGAGCAGCGCCGAGGGCACGTAGCGCAGGCGCGGCGAGAAGTACCAGCGGGCCATCAACGGGTCGAGGAAGTTCCAGCGCGGAAGCGGCCCGATCCGGTCCGGGTCGAGCAGGAAGTTGCGGTGCCCCGGGATCCAGCGCCCCTGGTGGAAGCCGTGCCGCATGCTGTGGCGGATCGCGAGCGGGAAGAAGCCGATCCGCTTGTCGAGCTCGATGTCCAGCCGGCGCACGACCCGCTCGCCGAACGGGGCCCGGAACGGCATCAGCTCCTCCCGCGTCACGAGCGGCATGCCTTCGCTGCGCTCGAGCCACGGCCGGATGTGCTTCTCGTGCACCAGCCAGACCGCCGTCAGGCGGTCGTCGAGCGCCGCCCGCAGACGGTCGACGATGCCGCAGTCGAAGAAGATCCGGTTCGGGAGGGGATCGACGAGCAGGAGCCAGGCGCGCCGACCGGACGCCCGGACGGCGCCGGCCGTGGAGTCCCGTGCGTCGGCGATGAGCTCAGCGGTCTCGTGCATCGGGCCGGCCCCCGAATCGTAGAGAATGGCCCGGGCCACGAGCCGGCATCGCGGCGGCGCCCGCCAGCCATGACCATCGACACGCTCATCCTCGGGTCGGCCGCGCTCCTCGTCACCGCCTGCTGCCTGGCTGCCTGCCTGCGCCTGCCGGGCGTGACGGACTTCCTGCTCAGCCTGTACCTGATCGCGTTCGCCGAGGTCGTCGTCGTCTCGCTCGTCCTCTCGCCCGGACGCTGGTACTCGCGCGGCCCCCTGCTCGGCACGCTGTACGGCGTCTGGTTCGCTTCGCTCCTCCTCTGGCAGCGGCTCGGCACGCCGCGGCCGCCGCTGCGCCGGCTGGGCGCGGTCGCGCGCGAGGCGCTCGGCTCGCCGCTTCTGGTCGTGCTCGCAGCCGCCGTCGCCGGCGGCCTCGCCTACGAGGCGGCGCTCGCGATCGGCACCGCGCCGAACGACTACGACGCGCTCTGGTACCACCTCGCGCGCGCCGCCTTCTGGAAGCAGCAGCACGCCGTCTCCTACATCGCGGGCGCGAACGACTACCGCCTGAACGCCTTCCCGCCGAACGCGGAGATCGGCCAGGCGTTCACGATGGTGCTGGGCGGAAGCGAGCGCTTCGCCGGACTCGTCCAGCTCGGGGCGCTGGTCGCGACGATGGCGGCGGTGGCCGGGATCGCGCGGCGGCTCGGCCTCGCCGTGCGCCAGGCCGTGTTCGGCGCCCTCCTGTTCGCGACGCTGCCGGTCGTGGCGCTGCAGGCCTCGACGTCGCTCAACGACCTCGTCTTCTGCTCCTTCCTCGCCTGCTGCGCCTTCTTCCTGTGGTCGTGGACGCCCGCCGGCGCGGGGCTCGGCGCGCTCGCGCTCGCCCTTGCTCTCGGCACGAAGGTGACGGCCTTCCTCGCCCTGCCCGTCCTTGCGCTCGTCGCCGCCTTCCTGCACCCACGGCGTCGCTGGCCCGCCGTGGCGCTCGCGGTCGGCGGCGTCGGCGTCGCCCTCGGCTCGTACTGGTACCTCGTCAACCTGGCCGAGACGGGGCGGCTCGACGGGAACTTCGTGCGCACGATCGACACGGCCAACCCGCACCCGCACACGCGCTCGGTCTCGGCGCCGGTCTCGCACGTCTTCCGCCTGGCCATCGACGCGATCGATCCCTCGGGCGCGGGCGGCCGCGACCGGCTGGTGTTCGTCGTCGCCGCAGCGGTCGTGCTCGCCGCCGGCGCGACCCTCGCCCGCCGCGCCCGCTCGCGGGCCGCCGCGGGCGCGGCCGTCGCCGCCGCGGCGCTGACGGCGCTGCCGCTCGCCGTCCACCCGCTGCAGCACGGCCTCCTGCACGCCTACCAGAAGGCGTGGATCGAGCTCGGCAACCGCCGCCTCGCCTTCCTCGGCTTCGACCGGCACCCGACGCTCGCGAGCCCGTTCCAGTCCTGGTACGGACCGACCGGCTTCCTGCTCTTCCTGGCCGTGCTGGGACTCGTCCGGCTCGCGCGCCGGCGGCGGGCGCTGCCGCGCGCGGCGACGGTGCTCGCGCTCGCGCCCGCCGTGTGGATCGTGCTGCAGGCGATCGCCACCCAGTACAGCCAGTGGGACGGGCGGTACGTCATGTTCGCCGTCGCGCTCGCCGCCTCGCTCTTCGGGCTCGCGCTCCGGCATCGGCCGCTGGCCTGGGCCGCCGTCGGGGCCTCCGTGACGACGCTGCTGCTCTCCCTCGTCCACTACGACGAGAAGCCGGCCGGCGTGAGCGTGCTGGGCGGGGCCGCGCCGACGTCCGTCTGGGACCTGTCGCGCGCGCAGGTGCTCGGCCGCTGGTTCCATCCCGGCGAGGAGGAGGTGGTGGCCGCGCTGGAGCGGCAGGCGCGCAAGGGCGAGACGGTCGCGCTCGCCATCCGGCGCGAGGACGTCAGCTACCCGTACTTCGGCTCGCGCCTCGACCGCTTCGTCGAGCTCGGCGCCCGGCCCGCCCAGTGGCTGGTCGCCGCCCCGGGCGTGCAGGCGCGGGCGGGCCCGTCCATGCGCCTCGTCGTCGACCGGCACGGCTGGCGGCTGTACCGGCACGCCTGATGCGCGCCGCCGTCCGCCGCGTGCTCGACGTGCTGCCCAAGCTCGGGCTCCGCTACCGCTGCCCGTTCTGCCACCTGTCCTTCCGCCGGCTCGAGCCGCGCGGCCGCGACCTGCCGGTGTACGCGGAGCTCGGCGTCGTCGGCGGAGGGCTGCGCGAGGCGGAGTGCCCGTGGTGCCGCTCGACCGACCGCGAGCGCCTCCTGTACCTGTTCCTCCGCCGCCGAACCGACGTCTTCCGCCGCCCGCGGCGCGTCCTCCACGTCGCCCCGGAGGCGCGCCTGCGCCGCGCCCTCGCCCGCTGCCAGACGGCGTACGAGACGACCGACCTGGCCGTTCCCGGGGTCGACTTCCACGCCTCGCTCGACGCCCTCCCCCGCCCGGACGCCAGCTACGACCTCGTCCTCTGCTCGCACGTGCTCGAGCACGTGCCGGACGACCGCGCCGCCATGCGCGAGCTCCGCCGCGTGCTCTCGCCCGGCGGCTTCGCCTGCCTGCCGGCGCCGATCGCCACCCGCGCCGAGCGCACCGACGAGGAGGCGCCCGGGCTGCCGCTCGTCCCCGAGGAGCGCTGCCGTCGCTTCGGCGACCCGACGCACCGCCGCCTGTACGCGGAAGGCGACTACCTCGAGCGGCTCCGGCAGGCGGGCTTCGCGGTGGAGGCCGCGAGCGCGCTCGAGCTCCTCGGCGCGCAGACGGTGGAGAGGTACGGCCTGAACGCCGCGGAGAAGGTCTTCCTCTGCCGACCTGCCCCACCTGAGCCGCAAGCCGGCTAGGGCGGCGCGAAGTGGCGCGCCAGCGGTCCGTAGCCGATCCCGAACGCGGCGAGGTCGCCGCTCGTGTCGCCGGCGACGACCTCGTCGCCCGCGAAGGCAGGCGGCGCGAAGACGCTGCCCGGGAACGAGGTCGACCACAGCAGCGCACCCGTCGCCGCGTCGAGCGCGTACAGCGCTGGCACCTCCGCGCCGACCACGAACAGCACGTCGCCGGAGACGAGGGGCGGCGCCTTCGGCCCGGCGCCGATGTCCGGCGTCGTCCAGGTGGGCGTGTCGGGGAACGAGCAGCCCGGCCCGACCGCGAACGCGTCGACCGCATCGAAGTGCACGATCGCGCCCTGCGCGTCGTAGCCGCGCGCGTCGGCGACGTACAGCATGTCCAGCTCGGGCGACCAGCTCGGCTCGCCGACGAACGGGTGGTCGAGGTCGGCCGGTCCGATGAACGCGCTCCAGATCGGCCCGGCGCCGAGCGCGTCGCGACGCCACACGTACAGGAAGCCGGACTTCGACTGCGCCGCGGCGAGCCGCGGGCAGCCGGGCGGCTGGAAGAGGAGCGGCGTCGAGCCGAAGTCGGTGTCGCCCTCGACCGAGGGGATGCCCTGCGGGCGGCTCGAGGCGACGACGTGCAGGTCGGGGTCGAGCTCGACCACCGACTCGGCGTAACCGGCGGTCTCGACGATGCACCCGCAGCCCGGGTCGTAGACCCAGGAGTTGCCGGTCGCGGTCCACAGGTGGCCGCTGAGCGGGTCGACCGAGGCGCCGCCGAAACCCCAGATGCCGCCGAAGTCGCCGGCGCCGGGGACGACGTCGAAGGTGGCCGCAATCGCCGCCGCGTCGACGTCGACGGCGACGAGCCGGCCGTTCGCCAGCGATCCGTCGGCACCCGGCTGGTCGCAGTAGCTGGCGACGGGCACGTACAGGCGGTTGCCGGCGAGGGTGAGCCCGCCCCAGACGACCTCGGCGCCCGTGTCGGCGACGATGCGCACCGGCCAGCCGGGCGCCGTCTCGCCGGTGGACAGGTCGAGCGCGTACACAAGGCCGGTCGCGCCGATCACGTACAGCCGGTTGCGCGCGCGGTCGATCACCCCCGTGGAGACGACGCCGAACGTGGAGGCGACACCCGGCTCCTCCTGCTCGCAGCCCGTGTCGACGGTGCCGAGCTGCCGCTGCCAGAGGACGGTTCCGCCGAGCGCCGAGACGGCGTACACCGAGCCGGCCATCGTCGCCGCGTACACGACCCCCCGGGCCGAGCCGCCGACGACGACGCCGTCCGCGTACAGGGGCGAGGCGACGATCGCGCCGTCGAGCGCCGCCGTCCAGCGCCGCTCGAGACGCGGCGCGACCGCCGCGGCGATCACGCCCGGCCGCGTCGTCGGGACGTCGTTCGTCAGCTGCGCGTCGCCGCCGAACCTCGGCCAGTCGACCGCGCCCGCCGGCGCGGCGAGCACGAGCGCGGCCGCCGCCGCCGCCGCGAGCCGCCTCATCGGCGGACCGCCAGCGGCGCCGAGTAGGCCGGCAGCGACACACCCCAGCGGTCGCGGAGGAGGGCCGCGTAGCGCACCTCGCCCGCCGCCCGCCGGTCGAGGCAGAACGGCCGCGCCGACCGGCAGACAGGTCTGACGCCGCGGCCGCCGGGCGAGAAGGCCGCGCCGCCCGCGTGCGCGTACACGAGCACCTCGTGCACCCGCGGGTCGCGGTGGCGGCGGACGAGGACGAGCACGCCGCCGGGCCGCGGCACCCTGGCGACGGAGGCGGGCGGCGCCGGCCGCATCAGGTCGGCGAGCGCGTTACGCATGAACCGTTGCAGGCCCCGGTCGCCGTAGCCGGTCGTGTCGTCGAGCCCCCAGCTGAAGCGCAGCGTGCCGGCGCTGAACACGCGCGCACCCGACGCCGCCGTGTAGCGCACGCCGTCCGCCGGCACCGGACCCGCGTAGTGGAACAGGTCGGTGAGCGGCGGCGTGTCGCAGCCCGGGGTGATCAGGTCCCACTCGTAGCCCGTCAGCCTGGGGAAGACGGTCGTCGCCGTGAAGCCGGTCCCGGCGAACCAGGGGTCGCCGAGCGCAGCCGGGTTGACGGCGTCGTCCGCCTCGCCGATCGACTGGTGGCCCGGCTGGTTGTCCGTCGACTCGACGCCGAGGAGCTCGCACTCCGGCCGCGGCGGGTCGAGCTTGCGGAACATCGTCGTCTTCAGCGCCGGGTCGGGCTCCGGGTCGCGGCTCGCCTTGCGGTACTCGACGATCGTGCGGCGGCCGTCCTCGTAGCGCATCTGCCAGTAGCCGATGTTCGCCCCGAGGAAGGCGAGGTTGGTGCCCAGGTCGCGCGCGCGCTCGAAGGCATCGCGCATCGTCTTCGTCCAGTACTCGTCGTGGCCGGCGACGACCACCAGGCGGTGGCGGAGGAGCTCGCCGGGGCGGGCGTCCGTGTCCACGTCGGTCGTGTACGAGACGTCATAGCCCTCCCGTTCGAGAAAGCGGACGAGCGGGAACTCGTGCACCTGCGGCAGGTTCGCGTTCCCCGGCGCAGGACCGGCGGCGCTCGGCAGGCCCTCCGGGTCGTAGGGGCGCTCGAAGGAGACGTGGTTGTCGCCGAGGCCGGTCGAGTTGAAGTACAGGCTGCGGCCGCCCCACGCGTTGTAGGCCTGCCACGTGTTCACCGCCGCCTGGACGAGGATGCGCGAGGCGGCGCCCGGCGGCTCGCGCACGACGAACGGGATCCAGCCGCCCCTGCCCGCCTCGGGCCCGTCGGCGAGCACGATCTCCGCCAGGTAGTAGCCGCTCGTCCAGCGAGACGGCACGGCGACGGCGTCGGTCACGGGCCAGCCCGCGTCCAGATAGCCGGTGGCGGGGTCGAAGGCGGGCACGGGCTGCGGCGTCCCCTGCTCGGAGTCCGCGCAGCCGGGCACGCAGGCGACGAGGCGGCCGCCGCTTCCGCCGTACCAGCCGATGCGGTAGATGTCGATGCGGTAGCGGGCGGGGGGGTCGGTCGAGACGTGCAGGTGGAGGACGTCGCCGGGCGTGACGCTCACCTCGGAGGCGTAGCCCTCGGCGGCGCGGGCGGAGGCCTGCGGCAGCCGCCAGGCCGTCGTCCCGGGAAGGGCGTTCTCGCGCTGGATCGGGTTGGCCGCCGGCGCGCCGGCGGCCGCGGCGGGCCGGGCCGCGGCGGCGGGCCGGGCGGAGCCGGCGTGCCATGCGGAGCGGGCGGGCCGGGCGGCGAGAGAGAGCGGGACGCCGGCGGCGAGCAGGCAGACGGCGACAAGGGTGCGCCGCTCGAGGCCGCCGGTCAGCTTCCGCTCGCTCGCCACGCGGGCCGATCGTACAGCTAGCTCCCGGGTCCGCCCTCGGGACGGGAGTAAGGTGCGCGGAGGATGGGCGGCGACACGCTCCTCGACGCGTACCGCCGGGTCGACCGGCTCCTCGAGGCGCGCGCGCGCGACTACCCCCGCCGCACCGAGCCCACCTGGAGCGAGCTGCTCGCCGAGGTCGAGGCGCTCGCCGCACGGCTCCGCGCGCAGGCGGACGTCGTGCCCGCCGGGCACGACAGGGACGGCCCGGTCGCGGCAGCTCTCGCCGACACGCCGATCTTCGTCGTCGGCCACCGCAAGACCGGGACGACGCTCGTGCTCGACCTCCTCGACGGCCATCCCCAGCTCGTCTGCCTGCCCGGCGAGTCGAACCACTTCCTGCACTTCCTGCCGCGGGTCGCGGCGCTCGACCCGGCAGCTCGGGCGGCGCAGGCCCAGGCCTGGTGGCTGCTGCGCCTCGTCACGCCCTCCGGGCTCCCGCCCTTCTGGGCGGCCGGGCCCTTCGACGCCGAGCCCGATCCGTACGCCGTCTTCACCCGCGAGCTCCTGCGCCTCGCGGCCGAGCTCCCGCAGCGCGACCTGCTCGGGCTCGCCGCCGTCGCGCTCGACGCGGCCAGGAGCGGCACGAGCGGCGGGTCGCCTGCCCGCCGGGCCTGGGTCGAGAAGACACCCGGCCACGAGCACTGCCTCGAGCGGATCCTCCGCGTCTACCCGCGAGCGCGGTTCGTGCACGTGCTCCGCGATCCGCGCAGCGTCGCAGCCGCGATCGCCCGTCTCGACCGGGCGGCCGGGCAGGAGACCGACCTGCTCGACGTCGCCCTCGGGATCAGGCGGTCGTTCGCCGCCGCCCGCCGCAACCGCCGCATCCTCGGCGAGCGCCGCTACCACCTGCTCCGCTACGAGGACCTCGTCGCGCGGCCGCAGGAGGCGATGCGCCGCGTCGCCGGCTTCGCGGACATCGGCTGGTCGCCGTCCCTGCTCGTCCCGACGGTCGGCGGCGTCGAGGCGACGTCCAACTCGGCCTGGCCCGGGCGCAGGGTGACGGGGGCGATCGAGGCGCGGCAGCTCGAGCTGTGGCGGCAGGAGCTGGACGAGCGCGCCGCCGCTCTCGTCTCGGCCGTGACTGCGCGGGCGGCGCGGCCGTTCGGCTACCGGCTGCCGGCCGGGGGACGGATGCGCGCGCTGGCGAGGGTGGGCGCGCGCCGGGCACGCTACGAGCTCGGAACGCGCCGGCGCGGCCTCGCCCGGGCGATCGGCGCAGCCGGCGGCGGCACCGCCGCCCGGGGCTTTCCGGGCTGACCCGGCTCAGGTCGCGGGGCCGGCGAGCGCGGCCCGGTAGGCGTCGAGCGTCGCCGCGAGCGCGAACTCGCGCGAGAAGCGCTCGCGCGCGCGGGCGTGTCCTGCCTGGCCGAGACGGCGGCGGAGCTCGGCGTCCGCGAGCAGCCGCTCGAGCGCCGCGCGCAGCGCGGCGACGTCGCCCGGGGGGACGAGCAGCCCCGTCCTTCCGTCCACGACCGCCTCCGCGAGTCCACCGACCGCGGTCGCGACGACCGGTCGCCCGTGCGCCATCGCCTGACGGGCGACGACGCCGTATCCCTCGCGCCGCGACGGGCAGACGACGACCGCCGCGCGGTCGAGGTGGAGGCCGACCTCGCCGGGCGAGACGAAGCCGGCGGCGCCGGCGACGCGATCGCGCAGCGGCCCGTCGCCGACGACGACGAGCGGCAGCCCCCGGGCGGCCTCGACGAGCTCGAGCACGCCTTTCTCCTCGGACAGACGGCCGAGGTACAGGACGTGCGGCGGCTCCTCCGGGACGGCGATCCGCTCGGGCACGCCGACGCCGACGGGGACGACGCGCACCTCGCGGGCACCCAGAGCGCGCGCCACCTCCACGAGCGACTCGGACACGCACGTGACGATCCTGGCCGCCGAAACGAGCGGGCGGAAGAGCGCCGGCGCCCGCCGGGCGAGCTCGGCGTCCGTCCCGTGCACGCTCAGCACGTACGGCTTGCCGGCCAGGCGGGCGGGCAGGCCCGACGGAAGCCAGTGCGCGTGCACGAGGTCGGCGCCGCGCGCGGCGCGGCGGGCGGCGAGCGCGAAGGAGGCGAGAAACGGCGGCAGCGCGAGCGCGAGCGCCGGCCGGCGGCGCAGGTTGCCGGCGATGCCGGCCCCGTAGGCGACGCCGAAGTGGCGGAAGGTGGCGGGCGAGACGACGTCGACTTGGACGCCAGACTGGCGCAGGTCCTCGACCGCGTCGCGCAGGAACACGCCGGCGATGTCGCCCTCGTCCCGTGGATACGACGTGGTCAGGAAGGCGACGCGCATGCGGCCAACGCTACCGCCGGTCGGCGGCGGCTCAGCCCTCGAGCGCGCGCTCGATGCGCCCTGCAAGCGAGGCGGCGTCCAGCCCGTGGAAGCGCAGGGCCTCCGGCGGCGTCCCGCACGCCGGCCAGCCCTCGACCGCGAACACCGTGACCGGACGCTCGAGCTCGCGGCGGAGCGCGTCGCCGAGCGCGCCGACCGGCGCGTGGTCCTCGACGACGAAGACGTGCCCGCACCCGCCGAGCGCCTCCTCCAGCCACGCCCGGTCGAGCCGGTTCAGCCAGGGCATGGCGAGGACGCGGACGCGGATGCCGCGCGCGCGCAGGCGCTCGCCCGCCCCGAGCGCCTCGTGCAGCATCACCGGCCCGTAGGCGAGCACGACCGCCTGCTCGCCCTCCGCCAGCACCGCCCCCCGCCCGAGCTGGAGCCGGTAGCCGGCCGGCAGCTCGATCCGCCGCGGAGACGGGCCGATCGCCAGCCGGATCGCCACGCTCTCGCCCGCCTCGACCACCGCCCAGCGCAGCACCGCCCGCGTCTCCTCGCCGTTCGCCGGATGCACGACGGCCACGTTCGGCAGCGCCGCAAGCAGCGACGCGTCGCGCAGGCTCTGGTGCGACTTGCCGGGCCCGGCCGGGATCAGCCCGGCGTAGTGCAGGGCGTAGATCACCTTCGTCTGCTCGCTCGCCTGGTTGTAGATCTGCTCGTTCGCGCGCGAGGCAAGGAAGGAGGCGAAGGAGTTGACGACCGGCACAAGGCCCTGGCGCGCGAGGCCGGCGGCCGTCGAGACCATGTCCTGCTCGGCGATCCCCGACTCGACGAAGCGGTCGGGATACGCGAGCTCGAAGCCGCGGACGCGGCAGTCGGAGGCGAGGTCGGCGTCGAGCACGACCAGGTCGGCGCGCTCGCCGGCGAGCGCCACCAGCTCCTCCCCGTACGCCTCGGCGACGTACTCGGCGGCCGCCCGCAGGCGCGGCCGCGGCCAGCCCGCTGCGCTCGCCGGCTCCCCCTCCAGGCTCGCCGCCGGCTCGGGCTCGAGCGGCGGCACCGGCTCGAGCACGACCGGCTCCAGCCCGTGCGCGGCGAGCCGCTCGTCGGCACGGGCGCGCAGCTCGGCGAACGCCGCCGCGAACGCCTCGTCGTCCGGCGCCCCGGCGTGCCAGCGGTACACCCCGCCGCCCTCCCGCAGCGCGGCCGGATGCTCCATGAACGAGACGCCGCGCCCCTTGATCGTGCGCGCGACGAGCGCTTTCGGGCCGTCGCTCACCGCCCTGAGCTCGGCGAACGCTCCACGCAGCGCCGCGTGATCGTGGCCGTCGCAGCAGACGACGTGCCAGCCGAAGGCGGCGAGCTTGCGCGCGAGGTCGCCCAGGGCGAGGATCTCCTCGGTCGGCCGGTCGGACTGCAGCTCGTTGCGGTCGACGACGACGATGAGGTTCGGCGTGCGCTCGTGCGCCGCCGCCTGGAGCGCCTCCCACATCTGCCCCTCCTGGAGCTCGCCGTCGCCCGTCATGACGACGACGCGGCCGCCGTGGCCGAGGTAGCGCTTCGCCCAGGCCATGCCGCGGCCTTTGGAGATGCCCATGCCGAGCGAGCCCGAGTTCGCCTCGATGCCGGGGACGCCCACGTCGGGATGGCCGTCGAGGCCGCCCAGGCGCCGCAACCGCAGCAGGCGCTCGCCGGGGATCACGCCGAGGCCGTGCAGCACGGCGTACAGACCCGGCACGTCGTGGCCCTTGGAGGAGAAGTACACGTCCCGGTCGGGATGGTCGAAGCCGAGCCGAGCCGTCGTCAGCTCCTCCTCGAACAGGTGCACGACGACGTCCATGGCGCTGAAGCTCGAGCCGAGGTGCCCCGACCCCGCCCGCTTCACGGCCGTGAGCGCGTTCATGCGCGCCAGGTCGGCGAGGATCGCCAGGCGCTCGTCCTGCGGCAGCGAGGCGGCGCGCACGCGCTCGAAGGCCGCGCGCGGCACGAGCCGCAGCCCGGTCACCGGCCGCCCTCCGGGAACGGTTCGCGGTCGACCTCGGGCAGCACCGCCTGCCCGCTCGCGACGAGCGCCTCCGCGCGCGCCCAGTCCTCCTCCACGTCGATGTTGAACCCCTCCCAGCCCCGGGTGAAGAACGGCGCGATCACGCGGCCCGCGTGCCCGCCCGCGCCGACGACCCGGCTCCAGGCGATCTCGAGCGCGCTGTTCTGCACGAACACCTGCGGGAGCGCCTGGAACTGGCTGCTGTGCCAGGGCAGGGCGAGGTGCTTCTGGTCGAGCAGCGGGCGCATCGTCCGACCGCTGTCGACGACCCACATCTTGCCCGGGTGCTGCCGCACCGGCTCGACGGCGCGGATCGAGTCGGCCTCGGGGATTGCCAGGAGCTGCTCGAGCCCGCGGCGGAGCACGTCCGGGCCGCGGAACGGGTTGGTGGCGCGGACGAGCGCATAGAGGTCGAAGCGCTCGCCGAGCTCGGCGAGCGCGTGCGCGATCCACTCGACGTCCGGCGAGGTCGCGGTCGCGTACTCGGCCGGCCGCAGGAAGGGGGCCTCGGCGCCGTACCAGCGGGCGACGGCGGCGATCTCCTCGGAGTCGGTCGAGCAGACGACCCGGTCGGCGATGCCGGACTGCCGCGCGGCCGCGATCGCGTAGGCAAGGAGCGGATGGCCGGCCAGCCGTCGCACGTTCTTCCCGGGCACGCGCTGCGAGCCCGCCCGGGCAGGGACGAGCGCGACGAGGGTCGGCTTCACGCCCGCGCGGGATCCGAGATCACGTTGACGTACTTCCACTCGGAGTAGACGTCGAGCGCCTCCACCCCCGCCTCGCGCCAGCCGGTGCCCGACTGCTTGACGCCGCCGAAGCCCATGTGCGGCTCGGAGCCGTGCGTGCCGCCGTTGACGACGACGACGCCTGCCTGCGCCAGCTCGGCGAAGCGCATCGCGCGGTGCACGCTCGCCGTGTGGATCGCCGCCGTGAGCCCGTACGGCGAGTCGTTGACGAGCGCGAGCGCCCCGGCGAAGTCGGGCACGCGGTAGAGGATGGTGACGGGCCCGAACAGCTCGCGGCAGGACACCTCCGCGTCCGGCGCGACCCCGTCGATCACCGTCGGCTCGAGGTGCCAGCCGGGCCGGTCGGCCCGCCTGCCGCCGCAGAGCACGCGCGCCCCCTGCGCCTCGGCCGTGTGCACGGCGGCGAGGATGCGCTCGAGGCTCGCCTCGCTGATCACCGGCCCCGGCTGGTAGGTGCGCGCCTCGGCGAGGAAGCGCTCGCGGAACTCCTCGTAGACGGCGTCGAAGACGACGATCCGGCTCGCCGCCGCGCAGCGCTGGCCGGCGTTGGAGAAGGCCGAGGCGAGCGCCCAGCGGACGGCGCCGTCCAGGTCGGCGTCGTCGCAGACGACGAGCGCGTTCTTGCCGCCGAGCTCGAGGCAGACCTTGGCCAGCCGCCGCGCGGCCGCCTCGTTCACACGCCGGCCGGCGGCGGCCGAGCCGGTGAAGGAGACGAGGTCGACGCCGGGATGCTCGGCGAGCGCGGCGCCCGCCTCGCCGCCGAGCCCGTGCACGACGTTGACGACCCCCGGCGGCAGCCCGACCTCGCGGCAGACGGTGGCGAACAGGTGGGCGGAGAGCGGCGCCTGCTCGGAGGGCTTGAGCACGCAGGCGTTGCCGCACAGGATGGCGGGGAACACCTTCCAGGCGATGTTCGGCAGCGGCGTGTTGAAGGAGACGAGCAGGCCCGCGACGCCGACCGGCTGGCGCACGACCGACACGGCCCGATGCGCCATGGAGGCGGTCGTCGTCCGCCCGTAGAAGCGGCGCCCCTCGCCGGCGACGAAGAAGCCCATCTCGACGGCGGCGTCCGTCTCGCCGCGCGCGAGGTCGAGCGCCTTGCCCGTCTCGGCCACGACCGCCTCGGACAGCTCCTGGCGACGGTCGCGGAGCGCGAGCGCGAGCTCCCGGACGAGGTCGCCGCGCGACACGACCGTCCGCTCCGCCCAGCCCGGCTGCGCGCGGCGCGCCGCCGCCACCGCCGCGTCGACGTCCTCGCGCCCCGAACGCGCCACGCGACAGAGCGGCGTCCCGTCGGCCGGACGCGCCTTGTCCAGCCAGGCGCCGGAGGCGGGGGGCACCTCCCTGCCCTCGACGTGGTTTCCGACCTCGCGCGGGGTCACCACGCCGACCAGCCGCCGTCGACGACGAGGTTGGCGCCGGTGACGTACGAGGAGGCGTCGGAGGCGAGGAAGACGATCGCGCCAAGGCACTCGCGCGCCTCGGCCATCCGGCCGAGCGGCACCCGCGGCGTGTACGCCGCCAGGAACTCGGCGGGCTGGTCGGCGAGCACCCCGGCGAAGGTGACGGTGTTCACGCGCACGCCGCTGCGCGCCCAGTAGGTGGCCAGGTAGCGCGTCAGGTTGAGGATCGCCGACTTGGAGACGGAGTAGGCGACCGGCTTCACGAACGTCTCGCCGGCGCGGCGGCGGAAGTCGTACACCGACTGCTGCGGCGAGAGCAGGCCGTAGATCGAGGAGACGTTGACGATCGAGCCCCGGCCGGCGCGCGCCATCTCGCCGCCGACCACCTGGCAGGCGAGCACCGTCCCCTTCACGTTCACGTCCATCACCCGGTCGAACGACGCCTCCGGGTACGTCTCGAAGGGGCCGGCCTCCTCGGCCGGGGCGTCGGGTGGCGTGTCGATGGCGGCGTTGTTGACGAGCAGGTGCGGGACGCCCCAGTCGGCGACGAGCTCGGCGGTCGCCGCCTCGAGCGCGGCGCGCTTCGTCACGTCGACGCGGAAGGCGCGGACCGAGCGCTGCGCGGGCGGCTCTTCGTCGGCGCAGACGTCGTAGACGGCGACGCGCATGCCCCGCTCGGCCAGCCCGCGCACGTACTCGCGGCCGAGCTGGCCGAGACCGCCGGTGATCACGGCCACGCGACCCGTCAGGTCGAACAGCGGATCGCTGCTCACGCCGCTCCCCGCCGCCGGGCACGCCAGACGGCGTCGCAGAACTCGCGCACGCAGCCTCGCCCGCCGCGGCGGTCGAGCACCCAGCGGGCGAGCGCGGCCGCCTCCGGCCAGGCGTCGGCGGGGACGACCGGCAGCCCCACCTCGCGCAAGCAGTCGGCGTCGTTCACGTCGTTTCCGACGTAGGCGGTCTCGTCCAGGGCGACGCCGCGCCGGCCGGCCTCCTCGCGCAGCGCCTCCAGCTTCGACGGGAGCCCGTCCCGGCACGGGATCCCGAGCTTGCGCGCCCGCGCCGCCGCGATCGGCACTCGCTCGCTCGTCAGGATCACGGCGTCGACGCCGACCTCGCGCAGCCGCTCGAGCCCGAAGCCGTCGGCGCGGCTGCAGGCGACCGACTCGCGACCGTGCTCGTCCACCCACACCCGGTTGTCCGTGAAGACGCCGTCGAAGTCGAACACGGCCAGGCGGACGCGCGCGACGAGCGGCTCGAGCCCGGTCAACGCTCGGCGGCGCCGGGCGCCGCGACGGGCTCCTCGAGCGGCTCGAGGTCATCGAAGGTGACACACTCCTCGAACGCGAGCGCCCGCTGCAGGCGCCGTCCGAGCAGCCGGTCGAGCTCGTAGGGCGCAAGCCCCTCGTCCGCCGGCGACTTCGCCTCGACGTCGCCGGGCGCGAGCACGTGCCCGGCGGGCAGCGGGCGCGCGGCGACCAGCTTCTTGCCCATCTTGCGCAGCGCCGGCTCCTCGCAGGCGAGCGGCCGCTTCACTCCGTCGCCGAGCGCGGCCGGCGCGCGGCGCAGGTCGCGCACGAGCCGGCGCATCCCGTCGGGCATGAGCGAGAACGCGTGGTCCGTGCCCTTCCAGGCGTGGTTGAGCGTGAAGTGCTTCTCGATCACGCGCGCGCCGAGCATGTAGCCGAGCAGCGACATCGTGTAGCCGTTCTGGTGGTCGGACAGGCCGACGACGAGGCCGGGGAAGCGCTCGCGCAGCGTCTCGACCACGCGCAGGTTCAGGTCCTCCGGCTCGGCCGGGTAGGCCGCGGTGCACTGCATCACGCACAGCTGCTCGTTGAGCGGGAGGATCGTCTCGACCGCGCGCTCCACGTCCTCGAGCGTGCCCCCGCCGGTGGACAGGAAGACGGGCTTCCCGTAGGAGGCGACCTGGCGCAGGAGCGGCGTGTTGACGAGGTCGGCGGAGGCGATCTTGAACGCGGGCACGCCGAGCTCGGCGAGGAACTCCGCGCTCGGTGCGTCGAAGGTCGTCCCGAACAGCGTGATGCCGATCTCCTGCGCCTGGTGCTTGAGCTCGAACCAGTCCTTGCTCGACAGCTCGAGCGCCTCGCGGTGCTCGCCGTACGTCTTCCCGAAGCTGTTCTCGTGGTCGTACGGCTGGTCGAACATCGCCCGCGTGTACAGGCGGCGGTTGTCGCGCTTCTGCAGCTTGACCGCGTCCGCGCCGCACTGCTTGGCGGCGTGCAGCAGGTCGATTGCCTTGACCAGCGACCCCTGGTGGTTGTGGCCCACCTCGGCGATGACGTAGCAGTCCGCGTCGTCCGCGATGCGCCTGCCGTCGACAACGAGCTCTCTCATCGGCTCCTCTCTCGGCCCGTCCGGGCTCGCTCGATGGTACAGCCTGATGCAGGCGGAGCCGTCCGGCGCCGCGGCGCCGGCGGGGGAGCCGCGGCGCCGATCAGGCGGCTCGTCGCCTGCCCGCGAGCTCGACCGTGAGTCGCCGGGTGCGGGCGCGACGCCGGCCGTACACGCACCGAGGCGACCGGGGCCGAGGAGCGCTGCCGGCTGCGCATGTCAGTAGAGGAGGCTCGCGAGACGGCGCCGGTAGCGCTCGCTGAGCGGATGCTCGTTTCCGAGCTGCGCGAACAGCGCGACCATCAGCTCGCGCACGCGCTCGCGCCGTGCGGCGTCGCCGCGCGCGGCGCGCTCGAGCAGGAGCTCGAACGCGCGCTCGTGGTCGCCCTCGTCGAGCGCCGCCACGACCTCGGGCCACTCGCGCTCGGCGCGCAGCTGCTCGACGATCGCCTCGGCCTTCCCGGGCCCGAGCAGCGACTCGAGGAACGGTCTCACCGCCGCGCGCGGCCGGGCGCCGACGAAGCCCGCGACCGCCCGCCCATCCCGGAAGGCCCTCACGGCCGGGACCATGCGCAGCCGGAAGCGCTCGGCGAGCTCCGGGCTGCGGTCGACGTCGACGCCCACGAGCTCGACCGCCGAGTCGGCGCTCGCGACCTCCTCGGCGAGCGCGGCCTCGAACATCCGGCACTGCGGCACACAACCGCTCGTGAAGAGGACGACGACCGGACGCTCGAACGAGCGCTCGACCACCGCCCTGTCGAAGGCCGTGTCGCCGGCTCGTGGGGCCACGCTGCGAGCCTCCGGCTCTCTCCTAGCTACCTCACCGTCCTGGGTATGCGGCGGGCAGGCCCGCTCAAGGGCTTGCGGTGACCTCGCCGGCGCCCGGGGAGGCTTCCCGTGGCGTCACGCGGCCTGCGCCGGCCCGGCCCTCGTCCGATCGCTTCACTTTTTGTAGTATCGGCCCCCTACACGACGACGACGGGAGGGTGAGGATGAGCACGATCGACGCACTGCTCGACAACGCGCGAGCCTACGCGGACAGCTTCCAGGGGGCGGAGCTTCCGCTCCCGCCGGGGAAGCGGCTGGCGATCGTCGCCTGCATGGACGCGCGCCTGAACCCGTACGGGCTGCTCGGGCTGCGCGAGGGCGACGCGCACGTGATCCGCAACGCCGGCGGCGCCGTCACCGACGACGTGATCCGCTCGCTCGCCATCTCGCAGCGGCTGCTCGGGACGGAGGAGATCATGCTGATCCACCACACCGGCTGCGGGATGCTCACCTTCGGCGACGACGAGTTCCGCCGCCAGATCGAGGAGGAGACCGGGGTGCGGCCCGAGTGGGCAGCGGAGGCGTTCAGCGATCTCGAGGCAGACGTGCGCCAGTCGATCGCCCGCATCAAGGCGAGCCCGTTCATCCCGCGCACGGACGCGGTCCGCGGCTTCGTCTACGAGGTGGAGACGGGCAGACTGCGGGAAGTCGGCTGAGGGTCGACGCTCGCGCACACCCGGAGCGACCGCCGGCTGCCGGCCCTTCCCCGCCCGCGGTCGACCCCGCTCCTCCAGACGGCGCAGGTCAGCGGCCTGCGGCGCCGCCGAGCGCGACCTGCGGGCGTGCCGGGCGCAGCGCCGAGGCGGCCGCCGGCTCGAGCGCCCGTCCGTAGACGACGGGGAGGGCGAGGAGCAGGGCGGCGAACACGTAGAAGTAGGAGAAGGACATCGTCAGGTAGAAGGCGTTCGCGACCAGCGTCCCGACGAGCGCCGCCGTCATCCCCCAGGCGAGCGGGGTCAGGTACGCGGCGCCCCCGTCCCCCGCGGCTGCGAGCGCCCGCCCGAGGGCGCGGGCGAAGGCGCAGCGAACGAACAGGTAGGCGAGGAAGGCGGCGAACAGCACCGTGCCGACGAGCCCCGTCTCGACGATCAGCGCCACGTAGAACGAGTGTGGGCCCCAGTTGACGAGCCCCGTCACCTGCTCGTAGTAGACGGAGAAGTTGTTCAGCCCCAGTCCGAACAGCGGGTGCGAGCGGACGATCGCGGGGATGAAGTCGTACACCTGGAAGTGGGCGGAGGTCGAGCCGCCGCCCGTCTGGAAGCGCGAGGAGATGATCTTCAGGAAGTACGCCGGATCGCTCGCGATCAGCGCGACGAAGCCGGCGGCGAGCACGGTCAGCGGCAGCAGCACCTGGCGGGAGAAGAGGCGGCGGCGGTAGGGGAGCACGAGCAGGAGCGCGCCCACGCCGAGGCCACCGACGCCGCTGCGCGAGAGCGTCAGGATCTCGACGAGGAGCAGGAACGTGAGCACGAGCCCGAGCCGCACCCGCCAGCGGTGTCCGCGCTCCAGGCGCAGGTACAGCGGCGTGAGGACGAGCAGTGGGAGCACGAGCATGATCCCCAGGTGGTTCGGGTCGCCGGTGAGCGCGTTCGGCCGGAAGATCGCCTGCGTGTTCTCGAAGATGCCGTACACGTTGATCGCGCTCGCGCCGCCCGTGATCGGCTTCACGAACAGGTCGTCGAGGTTGACGCCCGACCGCGCGGCGAGCTCCTGCACGACGCCGTAGGCGGCGTTCACGACCATCCCGGCGGTGAACCAGCCGAGCGTGCGCAGGTAGAAGCGCCGCGAGCAGCGCGACAGGTAGACGACGGTGAGGACGAGGAAGACGAAGTGGACGAGGAACTTGAGCAGCCCCTTCCAGAACTGCGTCACCGCCTGGGCGGAGTCGAGGTTGAAGTAGCCGGCCAGGTAGCAGACGAGGAAGAGCGCGAAGAACGCGATCGCCACCGCCGCCGTCTGCGTGAGGGCGCGCGTGCGGCGCGCTCCCAGCTGCAGCGCGAACGAGCCGATGAAGGCGAGCGAGAGGACGTCCGACAGGGTGACGCTCCCCGCGACGCTCCAGTGGATCTTCTCGAAGGTGGCCGCGAACACGGCGGCCAGGAACAGGAAGCGCGTCGGGCTCACGCAGGCGGCCTCACGGCAGGTTCAGGAGCAGGTCGGCGAGCTCGCGGGTTCGGGCCCGGCGATCGAGCCGGTCGCGGAGCTCCGGCGCGAGCGGGACGCCGTCCAGCTCGCCCGCCTGCCAGCGCGCGACCAGCGAGGCGAGCGCGTCGCGGATCCCGGCGACGTCGTCGGGCGCGGCCACGACGCCGGCTCCCGCCTCGCGCACGAGGCCGGCCGCCGCCCCGTCCGGAGGGACGACGGCGAGGATCGGCCGCCCGGCGGCCAGGTACTCGAACACCTTCCCCGACAGCACGCCGCGGCCGCGGCCGCCCGCCTCGGGGATGAGCAGGAGGAGCGCCTCCGAGTCGCGCTGCAGCTCGAGCGCCCGCCGGTGCGACGAGTACGGGACGATCTCCAGGCGGTCGGCGAGCCCGAGCGTCTGCGCCCACTCGCGGTCGGCGGGGCGGAAGTCGCCGACGAAGCGCGCGACGACGTCCAGCCTCGACTCGGCGAGCGCGGTCAGGAAGGGACACGGCGTGCGCTTGCCGAAGAAGCTGCCCGCGTGCGTGATCCGGAAGCGCTCGCCGCCGCGGTACTCGAGCCCGGCGAAGTCGTCGAAGTCGCAGCCGTTCGGGATCGTGGCCACCGGGCCGCACGGCGCGAGCGCCCGCGCCTCCTCGGCGATCGACTCCGAGGCGGCGACGATCGCGTCCGCCGACTGCGCGACGAGCTTCGCCACCGCCGACGCCGTCCGCTCCTTGGCGCGCACGGCGGCGCTCTCGGCGCGCCGGTGCGGGTGCGCGACGATCGAGTCGCGCAGGTCGGCGACCCAGCGTACGCCGGTCAGGCGCTTCACCGCGGCGCCGAGCAGGTGCAGGGAGGCGGGCGGCGAGGTCGTCACCAGCACGTCGATCCCCTCCTCGCGGACGATGCGCACGGCCGCCGGGATCGCGGTCAGGTTCCAGCTCACGTTCTCGTCGGGGACGAGCAGCCGGCGGCCGAGCAGGCGAAGCTGCGTCGCCGCCCGCTCGAGCCCGGTCGCCCCGTGCAGCTCGTCCGCCGGCCGTCTCGCCTGAGGCCCGACGAAGCGCGCCCGGTGCACCCACGCCTGCGTCGGCACGGGCAGCTCCTCGTCGCGGTGCACCCAGGGTGGGTCGTCGGGGGCGAGCACGTGCGTCTCGATTCCGTACGCCGGCAGGTGGGCCGCGATCTTCAGCGGCCGCTGCACGCCGCCGCCACCCGCCGGGGGAAAGTAGAGGGTGACGAGGAGGACCTTCAACCGCCGCCCCATGGTAGTCGGGCGGGCGAGCAGGAAGATGCACAGGCGCTCGCCGCTGCGGGTGCGGCCCTCGCCGTCCGAGCGCAGGCCGAGCCTGCGCGCTCGGTCCGGACGGCGGCCCGCGCGGCGTCGTCGGCAGAATCGGGCGGATGCGCCTGCCCGCGTTCCGCCGTGCCCCGGCCGAGTACGACGAGCGCTTCGTGCACACGATGGCGTCCGCGTACCTCGAGCGGACGCCGTGGAGCGAGCTTCGCCTGGAGGCGGTCCGCTCGCTCGCCGAGCCGGCGGCCGGCGAGCGCGCGCTCGACCTCGGCTGCGCGGCCGGCGCCGTCTCGCACTTCCTGTCCACGCTCGGCTGCGAGACGGTGGGAGTCGACAGCGAGCCGCGCGCGATCGCGAAGGCGCGCGAGCTCTTCCCCGGACTCCGCTTCGAGCTGGCGGACGTGACGGCGCTGCCGTTCGAGGACGGCTCCTTCGACAAGGCGGTCGCGGCCGACCTGGTCGAGCACCTCGACGAGAGCGCCCTCCGCGCGATGCTCGGCGAGGTGCGGCGCGTCCTGCGCCCGGGCGGCACGCTCTCCATCTACACGCCGAACCCGGAGCACGTGATCGAGCGGCTGAAGGCGCGCAACCTCCTGCTCGCCCAGAACCCGACCCACATCGGCCTGCGCGACGCGCGCACGCTCGAGCGGATGCTGCGCGAGGCGGGCTTCGCCGTCGAGCGCTCGGAGTGGCGGCCGAGCTTCTTCCCCGGGCTGCGGACGCTCGAGCGCGCCGCCGGCGGGCGCTTCGCCTCGCTCCGTTACCGGCTCTGCCTGCGCGGCAGGCGGTAGAGAACGTAGTCCGCGTCACGGTAGACGATCGGCAGCGCCAGCGCGGGCCGCCGTCCTGGTCGCAGGCGGTCGATGACGATCCACCCCGCCCCGTAGCGGCGCGGGATGGCGAGGTCGCCCGTGGCGAGGAACCGGTTCGCGTCGCGGCGCCGCGCGAAGCGCCGGTTCGCCTTCGTATCTGCGACGTGGCCGGGCGGGGCGGCGTTGACGTACACGGGCGCCGCCGCCGCGATCCGGTAGTCGGTCGAGTCGTCCGAGAAGACGACGGCGCCGGCGGGCACGTGCTCGCGCAGCGCCCGCACGAGCCCCGGCGTGAGCGCGTGGCCGCGGAACGGCGTCGCCCCCCAGTGGGAGAAGCCCGAGACGGCCACGGGTACGAGGAAGAGGAGCGCGGCGAGCGCGGCGAGGCCGCCGCCGCGGCGTCCCGGCGCCGGCGCCCGCAGCACGGCGCCGAGCGCGAGCGCGATGGCGGCGCCGCCTGCCGCGAACCAGGCGATCGCGGCTGGGCCTCCGCTGGTGATCCGGTAGCCGACGAAGTCGCCCGGGTAGGCGAGCTGCAGGGCGATCCCGGCCGCGAGCGCGACGGCGAGCGCGCCCTGCCCGAGCACGCGCGCGAGCAGCAGCGCCCCGCCGGCGAACGCGAACGGCAACGGCAGAAAGCCGACCGCCCGCCGCGCCTGCGACAACGAGACGGCGTCCGACAGGGTGGTGAAGAACGGCGGGACGAGCATCAGCGCCGAGACGACGAGCGTGCCGCCGAGGACGAGCGCCGCCCAGCGGCGCCGCCGCGCGACGAGCGCGAACGGCACCGCCGCCAGCGCCGCAACCGCCACCGCGCCCGTGCGCGCGAACACGACTGCCGACAGGCGGTAGCTGTGCAGCGAGTAGACGACGAGCTGCTGGCGGTACTGGGCGAGGCTGCGCGCGAGCTCGGCGTCGGAGGGGTTGTGCGACCTCGTCTCGCGCAGGATCGGCAGGAGCCAGGCGGACACCGCCAGCGCCGGCACGAGGAGGGCGGCGAGACCGGCGAGGCCGGCGCGGAGCTCGGAGCGGGCGAGCAGCCAGCGGGCGGCGACGTAGCCGGCGAGCGGGCACGCGACGAAGAACGCGTACGTGGGGTGGACGAGGGCGAGACCGAGCCCGGAAGCCGCCAGGGTCGCCGCCCCGGTCAGCGACGGCCGCTCGGCGAGCGAGAAGAAGAGCGCCATCGCCGCCGGCACGAGGAGCTGCCTGGCGGCGGTGGCCGGCAGGTCGAGCGACACGTACGAGCCGCCGTGCCCGGGCGCGACGGCGAACAGCGCGGCCGAGGCGGCGGCGACCGCGACGGCGGCCCCACGCCGGCGGAAGACGGCGACGCCGGCCTCGTACGCGACCGCCAGCGCGAGCGGCACGAGCAGCGCGGACTCGTGCGCCAGCACCCGGCCGGGGTCGACCGAGGCCAGCCGGGCGACGAAGGCGAGCAGCAGGTGCCAGAGCGGGAAGGCGTAGCCGGGGTGGAGCCCGCCGTCCCGGAACTCGTCGACGGTGCGCAGGTGCAGGTCGCCGAACGCCTCCAGCTTGCGCACCCGTGCCAGGTGGAAGAGCGCGTCGCCGTCGAGGGTGCCGGCCGCCTGCCAGACGAGGATGCCGAGGACGGCGCCGAGGCCGATCGCGCCCGCTGGCCGGCGCCTGGGCACCCGCTGCGGGCTCGCCGCGACGACGGCGAGGGCGCAGGCGCCGATCGCCGCGACGAGGCCGATGGCAAGCCCGAGCGTCCCGTGCACGGCGAAGACGACCGCGCCCGAGGCGAACAGGCAGGCGAGCGTCCAGGCGAGCGTCGCGGACACGCTCGGCCGGCGCAGCGCCCGCGCGACCAGCGAGCCCGGTAGGAGGACGGCGAGCGTCGCCGCGGCCAGCTTCAGGTACAGGCCGAGGCCGGAGTCGGGGAACGTGCGCGCGACGAGGAGCGCCGGGACGACGGCCAGCTCGCGCGGCAGCCTGCTCACGCGCGGCGCGCGGCGAGCAGCTGCTCGACGGAGCCGGAGGCGAGCCAGCGCGCGGCCTCCCGGTACACGCGTCCCCGCTCGCCGCGGAAGAGGAGGCCGCGCAGGCGGAGAGCCGCGAGCAGCAGCCGGCGGGCGCGCTCGGCCTCGCGCCGGCCGCGGTGCTTGGCGAGGAAGCGGAGGTGCCCGCGCACGTTCTCGACGAACAGGCGACCGCCGTGCGAGGCGCCGCCGACGTGCACGAACTCCGCCCCCGGATAGAAGAGCACCTGCCAGCCCGCCTGCCGGAAGCGGTAGCACCAGTCGGTCTCCTCGCTGAACAGGAAGAAGTCCTCGTCGAGCGGCCCGACCGCGTCGATCGCCTCCCGCCGCACGAGCATGACGGAGCCCATCACGAACTCCGCCTCGCGCACCGAGTCGTGCTCGAAGCCGCCGGCGTAGAACGCGTTCAGCAGGCGCGAGCGCGGCGCCAGCTTGCGCAGGAAGAAGTACTCGGTGGCGAGACGCCACAGGGTCGGGAAGCCGCGCACCGAGCGCTGCAGCGTCCCGTCCGTGTTGAGCAGGCGCGGCCCGACGATCGCCGCCCGCGGGTGCTCGTCGGCGAAGGCGGCGAGCCGCTCGACCGCGTCGCCGAGCGCCCACGCGTCCGCGTTGAGGACGAGCACGTAGCGGCCGGCCGTCTCGCGGATGCCGCGGTTCCAGCCGGCGGCGAGGCCGGCGTTCGCCTGCTCGACGAGCCGGACGCCGGGACGGCGCCGGACCGCCTCCAGCGTCCCGTCCGTCGAGCCGTGGTCGACGACGACGACGTCGTAAGCGGCGACGCTCGCCAGGCACCGCTCGAGCCAGGGGAGCGCGTTGAACGTGACCACGACGACCGCGACCGCCGACCTGTCAGCCATGGCCGACGCTGGGGCTGGCCGTCCGCAGGCTCTGCCAGGCCCAGATCCCGGCGCCGGGAAGCGCCAGGGCGATGGTGACGACGAAGAACAGGAAGCCGGTCGCGAACGCCCGGTCGGCGCTGACGTGCAGCTGCGTCAGGAAGCTGACGAAGAAGGCCTCGCGCACGGCGAGGCCGTTGATGGTGAACGGCACCAGCATGACGAGGAAGAGGAGCGGGCCCATCACGTAGTACGGCCGGGGCGACAGCTCCACCCCCACGGACCGGCCGGCGAGCCAGATGGCGAGCACGCGCACCGCCTGCACGCCGAGCGTGAGCAGCATCACGCCGACCATCAGGCGGCCGTGCTCCCGGTAGGCGTGCATGCCCTCGTAGGCGGCCCGCAGCGGCCGCTCGACGCGCAGCCGGCGGACAAGGGGCAGCACCCGGCCGAGGGGACCGCGGGCGCGGCGGGAGAAGAGGGCGAAGCCGGCGAGCGCGGCGGCGACGACGAAGGCGAGCTCCACCCACAGGTAGCCGCCGACGTCGTAGCGGCCGACCGCGAGCGCGAAGCCGATCGCCGCGAGCGCCAGCGTGGCCACGCCGCCGAGCGCGCGCTCGAGCAGCACCGAGCCGGCGACGGGGCCGCTGCGGCCGGGGTGGCGCTTGTGCGTCTCGTAGATCCGCCAGGCGTCGCCCCCGATCGACGTCGGCAGCACCTGACCGGCGGTGTAGGCGGTGAAGTACGCCCGGACGAGCCAGGCGAGGCGGTCGCGGATCCCCTGCGCGCGCAGCAGCTGCTGCCAGCGCCAGGCCATCGGCCACACCGACGCGCCCATGATCGCCACCGCGGCGAAGAAGGAGCCGAGGTCGGCATGGCCGAGGATGTGCAGCGTCCGGCCGACGTCGATCTGCCAGAGGATGTAGGCGGCGCAGGCGGCGGTCACGACGAGCCCGAGCGCCGCCTTCACCGGGCGGCTGCGCGCGGCCGACCACTCGAGGCGGCGCAGGCGCCGGGCGCGGGACGGGCCGACCTCGGGGATCACGACCCGCCGGCGAACCTGTCGTGCACCCGCCGCAGGGCGGCGATCGCGTCCGCGACGTCGGCGTCGGTGTGCGCGGGCGAGAGGGGCAGCGACAGCACCTCCCGCCCGGCGCGCTCCGCCACGGGAAGCGGCGGCTGCTCGGGGTAGCGCTCCCGGTAGGCCGTCAGCTCGTGTACGGGCAGGAAGTGGATGCTCGTCCCGATCATCTCCTCCGCCAGCGCGCGCTGGTATTCGTCGCGGGTCGCGCCCGCGCGCTCGGGGTCGATGCGGACGACGTACAGGTGCAGCGCGTGCGTGTCCCGGGGGTCGCGGGCGAGCGGCTCGATGCCGTCGAGCTCGGCGACGGCGGCGTCGTAGGCGGCGACGTGGCGCAGGCGGATGTCGCGGTGGCGCTCGAGCTTGTCGAGCTGGCAGAGGGCGATCGAGGCGAGTACGTCGGACAGGTTCGCCTTGTACCCGGGCACGGCGATGTCGTAGCGCGAGCCCGAGCCGCGGCGCATGATCCGGTGGTCGTCGACCGCCCGCGCCAGCGCGTCCGAGTTCGTCGTGATCAGCCCGCCCTCGCCGGCGGCGACGTTCTTCGTCGCGTACAGCGAGAAGCAGGTCGCCTCCGAGATCGCGCCGATCTTGCGGCCACGGTAGGCAGCCTCGACCGCGTGCGCGGCGTCCTCGACGACGGGCGGCCCGAGCTCGAGCAGGGGGTCGAGATCGGCCGGCTGGCCGGCGAGGTGCACCGGCAGGATCGCCTTCGTGCGCCGGCCGACGAGCCGGGCGACCTCGTCCGGGTCGATGTTCAGGTCGCTGTCGCGTACGTCGGCGAAGACGGGCCGCGCGCCCGTGTGCACAACCACGTTGGCGGTCGCCGGCCAGGTGATCGGAGTCGTGATCACCTCGTCGCCCGGCCCGACGCCGAGCGCGACGAGAGCGAGGTGGAGCGCCGCCGTCCCCGACGTGACCGCGAGCGCGTGCCTCGCGCCGACGTACTCCGCGAAGCGCCGCTCGAGCTCGGCCGCCCGCGGCCCGGTCGTCAGCCAACCGGAGCGGAGCGTGTCGGCGACCGCCGCCACCTCCTGCTCGCCGATCGCCGGCGGCTGGAAGGAGAGGAACGTCTCGCGCCGGGTGGAGGGCGGTGCCGCCATGACCGCGACAGCGTACTCGCGGTCCGCTCCGCGACCGCCGCTGCCGCCGGCGCGGCGCGAGCGACGGGCGCTCAGACGAGCGCCTCGACCGGGGAGACGACGAAGCGGACGCGCCTCGCGGCGCGGGCGGCGCGCGCGCGCGCCTCGTCTCTCGTCGCGCCGACCGCGAGCACGGCGCCCGCCCGGTCGGCCCCGCGCACGAGCGGCCCGAAGGCGTGTCCCGGCGAGCGGTAGCTCCGCACCCAGACGACTCCGTCCGAGCGCTCGGCCTCGTCCACGCCCTCGACCGACTCGAGCACGCCCGGCTGGGAGCAGAGGAAGCGCACGCAGGCGCCGCCCACGGCCGGGCGCGCCACCAGCGCCGCCTCCGAGACCGCTTCGCCGAGGGCGGCCGCCAGCGCGAGCCCGTTCAGGTCGACGCCGAGCGCCGCCTGGCACAGCTCGGCGTCGTGGCCGCCGCCGAGGCGTGCGGCGAGCTCGCCGACGACCGGTCCCCGCGGCGCGAGCAGGACCTGCGTGTACGTGGGCCCGTCCGTGATCCCGACGGCCTGCGCCGCCCGAGCCGCCACCTGCACCGCGCGAGCCACGTCCTCGCCGGCCAGCGCGCTCGGCCACACGTGCTCGAGCGCGACGCCGAAGGCGGGCGGGGCGGCGACGGCTCGGTCGGTGACGGTGAGCACGTGGAAGCGGCCGCCGACCGAGAAGCCGTTCACCGTCAGCTCGGCGCCGGCGACGAGCTCCTCGACGAGCACCGCGCTCCCGCGCGCGAGCTCGCGGGCGCGCTCGTACGCCGCCGGCACGGCCGCCTCGTCGCCGGCCACCGCCAGCCCCTTCTGCCCCTGCAGGTCCGGCGCCTTGACCACGCACGGGAAGCCGAGCTCCCGCCCGGCGGCGAGCGCCTCCTCGCACGAGGCGCAGACGCGATGGCGCGTGTGCGGCACGCCTGCCTCGGCGAAGCGCTCGCGCTGGCGCAGCTTCGACGTCGCGGCCTGCGCCGCCGCCGGCGTGACGGGGTGGGGCAGGCCGAGCCGCTCGGCGACACGCGCCGCGATCGCGACCGGGTAGTCGATCCCCGGCGCGACGATGCCGTCGATCTCCTCCGCCGCCGCCAGCCGGGCGATCGCGCGCTCGTCCTCGACCGACACGATCGCCCGCCGGTCGGCGTAGCGGAACCCGGGCGCCGCGGGGTTGCGGTCGACGGCGATGACGTACAGGCCCCGCTCCCGGGCCGCCTCGAGCAGCCCGAGCTGCGCCGGCCCCGCCCCTAGGACGAGTAGCCGCTGAGGAGCTCTTCGCTCTGCCGGCGCGCTCCCCTCCACCACGCCTCATTGTCGCGGTACCAGGCGACGGTGCGCTCGAGACCCTCGGCGAACGAGGTGCGCGCCTCCCAGCCGAGCAGGCGCCTGGCCTTCTCCGTCGAGCCGATGTGGCGGTCGACCTGGCCCGGCCGCTCCTCGACCGACACCTTCAGCGAAGCGGGCTTGCCGAGCATGTCCAGGACGAGGTCGGCGATCTCGGAGACGGAGACGTCGACGCCGGTGGCGACGTTGATCACCTCGCCCGCGACGGCGTCCAGGTCGGCTGCGATCGCCGCCTCGATCGCCTCGGCGTCGTCGTCCACGTACAGCCAGTCGCGGCTCGCGTGGCCGTCCCCGTGCACGGTCAGCGGCTCGTCGGAGAGCGCGCTCGTCACGAACCGCGGCACGACCTTCTCCCAGTGCTGCCTCGGCCCGTAGTTGTTGAACGGCCGCAGGATGACGATCGGCAGCCCGTAGGTGACGTAGTACGAGTAGGCGAGACGGTCGGCGCCGGCCTTCGTCGCCGCGTACGGGCTGCGAGGGTTGAGCGGATGCCGCTCGTCCATCGGGTCGCTCTCGGCCGTGCCGTACACCTCGCTCGAGGAGATGAGCACGAACCGCTCCACGGGCGTGGCGCGGATCGCGTCGAGCAGCACCTGCGTGCCCTCGACGTTCGTCGTCACGAACTCGGACGCCCCCTCCCGGATCGACTTCTCCACGTGCGACTCGGCCGCGGCGTTGACGATCACGTCCACCTCGGCGACGACCTCCGCCACGAGCTCGGCGTCGCGGATGTCGCCGTGCACGAAGGAGAGCCGCTCGTGCGACATCACCTCGGCCAGGTTCTCGAGGTTGCCGGCGTACGTGAGCGCGTCCAGCGAGACGACCTCGTACGGCGTCGCCGCGAGCAGGTGGCGGATGACGTTCGAGGAGATGAAGCCGGCGCCGCCGGTGACGAGAACGCGCTGCCTGCGCATGGTCAGTCGAGCTCCTTGTCGATCGTGTACAGGGGCCTGCCCTCGACGTCGCGCTGGATTCTGCCCAGATACTCGCCGATCAGCGCAAGGATGAACCCCTGGATGCCGAGCACGGCCAGCACGGCGACGCCGCCGAACAGGGGCCCCGGGAAGTTCGCTCTGTCGACCCAGAAGACGATCCCGTACGCGCCGAGCCCCGTCGCGCCGAGCGTGCACAGCGTTCCCAGGGCGATGCCGATCACCTGGATCGGCTGCGGCCAGAACCCCGCGAGCACGTGCAGGGCGAGCCGGGCGAGCCGCAGCGGCGAGTAGCGGGAGGGCCGCGTCCCGGCCGAGTGGCCGACGTCCACCTCGACCACGCTGGCGCCGGCGGAGAGCACGAGCGCCTTCGTGAACTTCTGCTTGCCGATCGCGCCGAGCATCGGCGCGACAACCTCGCGCCGGTACGCGTTGAAGGCGCAGCCGAAGTCGGAGATGTGCACACCGGTGAACCGCCGCAGCATGCCGTTGATCAGGCGCGAGGGAAGCGTCCGCCACCACGCCTCGCGCCGCGACGTCCGGCGCCCGCTCGCCACGTCGACGCCGGCGTCGATCGCCGCCACCAGCCGCGGGATGTCCTCGGGCTCGTTCTGCAGGTCGCCGTCCATCGTCACGACCACCTCGCCGCGCGCCCTGACGAGGCCGGCGTGCATGGCGGGGTGCTGACCGAAGTTGCGCTTGAAGCGGACGGCGCGGACCCTGCCGTCGGCGGCGTGCAGCCGCTCGAGGACGGCGAACGTGCCGTCCACCGAGCCGTCGTCGACGAAGAGCATCTCGAACGGCCGCCCGAGCGCGTCGAGCGTCGTGACGGTGCGGCGGTAGAGCTCCTCGACGGAGCCCGCCTCGTTGTACAGCGTGACGACGACGGACAGCTCCGGCTCGGGACGCCCACCCGCGGGACGCGCCGCTCCCGGAAGCTCCTCCGTGCGCGCCATGGAGCCCGGAGCGTAACCGACTGCCGTCCGCCCCCGGCGTCGACACCAGCGGCTCGGGCGTCGTCCGCCGCCGGCTCGGCGGGCGGCGACGGCCGTGCCCGCGCGCGGCGTCGACGACGGCACCCCCGACGAGCGGGCCGAGCGCGACGGCCAGCCCGTCGACGACGCCCGAGATCCCGAGCGCGAGACCGCGCTTGGGTGCCGGCACGGTGGCGCCGAGGAGGGTCAGCGTGAGCGGCGCCACGACCGCGTCGCCGACGCCCTGGAGCGCTCGAGAGAGCACGCCGCGCCGGACGTCACGCGCGCATCAGCCCCTGGGCGAGCCGCGCCGCCCACCCCTCCGGCGAACTGCTGCCAAGGCCTCGGCGACCCGGTCGAGATCCTCGTCGGTGAGGCGGGAGTGGAACGGGAGCGCGAGCGCGTGCTCGAAGGCGTGGTCCGCGCCGGGGAACCGTCCCCGGCCGGCGTACGCGGACAACCGGTGGAGGGCGAAGGTGCCGATCTGCGCCTCGATCCCGCGCGAGCGAAGCTCGCGCAGCGCCTGGTCACGGCGCTCGAGCTGGATCACGTACGCCTGCCAGCCGTGACGGTCGCCCTCGTCTGCTCCCGGGAGCGTGACGGGGAGGCCGGTCAGTCGCTCGGCGTAGCCGGCGGCGAGCCGCTCGCGCGTCGCCAGCAGCTGCTCCAGCCGCCGCGTCTGCGTGACCCCGATCGCGCACAGCACGTCCGAGAGGCGGAAGTTGAGCCCGGCTGCCGGCATGTCGGCGCGCCCTCGGGGCGCCCAGCCGTGGTTTCGGAGCCGGCGCACCGTGTCGGCGAGCTCGAGGTCGTTCGTCGTCACCGCGCCCCCCTCCCCGGTGGTGACGATCTTGCGCGGGTGAAACGAGAGGCAGCCGAGCGCGCCGAGCCCTCCGCACGGCCGGCCCCGCCGGCGGGCGCCGAGCGCGCCGGCCGCGTCCTCGATCAGCGTCACGGCGGGAAGCTCTTCGAGCCGGGCCGGCCGGCCGAACAGGTGGACGGCGATCAGCGCCTTCGTCCGCGGCGTGACGGCGATCCGGGCCGGGTCGAGGTTCATCGTCTCCGGGTCGACGTCGACGAGCACCGGTGTCGCGCCGGCGAGGGCGACGACGTTGGCCGTGGCCGGGAAGGTGTAGGCGGGGACGATCACCTCGTCGCCCGGTCCGATCCCGAGCGCACGGACGGCGAGGTGGAGCGCGGCCGTGCCGGAGGAGACGGCGACGGCGTGCGCGACCCGGCAGGCGCGCGCCAGCTCGGCCTCGAACTCGGCCACCTTCGGGCCCATGGTCAGGATGCCCGTCTCCAGCACCTCCGCCACCGCCTCCGCCTCCTCGGCGCCGACGTCGGGCCAGGCGAGCCGGATCAGGTCGTTGCGGGCAGTCTTCCGCGGCAGCACGCGACCCACGGGCGGGGAAGCCGGGGCTCCGGCGCAGGCGGCGGCAGGCGCCCTCTCCTGCGGCCGCTCATCGATCGCTCACCGACGCCGACGCCAAACGGTCGCGGTACCAGGCGATCGTCCTCGCCAGCCCCTCGTCGAGGTCGACCTTCGCCTCGAAGCCGAGCAGCTCGCGCGCCTTGCTCACGTTCGGGCTGCGCACCTCGACGTCGACGTAGTGGAGCGGTCTGAACACGATCTCCCCCGGGCAGCGGGTGAGCCGCTTGACCCGCTCGGCGAGCTCGAGAATGGTCACGGTCGAGCGCGGGTTGCCGACGTTGAACGTCTGGCCGGCAGCCTCCGGCCGCTCGAGGCAGGCGAGCAGCGCGTCGACCATGTCGTCGACGTAGCACCAGGCGCGCACCTGCGAGCCGTCCCCGTGGATCGTGAGATCACGGCCGGCGAGCGCCGCCTCGATGAAGGCGCGGATGGCGCCGCCGCCGATCTGGCCCGGGCCGTAGACGTTGAACGGCCGCAGCGTGACGACCGGCAGCCCGTACTCGTCGTGGTAGGCATGCGCCAGATGCTCCCCGGCCAGCTTGGAGACGGCGTACGTCCAGCGCGCCTCGCCGACCGAGCCGGTCGTCGTCAGGTGGCCCTCCTCGACGTTGATCGCCTGCCGCCCGAACACCTCGCTCGTGGACAGGTCGACGAAGCGCTCGAGCGTCGCGGCGGTCGCGGCCGCCGCCTCGAGCGCGTTGTACGTGCCGATCAGGTTCACCCGCATCGTCCGCACCGGGCTCTCGAGCACCGCGTCCACCCCGGCGATGGCGGCCGCGTGCACGATGTGGGTGGCTCCGCGCGCGAGCGCAGCCACCGTCTCGGCGTCGAGCACGTCGGCCTCGTGGAAGGTGAAGTTGGGGTGCTCGATGAGGCTCGTCCCGGACAGGGCGTCCCGGTGGAGGTTGTCGAGGGCGACGACCTCGTTGGCGTCGACGAGCCGCCTCGCCAACGTCGTCCCGATGAAGCCCGCGCCCCCGGTGACGAAGACACGCTTGCCGGCGAGGCTCACGCGGCGAGTCTAGCCGCGTGCCGGGAAGGCACGAGCCGGCGGTGGCGCGAGGCGGGCGGGTCGGATCGCCTGCGCGCAGGGCGCGACGGGGCCCGGGCTATGATGCCGCGCGTCGTGGAAACCGCCGAGACGGCCGACCTGCAGCGTCGCGCGGCGGAGATCGAGCGGGAGTTCCTCGCCGGCTTCGGCCTCCGGCCGGAGCAGCTCGAGCGCTACCGGCGCGAGCTCGCAGAGAGCGGCCTCGTCGCGCATCTCGAGGCGCGGGCGGCGGAGTTCTGGCGCACGGTCGAGGGCAGGACGGTGCGCGGCCAGCGCTACAACACCGGCCGCATCACGGGGCGGACCGGCTACGACGAGGGACTCCGCCTGTACGCCCTCGTGCGCGAGCTCGCGCCGCGGGCGGCGGTCGAGACCGGCGTCTGCAACGGCGTGTCGACGGCGTTCCTGCTCGCCGCGCTCGAGCGCAACCGCGCCGGCGAGCTGCACTCGATCGACCTGCCGGAGTTCGCCGGCCGCGAGTACGCGCCGGACGCGTTCTGGGCGGGCAAGGGCGGCGCGGTCGTGCCCGACGGCAAGCAGCCCGGCTGGATGGTGCCCGTGCAGCTGCGCGCTCGCTGGCGGCTGCACGTGGGGCGAAGCCAGGAGCTGCTGCCCGGCCTGCTCGCGCGGCTCGAGCCGATCGACGTCTTCCTGCACGACAGCGAGCACTCGTACGAGTGCATGTCTTTCGAGCTGGCCGCCGCCTTCGAGGCGCTGCGGCCGGGCGGCGCCCTCGTCGCGGACGACGTCGACGGGAACGGCGCCTTCCACGAGCTGGCCCGGCGGCACGGGCGGGCGCCGATCCGGATCGGCCCGAAGATGGCGGCGCTCCGCAAGTAGGGACGGTCGTGCCCGCCGTCCTCTTCGTCGGTGCCGGCCGGCACCAGCGACGCGCGATCCGCCGGCTGCGCGAGCTCGGCTGCCGCGTCGTCGCGGTCGATCGCGACGCGCAGGCGCCGGGGCTGGCGGAGGCCGACGCGCACGAGGTCGTCGACTTCGCGAACGCCGCCGCCGTCGCCGACGCCGGGCGCAGGCACGCGGTCGACGGCGTCCTCACCGCCTTCTCGGACCGCGCCGTCCCCGTTGTCGCCGCCGTCGCCGAGGAGCTCGGGCTGCCGGGGATCGGCCGTACGACGGCGCGCGCGGCGACGAACAAGCTGGCGATGCGACGCAGGCTGGCGGCGGCCGGCATCCCGCAGCCGCCGTTCGCGGCGGTGCGCGGGGCAGATGACGCGGACGCCCTCGACCGGGTCGGGTTGCCGGCGGTGCTCAAGCCGGCCGACTCGGCCGGCCAGCGCGGCGTGTTCTGCATCCGCTCGCGGTCCGAGCTGGCCGAGCGGCTGCCGCAGACGCTGGCGGAGTCGCCGTCGGGCGAGGCGATCGTCGAGCGCTTCCACCACGGTCTGGAGGTGAACGCGCTGCTCGTCGCCTGCGCGGGCGAGCCCCGGCTCCTCACCCTCTCCGACCGGCTGCGGCCGGACGGCGCGAGTCCCGGCTTCGGCGTCGCGCTCGCGCACGTCTTCCCCTCGAGCCTCGCGGGGCCGGCTCGGGCGGAGGCGGAGCGGGTGGCCGCCGAGACCGTCCGAGCCGTCGGCCTGCGCGACGGGGTCGCCTACCCGCAGCTGCTCGTCACCGCCGCCGGCGACGCGCTCGTGCTCGAGGTGGCAGCACGCGTGCCTGCCGGACAGATGGACGAGGTGGCCCGGCTCGGCGTCGGTGTCGACCTGATCGAGGTCGCGCTCCGGCAGTCGCTCGGACAGCCGGTCGACGCGCTGCTGGCCCGCGCCCGGGCGCCGCAGCCGCTCGCCGTCTTTTTCCTCACCGCCGAGCCGGGACCGCTGCAGCCAGGCGTCGTACGGCGCCTGAACGGGCTCGAGCGCGTCCGCATGCTCCCGGGCGTGGTCGGCGCCGAGGTCTACCTGCACCCCGGCGACACGGTGCGGCCGGTGCGGGTCGACGGCGACCGCAAGGGCTTCGTGATCGCGACTGCGAACACCGCGGACGAGGCGCTCGAGCGGGCGCGCGCGGCTGCCGCCGCGATCGAGGTGGAGGTTGCGTGAGCGCACCGGCGGCGTGCGCCTTCGACCTCGCCCACTACCGGGAGCTGCTCCAGGCGGCACGGACGGGCGGCTACCGCTTCGCCTTCTTCGACCGGCCGCCGCGGCCAGGCGACCTCCTGCTCCGCCACGACGTCGACCTGTCGCTGGAGGCGGCGCTCGCCATGGCCGAGCTCGAGGCCGAGCTCGAGGCGCCGGCCACCTACTTCCTGATGACGCGCAGCGAGTTCTACAACCTGGCAGCGCCGTCCGGCGAGGCGGCGCTCGAGCGCCTGCGCCGGCTCGGCCACCGGGTCGGCCTGCACGCCCTCTACCCGGACGCCGACCTCGACGAGCGCTTCGATCCGGTCGTCGCCTGGCACAACCCCGATCCCGAGTACATGACGGCACCGATCGAGGGCGCCGTCAACGCCATGCAGCCCGGCTACTTCGACCCCGCCTGCTACCGCTCCGACTCGAACCAGCGCTGGCGGCACGGCTGCCCGCACGAGGCGCTCGCCCGCGGAGTGCTGCCGTGGCTGCAGCTCCTCGTCCACCCCGAGGTGTGGGTCTACCCGGGAGCGACGATGCGGGAGACGATGCTGGCGCTGCTCGACGCGGAGCGGGACCTGCGCCTCGACAGGCTCGAGGCTGATCGAATAGACCTGTCGTGACCCGCCGGGCCGCAGTCGCCGTATGAGCGCCGAGCCGCTGACGATCCTCGTCTCGGCCTGCGGCGCTCCCGGGACGGCCGCGCTGCTGCGCGCGCTGCGGGGAAACGGCGAGCGGGCGGTGCGGCTGGTCGGCACGGACATGTCGGCGCGGGCCGTCGGCCGCCACCTCTGCGACGCCTTCCACCTCGTGCCGCCCGGGGGCGATCCCGGCTTCCCCGACGCGGTGCTCGACGTGTGCAGGCGCGAGGGCGTGCGCGTCGTGCTGCCGCAGTCGTCGTTCGACCTCGACGGCCTCGCCGGCGCGAAGGCGCGCCTGGCCGAGGAGGGCGCGACGGCGCTCGTCTCGTCGCAGGAGGCGGTGAGGCGGTGCAACGACAAGGCGGCGTGCTACGCGCTGCTGGACGCGATCGGCGTGCGCGGCCCGGCCTGGCGGCGCGTCGCCGGCGCGACGGCGGTGGCGCGCGCGGCGGGCGAGCTCGGCTACCCGGAGCGGACCGTGTGCGTGAAGCCCGTGTTCTCGTCGGGCACGCGCGGCTTCCGCGTCCTGTCGGCGACGGCCGACCGGCGCGAGCAGCTGCTCGCCAACCGGCCGGGCATGGCCGAGGCGCTCCGGCTCGAGGATCTCGTCGAGGCGCTCGGGTCCGACGACGAGACGGAGCTCCTCGTGATGGAGCTGGCCGAGGGGAGGGAGCGGACGGTCGACGGCATCGCCTCGGGCGGGCGCGTCCTGCTCGGCCACCCGAAGACGCGCGAGGCGATGCGGGCCGGGCTCGCCATGTACTTCGAGACGCTCGTCGATCCGGCTCTGATGGAGCGGGCCGAGCGGATCGTCGCCGAGCTCGCGCTCGACCACTTCTTCAACATCCAGCTCGTGGGCGAGTGCGTGATCGAGATCAACCCGCGCATCTCGACGATCGTCTACCAGGAGGACCTGAACCTGCCGTGGCTCGGGGTCAAGCACGCGCTCGGCGAGATCTCCGCCGAGGAGCTCGCCGCGCTCGCGCCGAGGATCCGCCCCAGCCGGCGGGCGCTCCGCTTCTTCGACCAGGTCGAATGGGACGAGTGACCGCTGTGGCAAGGGAGAAGGGAGAACGCCCCGCAGCGCGCGCAGGCACGGGCTCGGCGCAGCGGCGCCCGGGGGTGGCGGAGCGTCCCGAGCCGGAAGCGTCCCGACGCGGTGGGGCCGGCGAAGACCGCGTCTTCCCGGCCGCGGCCGACCGGTCGTGCGCCGGGGGCGGTGGCCACCCACCATCCCACCCCCCACCCCAGGGGTGGGGTGCACCATGGTAGGCGTGACGTGCTGCGCGCGGGTGACGGGAGCGTGCCGATAGCGTGAGATCTCGAGACGAGCGTCCCCTCCGGGTCGTGCACTGCCCGATCAACACCGCGGGCGTCCCCTGGCAGAACGTGCTCGCGCTGCGCCGCCGGGGGGTCGACGCCCGGCTCGTCGTCTTCGGCCGCTACCGCATGCACCCGGAGGCAGACATCTCGCTCGCCCGCTCCGAGCGCGGCTTCCTGGCACGGCAGCGCGTGCAGTGGGGCGCCTTCCTCCGCCTCCTGCCCGAGACGGACATCTTCCACTTCTACTTCGGGCTCACGCTCGTGCCCAAGTCGCTGCAGTTCCCGATCCTGCACGCGTTCGGCAAGCGCTCCGTCTACCACTTCCTCGGCTCCGACATCCGCGGCAAGACGCCCGAGCAGCTCGAGTACGCGAACCGCGCCGACGCGCAGATCGTCGGCTCCTACGACGCCTCCCGCTGGGTCCCGTCCGCGTACGTCGTTCCTCCCGGGATCGACCTGAGCGCCATCGAGCCGGTGCCGCCGAGCGACCGCAGGCGCCCGCTCGTCGTCCACGCCCCGTCGAACCGCAAGCGCAAGGGCACCGACCAGGTGATCGAGGCCTGCCGGCAGCTCGACGTCGACCTGGAGATCGTCGAGGGGCTGCACCACGAGGAGGCGCGGGCCCGCTACGCCCGCGCCGACATCGTCGTCGACCAGCTGAACGCCGGCTGGTACGGCCTGTTTGCGATCGAGGCGATGGCGCTCGGCAAGCCGGTGGTCACCCACCTGCACGAGGAGGCCGTCGCGCGCACGGAGCAGGCGTTCGACGTGTCGGTGCCGATCGTCCGCGCCAGCCGCGACACGCTCGCCGACGCGCTGCGCCCGCTCGTCGAGTCGCCGGCCGAGCGGCGGCGGATCGGCGCCCAGAGCCGCGCCTACGTCGAGCGGGTCCACGACGCCGACCGCAACGCCGGCGACCTCATCGACATCTACGACGCGATCCGGGAACGCGAGCCGGCGCCTGCGCCCGCCGCCCGCAGGCGACCCCGGCGGGAGGCGCCCGCCGCCCGCTTGCCGATCTTCGACCAGATCAGGCGGCTCGCGACGCAGTCGGCCATCTACGGCCTGGGCGGGCTCGTGTCGCGCATCCTCGCCGTGCTCCTCCTGCCCCTCTACACCTCGTACCTGTCCACGTCCGACTACGGGAAGATCGAGACGCTCGTCGCCGCCAGCTCGGTGCTGACCATCATCCTCCGGGCCGGGATCACGAGCGCGTTCTTCCGCTTCTACTTCGACACGACCGACCGGGAGGAGCGCATCCTCATCGTCCGGACGAGCTTCTGGTTCACGATGGCGAGCGCGACCTTCGGGCTCGTGGCCGCGAACGTCTTCGCCGACCAGATCGCCCACCTGCTCCAGATGGGGAGCTCGCCGGGGCTGGTGCGCGCCTCGGCCGTCGGCTTCTGGGCGCAGATGAACTACGAGCAGCTCACCTCGCTCTTCCGCGTCGAGGAGCGGGCGGTCGCGTTCGTCTTCGCCAGCCTGGCGAACATCCTGATCACGGTCGGCGCCACCGTCGGCCTGGTCGCCGCCGCGCACAAGGGGCCGCTCGGGGTGCTGGTCGGCAACTTCATCGGCACGCTGTGCGTCTACGCCGCCCTCCTCGCCTACCGGCGCTACCAGCTCGGCCTCCAGTTCAGCCGCGCCCTGCTGCGAGGCATGAATCGTTTCGGCATGCCGCTCGTCCCGGCGGCGCTCGCGCTGTGGGCGATCAACTTCATCGACCGGCTGTTCCTCGCGCACTACAAAGGCCAGGCGGAGGTCGGCGTCTACTCGGTCGCCGTGCGCATCTCGTCGGCGGTCGTGTTCCTGCTCGTCGCGTTCCGCGCCGCCTGGCCCGCGTTCGCATACTCGATCGAGGACGACCGCGAGGCGCGCCGCACCTACTCGTACGTGCTCACGTACGTCGTGCTCGTCACCTCCTGGGTGGCCGTCGGGCTCGGCCTGCTCGCGCCGTGGCTCGTCCACCTGCTCGCGCGCAACGCTGGCTTCTACCGGGCGGCGGACGCGGTGGCGCTCCTCGCCTTCGGCACCGCCGCCTACGCCGCCTACACGGTGATGGCGATCGGCTCCGGGCGCGCCCGCAAGACGCAGTGGAACTGGGTGATCGCCGGCTTCGCCGCCGCCGTCAACATCGGGCTGAACGTGGCGCTGATCCCGCCCTACGGCATGATCGGCGCCGCCATCGCGACCGTCGCCGCCTACGTGGCGCTGTTCCTCGGCATGATCGTCTACTCCCAGCGCGTGTACTACGTCGCCTACCAGTGGCGCCGCGTGCTGCTCGCGGCGCTGGCGGCGGTCGGGCTGAACGTGGCCGGGAGCGCGCTGCACGTGCCGCTTCCGGTGGCGGTGCTGCTCGTCCTCCTGTACCCGGCCGTGCTCGTCCCGCTCGGCTTCTACCTGCCCGCCGAGCTCGAGCGCCTGCGCCGGCTCGTGCCCGTGGCGCGGTAGCCCGGCATCCGCCGCGCGCAGCCGACCGAACGGCCGCACCTCCTGCAGACGGCCGAGTCCCCATCTGTCAGGCGGTCCGGAACGAGCGCACGATCGCGGTCGCGCCGACGACGGCGGCGGCGGCAAGGACGAGCCTGAGCAAGACGACGCCGGGGAGGAGCCGCACACGGCGCAAACGGGTGGCCACGAGCGCGGCGCAGGCCGTGACGATGACTCCTGCCCCGAGCAGGAGCTGCCACCAGACGAACGCGGGCCCCGGCGCGAGGTCGACGCCGCGCACCGCTGGCAGGACCGCGCCCGAGCGCAGGCGCAACGGCCGCGCAAGCACGCTCGCTGCCCGGCTGACCGTAAGCCTGCCGGTGCGAACGAGCGAACGCAGCACCTCCGCCTGGCGACTCCGCGCCAGTGCCGGATGCCGGTACGGGTCGTAGCGAGACGGAGCCTGGATCAGGCCGGCGAGCAGGCTCGCTTGCGCGGCGGTGAGCCGTCGCGGCGGAAGCCCGAAGTAGCGCTCGCTCGCCGCGTCGATCCCGTACGCGTGCTCGCCGAAGTAGGCGCTGTTCAGGTAGGCGGCGAGGATCTGCGACTTCGTGTAGCGGTTCTCCAGCTTCCAGGCGACCGCAGCATCCTCCAGCTTGCGCCACGGGCTGTGGTCGTTCCCGCCCAGATACAGGACCTTCGCGACCTGCTCGGTGATGGTGCTCGCGCCCTGCCCGAAGGTGAGGTGCGTGATGTCGTACGGGAGCGCCCTCACGATTCCGATCAGGTCGATGCCGTGGTGGTGGTAGAAGCGCTCGTCCTCGGTCGCTACCACCGCCTCGCGCAGGACAGCCGGGACGGCGCCGAGCCCGACTCGCGTACCCGCGGCCTTGCCGAGCCACGTCTCGACGCGTGCCTGGAGGGCCGACGGGGTCGGGCTGGTAGCCCACGCGGCTGCGCCCGCGGTGACCGCGCAGAGCAGCAGCAGGGCAAGCGCCGAGGCGAGCCGGCGCATCCCGGTCGAGCGCAGGGGACCGTGCGGCATCGTCAGCGGTGTCGCCTCGCCGCGGCGGCGTCGACGTAGGCGGCGACCGCGGCTTCCTCGGCGCGTGTCAGGTGGACGGGCATGACGTGGACGAAGCTCTCGACCGCGCCAGCGCTCAGCTCGGCGATCGCCAGGTCGCCGCCCGCAGCCCGGCTGTCGTGGCCGGTGAGCGTGTGGCAGCGTGCGCAGGCGGCGACGAACACCGCCGCGCCACGCTGCGCCAGCGTTGCCTGTCGCCCGCTCGTTTCCCCCCGCTCGTTCCCGCCGCAGCCGGCCGGAAGCACGGTCAGCGCCGCTGCGGCTAGGAGCAGGCACAGGCGGTCAGCGCATGTTGTCGGTGTGACCGAGCGAGTAGCGGCCCGGCTGCGGCCAGACACACAGGCCGTGGGGGCCGGCGCCGACATGGATGCGGGCGAGCATCCGCCCGGTGCGCGTGGAGATCGCATACACCTCGCTGTTGTAGCGGCCGGAGAGCCAGAGCGCCCGGCCGTCGGCGGAGACGCCGCCCATGTCGGGACTGCCGCCGCCGGGAATCCGCCACTTCTCCGTCACCTTCTGCGTGCGGAAGCTGATCACCGACACGGAGCCCTCACCGCGGTTGCTGACGTACAGATACCTGCGGTCGCGGCTGGGATAGAGACCGTGTGCCCCCCTACCGGTGCGGATGAACCCGGTCACCTCGAGACGTTCGCCGTCGACCTTCCAGACGCCGCCGGCCGTCAGATCCGCGACGAAGAACGTCTTCCCGTCGGGTGAGATGCGGACGTCCTGCGGCATGCCCCGGCGAGCGTCGGGGAGGTCGAGCACGCCGAGGACGCGCTTCTGCCGCACGTCGACCTTGACGAGCCGGCCGGAGAACTCGCAGCTCGCGATCAGGTAGCGCCCGCCGGCGGAGAAGTCCATGTGGTCGACGCCCGAGCACGGAACCGTGAGCGACCGGTGGAGCGCGAAGGTGTGCGGGTTACGGAAGTCGAGCCGGCGCAGCCGCTCGGCGACGACGATCGCGTCGCGGCCGTCGGGCGTGAAGTACAGGTTGTAGGGGTCCTCGACCGGGATCGTGCGGCCGGGCCTGCCGGTGCGCGGGTCGATGGCGGTGAGGCTGTTGCCGACGTCGTTGGTGACGTACAAGGTCTTCAGGTCGTAGCTGGGGACGACGTGCTGCGGCAGCAGGCCGACGGCGAAGTGCTCGACGATCGTGTTCGTCCGCGGGTCGATCACGTCGACAGTCGCGCTGTCGCTGTTCGGAACGTAGACGAGCGGGCGGGCGTATCGTGCGGCGCCGCCGAGCCGGTCGGCGCCATCGAACGCATACACGCCACCCGCCGCCGAGGCGGATCCGGACGGCCGCGCGCTCGCCGGGACGAGCTCGCTCAGGTCGGCGAGCGCTCCGCTCTCGTCGCGGCCGCCGGCGAGCAGGATCCTGTCGTCGAATGAGACGGCGACGAGATCGGAGCGGGCGAAGGCGAGCGTCCCCGCGCGGCGGATCGATCTCCGGCGTGGATCGACGGCGACGATCGCGTCGACGACGCTGCCCGGACGCGCGCCGCGGCCGCCGATCACGAACGCGACTCCGCCGAGGGCGGCGGCGGCGGCGTGCGTCGTCGGCGCGGGCAGGTGTCCGATCAGGCGCACCGCACCGCCGGGCGTATACGCGAGGACGGCGGAGCTCGCCTTCCCGTGCTCCAGCGAGCCGCCTGCGATGACGAGCGTCCTGCCGACGGCGGTCACCGCCGCGTAGCGGAGCGCGAACGGCAAGCGCGCAACGACGCGGGCGTTCGAGCCGGGCTTCCAGGAGACGATCGTGCTCAGCCGGCGCGAGCCGGTGTAGCCGCCGACGACGTAGGCGGTGCCGCCGATGACGGCGGCAGACTGGTCGGAGCTCGGCGCCGGAAGCCGGCCGATCGTCGTCGCGGCGCCGGTGCCCAGCGGGACGCGAACGATGGCGTCGCTCTGCGCCCTCGCGCTCGCGCCGCCGCCGAACAGATAGACGGACGAGCCGATGCGCACGGCCGCTGCGTCGTGCACGGCGGCGGGCAGCGCGCCGTGCCTGCGGTCACCCCGCGGCGTGAGGATGCGGACGTCGGCGCGCGAGGCGCCGGCCGCCGTCAGTCCGCCCAGGAGCAGCGCGCGCTCGCCGCCGACCGCGGCGGCGGCGGCATCCCGCACCGGCGCGGTCAGCGCGCCAAGGCGCTGCTCGACCAGCGTGCGCGGCGGACGTGGTCGAGGCGCGTCGCGGCGCTGCGGCGCAGTCGCCGGCGTGTGAGCCGGCGTCGGCGCCACGGGCCCCGAGCCGCGCGAGAGGAGCAGCCCCCCGACAAGCGCCGCCACCGCTGCGAGGAGCAGGACCGCACGGAGCTCGGACCGCCGCCCGCCTGCACGCTGCCTCGCCGCCGCTGTGAACGGCAGCCGTGTCACCCGCCGAGTCGAGTCGTCGCCTGCACGGTCTCACCGGCCGGGATCGTCGCGCGCGATGTGCCCGCTGCCGCGGCTGCCGGCGACGCGGCCGTCCTGGCCGGGGTCGGGGACGGCCGAGCGCGCGAGCAGGATCGCGTGTCCGGGGTGCGGCGGCGGAGGCACCCACGAAGGGTGGCCGCCTCGACCTGAACGCGGCCTGACCGGCGGCCCCGCAAGCTCAGCCGCGGGGGAGCGTGACGACGAAGCGACCGCCGCTCGTGCCGGCGCGAGCCTCGATGTCGCCGCCGACGCTGCGGGCGAGGCGGCGCGCGAGCGCGAGGCCGAGGCCGGCCCCGGGCGACCCGGTCGCCGAGCCTTGGCGGCCGCGAACGCCGGGTTCGAAGATACGCTCCCGCTCGTCGGCGGCGACGCCAGGGCCGTCGTCGTCGATCGTGTAGCGGACGGCGCCGTCGGCGCGGTCGATCGCGACCGTGACCGTCGCGGCGCCGTAGCGGCAGGCGTTGTCGAGCAGCGGCTGCAGGATCCGCTCGGCCAGCTCGGGCTCGACACCGAGCCGGATCGGCTGCGGCGGCGGAGTGATCTCGAGCCGGCGCTGCGCGGCAAGCTCGCCGCAGCCGTCGGCTGCGCGGGCGCAGGCGGTGTAGGCGTCTGCGCTGCCACGCTCGGAGCCCGCCGCATGGCGGGCGGCGGCGAGGAGCGCGTCGACGGTCCGTGTCAGCTGGGCGGCGTTTCGGTTGACGAGCTCGAGCGCCTGCCGGTACTCGCTCGCCGGTCGGGCACGGCGCAGGGCGAGCTCCGACTCGGCGAGCACGCGGGCGAGGGGGGTGCGGAGCTCGTGGGAGAGCTCGGCCGAGAAGCGCTGCTCGCGGCGCAGGCCGGCGGCGAGACGGTCGAGCAGCCCATCGAGCGTCGCTGCCAGCTCCGTGAGCTCGTCGTGCGGGAAACCGAGGTCGAAGCGCTGGTCGAGGTCGTGCTCGCTCCAGGCCGCCGCCTGCCGCGTCATGCGCCGCACGGGTCGCAGCGAGGAGGCAAGCAGCCAGCGGGCGGCCGCCGCGACGAGCGCGAGCACGATGACGCCGAAGGCGAGCGAGGCGATGAGCGCGAGCCGGCGGGTCTGCTCGTAGGGCGCGAGCGAGACGCCGGCGACGACGGTGCCGAGGCGGCGCCCCCCGATCAGCACCGGAGCGGCAGACAGGCGGATGTCGGCGGCGGGGACGTCGGCGAAGCGAGCAGGACCGCGCGCGAGCGGCGGCCGACACGGCGGGGCCCGCGCGGGGCTGCTCGAGGACGCGGCCGTGCGCGAACACCCACACCGCGGCGTCGGCGGCTCCGTCGTCGGGGGCCTCGCGGACGAGCAGCCGTCCTCGCTCGACGGTGAGCAGGGCGAGCTGCGCGGACGCGCGGGCGCGAGCGAGGTCGCTCGCGTCGCGCGTCAAGGTGCGAGCGAGGATGAGGTTGAAGGCGAGCACGAGCGCGGCGATCGCGCCCGCGACCGGGACGAGCACGCTGAGCAGGAGGCGGCGGCGAATGCCGAGCCGGCTCATTCGATCCGGTAGCCGATCCCGTGCACCGTGGCGATGGCAGGCGCCTGCGCGAGCATCCGCAGCTTGCGGCGCAGCCGGGCGACGTAGGCGTCGAGCGTGTTGTCGCGCACGATCGCTCCGTGCGGCCAGCCGGCGCGGACGAGGTCGCGGCGGCGTACTGCCTCGCCCGGACGGGCGAGCAGCCGGGCGAGCAGGCGGAACTCGGTCGGCGTCAGGGCGACCGTGCCGGCGCCGTCTCCGACCGTGTGCGTGACCGGGTCGAGCCGGACGCCCGCGGCCTCGAGCGCGCCGTCGCCGCCGCTGCGGCGAAGCAGCGCCTGCAACCGGGCAACGAGCTCGACGAAGGCGAACGGCTTGGCGAGGTAGTCGTCCCCGCCGGCGTCGAAGCCGGCGAGACGGTCGACGAGGGCGTCGCGGGCGGTCAGGAAGAGGATGGGCGCGCCGACGCCGCGCGCGCGCAGCGCCTGACACAGGTCGCGACCGTCGCTGTCGGGAAGGCCGATGTCGATCACGAGCGCGTCGGGTGCCGATCGTTCCACCCGCTCGAGCAGCTCGCGGCCGGTGCTGACGGCCTCGGCGGCGAAGCCCTCCTCGCGCAGCCCACGCACCAGCACGCCCCGCAGCTCGTCGTCGTCCTCGACGATCACGATCGCCTGGCCGCACGTCACCGCGACATTGTCACTCCTCGCGCAGGATCGCACCGATCGGCAGCCGCCGGATACGCAGGGCGGCGAGCGCTGCCGCGACGAGCGCGCCGGCGGCGGCGGCCGCGCCCAGCCCGGCGAGGAACGTCCACGGGACGGCGAGGCGATCGGGCGGCGGGTCGAACACGTGCTGCAGCATCGCCACCAGCATCTCGGCGAGCAGCCAGCCGAGCAGCGCGGCCAGCGCGAGCGCAGCGGCGAGCACGAGGGCGGCCTCGCTCCACAGGAAGGCACTCGCGCGGCGGAGCGAGGCGCCGAGCGCGGCCATCGTCGCCAGCTCGTGCCGCCGCTCTGCAAGCCCGACGGCGACGAACAGGGCCATCGCTGCGGGCGCGAGCACGAGCACGAACGCCTCCTCGATCCTGCTGATGCCGCGCAGGTCGACGGTGGTGATCGAGCTCACCGTTTGCGCCGTCTGCTGGCGGATGTTCTCCACCCTGACGCCGCTCGTCCGCGTGGCGACGGCGACGCTGCGGGCAAGCGCGACCGGGTCGCCGCTCGCGCGGACGAAGACGACGTTCGGGCCGGGATCGTGGGTCACGCGCCGGAGGTAGCCGAGGTTGGCAACCATGAACGAGTCCTTGGGCGCCGAGGGGAACTCTTGGACGACGCCGACGACGTGGAAGGACGCGACGCGGAAGCGGCCGCTCCGGCGGTCGAGCACGCGCAGGCGCAGCAGGTCGCCGAGCCGCAGCGAGTAGTCGCCGATCGTCTCCTTGGAGACGAGGATCCCGTCCGATCGCATGCGCAGCCGCGCGAGCAGCTGCGCGGCGGAGCCGCCGAGGAAGTAGGAGTCGCGCAGCGTCGTTCCCCGCGAGAGCGTCGCCGGGTCGACGCCGAACGTGTCCTGCAGGTCGGGGCCGACGTAGGCGTAGGAGTGGTCGACGGCGGAGACGCCGGCGACGCCCGGCAGCTGCGCGAGCCGCTGCACGAGCCGGTCGCGTGCGACGGCGCCCGCAGGCGCGGTTGCGACCACGTCGGCGCCGAGCGTCAGCTGCGCGTCGACGCGCGCCTGCTGGTCGTAGGTGGCGGCGAAGATGCCGAGGTTGACACCGAAGGCGAGCAGCAACCCGAGTACGAGCAATCCTCGGTTGATCGCGGCTCCGCGCCGGCTCGCGCTCGCGAGCAGGAAGCCGACGGGCGTCGTCGCTCGACGCCCGGCGACGCGCGCCGCGATCCACGCGAGCAGGCGGCCGCGGAGCCGGACGATGAGCAGCGCGGCACCGAGCCACAGCAGCGCCGGGGCGGAGAACATGTACACCGACAGCGACAACGTGGGGTTCGAGTCGGGGTTGACGACGGCCGAGAAGCCGGTGCGCGCCGTCAGCCAGAAGACGAGCCCGGACACGGCCAGCGCGGCAAGGTCGAGGTACAGCCGCTCCCACAGCGGGCGTGTGGCCCGGCGGACGCTGCGCCGCGCCTCTCCCACGCTGCCGCGGAAGCTGACGAGTCCGGCGCCGATGCGTGCCGCCGCCGCACCGACCGTCGCGAGTGCGGCGCAGACCCCGAACGCGGCGACGAGTCGGCCGCCGCCGACGCCGCCGGCCGTGCCGGCGAGCCGCAGCGCGGCGAGCGCCGCGAGCGTGCCCAGGGAGCCCGCGGCGAGGCCGAGCGGGAGGCTCTCGAGCAGCGCGAGCGCGACGAGGTCCAGCCGGCGGGCGCCGCGCGCCCGCAGCAGCGCCAGGTTGCGCCGGTCGCGCTCGGCGGTGCCGAGTGCGGCGAGGTAGGCGAGTCCGAGCGCAACAAGCGCCCCCGGCACCGCCAGCATGATGTACAAGGTCTCCGCGTACAGCGCGTCGCCGGCGGCGCCGCTCAGGGTATCGGCGAGGTTGTCGACGAACACGACCTGGCCGGGCAGCGAGCGCTCCACCCGGTTGCGGAGCCGAGTCGCCTGGCGAAGAGCGTGGGCGGGACTGCCGCCGAGAGCCGTCCCGTCGACCTGCACCTGCACCTGCCACTGCGTGCCGCTCTGAGCGCCGGGGACGGCGGAGGCGCCGGCTGCCGAGCTGATCGTCGCGAGCGCCGGCGCGATCCTCGCTGCGAAGGTGGCGAGCGGCACGATCGCGACGTTCGCCGGCGGCTGCGCAGGGGCGGGACCGAGCAGCGGGTTGAGCGGCTGGAAGAGCTGGTCGGAGGCGGTGACGAGGGCGATGCCGCTCACCCGCAGCCGCACCGGCCGTGCGCCCGGCCGCGGCGTCAACGCGATCGTGTCGCCCGGTTGCGCCCGCAGGGTCGCCGCGAGCTGCTGGTCGAGCACCACCTGGCCGCGACGGAGCGAGCCGCGCAGGTAGCGGAAGCTCGCGATGTGCGAGCGGTAGCCCGGCGGCACGGCCAGGATCGCCCCCGAGCCGGCACGGATGATGCCGGCCGTGCCGGAGACGTGCTCGATGCCGGCGAACGGCGCGGTGGCGGTGGCGGCCGCCTCGGCGATGCCCGGCTGCCGGGCAACGCGAGCGGCGGCGACGGTCGCGACGCGGTAGCTTGCGACCGGACCCTGCCAGTCGATCGGGACGCTGCGGGCCGCGCTGGCAGTCATCGTCCGCAGCGAGTGGCCGACGAACAGGACCATCGAGGCGAGCAGCCCGACCGCGGCGGCGAGCGTGAGCACGCGCAGCAGCGTCCGACCGGGCGCGCGGACGAGCGCGGCGAGAGCGAGCGGGGCGACGATCCTCGCTCTCATTCGCCGCTCTCCTCTTCGCGCACGACGATCCCGTCTTCCAGCTCGATCTCGCGCCGGTAGCGAGCGGCGACGTCGGCGTCGTGGGTTGCGACGACGAGCGTGAAGCCGAACTCAGCCTGGAGGGCGTCGATCAGGTCGAGCACGCGCTCGCCGGTGTCGGAGTCGAGATGGCCGGTCGGCTCGTCGCAGAGCAGGAGCTCCGGCTGCTGGGCGAGCGCGCGTGCGACGGCGACCCGCTGCTGCTCGCCGCCCGAGAGCTCAGCCGGCAGATGGTCGAGCTTGCCGGCGAGTCCGACCAGCTCCAGCATTGCGGCCGCCGCCAGCGCCGGCTCCGCTTCGCCGGGATGGAGCTGCGCGGCGAAGGTGACGTTCTCGAAGGCGGTGAAGTGCGGGAGCAGGTTCGCGCCCTGGAAGACGTAGGCGATGCCGGCGGCCCGGCCGGCGGCACGGGCGGCACGGTCGATCGACGCGAGCGGCCGGCCGTGCCACTCGACGCTGCCCGCACTCGGCTCGACCAGGCCGCCGAGCACGTGCAGGAGCGTCGTCTTGCCCGAGCCGGAGCGACCGAGCAGCGCCATGCGCTCGCCGCGGCGGAGCCCGAGGTCGATGCCGTCGAGCGCTCGCACCGCCCCCTCCCCCTCGCCGAACACGACCGTGACGCCGCGACACGCCGCGATCGCCTCCCCCAACGCCGGCCGCGTCCTCATGCCACCCGCCCGTCCCGCAGCTCGATCACCCGGTCGACCGCGTCCGCGACACGCGGCGAGTGCGTGACGACGACCACGGTGCTCGCGAGCTCCTCGCGCAGCCGGCGCAGCGCGCCGAGCACCGCCTGCTCGCTGCGCACATCGAGCTCCGCCGTCGGCTCGTCGGCGAGGACGAGCGGCGCCTCCCGCGCCGCCGCCGCCGCGATCGCCACACGCTGCTGCTCGCCGCCAGAGAGCGAGCCGGCACGCTGCCCTTCCCGTCGCTGCAAGTCGAACGTGTCGAGCGCCCGGTCGACTGCCGCACGCAGGTTCCGGCGGCGGCCTGCAAGGCGGAGCGCGAGCGCGACGTTCTCACGCGCGCTCAGCTCCGCCCACAGATTCCCGCTCTGGAAGACGACGGCAACCTCCCGGGCGCGGACGTCGGCAAGCTCCGTCTCGGTGAGCCGGGCGAGCGACCGCCCGCCGACGCGCACCTCCCCGGCCGAGGGCTCGTCCAGGCCGGCGGCAAGGTGCAAGGCGGTGCTCTTCCCCGAGCCGGAGGGACCGAACAGCGCGACCAGCTCGTGCGGTTCGACGCGCAGGTCGAGCCCGCGCAGCGCGACGGTCTCCGCCGGTCCGGAGCGGAAGATCTTGAACACGTCGTGGAACTCGAGCGCCCCGAAGGAGACCTCCTCCCGCCGCTCCGGCTCGCGGTAGAGGCTTCTCACCTCCACCGGAAGCTGTCGATCATCAGCCGATAGGCGTCGACGTTGTCGACGCCGACCGGCGTGCCGAGATCGACCACGGCGCGCCGGCCGCCGCTCCACAGGTAGTAGCGGTCGACGAGCAGCTTGACGCGCTTGCCGGTGACGGCGTTCGGGGCGCTCTCGCTGCTGTAGCTGACCTCGAAGGCGGGCCTGCCGGCGAGGGTCAGCCGTTGCGGCGCGCGCCTGACGGTCGCTCCCGCGAGCGCACCGACGTCGGCGCGCACGCCCGTCGCGGTCGGCGCCGGGCCACGAGCGACCACGATCCGGACGATGTTGTTCCTGTCGCGGAAGGTGACCCGGTCGCCGGAGCCCTGCTGCGCCCACCCCTCCGGGTACTCGATCGAGTAGCCGGCGGCGGCGTTGCGGAAGGTGAGGAACACCTGGTTGTCGGGGATGTCGCCCGCGGCGGTCGCGTTCGCCTCCGCCTGCAGAGCGCCGGGGCCGATCGCCGGCGCCGTGCTCGTGCCGAGCGGCGCCGCCGTCCCCGTCGGTGCAAGCGGCGCGTGCGTCGACGTGTTCGGGGACGCCTGCCTGGAGCTGCCGCAGCCGGCTGCGGCGATGGCCAGCGCGGCGATCACGATCGGTGCGCGACGAGTCACGCACTCAGTCTCCGCCGCCGAACCTGACGGGCGCCTGAACGGTGACGGGCGCCCGAGGCGCCCGTCACCGTCAGGCCGCCGGGTTACGGGCCCGTGCTACCGCCGTTGTCCAGCGAGCAGACGCCGGTCTGGTCGTCGTACTGGACGTTAGTGGCGTTCGGGTCGATCCCCGCCTTCTGACAGGCGGCGGCCTGCGCGTCCGCGTCGTTGTCGGACTCCGCAGCCGATCCGCTCTCGCCCTCTCGCCCGGACGCGCCCGGATCCTCCTTGCCTGCACGCTGCGACACGCGGACATGGCCTACCCGCGCTGCAGCGTGCGCGCGTGCCGGATGCGAACGGGACGCGTGCGCGGTTCCGGCGTTCGCCCCACCCGCCGCCGAGGCGAGCGTCGCGCCGCCGAAGGCGAGCGCGGCGAGCGCGAGGGTCCCAGCGGCGAGCTTGCTCAGACGTGTGCGCATGTCTGTGACCTCCTTGCTGTGGCTTCGACTGGACATGCGCAGACGACGGTAGTCGGGGGCTGGTGAAGTTTCGGTGACGATCGCCGTTCACGTTCGTTTCACCTCCGCTCGGGCATCCTGGTGGGAGGGTGCGCACGCTCGTCGTCGAGGACGACCGCAAGCTCGGGTCCCTGCTGCGGCGGGCACTCGCCGAGCGCGGCGGGGCCGCCGACCTCGCGCACACGGGCGAGGATGCCCTGTGGATGGCGCAGGCCCGCAGCTACGACGCAATCGTGCTCGACGTGATGCTCCCCGGTCTGGACGGGTTCGCGACCTGCGCGCGGCTGCGCGAGGAGGGCGTGTGGACGCCGGTCTTGCTGCTCACGGCGCGCGACGCGGTCGAGGATCGTGTCCACGGGCTCGACTGCGGCGCCGACGACTACCTGACCAAGCCGTTCGCGCTCGCCGAGCTGCGCGCCCGGCTGCGCGCGCTCGTCCGCCGCGGCCGCCCGGAACGTCCGGTGGTGCTCGAGGCCGGCGACCTGAAGCTCGACCCGGCAGCGCAGCGAGTCTGGCGCGGTCGCACCGAGATCCGGCTCTCGCCCAAGGAGATCGCGCTGCTCGAGCTGTTCCTGCGCCGGCCGGGTGAAGTGATCAGCCGCTACGAGCTGCTCGACCACGCCTGGGACATGAGCTACGACAACCGCTCGAACGTGGTCACCGTCCACGTGCGCCACCTGCGCGAGAAGATCGACCGCCCCTTCGGCCGCTGCGCGATCGAGACCGTGCGCGGCGTCGGCTACCGGCTTCGCCCCGACGGCGGATGAGCCGGCTGCCGATCCGTCTGCGCCTCACGCTCGCCTTCGCCGCCGCGATGGCCGTGCTCCTCGCCGGCCTCGCCTTCCTGCTCCTCCACCATCTGGCCGCGTCGCTCGACCGCACCCTCGACCAGGGGCTGCGCGCCCGCGCCGCCGACGTGTCGGCGATCGTCCAGCAGTCCGACACCGGCCTCCGCGAAGCGGCCACCTCCCCGGTGGCGAGCAGCAAGAGCTTCGCGCAGATCCTCGACCGCCGGGGCAGGATCGTGGACGAGACGCGCGGACTCGGCAGCCGGCCGCTCCTCGACGCCCGCCAGCTTGCGCGCGCTCGCAGCGCGCCGCTCCTCGTCGAGCGCACCCGGCGCCTCGGCATCGACGTCCGCCTCCTGGCCGTGGCCGTCACCGCCCAGGATCAGCACCTCGTCGCCGTCGTCGGCGCGCCGCTCGCTGCTCGCGACGACGCGATCGTCAACCTCCGCCGGGAGCTGCTCCTCGGCGGACCGCCGGCGCTGCTCGCCACCGCCGTGATCGCCTACCTGCTCGCAGCCGCCGCCCTCCGGCCCGTCGAGCGGATGCGGGCCCGCGCCGACACGATCTCCGAGCGGCACCTGTCGGAGCGGCTGCCGCTGCCGAGGGCCCGGGACGAGCTCGCTCGGCTCGGCCAGACGCTGAACGCGATGCTCGCCCGCATCGAAGCCGGCGTCGCGCGCGAGCGCCGCTTCGTCGCCGACGCCAGCCACGAGCTGCGCGCACCGCTCGCGCTCCTGCGCGCCGAGGTGGAGCTCGCCCTGGAGCAGCGGCGCCCAGAGCCCGAGCTGCGTGCAGCGCTGCGATCGGTCGGCGAGGAGGCCGACCGTCTCGCCCAGCTCGCCGACGACCTGCTCCTGCTCGCCCGGCTCGACGAGGGCCGGCTGCCGCTGCACCACGAGCGGATCGACGTCGTCGCGCTGCTCGACGCCGTCGTCACGCGCTTCGAGCGGCGCAGCGCCGAGGCGCACCGCCCGATCACGGTCGTTCCCGTGCCGGTACGGCTCGAGGGAGACCGGCTCCGGCTCGAGCAAGCGCTCGCCAACCTGCTCGAGAACGCACTTCGCCACGGCGGCGGCGCGATCGACCTCTACGTCCGCGAGACGGACGAGGCAGTCGAGCTCCACGTCGCCGACCACGGCCCCGGCTTCCCCGACGGCTTCCTCCCCGACGCGTTCGCCCGCTTCAGCCGCGCCGACCAGGCGCGCACCGAAGCCGGAGCCGGCCTCGGCCTCGCGATCGTCGCCGAGATCGCCGCCGCCCACGGCGGTACCGTCGGAGCAGTCAACCGGCCCGGCGGCGGCGCGGACGTCTGGCTCGCGCTCCCGCAGGCCGTGACGACCTCCACGCCGCCGGAGCAGGCAGCCGCCGCAGCCGGCTGACGCCGCCGTGCCCGATGCCGCCGGCCCGACGCCGCCACCCCGTTCAGGTCGAGCGTGCACCGGCGCTGCGACATCGGCGCACGGTGCCGCTCGCCCTCCTCACCCGGCCGACCATCAACGGCGCGTCCAATTCCCAAGTAAGCCTCCAATTCCCAAGTAACAGTCTGTTACTTGGCGAGGCGGTCGGCCGCGGCAGGGCCGGCCGATTGGGTCGCCGCGGGCGGCCCGCCCGTCGCCGCCTGCGCCGCCGGTTCGGTTGACCGAGCGGCTGACCCGCCGCCGTCAGCCGACGATCCGGTAGACCTGGAAGCACTCGGCGAAGTCGCGGTTCACGTTCACCCCGTGCGTTCGCGCGACGTTCCAGACGTAGTCCGGGTCGGCGTAGCGGCGATGCTGCTGCGACGCGTAGCGCGCGAGCGCCGCCACCTTGCGCTCGACGTGCCGCTTCTCGAGGGCGACGTAGGCCTGGTAGGTGAAGTCGAAGTTGTTCCACGGGATCTCGTAGCCGAGGATCGTCGTCCGCTTGAACGCCCGCAGACCCTCGGCGGCGATCACCTGGTGGTCCTGGTGGACGTCGTGCAGGCTCGGCTGGAAGACGACGTCCGGCCGCAGCTCCTCCCACAGCTCGATGAGGAGCTCGAGGATGTCCTGCCGGTGCTCCGGGAACGTCCGCACCTCGAAGTCGTGCACGGTCAGGCTCGTCTCCGGGATGCCGATCTGCGCCGTCGCCTCGCGCACCTCGCGGGCGAGCGTGTCCGGAGGGAAGCCATCGGGCAGCGACTTGGTCGCGATCGAGAAGGCCACGTAGCGCACGTCTTTGCCCGCCTCGACGAGCCTGGCCATCGTCCCGCCGCAGCCGAACTCGCCGTCGTCCGTGTGCGGCGCGAGAACGAGCGCGCGCTGCCAGCCGTCGATCACGCGGGCTCCTCGCCCCAGCGGGCGGTGGCGACACAGGCCGCGAGGCCGAGCGCCCCCCAACCCATCGGATCCTCGAACAGCGCGTCGTACCCGAGGCTGTGCACGGCGATCGCGAGCAGCGTCAGCCCGACGCCGAGCGGGACGACGCCGCTCGCCGTCGCGGCCGCTCGCCGGAAGGCGAGTGCGAGGCCGGCCACCGCCAGCCAGGCGAACAGCGCGAGCCCGACGATCCCGGTCTCGGCGGCGACCGTCACCGGCGTCGTGTGCGAGGCCGAGCGCTTGAGGCCGGCTGCCCCGGCGAGCCCGGCGCGCTTCGCGTACGCGCGCTCGAAGCCGCCGATGCCGACACCCTGCAGCGGATGGTCGAGCGCGATGCGGATGCCGCGGGTGACGAGCTTGCCCCGGCCGCTCGTCGCGTCGGCGAGCACCGCCGGCGCGGCCGGAAAGGCGGGCGCCCGCGCAGGCCGGGCGGCGAGCAGGCAGGCGGCGAGGAGCGCCGCCGCCGCCGACACGGCGGCCGGCCGGGGCCGGAAGGCGACGGCGGCGGCGGCGAGCACGCCGACGATCAGCGCCGCGAAGCTCGACTGCGAGTAGGAGAAGAAGAGACCGGCCCAGCTGAGCGCGACCACCCCGGCGGCGGCGAGCCGCACCCGGTCGTCCGTGCTCGCCAGCACGACGGCGAGGCTGACGAGAATCGCGATCACGAGGAAGCGGCCGTAGATGGACGGGTCCCAGAAGAGCGAGTTGACGCGGAAGAACGGCTGGTAGGCGTTGCCGACGATCACCTTCGGGTTCCAGAAGACGTCGTGCGCCGCTCGCTGGTACAGGCCGACGAGTGCGAAGAGAACGGCCATCGCCGCCAGCTGGGCGTACAGGAGCGGCGCGATCCGCGGCCGCCACTCGAGCCGGGCGAGCGCGAGCGCGAGCAGCCCGAACGGGAGGTAGAAGAAGAGCAGCTCGATCGCGCCGCGCTTGAGGTCCGTCGTCCACGACAGCGAAAGCCCGCTCCAGGCGAGGAAGAGCGCGAGCGGGAGCGAGACGCTGCGCAGCTCCCGCGAGCGCCGGTCGCCGTGCGCGAGCTCCCAGGCAAGGAGGACGGCCGCCGCGCCGACGAGCACGTACAGCGGAACGAGCAGGCTCGCGTCGGTGGCGCCGACCGTCACGGGCACACGGGCGGGCGCGAGCAGGAGCGTCCCCGCGGGCAAAAGCCACGTCCAGCGCCGCAGCACGACGGCGCCGCCGACCGCGACCGCAACCCCGGCCGCGCCGCCCGCCGCGTACACGGCGTCGTGGCCGCTCGGCGCCAGGTAGACGATCAGGAACAGCGAGCCGAGCGCCCAGGCGGCGAGGCCGGCGAGCCTGTGCAGGCGCTGCGGGGCGTGCAAGAGGACGGCGAGCCCGAGGCACCCGAGCGGGCCGCCGACATGCCCGAGCGCGGTCACGGCGACACCCGTACCCCGAGCGGCCGCCGCGCCGACACGTTGCCGGCCGGGTCGACCGCGGCGATCGACAGCGGCCCCGACGCCGTCAGCCTGCTCCGTTCGAGGCGCACCGTCCCGTCGAGTGGACGGCGGTAGGTGAGCAGCACGCGCCTGCCTGCCACGAACAGCATCGCCCGGGCCGGCTCGCTCACCCGGTAGCGGACGACGACGAAGCGGTGTCCCACCTCCGGCCGCCCGACGACGGCGATCGTCGGCGGCTTCGTGTCGACCGTGATCGGGTTCGGCAGCTGAATGACGCGGTCGGCGTCGGACAGGTCGATGCGCAGCTTGTACCGGCCGTCGGGAGCGCGGCGCCCGTCGGCAAGGAGGCCGTGCCAGGCGAAGCGGCGGAAGCCGCGGCGAACGGGCCGGTCGTCGAGGAGCACCTTGACGACGCGGCCCGACGCGTCCTCGACCGAGACGGTCAGGTGGTCGGCTCGCCGCAGCACGAACGACACGGCCGTGAAGCTCGTCGGGCAGCGGCACGCGGGCGAGAAGACCTTGTTCGTCACGCGCGTCCCACCGATCGGGCTCGTCGTCTGCTTCAGGCCCTCCGTGTAGGCGAAGGCCGCTGCCGTCCCGCCCAGGAGGGCCAGCACGAGGAGCGGGGCGCCCAGACGGTTGCGAGCCTCCAAGGCGGGGCGATTCTAGTTCGCGGCGGCGATCTGCTAATACTTTCGAAAGTGAAGGAACCAGTTGCCAGGCGCGCTCACCCGTACCGCGACACGGCCGTGATCGACGCGCGCGCGCCGCGCTTCAACCAGGCCGTCGTCGGCGTCGTGGCGGCGCTCGCCGCGGCGGGCGGCTGGTGGTGGCTCTGCGCCGCCCTCGCCTTGCAGCTCGCCGTCGGCCTCACGCTCGGGCGCCGCTTCTGCCTTCCCTGCGTCGTCTACTTCGAGCTCGTGCAGCCGCGCTTCGGCGAGGGCCCGCTCGAGGACGCCCGCCCGCCGCGGTTCGCGAACGCGCTCGGCGCGGCCTTCCTGGCCGCCTCCGCCCTCGCCGGTGCGCTCGGCGCCGGGGCGGTCTCCGCCGGGCTCGCGTCGCTCGTCTCCCTGCTCGCGCTGCTCGCGGCGGCGACCGGCTTCTGCACCGGTTGCGAGGCCTACAAGCTCGGGCACCTGCTCACCGGCCGGCGCTTCGTCGCCTGCCCGCTGCCGCCGCAGCCGGCGCGGCAGGAGAGCTGACCGCGGCGTCGACGGCGGCGCGCCCGTTGCGCCGGTCCTGGTAGCGCACCCAGCTGTGCCGGCCCAGGTAGGTGAGGAGCGCGGCCATGGCGAAGGCGAGCAGCACGACCACGGCGGTGCCCGTCCCGGGCACGTCGATCAGCTTCAGCCCGGACAGCCCGAGCACGGCGGCGAGCGCGAAGCGAAGCAGCCCATCGCCGACGGACACGGACAGGCGCCCGCCTGCGAGCACGCCCGGCACCGAGCCGAGAAGCAGCCAGCCGACGATGCCCAGGTCGACGTTGCCCGCGAGCACATGGCCGACGCCGGCGACGTAGAGGAGCGCGGCGGCGTGGAAGATGTCCGTCCCGACCACCTTGTGCGCGCGCAGGGGGAAGACGACGAGCAGCGTCAGTCCGAAGAAGACGCCGCTGCCGACCGAGGTGAGGCCGACGACGAAGCCGCCGAAGAGGCCGATCAGCACCGCTGCCGCGCGGTCGCGGGCGGTGAGCGCGAAGTCGTCGTCCTCGATCGCCTTCGAGCTGACGACGCTCTTCGCGACGAGCCCGACGCAGCCGAACAGGAGCGCACCGCCGAGCACGCGCCCCATCGTCGACTCGACGCCCTTCCCGTAGGCGTGCTCGAGCCAGCTCGCCAGCCAGACGCCGACGAGCGACATCGGCGCCGAGCCGAGGAACATCCAGCCGGCGAGCTGGGCGCGGACGTTGCCGAGCCGCCGGTGCTGGAGCGCGCCGACGGTCTTGAAGACGGCGCCGTGGGCGATGTCGGTGCCGACCGCGGTGGCGGGGCTGACGCCGAACAGGATGACGAGGATGGGCGTCATCAGGGAACCGCCGCCCATCCCCGTCATGCCCACGAGGCCGCCGACGAGGAGACCGCTGAGCGTGTACTCCCACCACACGGCGCCCGCCCCTCGCCCCCTACGTCCGGTACGCCCGGATGAGCACCTCGGCCACCTCCGGCCGCGAGAACTCGACCGGCGGCAGCTCGCCGGCTGCGAGCATCTCCCGCACCTTCGTGCCCGACAGGAACACGTGCTCCTCGGCCGGATGCGGGCACGTCTTCGCCGAGGCCATCGCCCCGCAGGTCGTGCACCAGAAGGCGTGCTCGAAGAACATCGGCTCGATGTCGAGCTCGTGCGGCGCGAACTCGTCGAACACGAGTTGCGCGTCGTAGGTGCCGTAGTAGGAGCCGACGCCGGCGTGGTCGCGGCCGACGATGAAGTGCGAGCAGCCGAAGTTCTTGCGGCAGATGGCGTGCCAGATCGCCTCGCGCGGCCCGGCGTAGCGCATCGCCGCCGGGAAGGCGGCGACGAGCACGCGGTCGGCCGGGTAGTAGCCGTCGACGAGCACGCGGTAGCAGGCGACCCGCGTCTCCGCCGGCACGTCGTCCGACTTCGTGTCCCCGACAAGCGGGTGGATGAGGAGGCCGTCGACCGTCTCCAGCGCGACCTTCGTCAGGTACTCGTGCGCCCGGTGGATCGGGTTGCGCGTCTGGAAGCCGACGACGCGCCGCCAGCCGCGCTCGGCGAAGATCCGCCGCGTGTCGGCCGGGTCGAGCGCGAGCTCGGGGAAGGGCGGCTTCGGCCGCGCGAACACCGTCACCTTCCCCGACAGGTAGAGCGGCTTCTGCTCGAACAGGCGCGCCACGCCGGGGTGGGCCGTCTCCGTCGTCCGAAAGCAGCGCTCGGCCTCGCGTTCGCGGTCGTAGCCGTAGACGCTCTCCACCTCGAGCACCGCCAGCGGCCGGCCGCGCTCGTCGGCCAGGGCGACGCGCTCCGAGCGCGGCGCCCGGTCGACGGCCAGGCACACCGGCAGCGCCCACGGCAGCCCGCTCGCGAGCCGCATCGACTCGACCACCGACTCGTAGTCCGCCTCCCCCATGAAGCCCTCGAGCGGCGACAGCGCTCCCGACGCGAGCATGTCCAGATCCGACACCTCGCGCGAGGTCAGCGTCACCCTCTCGAGGCGGTCGAGGTCGTCGGGCGGCGGCCCGGTCCGGTCGACGAGCACGCCGCCGTGCGGCGCGATCAGGTGGTCGGTCACGACGGCCGTCACGCCTGTACCGCCGCCGGGACGAGGCCGAGCTGCTCGAGCTTCGCGACCACGATGCGGGCGCTCTCCTCCGGCTCGTGCTCCTCCGTGTTGAGCACGAGCTCCGGGCTCGACGGCGGCTCGTAGGGATCGTCGACTCCGGTGAACCCGGTGATCTCGCCGCGGAACGCCTTCTCGTACAGCCCCTTCACGTCGCGGCGGGCGCACTCGTCCAGCGACGCGTACACGTACACCTCGACGAACGCGCCCCACTGCTCGACCATCGCGCGCGCCTTGCGCCGCGCCTCCTCGTAGGGAGAGATCGCGGCGGCGATGACGGCGCCGCCCTGCCGCGTCAGGCGCGAGGCGACCCAGCCGATGCGCTCGATGTTCGTGTCGCGGTCCTCCTTGGAGAAGCCGAGGCCCTTGCACAGGTGCGTCCGCACCGTATCGCCGTCGAGGTACTCGACCACGAGCCCGCGCCGGTCGAGCTCGGGGCCGACGAGGTGGGCGATGGTCGACTTGCCCGCGCCCGACAGGCCGGTGAACCAGAGCGTGAAACCCCCCTCGCGGCGCCGGCCCGAGTCCGGATGGTCGTGCGCGTAGATCAACGTGGGGGCCGCGGCTCCAGCAGCGGTCCCGCCCTGCGGGGATTCCCGTTCGAGCTGCTCAGTCATTCGAAGCTGTCAGCGCTCCTTCCACGTGGATGCCGCACTCCAGCTTGTCCGAGCCGGCCCAGCGGCCGGCGCGCTCCTCCTCGTCGGGCGCGACCGGCCGCGTGCAGGGGATGCACCCGATCGACCGGTAGCCGACGTCGTGCAGCGGGTTGTAGGGGATGTCGTTGATGGCGATGTACGCCCACACCCGCTTCTCGTCCCAGTCGGCGAGCGGGTGGATCTTGAACACCTGGTAGCGCTCGGACCACTCCACCTTGGCCGTGCCCGCGCGACTCGGCGACTGGTCGCGGCGGATGCCCGAGATCCACGCGTCGTAGGGTTCGAGAGCGCGGACGAGCGGCTCGACCTTGCGGATCTGGCAGCAGCGATCCGGGTCGCGCTCCCACAGGTTCGGGCCCTCGGCGCGATGCTGCTCCGCGATCGTGGGGATCTCCGGCCGGATGAGCCTCAGCTGGTAGCGCTCGACGAGCCGGTCGCGGGTCTCGTACGACTCGCGAAAGAACAGGTGTGTGTCGAGCTCGACGGTGTCCATGCGCAGCCCGAGGTTGGCGAGCATGTGCACGAGCACGGACGACTGCTTCTGCCACGAGCACGTGAGGCAGATGCGCGGCCAGAAGTGGCTGTGCGCCCAGGCGACGAGGTCCTCGGCGCTCATCGCCTCGAAGTCGAGGTCAGGAAGCCGGGGCCGGCTCGACGTGCGAGTCGCCAAGAAGCACCTCCTTCAGCGTGTCGCCGCGCAACCCGAGACGCAGCGTCTCGAGCGGGATCACTTCGTCGGGCGGGATGTTGCCGAGGTTCACCTCCGGGCCGAAGTGCTTCACGAACCAGGCCTGCGAGGCCTTCGTCGGCGCCTCCCAGACGAGGTCGTGGAAGTCGATCGAGTGCGCGATCTCCTCGACGAGGCCGGTGCGCATCTCCCCGGAGGGCCGGAAGATGCCGGCGGTGGCGCTCTCGCGCGCCTCCGTGATCACCTTCCAGGCGCCGGCCGCCAGCTCCTCCTGGATCCAGTCGACCCACTCGTACGGGGCGAAGACGACCTCGGAGTCCTTCGAGCCGACCTCCGAGAGCACGGTGAAGTCGCGTGCGAAGTCGGCGATCAGCTCGAGCTTGCGCCCGCGGGGGATGTCGACCGTCCCGTCGGAGATCTCGACGTGCTCGATCCCGAGCCCGCGCAGCCAGCGCTTGTACTCGTCGAGGCGCCCGCGCGCGAACACGACCTCGAAGAAGGTTCCGCCGATCACGACCGGCTTGCTGCGCAGCACCTCCAGCTTGCGCTCGAGGTTGCGCGTCACCCAGGCGGTGCCCCAGCCGAGCTTGACGATGTCGATGTAGTCGCCGCTCGTCTCGAGCAGGTCCTCCCACGCGCGGGGGCCGAGCCCTTTGTCGAGCACGTGCGTGAGGCCGCCGTCCCTCCTGATGCCGAGATCGAGGCCGTTCCGTTCAGATGCGCTCAAGGATCCCCTCCAGTCGCTTGCGGGCCTCCGCCTGCACGTCGCGGTAGACCGAGTTGCCGTGCGAGTCGATGCCGACGGTGAGCGGGCCGAAGTCGCGGACGCGGAACTTCCACAGGCACTCCGGCATGAGGTCTTCCCAGGCGACCTCCTCGATCTCCTCGATCTGCGTCGTCTCGAGCGCCGCCGCGCCACCGACGATCGCGAGGTAGACCATGCCGAGCCGCTGCATCGGCTCGATCGCCTCGTCCGGCAGGCCTCCCTTGCCGCAGATCGCCCGCACGCCGTAGCGCTCGCCGAGCGGCTCCGTGAACCGCACCATGCGCGCGGACGTGGTCGTGCCGATGCAGAGCGGCTCGTAGCGGCCCGGGCCCAGCTTGCGCACGTTCGGAGCCGTGTGCAGGAGGAGCGCGCCCGTGAGATCGAGCGGCGGCTCCCGGCCCTGGTCGAAGATGCGGATCTGCGTGCGGTCGCGGATGCCGATGACGTGCCCGTCGACGACAACCTCGTCGCCGGCGCGGAGCGCCCGGATCGCCTCCTCGCCGGCCGGGAACGTCAGGCGGTGCTCGGCCATCAGGCGCCAACCCCCGGCCCGACAAGGCCACGTAACAGTCTGTTCCAAGGAACGGCAGGAGCGGCCGCGAGGGTCGTCGCGGAGGCGGTGGTCGTGCGGTCAGCCGGAGACATGACGGCGTCCGGCATCACGCCTCCCGGTCGTAGACGACGGAGCCGTCGGCGCCGACATGCGCCGAAGCGCGCCGGGCGGCCCAGCACTGGTAGTTGACGGCCACCGGGTTCAGGGTCATGTGCGTGTCGGCGTGCTCGACGTGGACGGCGAGCACGGTGACGTCGCCGCCGAGACCCATCGGCCCGACCCCCGTCTCGTTGAGGAGCTCGTACAGCTCTTCCTCGAGCTGCGCGACGAGCGGGTCCTGGTTGCGCGTGCCGACGGGGCGGGTGATCGCCTCCTTCGCCAGGTACATGGCGTAGTCGGCCGAGCCGCCGATCCCGACCCCGACGATCCCCGGAGGGCATGGCTTGCCTCCTGCGCCCACGATCGACTCGAGCACGAACTGCTTGATCCCGCGCACGCCGTCGGCGGGCACGCACATCTTCAGGAAGCTCATGTTCTCCGAGCCCGACCCCTTGGGGACGCACTTGACGTCGAGCCCGTCCCAGTCCGGGACGAACTCCCAGTGGACGATGGGCAGCCGGTAGCCCGTGTTCGGGCCGGTGCTCTCGCGGGTGAGGGTGTGGACGGCGTTCGAGCGGAGCGGGTGCTCGACCGTCGCCCGCTCGGTGCCCGCGCGCAGCGCCTCGTGGATGCGGACGGGGTGGAGCGGGAAGCGCTCGCCGACCCGGCACGTGTACACGGCGATGCCCGTGTCCTGGCAGACGAGGTTCCGCTGCTCGTCTGCCACCTCGACGTTGCGGATGATCGTGCTCAGCACGCGCCGCCCCGCAACCGACGTCTCGCGCTCGCGCGCCTCGGCGAGCGCGTTCCGCAGGTCCTGCGGGATGTCCTTCAGCGCCCACACGTACAGGTGCGCCGCGGCGTCGGCGACGATCCCCTGCAGGTCGGTCGCGATCACGCGCGCGCCCTCTCCGCCGCCGCCCGCCCGGCCCGGCGGCCGAAGACGACGCACTCGAGCAGGCTGTTGCCCATCATCCGGTTGCGGCCGTGCGTCCCGCCTGCGATCTCGCCGCAGGCGAACAGGCCCTCGAGCGTCGTCTCGCCGTGCTCGTCGATCACGAGGCCTCCGTTCTGGTAGTGGAGCAGCGGGTAGGTGAGGATCGGCTCCCGGAGCGGATCGATGCCGGCGGCGCGGTAGCGGCGCAGCATGTACGGCAGGGAGATGTCGGCGTCGGCGGCCGGGATCCGCGTCGTGTCCAGGTAGACGGCGGGACGGCCGTCCGGCGTCGTCACGCCCTTGCCCCGCTCGACCTCGTCGAAGATCGCCTGCGACACCGCGTCACGCGGCCCGAGCGAGTCGGTGAACTCCTCCCTGTCGGCGTTCAGGAGCACGGCGCCGTAGGCGCGGGTCGTCTCCGGAATGGAGTAGCCCTGCATGCCGCTCGGCCAGGCGCCACCGTTCGGGTGGTACTGGAGCGCGTCCAGGTCGCGCGCCTCGGCCCCGAGCTCGAGCGCGATCTGCGTCACCTCGCCGGTCGCGCCGGGATGGTTGGTGGACAGCTCGCCGCGCTCCTCGGCCTCTCGGAAGCAGCGGCCGCCCGCGGCGAGCACGACCGCGGTCGCCTCGACCTGCTCGTCGCCGCAGCGCGCACGCCAGCCGTTCTCGCCGGGCTCGAGCGCGACGAGCGGCGACTTCGGCCGTATCTGGACGGCGGCGCCCGCCACGGCCTCGCGCAGCGCCGTCGTGATCGCGTGGCCGGTGCGGTCGCCGACCTGGAGCAGCCGCCGCCGGCTCGACCCGCCGCAGCAGGCGAGGCGGTAGCCGCCGTTGTCGCGTGTGAAGCGGACGCCGAGCTCCTCGAGCCAGCGGATGGCGCCCGGCGCCTCCGAGGTGAGCACCTCGACGAGCCGCCGGTCGGCCGTCTCGTGCGAGGAGCGCCACACGTCCTCGGCGTGCAGCTCGGGCGAGTCGTCCTCGCCGAGCGCCGCCTGGATGCCGCCCTGCGCCTTGGCCGAGTTGCAGGACTGGAGCGACCCCTTCGTCGCAAGCAGCACCCGTGCTCCGGCGCGCTCGGCGGACACGGCGGCGGCGAGGCCCGACGCCCCGCTGCCGATGACGAGCACGTCGACGTGGCTCCGGCCCGGCACGGTGCGGATTCTAGCGCCTCTGACTAATCGCTGGGATTAGCTCGGAACATACTTGTACCGGCCCTTGGGAGGAGAGACGATCGAGGATCGAGCCACCGTGACCGACCGTTCGCTCACTCGACTACCATTCGGGCTCTGGACTGGTCGATCTTCCACTGGCTGAACAGCGCCACGCAAACGAGCGACGCTGGTCAGGACGCCGCCGAGATCTTCAACTCGGCCGCCATCTACGTCCTCGTGGTCGCGGCGGCGCTGCTGTGGCTGCTTGCCCGGCCCGGCGGCTCGCCGCGCCTGAAGCTCGCGACCGCGTCCGCCGCCGCCTCGGCGGTCGTGGGTCTGGCCGCGAACGCCGTCCTCGGGCACCTGTGGTACCACGACCGTCCGTTCGTCGACCATCCGCAGCAGACGGTGCTCCTCGTCCACCACGCGCCGGACAACGGCTTTCCGAGCGACCACGCCACCGTCGCGTTCGCGGTCGCCTTCGCCGTGCTCGTGTTCAGCCGCCGCTTCGGTGCGCTCCTGCTCCTCGCCGCGGCGGCGATCGCGCTCGACCGCATCTTCGTCGGCGTCCACTACCCGGCGGACGTCGCCGTCAGCTTCCTGGTCGGCCTCGGCTCTGCGGCGCTCGTGACCACGCTCGGGCGGCCGACGATCGCCTGGGCGGTGCGAACGCTCAGCCGGGTCACGGATCCGGTCGTGGCCGCCGTGCGTCGCCCGCTCACCCGCTCGTAGCGCGCTCGGGCGCCGCGGGCGCCGCCGGCAAGGCCGCCCCGTCGGCTCTCCCCCGAGCGCTCTCACCCGTTCGCCTGCTCGGGAGCGGGGCCTCGCCTGCCGATGAGGCAAGGGATGGACGTCTCGCGGGACGCAGGCGCGCGACCGGCACCGGGACCGCCGCGCTCGCGGCGCGGCTTCGCCGGCGCCGCGCTGTCGGCGAGCGTGCTCTGCCTCGGCGTCGGACTGCTCGTGGCAAGGAGCACGGGACGGTGCGGCGGCCCGACCGATCCGTCCGTCTCGGTCGACCTGACGCCGCTCGTCTTCTTCGCGCTCACGAGCGCCGCGCTCGTGCTCGACCTCGTCGCCGTGCGCCGGGGAGCGCGGGACGCCCGCTGGGGACGGATCGGCCTGCTGGCGGTGAGCGGCGCGGCCCTGCTCGGGATCTGGCAGGCGGCGGACGCGTCCTTCCGTCTGTCCGGCTGCGCCTGAGCCGGCTCCTGGCCGGGGCCTGGACGGCGGCCGCCGGAGGCAGCGCACGCAGACGTGGCGGCTTCGGACACGCGCGGCCGCCTGCGGACAGGTGATGCAGAATCGGCACGGTTCGGTCACGGACAGGTGCGCCGGCGACGGGTAGCGTGAGCCGCGGGTGGCGGGTGGACAGCTCCCCACCCTGGGTGGGGACGCGGGCTCGAGCCTGGGTAGGGCGTGGGACGCAGGCTCGGGCCTGGGTGGGGGCGTGAGCTCGGACTGGTGCGGCGACCGGGAGCGGCCCGCCCGCCGCACCGCCTACCAGACCGAGCGGAGGAGCTCCGCGATCTCGGCGGGTCCGGCCGGTCGCGGGTTCGCCTTCGCTCCGCCCCTGACCGCCGTCGCCTCGGCCACCTCGGCCAGGTCACCTTCGGGTACGCCGAGGTCGCGCAGCCGGGTAAACCCGCACAGCCGCGCCAGCTCCTGCACGCGTGCGATCGGCAGCGGCTCGTCGGCGCCGTTGAAGCGCATCGCCGCCGGCAGGCAGATCGCGTTCAGCGCGCCGTGCGGCAGCCCGTAGCGCCCGCCGAGGGCCTGCGCCATGGCATGCCCCAGGTAGAGGCCGTGGTCGCGCAGCGCGATCCCCGCGTGCATCGCCCCTTCGAGCAGCGCCGTGCGGGCGTGCAGATCGCGGCCGTCGTCGAGGACGCGCGGCAGCCACTCGTCGATCAGCGCACCGCCTCGCCGCGCCTCCTCGGAGTCGGACACGTACAGCGCCTCGACGCAGTGCGCGAGCGCGTTCATCGCCGTGCCCCCGGACTCGTCGCGCGGCAGGCCGAGGGTGAGCCGCGGCTCGTACACGATCGCGACGGTGTGCGCGCCCGTCCCTCCGCCCTTGACTCGCCGCGCCTCGTCGCGGATGCCGAAGTACGGCGTCCACTCGGCGCCACCGTACGTCGTCGGGACGGCGACGAGCGGCAGCCCCGTCGCCGCCGAGACGGCCTTCGCCGTGTCGATCGCGCTCCCGCCGCCGAGCGCCACGAGCGCGTCCGCAACCGAGTCGCGCGCCGCCGCCCGGGCGGCGTCGACGCCGGAGCGCTCGGCGTGCGCGCGCGTGCCGTGGAAACGCACGTCCACCGGCAGCTCGAGCTCCTGCCAGCGAGCGCTCGAGACGAGAAGCGTGCGCCGGTAGCCGGCGAGCAGCTCGCCGAGGGCGTCGAGCCCGAAGCGGACGATCACTGCTCTAGCCGCCCGCGGGCGAACTCGAGGAACGCCTCCGCGAGTCGCGACGGCGTGCGGCCGACGGAGCGCACGAGCGAGATCTCGCGCCGCGGCTCGAGCCCGAGCACCCGCGCGACGGCCAGCGTGCCCGAGGCGAGCTCGGCCTCGACGGCCGAACGTGAGATGAAGGTGACGCCGTAGCCGGCGACGACCGCGCTCTTCACCGACTCCTGCAGGCCGAGCTCGAGGTGGACGTCGAAGTCGCGCAGCCGGTACCCGGCCGCCCGCAGCTCGGCCTCGATCACCGCGCGCACCCCCGCTCCCGCCTGCATGAGCACGAGAGGCTCCGAGCGAAGCTCGTCGAGCGTCAGCGTGCTTCCGGCGAAGCGGTGGTCCGGCGGGCAGACGAGCACGACCTCGTCGCAGAAGAACGTCTCGAATGAGACCGAGCGGTGGCGCCGTACGGCGCCGACGACGCCGAGCTCGAGCTCGCGCCGCGCCACCAGCTCGACCACCCGCAGCGTGTCGAAGACGGACAAGGCGACCGTCAGCTCCGGGTTGCGCTGCTGGAACTCGCACAGGAGGAGCGTGACCACGTTCGCGCCGGGCCCGCTCGACGCGCCGACCTCGAGCCGGCCGCGGAGCTGGCCACCGTCCTCGGCGGCGACGAGCGCCAGCAGCTGCTCCTCCTGCGCCAGCAGCCGCTGCGCCCCTCGGTACAGGCGCAGGCCCGCCTCGGTGGGGACCACCCGCCGGCCGGACCGGTCGAGGAGCTGCGTGCCCACGCGCTTCTCGAGCGCCCGCACCTGCTGGCTGACAGCAGGTTGGGTGACCCCGAGCCTGGCGGCAGCCTGCGAGAAGCTCTCACGCTCGACAACCGCGCAGAAGGACGCCAGCTGGCGCGTGTCCATCACGGCTACTTATACCGAGTGTCGGCCGAGGCGAGCATGGGTGGACGGCGGCAGCCCACCCGCCGCGAACGCGAGCCGCCCGAGCCCCGACGGCTACAGTCCTGCGCGTGGCGGCGAACGGCAGCTCCTCCGCACGCGTGAGCCGATCCCCCCGGGGCCTCCGGCCCCTCTCCCCTACGAGGAGGGCGGCGAGGCCGTGACGGAGGGCAGACGGGACCGTGCCGGCTGTGCGACGACGGTGACGGCGCTGTGAGGGTCTGGATCGACGTCACGAACTCGCCTCACGTGCTCGTCTTCCGGCCGCTCGTCCGCATCCTGCGCGAGCGCGGAGCGGAGGTCGAGGTGACGGCGCGCAGCTACGCCCAGACGGTCGAGCTGCTCGAGCTGCACCGGATCCCGGCCACCGTCATCGGCCGCCACGGCGGCGCCTCCGCGGCCGGAAAGGCCGGTGCGATGGCCGCCCGCCTGAGCGCCCTGCACCGGTTCGCCCGCGGCCGCGGTTTCGACGTCGCCCTGGCGCACGGCTCCTACGACCTGACGGTCACGGCCAGGCGCCTCGGCATCCCGAGCGCGACCACCTTCGACTACGAGTACGCCTGGCTCCAGCACCAGATCGGCTGCCGGTTCGCGACGCGGGTCGTCGTCCCCGAGGCGATCCCACCCGAGCGGCTCGCTCGCTACGGCGTCGCCGAGGCGAAGCTCGCCCGCTACCCCGGGCTGAAGGAGGAGTACTACCTGGCCGACTTCGAGCCCGACCCGGGCGTGGCCGACGAGCTCGGGCTCGATCCGGCGAGGACGCTGGTCGTCCTCCGGCCTCCGCCCGAGCTGTCCCTCTACCACCGGCACGCGAACCCGCTGTTCGCGCGCACGCTCGAGGCGCTCGGCCGCCGGCCCGACGTCCAGGTGGTCGTGCTCCCCCGCGTGCCTGCGCAACGGCAGCAGGTGCTCGGCCTGCGGCTTCCGTCCGTGCTCGTGCCCGAGCGAGCGCTCGACGCACAGAGCCTCGTCGCCCGCGCCGACCTCGTCGTGTCCGCGGGCGGGACGATGAACCGGGAGGCGGTCGCGCTGGGGGTGCCCGTGTACACCGTCTTCGGCGGCAGGCTGGGCGGAGTCGACGAGCAGCTCGTCCGCGAGGGCAGGCTGCGGCCGCTGACCGACCCGGCGGCGCTCGAGCTGCGCAAGCGCGGCCCGCAGGAGACGGCGCCGCTGCGGCGCGACCCGGCGGCGCTCCTCGACCTCCTGCTCGACGGCCTCGCCTGACCCGGCCCGGTCGCCGTCGACTGCGCTGTCCGAGCCGCCCGCGCCGAAGCGAGGGCTCAGGCGACCGGCTCGGCGCCCGGCGAGGCCGCGGCGTCGGCGGTGACGGCCACGTCCGTGGGGAGCGAGGCGGCCTCGCGGCGCGGCGTGCGCGTCATCTGCGTCATCCTCGCGACGAGCTCCTGGGTGTCGCCCGCCTCCACGAGCCGCTCGAGCTCGGCCAGCTCCTCCTCGAGCCAGGCGGCGTCGATCTGCGGCCTCGTCACGCGCAGGATCTTCTGGTGCTGCGTGGGGCTGACGACCTCGTCCGCCGACCACAGCTCCTCGTGCAGCTTCTCGCCCGGGCGGACGCCGACGAACTCGATCATCACGTCCCGGCCCGGCTCGAGGCCGGACAGCTCGATCATGTTGCGCGCGAGGTCGAGGATGCGCACCGGCTCGCCCATGTCGAGCACGAAGATCTCGCCGCGCCCGCCGATCGCGCCGGCCTGGACGACGAGCGAGACCGCCTCCTGCGTGGTCATGAAGTAGCGCGTCATCTCCGGGTGGGTGACGCCAACCGGCCCGCCCCGCTCGATCTGGCGGCGGAAGATCGGGATCACGCTTCCCGACGAGCCGAGCACGTTGCCGAAGCGCACGCCGACGAAGCGCGTCGAGACGTCGGGGCGGTGGCCGATCGCCTCCACGATCCACTCGCAGACCGCCTTCGACTGTCCCATCAGATTCTTCGGGTTCGCCGCCTTGTCGGTGGAGACGAGGACGAAGCGCTTCGTGCCGAAGGCGGCTGCCACCTCCGCCAGCGAGCGCGTCGCGAGCGCGTTGTTGCGGACCGACTCGATCGGGTTCGCCTCCATCAGCGGCACGTGCTTGTACGCGGCCGCGTGGAAGACGACGCCCGGCCGGTAGCGTTCGAACACCTGGCGCATCTTCGCCCGGTTGCCGATGTCCGCCAGCACCGGGTACGCGGCCGGGAAGCTCCGCTCGTCGACGAGCTCCCGCTCGATCTCGAACAGCGCGCGCTCGGAGTGGTCGACGAGGACGATGCGTGCCGCGCCGAGCCGGGCGATCTGCCGGCACAGCTCCGAGCCGATCGAGCCGCCGGCACCGCTGACGAGCACGGTCTCGCCGGCGAGGTACGAGGCGATCGCCTGCAGGTCGACCTCGACCGGCTCGCGCCCGAGCACGTCCTCGACCTGCACCGGGCGAATCTGGCCGGCGAGGTCGACGTCGCCCGCGATCAGCTCGTGCAGGCCGGGCAGCGTCTTGACGACGATCCCCTCCCGCCGCGCCATCTGCACGACCTTCCCGCGCACGCTGCCCGGCGCGGACGGGATCGCGATCAGCACCTCGTCGGGGCGCTGCTCGCGCAGGATGGCCGGCAGGTCGTCGGTCGTCCCGAGCACGCGGATGCCGTGCACGCGCAGGTTGCGCGTCTTCGGGTCGTCGTCGACGAGCCCGATCGGCGTGTAGCCGAGCGCCGGCTGGCGCAGCATCTCCTTGACGATCAGGTGTCCGGCATCCCCGGCGCCGACGACGATCACCTCCTTGCCACGCGCGACGATGCCGCGCGCCGGCGGCCGCTCGAGCAGCGTGCGCGCGAGCATGCGGGCGCCGGCGACGAAGGCAAGCAGGAGCAGCCAGTCCATGATCAGGACCGAGCGCGGCGGGGTGACGTGCGGGACGAGGCCGGCGACGTAGACGACGAGGCTCGAGAGCAGGCAGGCGACGGTCACCCCCCGGGCGGCGCCCCACATGTCCCGCGTCGACACGTAGCGCCACCAGCGGTTGTAGAAGCCGAAGCTGACGAAGACGACGAGCTGCACGCCGACCACGACCGGCAGCGAGCGCTCGAACAGCGTGTGGTAGTAGATCGGCACCTTCGGATCGAAGCGCAGCCGGAAGGCGAGGTACCAGGCGGCCGCGATCAGGCCCGCGTCGACGACGAGCTGCCACAGGCGGTGGCGGCTGACGGGGAAGCCGATCACGCGACGGCGACCCCGAGCGCCGCGCGGACGGCGTCGACCACCCGCTCCTGCGTGCCGGCGTCGATCCCCGCCCACATCGGCAGCGAGAAGTTGTCGCGGGCGAGCTGCTCGGTCACGGGCAGCGAGCCGGGCCGGTAGCCGAGGTGGGCGAAGGCCGGCTGCAGATGGAGCGGCGGCTCGTAGTAGGTCGCGGTCGCGATCCCCCGCTCGGCGAGCGCCTCGCAGACGGCGTCGCGGCGCGGCGAGCGGCAGACGAACAGGTGGTAGACGTGGCCGTCCTCGTCCTCCGGCACCTCGACGAGCTCGCCGAGCCCGAGCTCCCGGTAGCGGTCGGCCGCCTCGCGGCGCAGCCGCGTCCACTCGTCGAGCCGGGGCAGGAAGACGCGCAGCGCCGCCGCCTGGATCTCGTCGAGCCGCGAGTTGTACCCGACGAGCTCGAACGTCCTCTTCGCCCGTGACCCGTGGAAGCGGAGCAGCCGCACCCGCTCGCCGAGCTCCTCGTCGCGCACGGCGACGAGCCCGCCGTCTCCGAGCGCGAACAGGTTCTTCGTCGGGTAGAAGCTGAACGTCGAGGCGACGCCGTGGCCTGCGACGTGCGGCGAGCCGAACGCCTGCGCGGCGTCCTCGACGAGCGGCGGGCCGAGCTCGGCCAGCGCCGAGAGCGGCGCCGGGCGCCCGAACAGGTGCACCGGCACGATGGCGCGCGTCCGGCTGGTGATCCGCGCAGCCACGTCCTCGGGGTCGAGGTTGCACGTCGCCGGGTCGACGTCCGCGAACACGGGCGTCGCGCCGCGCCGCGCGATCGCCTCGGCCGTGGCGAAGAAGGTGAACGCCGGGCAGACGACCTCGTCGCCCGGTCCGACGCCAAGCGCGTCGAGCACGAGCACGATCGCGTCCGTGCCGTTCCCGACGCCGATCGTCTGCGGCACCCGCAGGTAGGCCGCAGCCTCCCGCTCGAACGCCGCCACGTTCGGGCCGAAGACGAAGCGGCCGTCCTCGAGCACCGCCGCGATCGCCTGCTCCAGCTCAGCGAGCAGGGGCGCATACTGCGCCTTGACGTCAACGAGCGGAATCGGCACGCCCAGCAAGTCTAGAGAAGCGCCTGCGCAGGACGAGGATCGCTCCGCCCAGGACGATCCCGGCGAGCACGACGTACTCGGCGTAGCGGAAGCCGCTGTCGAAGCGCCGGTAGCCGGTGCCGACCCCCCAGCCGATGCCGGCGAGCGCGAAGCACCAGATCGCGGTGCCGGCCATCGTCAGCGCCGTGTAGGCGAGGAACGGGGACTTGAACACGCCGGCGGGGACGGAGATGAAGGAGCGGACGATCGGCGTCAGGCGCCCGAGGAAGACCGCCCAGCGGTCCCAGCGCTCGAACCAGTGCTCGGCGCGGTCGAGCCGCTCGGGCGAGAGATGGAGCCAGCGGCCGTGACGCTCGAGGAGCGGCCGGCCGCCGTAGTCGCCGATCACCCACCCGACGATCCCGCCCGTCGTGTACCCGAGCGTGCCGGAGAGGGACATGACCAGGAAGGCCCAGAAGCCGCTCGACACGCGCGAGCCGAACAGGACGACGTGCTGGTCGGCGAACGCGGCCGCGGCGAGGGCGCCCGCGTACACCATGACGAGCTCGCTTGCCGCCGGGAAGACCGCGTCGATCGCCATCAGGAAGAAGACGGCGTAGACGCCGTGGTTGCCGACGAAGGACGTGACCGAGGAGGTGACCGAGGCGAGCACGGGCGCCGAGCGAGTCTACTTCGCTGCCCGGCGCCGGACCGTGATCGCCGCGGCGAGGTCGACCGTACCGATCGCCGTCGTCGCGGTCGCCCGCGCGACGTAGCGGCCGGGATAGACGGCGCCGCCGGAAGCGGTGCGGCCGTCCCAGGAGATGGTCAGCGTCCCCGCCGCAGCGCGCACCGTGGGGAAGGTGCGCACGATCGTGCCGGTGCGCGTCTCGATCCGCTCGGCCACCGTCGCCGGGCGCGTCAGCTGGAAGGAGGCGACGGGTCTCGGCGAAGCCCTCGGCGCCGCGAGGGGCGGGCCGATCGCCTTCGCGTGGCCGAGGGTGAGGTCGAGAGTGAAGTCGCGCTCGACGGACGAGGCGCGCCCGAGGTCGTCGACGGCGCTCACCGTGAAGCGCCACAGCCCCTCCTGCTCTGGCGTCCCGTCCGCCCTGCGCCCCGACCACTGCACGGGGTACGTTCCCGGCGCCACCTGACCCTGCGAGCTGAGCCGCGGGACGCCGTCGGGACCGACGAGCGCCACGGTGACCGTCGACGGGCGCACCACCTTGTAGGCGAGCGTCTCCGTCTCGCCCACGCCGTCGCCGTTCGGCGACAGCACCGGCGCCGAGGGAGGCGGCGCGTACACGCCCGCGTACTCGACGGCGAGCGCGTCCGCGAGCTGCGGCTCCGGGCGCACCGGCGCCCCCAGCACCCGCCCGTCGAACGCCATCTCGGCGGGGCCGCCGGCGCCGAGCGCCGCCCCCGACACCGCGCCGAGCCGCACGAGCGTCTGCGCGAGCTCGTAGTTCGTCAGCCCGAAGCTGTAGCCCGGGACGCCGCCCTCGACCGAGACGAGCAGGAGCGATCCGTCGGCACGCTGGCCCACGGCCACCCGCGGCTGGGGGAGCGCGAGCAGCTCGGGCGGAATCGACTCCCCCGCTGCGAACACGGGCCTGCCGCTCCGCACGAGGAGCGGCCCGCCGCCGAGCGCGCCGGTCACACCGGTCCAGTCGGGCTGCAGCGTCAGCCGCACGTGCACCGTCTGGCCGGGCGCCGCCTCGCCCTGGAGCGCGCTGGCGGCAGAGCCACGGCCGACGAGCACGGCGCCGTCCGGCGGGATGCCCGCGACTCCTCCGGGCACGAGCTGCACGGACGTCCCCACCAGGTCGGCGTTCGGCGTCGCAGGCGGGAACGGCCGCAGGACGACTGCGACCGAGTCGGCCGAGCCGGGGGTCAGCGGTCCCCAGGCGGGCGTGAACAGCGAGACCGTACCGGGACGCGGCGGCTCGTTGACGAGCGTGAACGAACGGCGCGTCCCCGTCCCCTGCCAGTAGCCGAAGAGGGTGATCCGGTCGAGGCGGAGCGTCCCGGACGTGTCGATGCCCACGCTGGTACGGGCCGTGCGCGGGCCGTGGTCGACGGCGCCGTTGCGGATGAGCAGGCCGTCCGGCCGGCCGCCCGCCGCGACGAGGTCGCCGCTCACAGCCGCCACCGTCGCCGACGGCGACAGACGCTGCTCGATCGCCGTCAGCGTCTCCGTGCCGTCGATCTGCTCGTTCGACAGGACCGGAAGGACGGAGAGGAGGCCGCCCGGCCGTGTCACGGTCAGCACGTTCACGCCCACCGGCCCGTGCAGGGTGTACTGAACGAGCCGCTGGTAGGACACGCCGGGCATGAGCAGCTCCGGCTGTGCCTGCGCGCGGGCGGGCGCGGCGAACGCTCCCGCCACGAGCGACGCGATGACGAGCTTGCGCAGCACGACCCGCCGAAGAGGCTACCGGCCGCACGCGCGAAGCGGATCGTTCGCCGACCGGCGCGGCGCAGGTCACGGAGCGGCGTGGAGGAATCGGCACGCAACCGGCACAGGCGCGTCGCCCCCCCGTGCGTGTTCCGGCGATACGCTGACCGCGGGTGGCGGGTGGTGCTACTCCCCACCCTGGGTGGGGCGTGGGGGGAGGAGGCATCCCGTCCGACCGGGCGCCGGCCACGCGGGACGAGGCGCGGTGCTCACCCCGGCGGCCGCCGCGCCGGGCGCCACCGTGCCCCCGCCCGCTTCGGCGGCGAGCGACTCGCCCGAGCGCAGGCCGGAGGCCCCTCGACGGCGCCTACTCCGCGCCCGCTCGCCCGGCCGCCGCCGCCGATCCGGCCGCCGCCGGCCCGAGCAGCCGCTCGACGATGACGACGTCGCGCCAGACGCCGTCGAGCTGCGCGTGCCGGCGGTACACGCCCACCTCGCGGAATCCGAGCGAGCGGCAGAGGGCGAGGCTCGCCGCGTTCTCGGGGAAGATGCGGCTGACGAGCTTCCAGTAGCCGCGGCGTTCGGCCTCGCCGATCAGCGCCGCGAGCGTCGCGCGGCCCGCCCCGCGGCCGCGAGCCGTGCGCGCGACGTAGATGGAGAAGTCGGCGATGCCGGCGTACACCGGCCGGTGCGCCCGGTACGGCGTCGCCGACGCCCAGGCCACGACCTCGCCAGCCCCGCCCTCGCACACGACGACCGGGTAGCCCGCCTCCAGCCACCCGAGCACATCCGCCTCCGTCCGCAGCTCCGTCTCGAACGTGCCGACGCGCTCCTCGATCCCCTGGTTGTAGATGCGCGCGATTGCGGCCGCGTCGGCGGCGAGCGCGAGCCGCGTCCGGTATCGCCTCTGCGCCGGCGCGACCACGGGCTGCAGGTCAGCTCCAGACCTTGACGTCCCGGTAGAGCGTGTCGCGCTGCACCGGCACCTTGCCGAGCGAGCGGATCAGGTGCGCGAGCTCGTCCGCCGACGTCCGGTGCGTCGTGCCGGCCGCCGAGACGACGTTCTCCTCGATCATCACCGAGCCCATGTCGTCGGCGCCGAACGCGAGCGCGACCTGCCCGATCTTCATCCCCTGCGTCACCCAGGAGGACTGGATGTGGTCGACGTTGTCGAGGTAGATGCGCGACACCGCCTGCGTCAGCAGGTAGTCGAACGAGGTCGGCATCGTCTCCGGCGGCACCCGCTCGCCGAGACGGTTGCCGTCGTCTTGGAAGGTCCATGAGATGAAGGCGCGGAAGCCGCGGGTCTCGTCCTGCAGCTCGCGGATCCGGCGCATGTGCTCGACCCGCTCTTGCAGCGTCTCCACGTGCCCGTACATCATCGTCGCCGTCGTCGAGATGCCGAGCCGCTGCGCCTCGCGCATGATCCCGAGCCACTCCGCCGCCGTCGTCTTCTTCGGCGCGATCAGGTCGCGCACCCGGTCGACGAGAATCTCGGCACCTCCGCCCGGAATCGAGTCGAGCCCCGCGTCTCGCAGCCGCGTCAGCGTCTCCTGGATGGTCAGCTTCGACCGGCGCGCCGCGTGCTGGATCTCCGACGGCGACAGTGCGTGCAGGTGGATCCGGTAGCGCGCCTTGATCGAGCGGAAGAGATCCTCGTAGAAGTCGACGCCGAGATCCGGATGGTGGCCGCCCTGCAGCAGGAGCCCCGTGCCGCCGAGTGCGAGCGTCTCCTCGATCTTCTTGAAGATGACCGGCTTCGGCAGCAGGTAGCCCTCGCGCGTGTCTCCGGGGCGGCGGTAGAAGGCGCAGAAGTCGCAGTCCGTGTAGCAGACGTTCGTGTAGTTGACGTTGCGGTCGATGATGAAGGTGACTCGGCCGGGGTCCGTCTTCCGCGCCCGCAGCTCGTCGGCGACGCGGCCGATCGAGACGAGGTCGCGCGAGCGCAGGAGGCAGAGGGCGTCCTCGTCTGAGATGCGCTCGCCGTCGAGCGCCTTCTCGAGCACCTCCCCGACGCCTTGTAACAGACTGTTACTTGGCATGAGTGGACGCGGCGTGACGGCGGCTACTCGGCATGAGCCGAGCGGCGTCGGGACCAGTCGCAGCATCGACACCCCCCGGCTTGCAGCAGACTGCCACTTGGAATCCTCGGGGCGGTGCGAGCGGCATCGGCCAGCTAGGCGGGGACGACGGTTTCGTGGACGAAGCGGAGCTCGGGCACGCGGTCGAGCTCGCCCGCCCCGTTCGCGAGCTCGAGGAAGGTGAACAAGCCGGCGCGCTCGCGCGGCCCGAAGCGGTAGCGCAGCTTCTCGAAGTAGCGCGCGAGGAAGCCGGGCGGGTAGCCGTAGCGCTCGCTCGCCTCGTACGCGAGCTGCTCGGGCTCGGCGCGCGCCCGCCGAACGGAGGCGACGAGCGCCTCTTCCAGCTCGAACGTCCCCGGCTTCGGCGGGTCGGGCGCCGCCCAGACGGCGAACACCATCGGCAGCCCGGTCCGCTCGAGCCACAGCCGGCCGAGGTCGTAGTGCGGCGTCGGGTCCTCGAAGGCGCTCTTCAGCGCCGCGTCCCCGATCAGCAGCGTCGCCTCGGCCTCCTCCCCGAGCGGCACGTGCTCGGCCTCCGGCAGCAGCACCTTCGTCAGCACGACCGAGGTGGCGCTCTCGGGCGTCACGGCGATCCGGCGGACGCGCTCGAGCGGCAGCCGGGTGACGAGCTGGATCGACTCGACCGCGCCCTCGGACGAGACGCACAGCCGCGGCAGGATGCGCAGGCAGTCGGCGTGGCGCGCGTACTCGATCGACGAGATCGGCGCCAGGTCGATGAGCCCGTCGAGCAGTCGCCGGTTGAGGTCGGTGGGAACGCCCTGCACCTCCTCCACCTCCGCCTCGAGCCGGTAGAAGACGGGCGCCATGTTCACGTACGAGATGCGACCGAGGCGGATCACGGGCGGCCTCCGGGCGAGCGGGAGGCGGCACAGAGCAGGGCGGCGAAGGCCGGCACGAACAACGCCCCGACGGACGCCGCCGCGAGCACGCACCAGCAGCCCAGCACCACGGCCGCGGCGATCCGGGCTCGGCGGCGTGTGGCGAGGGCGGAGCCGAGAGAGACGACGGGCGGGACGGCGAGGAGCCCCCACCGCACCCGGCTCGGATCCTGGCCGGACGCGACGATGAGCGCGAGCGAGCCGGCCACGGCGGCGAGGCAGAGGACGAGCGCGAGCAGGCTCCAGCGCCGTCCTGCGGCGTCGACCGGCACGGCGAGCGCGGGCGCGCTCACGGGTCCCACCGCCGCAGCTCGTTGTAGAGCGTGTCGCGCTGCACCGGGATGCGCCCGGCTTCTCGGATGTGGCGGACGAGCTGCTCGACCTTCTGCTCCTGCTCGGTGCGGGCACCCGCGCGGTGGAAGATCTCCTCGCGCACCAGCGTCCCCTGCACGTCGTTCGCCCCGAAGTGGAGCGCGACTTGGGCGAGCGGCAGGCCCATCATGATCCAGTACGCCTTCACGTTCGGCACGTTGTCGAGGAGGAGGCGCGAGACGGCGAGCACCTTCAGGTCCTCGGAGCCTGTCGTGTGCCGCCAGCCGCGCCGCTCGAAGACGGTGTTCTCGGGGTGGAAGGCGAGCGGGATGAAGGCGAGGAAGCCGCCCGTCTCGTCCTGCAGCGCGCGCAGCCGCAGCAGGTGATCGACCCGCTCCTCGTACGTCTCGACGTGACCGTAGAGCATCGTGCAGTGCGTGGGGATGCCGAGCGAGTGAGCGACCCGGTTGACCTCGAACCACTGGTCCGGGTGCTCCTTGCCGGGCGCGACCAGCCGGCGCACGCGGTCGGCGAAGATCTCGGCGCCGCCACCCGTCAGCGATCCGAGCCCGGCCGCCTGCAGCTCGCGCAGCACCTGCTCGTACGAGAGCCCGGACAGCGTCGACATGTGGTGGATCTCGCTCGCGGTGAACATCTTCAGGTGCACGTCGGGCAGCGCCTGGTGCAGGGCTGCGACGGTGTCGACGTAGTAGGCGAAGTCGACGTGCGGGCTCTCGCCGTTGACGATGTGGATCTCCGTGAACGGCGCCACCTCGTACTGGCGAAGCGCCTGCTCGACGACCTCCTCCGCCGTGTACGTGTACGCCTCCGGCTGCTTCCGCGTGAAGGCGAAGGCGCAGAACTTGCACTTGACGCGGCAGACGTTCGTCTGGTGCAGGTACAGGTTCTGGACGAAGAAGACGCGGTCGTCGCCGCCGCGCAGGCGCCGGGCCCGGTCGGCGAGCTCGCCCAGCGCGAGCAGGTCGTCCGACTCGAGCAGCGTCAGGCCGTCGTCGAAGTCGAGGCGCTCGTTCGCCTCCACCTTCTCGCGGACGGTGGCGAGGGTCGAGACGTGGTCGAGAACGGCCACGGCTGCTCAGGCGTGGCGGTGGACGACGAGATCGGTCAGCGCCTCGAGCTCCTCGCGGTGGAACTGATCGCCGAGGCAGGCGCGCGCCTTGCGCGCGTAGCGCAGGGCGTACTCGCGCGAGCGCTCGAGCGCCGTCGTGGCAGCGACCCGGACGAGGGCGCCATCGGCCGGCTCCCCGGCCAGCGCCCGGCGCACCGCCTCGTCCTCGCGCGCGGCGAGCAGCAACGGCAGCGTCGGCGTCCCCTCGCGCAGGTCCACGCCCGCAATCTTGCCCGTCTCGAGGCCGTCGCCGGTGCAGTCGAGGATGTCGTCGGCGATCTGGAAGGCGATCCCGAGCGCCAGACCGAACTCCCCGAGCGCCGGGTCCTCGCCGCGCGAGCCGAGCAGGCAAGCGGCCTCGAACAGCTTCGCCGTCTTCAGCGCGCAGCGCTCGAGGTAGCTCTCCACCGTCGTGTCCGGGTCGTGCGTCTGGCGGCGCTGCAGCGCCTCGCCGCGGGCGAGACAGAGCGTGGCCTCGGCGAGCATGGCCACGGCCCGGGCGTCGCCGCTCGCGGCGAGCTCGGCGAAGGCGCGCGCGAACAGGTAGTCGCCGGCTGCCCGCGCGGCCGCGGGTCCGTAGGCGGCCCAGGCGGCGGCGCGGCCGCGGCGGAACTGCGCGCCGTCGATGAGGTCGTCGTGGACGAGCGTCGCCATGTGGATCAGCTCGACGGCGACCCCGGCGGCGAGCGGCGCGGCCCCCGGCGGCGAGGAGAGGAACACGAGCATCGGCCGCAGGCGCTTGCCCCCGGCGGCGAGCGCGTCCGCTCCGACGGCAGCCACGATCCCGGGATGGCTGGCGACGGCGTCCTGCAGCCGCTCCTCGAGCTCGTCCAGGTACGACTCGAGGCCCGGCGCCTCGCGGATCGAGGCGAGCGCCGTCACGCGGCCGTCCCCGTGTGCAGGGCGACGATGCCACCGGCGAACGTGCGGTAGGAGACGTCGGCGAAGCCGGCGCGGGTGAGCTGCGCGGCCAGGTCGGCCGGGGCGGGGAAGCGCCTGACGCTCGCCGGCAGGTAGGTGTAGGCGGAGCCCCCGCGGAGCAGGCTGCCGAGCCGCGGCACGACGCGGTCGAACCAGACGCGGTAGAAGGGTGCGAGCGCGCCGGTCGGCGTCGTGATCTCGAGCACGCCGAGCCGCCCGCCCGCCACGAGCACGCGGCGGAGCTCCGCCAGCGCGCGCTCGAGGTCGGCCACGTTGCGCACGCCGAAGCCGACGGTGGCGGCGTCGAAGCGCGCGTCCTCGAACGGCAGCACGAGCAGGTCGCCCTCGACCCAAGTAACAGTCTGTTGCTTTCTCCGCGCGCGCTCCAGCATGCGCGGCGAGAAGTCGAGCCCGACCACCTCGCCCGCGCCGGCCCGGAGCGCGGCGCAGGCCAGGTCGCCGGTGCCGCAGCACGCGTCGAGGACGCGGTCTCCCGGCCGGACGACCGCGCCTGCCGTCGCTCGCCGCCAGCGCTGGTCGAGACCCGCTGTCATCAGGCGGTTCATCAGGTCGTAGACGGGCGCGATGCGATCGAACATCGAGCGGACGTCCGGGGGCGCGAGCGTGCCGGTCTCGACGCTCATCACCCGCCCCACCGCCGCACGAGGGCATTGTCCAGCCCGAGCTGGTCCAGGCACCTCGCGACCATGAAGTCGACCAGGTCGCCGACCGTGCCGGCGCCGTGGTAGAAGCCGGGCGCGAGGACGAGGATCGTGGCGCCGGCACGCCGGAGCCTGAGCATGTTCTCCAGGTGGATGTCGGAGAGCGGCGTCTCGCGCGGCATGACGACGAGCCGCCGCCCCTCCTTGAGCGCCACAGCGCCCGCCCGCTGGATCAGGTTCGAGGTCACGCCGGAGGCGAGCGCGCCGAGCGTCCCCGTCGAGCACGGGCAGATCACGTACCCGTCCACCCGGGCCGACCCGCTCGCGTACGGCGCGTGCCAGTCGCGCTCGTCGTAGAGCGTCACGCGCCCGCCGCCCGCATGCTCGAGGAGACGGGCGAGCGTCTCGTCGCGCGACAGGAGAGCGTCGCCGTAGAGCTCGGCGGCGATCACCTCGACCGCGGCCGACGAGGCGCACACGCCGACCTCGCAGTCGGCCTCGGTCAGCACCTCGAGCAGCCGCGCCGCGTAGGGCGCACCCGACGCGCCGGTGATGCCGAGGAACACGTGCACCCCGGGAGCCTACTCGCCGCACGCCCGCAGACGGGAGGTTCGCCCGCCGAGACGACGGTCGTGCACGACCCTCTCTCCCCGGGCTACTTGCCGCCCTTGGACGCCTCGAGGAAGAGCGCGAGCTTGCGCAGGTTCGCCTGGCCGAGTTCGCTGAACGGTGGCATCGGCGAGCCCGGGTTCACGCACGAGGGGCATTTGAGGTGGTCGATCTGGAACTGGACGCCCTTGTTCTTCGCGCCCTCGGCGGAGAGATCCGGCGCGCCCGCGAAGCCGCCGCCCGTGCCGAGGTAGCTGTGGCAGTTGAGGCAGCCGATGCGCGCGAACAGCGTGGCGCCGGCAACCGCGTCCTGCGGCAGCCTGTTCCTCTGCACCCACGACGGAACCTTGTTGATGTTCTCGCTCGCGAGCGACTCGGTCGCGGTGGCGCCCTTCCAGGTGAGGACGGCCATCGAGACGACGACGAGGATGGAGGCGACGACGGCCACCGGCCGCCTGGTCAGCCGTCGCTCGGTGCGGCGGTCGACGAAGGGCACGACGAGCAGCAGGATCAGGCAGATGGTCGGGATACCGACGGTGCCGAGGATCACCGAGTCCGGCCACTTGAAGATCCGCAGCAGGTAGAAGAGGAAGTAGAAGTACCAGTCGGGACGCGGCACGAACGAGAACGTGCCCGGGTCGGCCTTGTGGTCGTACACCTTGCCGAGCAGGCCGGGCTTGTCCACCGCCTTGTCCCCGTTCGGCGTGTCGCCGGTCGTCTCGTACCAGATGACGGCAAGGACGATGATGATCGCCACGACGACGAGGCTCATGACCGTGTCGTGGAACATCGCCCCCGGGAAGAACGGCTTCCCCCGGCTCTTGACGTCCTCCTTGTACTTCTGGAACAGACGCCGCCGCTCGTCGAGCGAGCTCATCTGGCGGCGCTCCGCGGCGTCGGCCGGAGGAGACCCTTGCGTTCCGGCCCCTCGGGCTCGACTTCCTCGATCCACGGGGCGCCCGCCGCCTTCTTCGACCACGGCGGCGAGCTCACGCCGAGGCGGATGACGAGGTACAGGTGCAGGCCGATGAGGGCGAAGATGGCGCCCGGCAGGACGAGCATGTGGATGGAGTAGAAGCGCGACAGCGTGTCCGGCCCGATCTCGGCGCCGCCGCGCAGGATCGAAGCGAGGAACGGCCCGATGATCGGCCCCGTCCCGTTCAGGTTGATGCCGACCACGGTCGCCCAGTACGCGGTCTGGTCCCAGGGCAACAGGTAGCCCGTGAAGCCCTCGAGCATCCCGAGCACGAGCAGGAGCACGCCGATGATCCAGTTCAGCTCGCGCGGGTACTTGTAGGCGCCGAACAGGAACACGCGCGCCATGTGGAAGAACATGAGGATGATGAACAAGCTGGCGCCCCAGCGGTGCATGCCGCGCACGAGCCAGCCGAGCGTGACGTCGTTCGTGATGTGCTGGATCGACTCGTACGCCGAGTTCGGATCCGGCTTGTAGTACATGGCCAGGATGACGCCCGTGATCGCCTGGACGAGGAACGCCGTCAGCGTCGCCGAGCCGAGCGTCTGGAACCAGTTGACGTCGCCCGGGACCTTGCGGAAGAGGAAGTAGCGGACGGCGCCGACGAGGCCCGACCGCTCCTCGAGCCAGTCGAGCGGGTAGAGGGCGAGCGCCTCCATCTGCTGTCTGCGCGTCGACTTGGCCATCGGCCGGCTAGTGGGGCGGCTGCACCGGGTAGAAGATCTGCTCCCAGCCGTCGACGTGCTGCCCCGGCCCGGTGAGGTCGTACTTGTGGATCTTGGCGTTCGCGCCCGTGTCGTCGACGTGCGAGACGCTGTAGTTGCGCCCGATGAACAGGTGGCCGTTCCGGATCGAGAACTCGTACCGGTCGAGGCCCCGCACCGGCGGCCCGGCGGTGCGGTTGCCCTCCTCGTCGTAGGCGCCGCCGTGGCAGGGGCAGCTGAAGCCGGAGACGGCGAGCACCGGGATCAGGTCGACGACCTCGCCGTGCGACGTCCGGATCTCCTTCTTCTGCGCGTCCTGGACGAGCCCGAGCGGCTGCACGGGGCAGCCCAGGTGAGCGCAGCGGTTGGAGATGATCGTGAAGCTCGGCTGCCGACCGAGCAGGCCGTTGTAGCGGATGTACGCCGTCCGCCTCGACACCTCCCCCTGGGACGGGTCGAGCAGGAACGTCGCGATCCGCCACTCGCCCTGCGGGAAGTCGGAGATCGGCCCGACGTCGACGTCCTTGTGACCCTGCTTGAGGAAGGGCGGCACGATGGCGAGGAACACGGGCGGCACGGTGACGGCGCCGCCGATAACGGCACCGAGGCCGAGCGTGGCGCCGCTCAGAAATCCCTGGCGCGTCGTCGACGGCCCCTCCAGGCGCCGCACGGCCGAGGCGGACGGGCCGGGCTTGGGCGGCGCCGGCGGGGGAGCGGGCAGGCGCAGGCGATGGCCGGACAGCTCGTACAGCCACAGGAAGCCGAAGACGAGCGTGACGCCGCCGCCGATGGCGACCACCCACCAGCTGATGATCAGGCCGACGAGGACGCAGGCGACGCCGGCGGCGACCCCGACCGGCCAGACGCTCTGGCTCGGCGCGGAGCTGTGCTCCCCCTGCTTCGGATCCACCCTGCTGCCGCCTCCCCCTCCGCTGACGCGCCGGATTCAACCGCCGTTCGCGTCAGCTTGTCAACGCTGTAACAGATGACGCATCGAGGGGTATACCGTACTCGCCCCACCGGCGCTCGACGAGGCGCCTGACCTCCTCCGACATGACGATCTCCTCCGGCCAGGGCCGTGCGCCCTCGTCGGGGCCCTTGTGGGTCGCGTCGATGCCGAGCTTGCCTCCGTAACACGGGAGGGCCGAGGCGTGGTCGAGCTGGTCGAGCGGCCCCTCGGAGAGGAGCACGTCCCGGCCGGGGTCGACGTTCGCGCACACCCGGAAGAACACCTCCGCGTAGTCGTGCACGTCCACGTGCTCGTCGACGACGACGACCGCCTTCGTCAGGCTGAGCAGGCCGAGGCCCCAGATCGCGTGCATGACCTTGCGCGCGTGGCCGGGGAAGGCCTTGCGGATGGAGACGATCGCGCAGTTGTGGAAGGCGCCCGCGACCGGCAGGTCGTAGTCGACGATCTCGGGCACCGACATGCGGATGGCCGGCAGGAAGATGCGCTCGGTCGCCTTGCCGAGCCAGGCGTCCTCGGCCGGCGGCCGGCCGACGACGATGGAGGGGTAGATCGCCTCGCGCCGCATGGTCATCGCCGTCAGGTGGAAGACGGGGAAGGGCTCGGGCGGCGAGTAGTAGCCCGTGTGGTCGCCGAAGGGGCCTTCGATCCCCTCGTCGCCGCGCTCGACGTAGCCCTCGAGCACGATCTCGGCGTGCGCCGGCACCTCCAGGTCGACGGTGCGCGCGCGGACGAGCTCGACCGGCTCGCCGCGCAGGAAGCCGGCGAGCATGAGCTCGTCGACGTGCTTCGGCAGCGGCGCCGAGGCCGCGTAGGCGCTGACGGGGTCGAGCCCGAGGGCGACGGCCACCTCCAGGCGGCCGTCCGCCGCCAGGTAGTCCATGCGCCCGTCCTTGTGCACCTGCCAGTGCATGAAGGTCGAGCGTGCGTCGATCTTCTGCATCCGGTACATGCCGACGTTGCGCGTGCCGGTGCGCGGATCCTTCGTGATCACCGCCGGGAGCGTGAGGAACGGCGCCGGGTCGCCGGGCCAGCAGCGCTGGACGGGGAGCAGGCCGAGGTCGACCGCCTCGCCCTCGAGCACGATCTCCTGGCAGGGGCCGCTGCGCACCGTGCGCGGCACCGAATCGGCGATCGACTTCAGCTTGAGGAGGCCGCGCACCTTGTCGGCGAGACCCTGCGGCGGCTGCATCTCGACGATCGTCTGCAGCCGCTCGGCGACCTCGTCGAGACTGGCGGCGCCGAAGGCGAGGCACATGCGCCGCTCGCTGCCGAACTGGTTGATGAGGAGCGCGTGCTCGGAGCCCTTGGGGCGCTCGAACAGCAGCGCCGGGCCGCCCGCCTTCACCGTCCGGTCGACGATCTCGGTGATCTCGAGGTCGGGGTCGACCTCGACGGCGACGCGCACGAGCTCCCCCTCGCGCTCGAGCAGGCGGATCCAGTCGCGAAGGTCGCGCGGCGGCGCCACGAGCCGCAGTCTAGGTCACGTCTCCTTCGGGCCCTTTCGCCCCTCGCCGACGTGACTACGATGGTCGTATGACGACCGTCTCGATCAGCGAGACGAAGGCGAAGCTGAGCGCGCGCGGCTCGGCCTCGTCGAGGCCGGCAACGAGGTGACGATCGCCGACCGCGGCCGGACGGTCGCACGAATCGTCGCTGCGATCGGGGGCGAGGACCCGGGCGACGAGGCGAGGTTGCAGCGCCCGGGAAGGCTCGACCTGGTCACGCTCGACGACCGGCTCGCCCTCGCCGCGCAGCGCGAACGTTCCCGCCTGCACCCCGACTCCTAGGCGAGGTCGATCGGCGAGTGCGGGTGTACGTCACCGGGGCGAGCGGGTTCATCGGCGGGCATGTCGTGCGCGAGCTGCGGGCCGCAGGCGCCGCGGTGCGCGACGAGTGGATCGACCTGTCCGACCGGGCCCGCCTGCGGCGGGCCATCGCCGGCTGCGACGCCGTCTTCCACCTGGCGGCGCTGTACAGCTACGAGGCGCCGGCGAGCGAGCACGAGCGCGTCAACGTCGCCGGGACGAGGACCGTCGTCGAGCTGTGCCGCGAGCTCGGCGTCCGCCGGCTCGTGCACACGTCCACCTGCGGCACGTGCGGGCCGGTGCCGAAGCGTCCGGCAACCGAGCGCGACGCGCCACCGCCGTGGGAGCTCGCCGTCCCCTACAAGCGCACCAAGCTCGAGGCCGAACGCATCGTCCTCGCCGCCGCGCGCGACGGGCTCGACGCCGTCGTCGTCAACCCGACGACGCCGGTCGGCGAGGGCGACCGGTTCCCGACGCCGACCGGGCGGATGATCCAGGGCGTCGCGACCGGCCGCTACCGCGCCTACGTCGACACCGGCGTCAACGTCGTCGACGTCCGCGACGTCGCCCGCGGCCACCTGCTCGCGTACGAGCGCGGCCGCGGCGGCGAGCGCTACCTCCTCGGCGGCGTCGACCTGACCCTGCGCGACCTGTTCGCCGCCGTCGCCGACCTCGCCGGCCGGCCGCGTCCCCGCCTGCGCCTGCCCTACCCTGCGGTCGAGGCGCTCGCGCGCGCCGGCCTCGCGAACCGGGAGGAGGTCGCGCTCGCGCGGCTCCCGATGTACTACTCGTGGGCGAAGGCCGCCCGCGAGCTCGGCTACGCGCCCGGCCCAGTCGAGCCCGCCCTCGCCAGAGCGGTGCGCGAGGCGCTCGAGCGCGAGCGGCTCCTCGAGGGCGTCGGCACCGCCGGCTGAGTCGGCCGCCCCTAGCCCGCCGAGGTGCTTACCTGTCGCGGTGCGTCATGCGGCCGGCGAGCTCGCCGAGGACGATCACGCCGACGATGACGAGTCCGACGAAGAGCATGCCGAGGACGACGTCGCGGCCCTCCTTCTGGATGTCGGCGAGCAGTCCGAGCGCGAGAGCGAGCATGCAGCCGCTACGTTAGCCGACCCGGAGGCGATGCGCAGCGAGCGCTGCCTCGACCGCCGTCTCGTCCGCCGCTGCGTAGGCGAGCCCGAGCAGCGGATCGGGGTCGCCGCCGACGCGGAGCGCGTCGCGCGCTGCGCCAAGGCGGCCCTGGCCGAGCAGCGCCGCGGTCGCCGCCCACGCCGCGCCGTCTCCGTCGGCGCCCTCCGCCCGCAGCTGCGCGCACAGGGAGATCAGCTCCGCCAGGTCGGCGACGGCCCCGACGACGTCGTGGGAGGCGATACGGACAAGCCCGTGCGCGTACAGGTAGTCGCCGAGAAGGAGCGCGTTGTCGGCGTCGGCCGGCGCGAACAGCCGCGGCCGTCCGTAGTGGAGCAGGTAGCCCTCGTAGATCGACTCGAGGCCGAGCGCGAAGCGCGGCTCGCACAGCGGCGAGAAGACGGGCTCGGCCCGCCGCTCCTGCGGCGGCCGGAGCGCCTGCGCCCACAGCGGGCTCTCGGCCGAGGCCTCCTCGGCGATCGTCGCCCACAGCGTGCCGGCGGCCGCCACCGTCAGCTCCCCGACCCGGCGCCGGCGGCGAAGTCGGCGACGGCCCGGACCGTGCGGTCGATCTCCTCGTCGCCGTGCGCGAGCGAGACGAACATCGCCTCGAGCTGCGACGGCGCGACGTACACGCCGCGCGCGAGCAGGTGGCGGAAGAGCGCCCCGTAGCGATCCGTGTCGGCGCGCTGGGCGTCGGCAAGACGCGTCACCGGCCCGTCGGCCATGAACAGCGTCAGCATCGCGCCCACCTGCTGGACGCGCCCAAAGGGGCGAAGCCCGTCGGCGAGCCGCGCGCTCCGGCGCTCGAGCTCCTCGTACACGGCGGGGTCGCGGAGGCGCCGCAGCACGGACAGGCCGGCGGCGGTGGCGAGCGGGTTCCCCGACAGCGTCCCCGCCTGGTACACGTCGCCGGCCGGTGCCAGCCGCTCCATCACCTCCGCGCGGCCGCCGAAGGCCGCCAGCGGGAGCCCGCCCCCGACGATCTTGCCGAGTACGGTCAGGTCGGGGAGCACGCCGAGCCGCTCCTGGGCGCCGCCGCGGGCGAGCCTGAAGCCGGTGATCACCTCGTCGAAGACGAGCAGCGCGCCCGAGGCGTCGCACAGGGCGCGCAGCGCCTCCAGGAAGCCGGGCTCGGGCGGGACGACCCCCATGTTCCCGGCCACCGGCTCGACGACGACGCACGCCAGGCCCTCCCCGTACCTGCCGACGGCGGCGGCGACCGTGTCCACGTCGTTGTAGGGGCAGACGATCGTGTCCTGCGCAGCCGCAGTCGGCACTCCGGGCGAGGAGGGCAGGCCGAGCGTGGCGACACCGGACCCGGCGGCGGCGAGGAGCGCGTCCGCGTGCCCGTGGTAGCAGCCGGCGAACTTGAGGATCCGGCTCCGGCCGGTGAACGCGCGCGCGAGCCGAACCGTCGACATCGCCGCCTCCGTGCCCGAGGAGACGAGCCGAACCATCTCCACCGATGGGACGGCGGCGACGATCTCGGCGGCAAGCTCGACCTCCGCCTCCGTCGGCGCGCCGAACGACGTGCCGTTCCGCGCCGCCGCGACGACCGACTCCACCGTCTCCGGGTCGGCGTGCCCGAAGAGGAGGGCCCCCCAGGACATGACCCAGTCGACGTAGCGCCTGCCGTCCACGTCCTCGAGGCAGGCACCCGCGCCGCGGCGGACGAACACGGGCTCGTCGAGCCCGACCGCCCGCATGGCGCGCACCGGCGAGTTGACGCCGCCCGGGACGAGCGCCCTCGCCCGCCGCCACAGCTCCGTCCGCGTCTGCGGCGCCCGGCTCAAAGGTGCGGCGCGAGCTCCTTCGCCCAGTACGTGACGACGACGTCGGCGCCCGCGCGCTTGATCGCCGTGAGCGACTCGAGCGCCGCCTGGCGCTCGTCCAGCCACCCGCCGGCGGCGGCGGCCTTTACCATCGCGTACTCGCCGGAGACGTTGTAGGCAGCGACCGGCGCCGAAAAGCGCGCGCGCACGGCGCGGACGACGTCCAGGTAGGGAAGCGCCGGCTTGACCATGATCACGTCGGCGCCCTCGGCGAGGTCGAGCTCGCACTCCCGCAGCGCCTCGCGCACGTTGGCCGGATCCATCTGGTAGCCGCGGCGGTCGCCGAAGGCGGGGGCCGAGCCGGCCGCGTCGCGGAACGGCCCGTAGAAAGCGGATGCGTACTTGGCGGAGTAGGCGACGATCGGCGTCTGCTGGAAGCCCGCCTCGTCGAGCGCGCGCCTGATCGCTCCGACGCGGCCGTCCATCATGTCGCTCGGGCAGACGGCGTCGGCGCCCGCCTCCGCGTGGCTCAGCGCCGTGCGGGCGAGCAGGTCGAGCGTCGCGTCGTTGTCGACGACGCCGTCCGCGAGCACGCCGCAGTGGCCGTGCGACGTGTACTCGCACAGGCCGACGTCGGTGAGCAGGACGAGCTCCGGGAAGCGCGAGCGCAGCCCCCGCAGCGCGCGCTGGACGATGCCGTCCTCGTCCCAGGCGCCCGAGCCCTCCTCGTCCTTCGCCTCGGGGATGCCGAACAGGAGGACCGCGCCGACGCCGGCGGCGGCGGCGGACTCCGCCTCGCGCAGGAGGCCGTCGACGGTGTGCCGGCCAAGCGCGGGCAGCGCCTCGTTCGGGCGCGATTCCGGCGCGACGAAGAGCGGCAGGACGAGGTCGTCGCAGTCGACGCGCGTCTCGCGGGCGAGGGCGCGCAAGGCCTCCGTGCGCCGCAGGCGCCGCAGGCGCGTGGCCGGGAAGACGCTCACGCGCGAAGAGTATGCGCCGTGTGCGCCGGTCGCCGTCAGAGCACCTGCGTGGGCGCGTCGGGCGGTGTGGGAGCGGGCGTCGTCGCAGCGCCGTCGGCGCCGTCCCCGGCGTCCTGCGCCGGCCCCGAAGCCGGAGCGGGGGTGGGGCCGGCGGCAGCCTGCTGCCGCGGCGGCGTGGCGGCAGGACGGGGCGGCTCCACCTCGACCTCGACCGGCACGGGCCCCGCCTCCGCCGCCGACCACGGCTCGAGCGCGACCCGCTCCGAGAAGAACTCCCAGGCGGCGCGGCAGGCGGCGAGGAAGGGGAGCGCGACGAGCACGCCCGGGAAGCCGTAGATCTCCGCCCCCGCGAGCAGGCCGAAGATGACGAGCAGCGGATGCAGGCGCAGCGCGCTTCCCATCACGTTCGGGACGACGACGTGGCCCTCGATCTGGTGGATGAAGAGAAAGAGGATCGCCACCCACACGGCAGCCAGCGGGTGCACGACGAGCGCGTACGCGAGCGGCGGCAGCGCACCGAGCCACGGCCCCAGGTAGGGGATCAGCTCGGTCACGCCCGCCCAGCCGCCGAACAGGAGCGCGTAGCCGTCGGCGCCGGGGGCGGCACCGGTGACGCCGAGCACCCACATGCCCACGCCCGCGCTCGTGCCGATGATGAGCGACACGAGCAGCTGCCCCTTCACGTAGCCGACGACGGCGTGGCTCATCCGCGTCAAGAGCGGCGCCGACCCCTCGATCGGCGGGAAGCGCCTGTTCATCGCCCGGGCGAGCCGGGGCATGCCTAAGAGCATGTAGATCGAGACGACGAGGATGAGGACGAGGTCGAAGACGAGCCTGCCGATCGAGACCGCGGCGCCCTCGAGGAAGTTGACGATCCGCTTCGTGTACTTGCCGACGTCCTTGTTGCGGATCTGCTTGACGAGCCTGTGGCCGCGCGCCTGGATCTTGATCCCGCCGAGGCCGTGGCCGTTCAGCCAGCGCTGGAGCCGGTCGACATCGCGGTCGGCGTCCGTCTGGCCGTTCGCGTGCGCCTTCGTGAAGTAGTTGTCGAAGCGGTTCGCGGCGTGCTTCGACTGCGTGACGACGACGGTGCCGACACCGGCCAGGCTGGCGACGACGATGAGGATGAAGACGATGTAGACGAGGCCGACCGCGAACCCGCGCGGCACGCGCGCGTGGCGGAAGAACTTGACGATGGGATCGAAGAAGAGGGCGACGAGCGACGCGACCACGAACAGGAAGAGGACGTGCTTGACGGCGCCGGCAACGACCCACAGGAAGAGGAGGAGCAGCGGGAGGCCGACGAGCTGGATCCAGCGAGGGATCAGGATCTTGGCCCGTGCGGGCATGGGCGGCCATCGTACCGCCCTCGTCAGCCGCGCTCGGCGTCCGCGCCGGCGCGGCTGCGGTTTGTCGCACAGCGGGGACTGCGCTACGGTGGCGGGCGATGGTGACCTCCCGCCCGACCGGACGGCCCGTGCGCACGTCCAGGCGGCCACCGTCCCGGGGCCCGTCGAGGCACGGCGGCCGGCTCGCCGTCGTCGGCGCCGTCGGGATCGCCTTCGTCGTCGTCCTCCTCGTCGCCGCGTTCAGCTCGTCGCCGCCGCCGTTTGCGGACTCGGTCGGGAAGCTCGACCCGCACCTGCTCGCCAGCGGCCGGCCGCTGCCGATGGTGGTGGCCTTCCAGGGCCCGCTCCGCATCCAGCTGCCGATCTGCCAGTGTGAGGTGACGGCGCTCGCCTACCACGGCTCGGACGGGAACGCGTTGCCGCTCGACCCGGTCGGCCGGCAGGCGAACGAGGGCCTGTTCTCGCAGATGGTGCACTGGCTGTTCGGCGGCGGCGGCCAGGGCGCCACCTACTACAAGCTCGGCGGCGGCCTCGGCTCGGCGACGAGCGCGCTCGACGTGGGCGCGGCGGCCGGCAGCGACGTCTACTCTCCGGTCGACGGCACCGTCGTCTCGATCGGCGACTACGTCCTGGACGGGCGCTCGTACGGGAACACGATCGAGGTCCAGCCCGCCGACCTGCCCTCGGTGGTGGTCGTGATCACGAGGCTGCGGGCCGATCCGTCGCTCGCCGTCGGCGAGCCGGTGTCGGCCGGCACCTCGAAGATCGGCGCCGTCCTCGACCTGTCGGCGGTCGAGCGGCAGGCGCTCGCGCGGATCACCCACGACGCCGGCAACCACGTCACGATCGAGGTCGACCCGGCGCCGGCCCTGCCCGTCCGCTGAGCTCGCGGGCCGCATGAAGATCCTGTTCGTCGCCGACGTGTTCGGCTCGGCCGGCCAGCGGGCGGTGTCGAGCAGGCTGCCCGGCCTCCGCGACGAGCTCGGCGTCGACTTCTGCGTCGTCAACGGCGAGAACGCGGCGGACGGGCGCGGCATCACGCCGAAGATCGCCGACCGGCTGCTCGCGGCGGGCGCCGACGTGGTCACGCTCGGGAACCACGCCTGGGCACGCGACGAGATCCTCTCCTACCTCGCCGCCTCCGAGCGCGTGATCCGGCCGGCCAACCTCGGCGGCGGCCTGCCCGGCCGCGGCCTCGCCGTCGCCCCCGCGGCGGACGGGACGCCGGTTGCGGTCGTCAACCTGCTCGGCTGGCTGTTCCTCGGCGTACCGGTAACGCCGTTCGAGCTTCTCGACAGCCTCGTCGAGCAGGCGCGGCGGGCGGCGCGCGTGGTCGTCGTCGACTTCCACGCCGAGGCGACGAGCGAGAAGATCGCCGTCGCGCGGTTGCTCGACGGGCAGGTGACGGCGGTGATCGGCACGCACACGCACGTGCAGACGAACGACGCGCGGGTGCTCCCGGGCGGCACCGCCGCGATCACGGACGCCGGCATGACCGGGCCGCACGACTCCGTCATCGGGGTGCGGGCCGACCTCGCCATCCGCCGCATGCGCACCGGCCTCCCCGTCCGCTTCTCGCCGGCGACCGGCGACGTGCGCATCGAGGGCGCGCTCGTCGAGTGCGGCGAGGACGGGCGGGCAACGAGCTGCCTTGCGCTCCGCGTGCCCGTTCCCTGAGCCGCGCCGGCCTCAGGGCGCCGCCGGAGGCAGCCGTGCGGCGCGCGCGGCAAGACCGGTCCGCTGCGGCAGCGCGAGCGCGCCGAGCAGCCCGAGCAGCACCAGGTTGCGTGCCAGCACGAGCCACGAGCCGAGCGGGTCGAAGCGAAGCGCGAGCGCCCAGTAACGGTGCGGAAACCACAGCTGAGTGAGGACGAGAGCGGCGGCAAGGAGCGCGCCGGCCGCGAGCCCGCGGCGGCCGCGGACGAGCGCGACGAGGGGAACGAGCCAGACGAGGAACTGGGGGGAGAGCACCTTGTTGAAGACCATGAACGCGCACACGGCCGCGGCGCAGGCGCGGAACAGGCGCTCGCGCGAAGCGGGGCCGCGGGCGAACCAGACCCAGACCGCGAGCAGCGCGAGCGCCTGCAGCACCGCCTGCGCCGCCGTCAGCGCGTCCGGCAGCGAGCCGGCCAGGTTCTGCGAGCCGTAGCTCGTCCGCTCGACGACGTGCAGGCCGAGCGCCTGGTGCAGGGCGAGCAGGATGCCGGCGCCGAGCGTCTCGATCTGGAGCGGACGCGCCGTCTGGCGCAGGCTGCTCTCCCAGGTGCCGTGCGGGGCGAGGGCGAGGAAGGGCAGCGCGCAGGCAGCCGCGACGGCGACGGCGACGGCGACAGCGGCGAGCGCCCGGCGTCGGCCGCGGCGCTTCCAGACGTGGGCGGCGAAGACGGGGATGAGGACGAGCGGGTAGATCTTCGCCGCCACGGCCAGGCCGAGCGCGCCGAGCGCGAGCCGGTCGCGGCCCGCGACGAGGGCCGCGAGCGCGGCCACGGTGAGGGCGACGGGCCACAGGTCGAAGCGCGTGAGGAGCACGGAGCCGAGCGCGAGAGGGGCGAGCGCGGCGAGCCCGCAGCCCGCCACGAGGCGGATCGTGCCCGCGCCCTCACAGGCGAGGACGACGGCGACGAGCGCGACCGCCGCGGCGCCGCAGGCGGCCATGAGCAGGCCGAACACGAGGTCGTAGGCATGCCGCGAGGCGTGCGGGACGAGGAGCGAGGGCAGGACGAACGCCGGCAGCGCCGCCGGCGGGTACTCGACGGTGAAGTCCCGGTAGGGGACGTGGCCGTCGACGATCGCGTCGCCGTAGCGCTGGTAGAGCGGCGTATCGACGATGTCGTTGCGCCCGTAGAAGCCGTAGTGGACGGCGACCCAGGCGGTCGCGAAGGCGAGGGTGGCCGCGACGGCCGCGACGGCCGCGCGCGTCCCATCAGCCGGCGGCGACCAGCTCGCGGGACGTGCGTCCATAGGTCTCGGCCGCCGGCGCGGCCACGGGGGCGGCCGTCGAGGCAAGCAAGGCGAAGCAGCAGAAGGGGAAGAACCACGGCAGGTACGCGTAGAACCAGTGGGTGAGCACGAGCTCGAAGCCGATCAGCAGCGCCGCGCTGAGCGCGGCGAGCTGGAGCGGCGAGCGCCGGCGCGGAACGACAGCCAGGGCGAGCGTCGCCGCGACGAGCAGCCCCTGGAGCACGTGCTGGAGCACGTGCAGGTCGGGCAGGCCGGCGTGGTACTGGCGCCAGTCCCACAGCGAGAAGGGCGACTCGCGGCCGATCTGCCGCGGGATCGTCCGCTCGTAGAAGACCCGCGCCGCGTGGAGCGGGTTCGGCTCGAGCAGGAGGATCGAGAAGGCGGCCACGGTGGCCGCCGCGAAGCCGGCGGCGTACAGCAGCACGGGCCGCAGCCGCCGCGCGTCCGGGTAGCTCGCCCACAGCGGGACGAGCACGAGCGGGCCGAACTTCGTCCAGCCGGCGAGCGCGCCGAGGGCGCCGCGCGCCGGCGCCGACGTGGCGAGCCAGAAGCCGAAGACGAGCAGCACCGGCTGGATGGCGTCGTTCGTGTTCGAGCTGGACACGTACTGCGTGAACGGATACGCCGCCCACGCGAACGCGAGCGTGACGGCGAGCCGCGGGCCGCCGAAGCGCAGGCCGACGAGCCCGAGCCCGACGAGCGCGAGCACGTCGAAGAGGATCGACGTGAAGCGGGCCGCGTCGAGGTCGTCGCCCTTTCCCGTCCAGCCGATCGCGGCGTAGCCCGGCAGGTACGCCTCGTACGCGAACGGCCCGTACGTGTCGCCGTTCGGATCGGCCGCCTCGCAGCGGCCGTTCGCCTGGATGCGGTAGACCTGGCGCCCGTTGCGGTCGGGCGGCGCGCACGGCCTGCCCGCCTCGACCGGGAAGTGCCCGTACGGCGACTGGCCGCTCGCGATCCGCTGCGCGCCGATCACGCCCGAGTAGCCGACGTCGATCACGTTCGAGTCGCTGACGTTCAGGCCGATGCGGAAGCCGCACAGAAAGACGGTGGCGGCGGCGAGCAGCCACACCGGCCAGACGGGCGCCGCGGCGGCGACCGGGCGGCCACGGACCCCGATCCAGACGCTGCGCGCGAGCAGGTACAGCAGCGGCGGGTAGACGAGTGGCACGCTCGTGAAGATGCGCCCCTCGTTGAAGAACCAGAGCGAAATCGAGAAGGAGAGGAGGACGGCGAGGTCGAGGTTGCGGACGGAGAGCGGCCGCCGCAGGTCGGCGAGGCCGAGCAGGAAGGCAGCGCAGAACGAGAGCCAGACGGGAAGGCTGTTGATCTCCTTGCCGCCGAAGGCGCCCCGTACCCCGCGCGCCATCTCCCAGGCGACCTGCGGGCCGGTCCACGCCTCGGTGACGGCGCCCGTTGCGTCGTCGACGCGCCCCGTGGCGATCTCGCCGGCGGGGCCGGACCAGACGCTCACCACCCAGTCGGAGTACGCCCGCTCGAGCTTCGCCTGCGTGACCAGGCTCGCGCGGGGATAGCGCCCCACCCAGTCGCGCACCTTGGGATCGGCGAGGAAGAGCGCGGTTGCCCGCTGCTCGTCCAGCCGGGGCGGGCGCTGCTCCTCGGGCCGGGGCGGGACCTGACCGCTCCGCTCGAGCGCCGGCGGGAGCGGAACGCTCGCCGTGGCCGTGCCGACCGCAGCCCCGGCCGCCCCCGGCAGCAGGCAGGCCGCACCGACGAGAACCGCGCCGATCCGGGCGAGCCGCATCGCGGAGAGCGTAACGGCGGAGGCAGGGGACGAGCGCTCTCGGCACAGAGGCGTGCCGCCCGCCCGGCGGCCTCAGCGCCGGAACGACCAGAGCTTGTTGCCGACGAAGTTGAGCGGCATGACGAGCACGATCGCGATCGCCTGCGCGGCGAGCTTGTTCAGGCCCGCGCCGACCAGCCCGTGCAGGATGCCCAGGTTCGCGCCGAGCGCCGCCAGCGAGACGAGGAAGAAACGGAGGCCCTGGTAGTAGACGTGCCCGCGCTGGTGGCGGAAGGTCCAGGCGCGGTTCCACACGTAGTTGTTCGTGGCCGCGACCACGAACGAGCAGGCGCCGGCGCCGAGGTAGTGGAACTCGGCGCCACGCAGAAGCGCGGCGTAGACGGCGAGGTTGACCACGTACCCGCTCAGGCCGACGACCGAGAACTTCCCGAGCTGGAGCCAGTTCGCGGGATGCGTCAGCGCCCTCGCTGCACGGCTCGCCCTGAGCGAGCCCGTCACCGTCGGCGCACGCTCCATCCAGAAGAGCCTATCGGCGGCCCGCGAAGGGCTCTTGACGCACCGTGAAGCCGGACTCCCCCTGCGGGTCGCCCCAGGCGACCTCGACCGCGTCGACGCGCGCCGCCCGCGGCCCCCGCCGGCACCAGTCGATGAGCGACGACACCGCCTCCTCCTCCCCTTCGAGCACCGCCTCGACCGCGCCGTCGGCGCGGTTCGCGACCCAGCCTGCGAGGCCGCGCGAGCGGGCCCGGTCGCGGAGCTCCGCCCGGAAGGAGACGCCCTGGACGCGGCCGTGGACGACGACGTGCGCCCGCCGTTGCACGGGCTCCACTGTAGAGCGCGGGAAAACCGCCCGCGGCCGGCCGGCGTACACGGTTGGCAGTGCAGGCGAAAGGAGGCGCTCACATGCATGGTCGACTGCTCGCGCTGGCGGCGGTCGTCGCCCTGGCAGCACCGGTTGCGGCGCTCGCCACGGCGGCGCGCTCGGGCAAGCTCGAGGCGTCGCTCCGCGGCTCGGCGGAGGTGCCGAAGGGGGCAGCGGGCGGAGCCGGCGAGGCGACGATCACCTTCAGCGGGACGAAGGTCTGCTGGAGGATCCAGGTGAGGGGGATCGGCATCCCCGTCGCCGCCCACATCCACAGGGGCAGGCCGGGAACGTCGGGGCCGGTCGTCGTCCCGCTTGGGGCGAAGTACAAGCCGAGCGGCTGCGTCGCCTCGACCGCCTCAGTCGTCAGGGCGATCCAGGCGAGGCCCTCGTCCTACTACGTCAACGTGCATACGCCGAAGTACCCGAACGGCGCCGTGCGCGGCCAGCTTCGAGCCGACACCTAGTGCGGCCCCACCTGCCCTTCGCTTTCCGCCGAACGTCATGACAGGCCGCGCTCGCTGCCCTCGACCCCGGCGGCGGCTCTAGCCGCCGGGGTCGCCCCCCTCGAGCCGGGCGATCACGGCCAGCCCGAATTGCGCGGCCCGAGCGCCGTCGACGACACGGTGGTCGAACGTGACCGCGACCGTGCCCGTGCGCCGCACGACGATCTCGCCGTCGCGCACGACCGGCCGAGGCGCGATCCGGCCGACGCTCAGGATGGCCACCTCCGGGTGGTTGACGATCGGCGTCTGGAACAGCCCGCCGAGCCTGCCCGCGCTCGTGACCGTGAAGGTCGAGCCGCGCAGCTCGTCCGGCCCGAGCGTGCCCGCGCGCGCCGCCTCGGCGAGCCGGCGCACGTCGGCGTCGAGCTCGTCGACCGTGCGCACGTCGCAGCTGCGGACGACGGGGACGACGAGGCCCTGCTCGGTCTGGACGGCCACCCCCAGGTCGTAGCGGTCGAGCTCGACGATCGCGTTTGCCTCCAGGCGGGCGTTCAGCTCCGGGTACTCGGCGAGCGAGCGGGCGCACGCCTTCAGCACGCTCGCCACCAGCCGCTCCAGGTCGACCCGCTCGAAGTCGCACTCCTCGACCCAGGTGACCGGCGGCACCTCCCGGTGCGCGCGGGCCATGTGCTCGGCGATCACCCGGCGGATGCCGCGCAGCGGGATGCGCCTGCCCTCCGCCGCGGCCGCGGGCGCCGGGAGCGGAGCAGGCTGGCCGGCGGCGGGCGCGACAGCGCGGCGCACGTCCTCCTCGGTCACCCGCCCCTGCGGCCCCGACCCGGCCACCGTCGCCAGGTCGACGCCGAGCTCGGCCGCGAGGCGGCGCACGAGCGGCGTGGCGCGCACCCGGGCGCCGTGCGGACGCGGCGGCGGCTGCGGCGGCTCCGCGACAACGAGCTCCTTCACCGCGGGGGCGCGCGCGGGAGCGCCGTCCGCCTCGTCGCCGATCACGACGAGCACGGTGCCGACCGCGACAACCTCTCCCTCGCCGACGAGGATGCGCGAGACGCGCCCGGCGGCGGGCGAGGGGATCTCGACGGTCGCCTTGTCCGTCTGCACCTCCACGAGCGGGTCGTCCTCGGCCACCTCCTGGCCCTCGGACACGAGCCAGCGCGCGACCTCCCCCTCCGTCAGGCCCTCGCCGAGATCGGGCAGGCGCAGCTCGTACATCAGAAGGCGAGCAGCCGGTGCACGGCGTCGGCGACGCGTGCCTCGGAGGGTAGGTAGGCGTCCTCGAGCTGCCAGTACGGATAGGGCACGTCGAAGCCGGTCACGCGCAGGACGGGTCCGCGCAGGTCGAGGATCGCGCTCTCCGCCAGCACGGCCGCCACCTCCGCCGCGTAGCCGCACGTGCGCGGCGCCTCCTGCACGACGACCACGCGCCCCGTCTTCGCCGCCGAGGCGAGCAGGGCCTCCTCGTCGAGCGGCTTCAGCGTGCGCAGGTCGAGCACCTCGACGGACGCCTCCGACGCGAGGGCTGCCGCCGCGCGCTCGGCCAGCGGCACCATCGCCCCGTAGGCGACGACCGTCACGTCCGCCCCTTCGCGCACGACCCGGGCGCGCCCGAGCGGGACGACGTGCTCGCCCTCGGGCACCTCGCCGCGCATCGTCCGGTAGTGGAGCTTCGGCTCGAAGACGACGACGGGGTCGGGGTCGCGGATGGCGGCGGCGAGCAGGCCCTTCGCGTCCGCAGGGGTGGACGGGATCGCCACCTTCACACCGGGCGTGTGCACGTAGTACGCCTCCGGCGAGTCGTCGTGGAGCTCGGGCGCGCGCACGCCCCCGCCGTAGGGCATGCGCACCGTGATCGGGAACTCCATGCCGCCGCGCGTGCGCCAGCGATAGCGGCCGACGTGGTTGATCAGCTGGTCGAGGCAGGGGTAGCTGAACGCGTCGTACTGCATTTCGCACACCGGCCGCCAGCCGGCCATGCACAGGCCGACGGCCGCGCCGAGGATCCCCGCCTCGGCGAGCGGCGTGTCGACGCAGCGGTCGGCACCGAACGTCTCCCGCAGCCCCGCCGTGGCGCGGAAGACGCCGCCGGCCCGGCCGACGTCCTCGCCCAGCACGATCACGTTCGGGTCGCGCGCGAGCTCATGGTGGAGGCAGTCGTTGATCGCCTCGACGAGCGTCAGCTCGGCCATGCCCGCCCTCCGGCCTCCCCGCCGAGCCTCACCCGGCCAGGACCCTCCGCAGCTCGGCGAGCTGGTGCTGGAACGACGCGGGCGGGCGGGCGTAGGCGTGCTGGAAGAGCAGCGCCGGGTCGGGGTCCGGCTCGGCCTCCGCGCGGGCGATCGCCTCGCGCATCGCGTCCGCCGCCTCGGCGCGCACGGCCTCGCACAACTCGTCGTCGACCAGCCCGCGCCGCCGCAGGTAGCCCTCGAAGCGCCCGACGCACTCCCCCTGGCGCGCCTGCTCGACACGGTCCGGGTCGATGTACAGGCGCGGGTCGTCCGCGGTCGCGTGCGGCGCCGCGCGGTACGTCACCGCCTCGACGAACGTCGGCCCGTCACCGGCCCGCGCCCTCGCCACCGCCTCGCGCGTCGCCTCGTAGACCGCGAGCACGTCCGCCCCGTCCACCCGCGCCGCCGGCATGCCGTAGCCGACCGCCTTGTCGGCCAGCGTGTCGGCGGCGGTCTGCGCGGCCAGCGGCGTCGAGATCGCCCACTGGTTGTTGTTGCAGAAGAGGACGAGCGGCGCCTTCATGACCGCGGCGAAGTTCGCGCCCTCGTGGAACGAGCCCTCCGACGTGGCCCCGTCGCCGAAGAACGCGATCGCGCACGCCGTCTCGCCGCGCAGCTTCATCCCCCACGCAAGGCCGGCGGCGTGCGGGACGTGCGTGCCGATCGGGACGCAGATGGAGGCGATGTTGTAGTCGGAGGGGTTCCACCATCCTGCCGGGTGACCCCGCCACCAGGAGAGCACGGTCTGCGCGGGCATGCCGCGGAGCAGCCCGATCGCCGACTCGCGGTAGCTGGGGAAGATCCAGTCGTCGTCCGTCAGCGCCTGCACGGCCCCCGCCTGCATCGCTTCGTGGTTCCAGAAGATGGCGTAGGTGCCGATCCGGCCCTGCCGGTGGTAGACGAGCGAGCGCTCGTCGTAGGTGCGCAGGAGGACGAGCTGGCGGTAGAGCTCGACCAGGTCGGCGCCGTCGAGGCCGTCGACCTCGCCGTCCTCGAGCGTCGTGCCGTCGCCGATCACGCGCCTGAGCCCCTGCTCCACGGGAATCACTCGCGCCATCGCGGCCGAGCTTAGTGCAGCCGGCTGGGCGTGGGCGTCCCGCCGGCCGGGAGCGCTCAGCTCGGCACGAGCACGCCGACCGCGTCCCGCTCGGCCTCGAAGACGGCCTCCGCGACGTCGCCGAGATCCTCCCCGTCGGCCTGCAGCGGGTAGGGCTCGCAGCAGCGGACGACAAGCCGGTCGACGTCGTGGCCCGCGATCGCTCCCGCGAGGCCGGCGATGCCGAGCCCGAGCGCGGCGCGCGCGAGGCCGGCGGCGATGCGCGCGGCGTGCGGGCGCGAGAGGGCGACGTAGTCGAGGCCGAGCTCGAACCGGGCCGCCGGCGAGAAGCGGAACGGCACCGGGCCCGCGTACGTGAAGATCGCGTTGTTCGAGACGACGACAAGGGCGGCGGTGTCCCGTCTGTCGCGAGCCGTCTCGCCTGCGTCCTCGCCGCCGGCCGGCTCGAGGACGAGGCGGTCGCGCAGCCGCCAGCCGCTCGCCCGAACGACCGAGACGACGGCGAGCGCGAAGGCGACGTCCCCGGGCCGCTTGCCGTCTGCCCGCCGACCGCGCGCGTCCACGTGCCGCACCGCCGCCGAGTCGAGCCCGATGCCGGCACCGAAGGCGAAGCGCCGGCCGTTGACGCGGCCGAGCGAGATCCGCCGCACGCGCGCGGCGACGAGCAACCGGGCCGCGGCCACCGGGTCCTCGGGGAGCCCGAGCGCCCGCGGCAGCACGTTCGTGCCGCCGCCGGGGACGAAGCCGAGCGGTCGCGTTCCGTCGACGCCGTTCAGCACCTCGTTGAAGACGCCGTCGCCACCGAAGGCGAACACGGCCTCGCCTTCGGCGGCGCGCGCGAGCTCGACCGCGTGCCCGCGCCCCTCGGTGAGCACGGTGCGGAGCTCGTAGGCGGCGGCGAGCTCGCGCTCCACCGCCCGCACGCGCTCCTCGCCGACCGCGCTCGCGTACGGATTGACGATCAGGGTCGCGCGCACGCGACAGTCTTGCGCGCTCCGCTGACGACGGCTCCGACAACGGCGTCGGACACCGTCGGGGGCCGACCGTGCGAACGGGATGCGAGGCCCTCAGACGACGAACGCCTCCGGGCGGCGCTCGCCGCGGCCGAAGCGGTCGAGGGCGAAGGCCGACAGGTCGAGCGTCGGCGTCCTGCCCGCGACGAGCTCGGCAACGTGCTCACCGACGGCGGGCGCCTGCTGGAAACCATGGCCGGAGAAGCCGGTCGCGTACAGGAAGCGCGCCGGCTCCGCCGCCTCGCCGACGATCGCGTTGCGGTCGGGGCTCAACTCGTAGTAACCCCACCAGGACGACCGCACCGGCAGGTCGAGCAGCACCGGCAGCCGGCGGGCGGCCGGGCCCGCCAGCTCCTCGAGCGTCTGCTCTCGGCCCCCGAACACGAGCCCTCGCCCCTCCCGGTGGAAGTAGAACCCGGTCGAGAAGTCGATCGTCAGCGGCAGGCGCTCCGGAAGCCCGCCGTCCTGAGGCGTGAAGAACATCCACCGGCGCTCGCCCTCGACGGGCAGGTCGACGCCGGCCGTCGCGGCGAGCTCCCGCGACCACGCGCCGCAGCAGCAGACGACCGTCCCGGTGGCGATCCGGCCGCGCGTCGTCTCGACCGCGACGACGCGCCCGCGGCGGGCGACGACGCGCGTGGCCGCGCACCCCTGACGCACGTCCACGCCGCGTGCGTACCAGCCGACGACCGCCTCCGGTGTCGCGTACCCGTCGAGGTCGCAGAAGGTCGCCGCCAGCAGCCCCTCCGGCTCGAGCTGCGGCACGAGCTCGAGAGCCTCGGTCACGGACAGCTCGCGCGAGGGGACGCCGAGCGAGTGCTGGAGGGCGAGCGCGGCCTGGAAGCGGCGCACGTCGTCCTCCTCCGAGAGCAGGAACAGGTATCCGTGCTGGCGGAAGCCGATCCCCTCCATCCGTTCGAGCTCGTCCAGCGAGCGCAGCGCGATGCGGACGTTCAGCTCGTCGGCGAACTGCGTGCGGATGCCCCCGGCGGACTTGGAGGTCGAGCCGGAGGCGAGCGAGTCGCGCTCGAGCAGGACGACGTCCTCGACGCCGAGCTCCCGCAGGTGCCACGCCACCGAGGTTCCCATGGCGCCGCCGCCGACGACGACGACCTCAGCGCTCTCGTCCGCCACGTGGCGACAGCGGGGTCGAGTAGCCGCGCATGCCCTCGACGAGGAGGAAGAAAAAGCGATCGGCGACCGCGTCCGTGTCCCTGCCCGGCGCGAGCCAGGTGTAGGCCCAGTTGGCCGCGGACAGGAAGAGGAGGGCGGCAGCGGACACGTCGAGGTCGGCGCGCAGCTCGGACAGGTCGACCCCCTCCTGGAAGAGCGCCCGGATGCGCTCCTCGTAGCGGCGGCGCGCCGCGACGAACTCCCCGAGCCGCTCGCCCTCGAGGTAGCGCCACTCCTGCGTCCAGACGGTGGCCACGTCCAGCTGCTCAGCCACGATGCGCAGGTGGGCGCGCAGGGCGAGCCGGATCTTCTCGACTGCCGCCAGCTCGTCGGGGATCGCGTCGAGGGCGCCGTGGAAGACCTCGGCGCCGCTCGCGAGCGTCGAGAAGAGGAGCTCCTGCTTCGACTCCATGTGCGAGTACAGCGAGCCCTTGTGCACGCCCATCGCGGCGGCCAGGTCGCCGACGGACGTGCCGTGGTAGCCCTTCTCGGCGAAGAGCCGGGCGGCCTGACGGGCGAGTTCGCTGCGCCGCGTCGACATCAGCGGGGCTGCTCCTTCACCCGAGCGGCGTCGCGAACGTCCGCCTCGACCCGCGCCCACGCCTCCGCCCGGGGGCCGCCGGCTGCCTCGGCCAGGGCCCGCGTCTCGCCGAGCACCTGCCGTGCCCGTGCGAGCCGCGCGGTCTCCACGCGTGCCGGCGCGGCGGGTGGCGGCGTCGCACAGCCGCCGTACAAGCGCGTCTGCTCGGAGGTGGAGAAGCCGCAGCTCGCGTCGACGACCGGCACCCTGTGAGTGTAGGAGCACCTCCCCGGGTACAATCGGCGAACGATCGTTCGGTTGGGAGCGCGAGTGTCGCGAGAGCGGGCCTTCCTCGAGTACGTGCAGTCGGGCGGCCAGGTCGAGGCCGGCGACTGGATGCCGGACGAGTACCGGCAGCGGCTGGTCAAGTTCGTCGAGATGCACGCGAACTCCGAGCTGATGGGCGTGCTGCCCGAGCGCGAGTGGATCCTGCGCGCGCCGACGCTGCAGCGCAAGCTCGCGCTGACCGCCAAGGTGCAGGACGAGGTCGGGCACGCGCAGCTCATCTACCGCGTCGTCGAGGACCTCGGCAAGCCACGCGAGCAGTGCCTCGCCGACCTCGTCGCGGGCAGGAGCAAGTTCCACAACGTCTTCCACTACCCGACTCGCACCTGGGGCGACGTGGGGGTGATCGCGTGGCTCGTCGACGCGGCGGCGATCGTCTCGCAGAAAGCGTTGCTCAAGTGCTCGTACGCCCCGTACGCGCGGATCATGAAGAAGATCTGCTGGGAGGAGTCGTTCCACATCCTCCACGGGCGCGACGTCGTCCTGACGATGATGCTCGGAAGCGACGAGCAGCGCGAGCTCGTGCAGGAGGCGCTCGACCGCTGGTGGGGGCCGCTGATGGCGTTCCACGGCACCCCGATCCCGCCCGAGGACGACCCGGTCGTGCGCTGGCGGATCAAGACGCAGGGGAACGAGCAGGCGCGGCAGCAGTTCCTCGACGGCTACGTGCCGCAGATCCGCGAGCTCGGCCTGACCGTCCCCGACCCGAAGCTGCGCCGCCGCGACGACGGCGTGTGGGAGTACACGGAGCCCGACTGGGAGGAGCTGCGGCAGGTGGCGAGCGGCCACGGGCCGAAGACGGTCGAGCGGCTCGAGCTCAGGCGGGTGACGCGCGAGCAGACGGCGTGGGTGCGAAGCGTCGTCCTGGCCGAGGCCGCATGACGCGAATCTGGGAGGTGTTCCGCCAGGAGCGGCGCGGCCAGCCCTTCGAGCACGCGGGCTCGCTCGCCGCGCCGGACGGCGCCTTCGCCGACGCGTACGCGCACGAGCAGTACGGGCGCCGCGGCGAGTCGGCGCGCCTGTGGGTGGTGCCGCGCGACGCGATCCGGACGGTGGACGACTTCCCGGACGAGCTCGGCCGCACCTACCACCGCGTCGACGGCTACTCGCTCAAGGCGAAGCTCGCCGAGGCGAGGGAGCGTGCCGGAAGCGCCCGTCGCTGAGCTCCTGCTCGCGCTCGCCGACGACGAGCTCGTGCTCGGCTGGCGCAACTCGGAGTGGACGGGCATCGCGCCCTCGCTCGAGGAGGACGTCGCCTTCTCGTCGATCGCGCAGAACGAGATCGGCCACGCGCGGGCGCTGTACGAGCTCGCCGCGACCGCGCTCGGGTCGAGCGCCGACGAGCTCGCCTTCGACCGCCCCCCGCTCGAGTACCGCTGCTCCCCGCTCGTCCAGCTCCGCCTCGTCCCCGACTGGGGGCAGACGATCGCGCGCCAGTACCTGTACGAGACGGCCGACGAGACGCGGATCGCGGCGCTCGCCTCCTCGCCGGACGCGGCCGTCGCCGGCCTGGCCGCGAAGATCGACCGCGAGGAGACCTACCACCGGCTGCACGCCGAGATGTGGGTCGACCGGCTGCTCGCGAGCCCGGAAGGCCGGCAGCGGCTGATCGAGGCGACCCGGGCGCTGTGGCCGTCAGCGCTCGGCGTGCTCGACGACGACCTGCGCCCCGCGTGGGTGGAGCGCGTCCGCGGGCGGCTCGGCGTCGACCTTCCGAACGGAGCGGCGGTCGGCCGCGGCGCGCATGCCGGCGACTGGCCGGCGCTGTGGGAGGAGATGACCCTCGTGCGGCGGTCGCTGGCGGGCGCGCGATGGTGAGCGAGGCTTGCGTCTGGGAGGCGCTCGCCGAGGTCGAGGATCCCGAGATCCCGGTCGTGTCGCTCGTCGACCTGGGCGTCGTCCGCTCCGTGCAGGTGGCGGCGGGGCGCGTCACCGTCGAGCTCACGCCGACCTTCCTCGGCTGCCCGGCGCTCGAGCTGATGCGCGACCGGCTGGCGGCGAAGATCGCCGAGCTCGGCGCGGAGCCGGACATCCGCGTCGTCGCCGACGACTCCTGGTCGACCGACCGGATCACCCCACAGGGTCGGGAGAAGCTGCGCGCCGCCGGCTTCGGCCCGCCCGCCCCGCGCTCGCAGCACGCCCGCTTGCTCCCGCAGCTCCGGCGCGGCTTCCCCTGCCCCTACTGCGGCTCGGCGGACACCCGTCTCGACAACCTCTTCGGGCCGACGCCCTGCCGGTCGATCCGCTACTGCAACGCCTGCCGCCAGCCGTTCGAGCAGCTCAAGACGATCTGACCTGCTCGGCGGCCGCACGGCCCGGCGCCGGCCGACCCCCGGCGCGGTTCCGAGAACCCCCGCACACATCCCTACGGGAAAGCCGCAAGCGCTGTGGTTTCTTCCACCGATGCTGGGTTTTCCCGATCCGGTCGAGACTGCGCGAAACACGTCGCGAGGGAGGAGCGGCGAACAGCGCTCCTCCAGGAGGTGAGCGAAATGCGCAAGGTATTCGAGATCGGCGGGATCGTCGCAGCAGCCGTCCTCATCGCGTTCGGCATCGCCGCGCTCGTCATGGGCGTGGACGGGCAGAGCACGGTCAACTCCAGCCTCAAGCAGGAGCAGATCACCGGCAGCGGCGACATGACGCCACAGGCGATCGCCGGCGAGGTCGCAGCGGCGAAGAAGGCGCAGACGGCGCTCATCGCCAAGCTGCACGCGGCCGGCGTCAACATCACGCCGTCGCCGATCGAAACGCCGAGCTGCTCGGTCGCAGGCAAGCTCGTCAGCGACGGCGACCGCGCCCGCTGCTTCGCCCGGTACATGCGAATCCACACGTTCGGCGCCACGAGCGGGCTGACCTACTCGCAGATGGGACGCTACGTCGCCAAGCCGAACACGCCGCTCAAGTTCACCGACGGCCTCGGCGGCACGAACGACCCGGCCTATGCGCTGGTGGACGCGAAGACGAAGCAACCCGTCAGCAACGGCCGCCGCGACATCTGGGTCACCTACACGGCCCTGACGACCGCGCTGAACACCGCCTACATGGCCGCCCAGATCTCGCTGTTCGGGATCGTCGTCGGCGTCGCCCTGTTGCTCTCCGGGATCGGCTTCGGCATCCTGGCGATTGGCGGCGCCCTGCGAAGCCCGCAGCCGGCGTTCAAGCTGCTCGGCAGGCTCGCTCACAAGGGTAGGCCTGCACCCAGCACATAGCCACGGCACCACCTCCACCTCCCCGTGGAACGAGCGGGCCGCCCCGGCGGCCCGCTCCCCTGTTCGCCAGCGGCGCAGCGCCACGGCGCCGCCCGGCCCCGGCCCCGAACGCGCGACCGCCAAGTAACAGACTGTTACTTGGCTTGACAGATGAGGCGTACGCCGCCACGGTCGACGCTCGAGGCCGCAGCGCCCAGCCTCCCGCTACAGGGCGAGCTCGGCCAAGCGCGTGCCCACGACCGGCCTCGGGGAATACGGCTTGATCTCGCGGGAGCCGGGCGAGCGGAAGAGCGAGACGCCGCCGCGGTCGTCTGCGGCAGCGCGTCGAGCCGCATCCGGTGACTCGAGCGAGGGGTAGTCTTCGCTGGATGCCCGTCGAGGTCCGCTATTGCCCGGTCTGAAGCGGCTACGACGAGAGGGCCGCGCGTGTCGCGGCCGAGCTTCGCTCGAAAGGGATCGATGCCTCGGCACAGCCCGGGCAGCGCTCGCAGTTCGACGTCTTCGCAGACGGAAGACTCGTCTTCTCGAAGCAACAGGTCGGCCGTTTCCCCGACGAGGGCGAGATCGCGCGCCTGCTCGGATGCGAGCCGTGAGGCTGCTCTCCGCCTGCCTCGTCGTGCTCGCGCACGCCGCCGCCGCCAGCGCCGCTCCGGGTGACCCGCACAAGCAGATCGTCCCCGCCGTGCAGGCCAAGGCACGCGCGATCAACGTCCGGCTCGCCGACCTGCCGGCGGCCTCGTGGCGGGTCAGGCCCTCGAGCGCGAGCGCCTCGAGCCCGCCCCGCTGCTCCTACTACCACCCCGACCAGTCCGACCTGACGGAGAACGGCAGCGCCGACTCGCCCGAGTTCACGCTCCCGAGCACGTCGTTCGTCTCCTCCTCGACGAGCATCTTCCAGACACCGGCGCAGGGCCGGACGGCCTACGCACGCGTGGTGCGGCCCCTGCTTCCCCGTTGCCTGGGCGAGATCTTCCGCAAGGGCACGGGCCAGCCGGAGAGGGTGAGAGTCGTCTCCGCCGCCGCCATGAGCTTCCCGAACCTGGCGGAGCGAACGCACGCGTACCGCGTGGCCGCCGACTTCAGGACGTCTCCGAAGACGACCGTTCACGTCTATCTCGACTTCGTCGCGCTGAACCGGGGCAAGGTCGACGTCGTCGTTTTCTTCGCGGGCATCGGGCTGCCGTTCGGCGCCTCGTTCGAGCGCACGGTCGTCGGCCGGGTGGCCGCGCGCATGGCGGCCGCGTAACCGCAGCTACCGCAGCAGGAAGCCGGTCCCGAGCTCGTCGTCCGGATCGAGCACGAACTCGTGCCGGCCGGTCAGGTGGGCGCTCCCCTCGACCTCGGTGACCACAGCCGGCCGCCCCGCCACCTCCGTCTCGGCGACGACGCGGGCGCGGAACTCGCTGCCGAGGACGCTGCGGTGCACGAGCTCGTCGCCGACCCCGAGCCTTCCTTCGGCCACGAGCAGGGCGAGCCGGGCCGAGGTGCCGCTTCCGCACGGCGAGCGGTCGACCTCCCCGTCGGCGAACACCGTCACGTTGCGCTGCACGAGCGGCGGACCGTCGGCCTCGTGCTGCCAGAAGATGACGCCGTAGATGCCCCGGAGCTCCGGCTCGAGCGGGTGCACGACCTCGCGCTGCGCCTCGAGCTCCGCCTTGATCCGGCGCCCGCGCTCGATCAGCCGCGGGAGCTGCCGCGGCTCGACCTGCTCGGGCACGCTCGCGTAGAAGGCACCGCCGAAGGCGACGCCCGGCGAGTGCACGAAGGCGGGGACGTTGCGGAAACGGACCGAGCGGACGCGGCCGCCGGAGACGCGTGCGTGCGTCTCCAGCCGGCCGGAGGGGACGTCGACGACGACGCGCGTCTCGGGCTCCTCCGCCCGGATACGGCCGCTCTCGATCGCCCAGGTGACGAGCGCGATCGTGCCGTGCCCGCAGGCGGTCGAGTAGCCGGCGTTGTGGAAGAAGACGACGCCGAGGTCGGCGCCGCCATCGTCGGGCTCGGTCACGAAGCAGCCGTACATGTCGGCGTGGCCGCGCGGCTCGAACACGAGCAGCCGACGCAAATCGTCGAGCCGGTCGGCGGCGAAGCGGCGGCGGTCGAGGATCGTCCTGCCTTCGAGCGCCGGCACGCCGCCGGTGACGATACGGAACGGCTCGCCCGCCGTGTGGTAGTCGACCGCCGTGACCGGGCCGGGAGGCGAAGCCCGTCTCACGACCACCCGTCGCGCCGCCGGCCAAGCGTCGTCCTGCGGCCGGCTTCCGTCACCGTCCGGTGAAGCGCGGCGGCCGCTTCTCCAGGAAGGCGGCGACACCCTCGCGGTAGTCGTCGGAGGCCGTGGCGACCGACTGCAGCTGCGCCTCGAGCTCGAGCTGCTCCTCGAGCGTACCGCTCGCCGCCCGGTCGAGCAGACGCTTCGTCATGCCGATCGCGCGGGTCGGCGCCTGCGCGTACGTGCGGGCGAGGTCGGCCGCTGCGGCCGCGAGCTCGCCGTCGGGGACGACGCCGGAGACGAGACCCCACTCCTTCGCCTCGGCGGCGGTGAGCTTGCGGTTGGACGTCATCCACTCGAACGCACGCGCCTGCCCGAGGAGGCGCGAGACGAAGTAGGAGCCGCCGGCGTCGGGGACGAGGCCGACGCCGATGAAGGCGGGCACGAACGAGGCCGACTCGGCCGCGAGGCGCAGGTCGCACGCGCACGCGAGGGACAAGCCGGCCCCCGCCGCCGGTCCGTTCACCGCCGCCAGCACCGGCTTCTCGAGCGCGCGCAGCGCGAGCACGGTCGGGTGGTAGCGGGAGCGGAGCATGGCTGCGGTGTCCCCGACGCGGTCCCTCAGCTCGCCGAGGTCCTGCCCGACGCAGAAGCCGCGCCCGGCGCCCGTGACGACGACGGCGCGCACGGACGGGTCGCGCGCCTCGCCGATCCCGGCCGCGAAGGCGTCGTGCATGGCCGCGTCGAACGCGTTCAGCACCTCGGGTCGGTTCAGCGTCAGCGTCAGGACGGCGCCGTCCCGGGTGACCTCCACCTCGGCCATCCGGCTCAGCCTACTCGCTGCCGCCGCGGCCGGGGCACCCCAGCCCACCACCCGGCTTCATCGTAACGGGCAACGGCGCGCACAGGGGTGACGGGAGCGTGCCGGAAGCGTGACGGTCGTTCGCCAGGACGGTCCAACGCGCCGCCCGCCCGTTCGCGTCAAGCCGGCCTCGGCGCCTCCTCCCGCGCGGCTCCTCGGACTCTCTCCCACCCGGCGCACGAGTGCTAGCGTGGGCCGCCCATGGCTCGCCTGACGCTGATCTCGAACGACCTGCCCGGGCCAGACGAGAGCCCGCTCGACGCGTACTCGCGCGTCGTCACGCAGGTGGCCGAGCGGCTGGCCCCGTCGGTCGCCAACCTGCGCGTCTCGCGCCGCCTGCGCGGACGCCGGCTCGACGGAGGCGGAAGCGGCGTCGTCGTCACGCCCGACGGCTTCCTGCTCACCTCCGCGCACGTCGTCGAGGGTTGCGACTCGGGCGTCGCCTCGTTCGTCGACGGACGCGAGCTCCCGGTCGACGTGGTGGGTGCGGACGCGCCCTCCGACCTCGCCATCCTGCGCGCCGGGGAGGACGGGCTGGCGCCGGCCGAGCTCGGCGACGCCGGGCGTTTGCGCGTCGGGCAGCTCGTGGTGGCGATCGGCAATCCGCACGGATTCGCCGGCTCCGTGACCGCGGGCGTGGTGTCCGCGCTCGGCCGGTCGCTCCCCACCCGCGGCGGGCGCGTGGTGGACAACGTCATCCAGACGGACGCGGCGCTCAACCCGGGCAACTCGGGCGGCGCGCTCGCCGACGGCAGCGGACGCGTCGTCGGCATCAACACGGCGGTCGCCGGCGTCGGCCTCGGTCTCGCCGTGCCGATCAACGCCAGCACGCGCGCGATCGTCGCCGCGCTGATGAGCGAGGGCCGTGTCCGCCGCGCCTACCTCGGCATCGCTGGAGGCGCCAGGCCGCTGCCGCCGCGCCTCGCCGCCGTGCTCGGGCACCGGCGTGCGCTCGAGGTGGTCGAGGTCGTCGATGGAAGCCCCGCCGCCCGGGCAGGCCTACGTCCGGAGGACCTGATCCTCGCGGTCGACGGCGAGATCGTCGAGGGCGTCGACGACCTGCAGCGGCTGATGACGGCCGACCGGATCGGCGAGACGGTGACGGCGACGGTCGTCCGCCGGGGACGGGAGCTCGAGGTCTCGCTCGTGCCCGAGGAGCTCGCGGCGTGAGCGGCTTCCGCACGCGCTTCGAGCGCGGGCTGCTCGGGATCGTGATGACGATCCTCGCCTTCGCCGTCGAGCGCCGCGTGCTGCGCGCGCTCAAGCGCAGCCGGTAGGCCGGCGGCGTCTCAGCGGCGGCCGCGCGGCCAGAGGAAGTCCGCGAGCAGGAGCCCGCTGAGCGCCGCGGCCGCCACCCCGAGCGTCGTCCCGAGCCACTCCGGCGCCGAGGTGGTCGACGCGGCGAAGCCGGTGGCGACGATCGCAGCCGAGGCGCCGGCGGCGAGCACGAGCCGCCGCACCGAGCGCCGGATCGTCGTCTCCAGAGACGAGATCGCCGGCAGGTCGATCTCGAGGCGGCGCCCCGGCCGGGCGCCCGTCATCCGCTCGACGGACGCGACGAAGCGGGACAGGCGGACGCTCGCCTTCTGTCCCTCGTAGAACACGCGCTTCGGATCGGCCGAGTGCCGGACGCGCTCGGCCACCATCTTCAACACGAAGGTGCCGACGACCGACAGCGGGTCGAGATCCGGGTCGAGCGTCGTCGCCGCGAGCTGCATCTGCGCAAGCGCCTTCCCCGTCAGCGCGAGCGACGCCGGCAGGCGCACGTCGTGCCGTGCCGCGATCTGCGTGATCGTCTGCATGAGCGGGCCGAGCTCCAGCTCGCGCAGCGAGTGGCCGCGCACGCCGCGGAAGAGGTGCGAGATCTCGGCCTCGAAGGCGGGCATGTCCAGGTCGGGCCAGCGGTCCTCGCCGGAGAGCGAGAGCACGACCTCGGCCACGAACGCATCGTCCCCCTGCCAGAACGCGGTCACGAGCAGCAGCATCTGCTGGCGGACGCGCGGGTCGATCTCGCCGACCATGCCGCAGTCGAGGAAGTACACCTTGCCGTCCGACCAGAGCAGGTTGCCCGGGTGGGGGTCGGCGTGGAAGAAGCCGTCGGTGAGAATCTGGCGGTAGTACGACTCGATCAGCTGCCGCGCCGCCTCCCGCCGCTCCCTGACCGGCGGCGCCTCGCGCACGTTGACCCCGTCGACGTAGTCGAGGACGAGCAGCCGCGAGGTCGAGATCTGCGGCAGCACGTCCGGCACGTCGAGCCGGGAGTACGGCCGCAGCACCTCCGTCAATCGCACGATGTTCGCCGCCTCCTGGCGGAAGTCGAGCTCCCGCTTGAGCGAGTCGGACAGGTGCCTGATCACGGCGGGGATGTCCACCAGCTTGCGCAGCCCCGGCCGTGCCTCCGCCTTGTGCGCGAACAGCTCGAGCAAGCCGAGGTCGCGCATGATCGCGTCGCGCGCGCCGCGCCGCTGCACCTTCACGACCACACGCTGGCCGCTCTCGAGCGTCGCCGCGTGCACCTGGCCGATCGTCCCGGCGGCGAGCGGCACCGAGTCGATCGACTCGAACACGTCCTCCCACGGCACGCCGAGCTCCTCCTCCATGACCGACACGACGTCGGCCTCGCTCATCGGCGTCACCTTGTCCTGCAGCGTCGCCAGCTCGTCGATGAACTCGGGTGGCAGCAGGTCCGGCCGCGTGGACAGGATCTGGCCGAGCTTCGCGAACGTGGGGCCGAGCTCCTCGAGGGCGGCGCGCAGGTTGTGCGCCCGCTCGCGCAGCGGGACGTCGGAGGCGCCCCGCTCGCGGAGACCGTACTTGGCCATGACGCGGCCGATCTCGGCGGCCCGCCCGAGCAGCCGCTCCTCGCCGGCGGCGGCGCTCACCGAAGGAACCTGCGGCGCCTGCCGGCCTGCTCCTCGACCCGCTGCATCGTGTTCACGATGACGACCGTGCGGCGGGTCCCGTGCGAGACGCGGTTCGGCACGTTGCCGAGCAGGAACTCCTTGCGTCCGCTCATGCCGACGTTGCCGACGACGACCACGTCCACATCCTCCGTCTCGGCCGCCTCGATGATCGCCTTCGCCGGATCCTCGCCGACGACGACGGTTCCGTAGCCGCGCTCGCCCACGAGCTCGCGTGCGTGGCGGACGAGGTCCTCGGTCATGGCGACACTCGTCGTCGCCGGCGGAACGACCACCTGCAGCAGGACGAGGTCGGCGCCGAAGCGCGTCGCCATCTGCGCGGCGAAGCGAACCGCCACCTCCGCCGTCTCCGAGCGATCGGTGGCGACGAGGACGCGGCGCACCATCGACGCGTCCCGGTCGGACGTGTCGTCTCCCTGCCCGGGCAAGCGCATGACCTGATTCTCACGTACCCGGCCCCCGGCTGCCGAATCTGCCGCCGACGCGGTCAGCGACCGGCGAAGTCGGGCGGCCGCTTCTCGACGAAGGCGGCCAGGCCCTCGCGGGCGTCCTCCGAGGCGAAGGCGAGGTAGAGCAGCCTGCGCTCATAGTCGAGGCCGAGGGCGAGCGGCGCCTCGAAGGCGCGGTTCACCGCCTCCTTGGCGAGCCGCGTCGCCACCGGCGCCTTGGCGGCGATCTCGCGCGCGACCCGCCGCGCCTCCTCCAGCCACGCCTCCCGGGCGACGACCCGCGCCACGAGGCCCGCCGCGAGCGCCTCGCGCGCCGACAGCCGACGGCCGGAAAGGACGACGTCCATCGCGAGCGACTTGCCGACCGCGCGCGTCAGCCGCTGCGTGCCGCCGGCGCCGGGGATGATCCCGAGCCCGGTCTCGGGCTGGCCGAAGACCGCGGACTCGGAGGCGACGATCAGGTCGCAGCTCATCGCCAGCTCACAGCCGCCGCCGAGGCAGTAGCCGGACACCGCCGCGACAAGCGGCGTGCGCACGCTGCGGATCGCGTCCCACCGCTCCGCCCGCCGCGCCGCGTACATGTCCATCGCCGACGCTTCCACCATCTCGCCGACATCCGCGCCGGCGGCGAACGCCCGCTCGCAACCTCCGACGACGATGCAGCGCACCTCCAGGTCGTCGTCGAGCTCGCGCAGCGCGCCGACGAGCTCCCCCATCAGCCGCTCGGAGAGCGCGTTCAGGCGGCCCGGCCGGTTGAGGAGCACCGTCGCGATCCGCGCCTGCGGGTCGCGCTCGACGAGGACGAGCGCCTCGCT